>NZ_JBIVAL010000003.1:0-648428 GCF_044745505.1 Streptomyces sp. NPDC086989
TTCTTCTTTCTTGCGTTTCCGACTCTATCAGACTCTTTCGTGTCCGATTCCCGGTCGAAGCGGGTTTCGCTTTCCAGGTCCTCGCTTTCGCGTTTCCCTTTCCGGCGATTCCGACTCTATCAGATCCTTTCGGGCCTGACTCCCAGTCAGCGGGTTCCGCCGCTTGGGTTGTTGGCCCTTGCGGCGAGTGAGACAGTAGCGGATTCCTCGCCCCCGAACCTAATCGGCGGCTGCGTCCTCGGACACGGATTCCTCATTCGCAAATACGCATGAAAACGAGCCGACAGAGTAAGTCGTTCGTTCGAATGTGTAGGTGCGGGATGGCTGTCCGGGGACCGACCGGAGTCGGCGCTCACGTCGGACAACTCGAAGAACCTTACGGATCCCGCACTCGTGTGTCAACTCCAGGACAGGGGTCACCGGAAGAGCTAGCCTGTGGCCCATGACTACGCATGCGCTCACGCTCAGCCTTTGCTGGTGGGCCGCCTGACGGCGGCCGACCTTCCACGCGAGCACGCATGCGCTCACGGCCGCCGCTACGGCGGCCGTTTCTGTTTCTCCCTCCCGGGAGTGGCTCGGTCGCCCGCCGCGGCGGTCCCCACACCAGCCACGAACAGAGAGACATGACATGACGACGAGGATCTTCAGCGGCATCAAGCCGACCGGGCACCTGACCCTGGGGAACTACCTGGGGGCCATCCGGCAGTGGGTCGCCGCCGACCAGGAGCCGGACGAGGCGCTGTTCTGCGTCGTCGACCTGCACGCACTGACCGTCGAGCACGATCCGGCCCGAGTGCGCCGGCTGAGCAGGCAAGTCGCCACCCTGTTCCTCGCTTCCGGGCTGGACCCGGAGAAGTGCACCCTGTTCATGCAGAGCCACGTCGACGAGCACACCCGGCTGTCGTACGTACTGGAGTGCACCGCCGCCGACGGGGAACTGCGGCGGATGGTCCAGTACAAGGAGAAGTCGGCCCGGGCACAGAGGACCGGGGAGAGCGTGCGGCTGTCGCTGCTGACGTATCCGGTGCTCATGGCCGCCGACATCCTGGCGTACGGGACGGAGGAGGTCCCCGTGGGTGAGGACCAGCGGCAGCACGTGGAGCTGGCCCGGGATCTGGCGGTGCGGTTCAACCAGCGGTACGGGCACACGTTCACGGTGCCCAAGGTGACGCTGCCGAAGGTGGCGGCGCGGGTCATGGACCTCCAGGACCCGACGTCGAAGATGGGGAAGTCCGGCGGGGCGGGGCCCGGGGTGGTGTTCATGCTGGACGAGCCGGAGGTGATCCGGAAGAAGGTCATGCGTGCCGTGACCGACAGCGGGGACGGCGGGGTCGTCTACGACCGGGAGGCGCGACCGGGGGTGGCGAACCTGCTGGACGTGCTGGCGGCCTGCACCGGCGGGGAGCCGGCCGTACTCGCGGACGGGTACGGCGGGTACGGGGCCCTCAAGCGGGACGTCGCCGACGCGGTGGTGGAGGTGCTGCGGCCGGTGCGGGAGCGGCATGCCGAGCTGGCGGCCGATCCGGCGGCGGTGGAGAAGGTGCTGCGGGAGGGGGCCGGGCGGGCGCGGGCACTGGCGCGGCCGTATGTGGACCGGGCCTATCGGGCGATCGGGCTGCTGGCGCCCTGAAGCGTGACCGGCCCGCGGCCCGGCCCGGCCACGTCCCGCACCTGCGTTCGGGCCGCGGCCGTGGCTATGGCCGTGGCCGGGTCAGCTGTTGCCGGAGGCGAGTTCGCGGCTGCGGTCACGGGCCGCTTCGAGGGCTGCGATCAGGGCGGCCCGTACGCCGTGGCGTTCGAGTTCGACGATCGCGTTGATGGTGGTGCCGGCCGGGGAGGTGACGGCCTCGCGGAGTTTGACCGGGTGTTCACCGCTGTCGCGGAGCATCACCGCGGCGCCGATCGCAGCCTGCACGATCAGGTCGTGGGCCTGGGCGCGGGGCAGGCCGAGGAGGATGCCGGCGTCGGTCATCGCCTCGACGAGGAAGTAGAAGTAGGCGGGTCCGGAGCCCGAGAGGGCGGTGGCCGCGTCCTGCTGGGACTCGGGCACGCGCAGGGTCTTGCCGACGCCGCCGAAGATCTCCTCGGTGTGGGCGAGGTGCCCCGCGGTGGCGTGGCTGCCGGCCGAGATGACGGACATGGCCTCGTCGACGAGGGCGGGGGTGTTCGTCATGACGCGGACGACGGGGGTGCCGTGGGCGAGCCGCTCCTCGAAGAAGGAGGTGGGGATGCCGGCGGCGCCGCTGATGACCAGGCGGTCGGCGGGCACGTGCGGGGCGAGCTCCTCCAGGAGCTTGCCCATGTCCTGCGGCTTGACCGTGAGGATGAGGGTGTCCGCGCGCTTGGCGGCCTCCGCGTTGCTGACGGCCTCGACGCCGTATCGGGAGCGGAGCTCCTCGGCGCGCTCGGGACGGCGGGCGGTGACGAGGAGTTTGGAGGCGGGCCAGCCGCCCCGGATCATCCCGCTGAGCAGCGCCTCGCCGATCTTGCCGGTACCGAGGACTGCGACTGTCTGGGTCATGCCCGATTCACCTCGCCGAACGAACCTTCAGGACGTACGTCCTCATCCTTGCACCCGGGGGCGCCGTGACGAGGGGGTGTCCGCTCCGTGGTCGCTCCGCGGTCAGGGGGTGCGGCGCCGGAGGGTGGCCGCGCCGAGGGCGAGGACGAGCAGGGCGCAGGCGGCGACGATCACCGCGTCGCGGACGAAGTCGGCGGTCATGTCGGTGTGGGTGAGGACCTGGGTCATTCCGTCGACGGCGTAGGACATGGGCAGCGCGTTCGAGATGCCTTCGAGTACGGGCTGCATGGTGTCGCGGGCGGCGAAGAGCCCGCAGAGCAGGAGCTGGGGGAAGATCACGGCCGGCATGAACTGGACGGCCTGGAACTCGCTGGCGGCGAAGGCGGAGACGAACAGGCCGAGGGCGGTGCCGAGCAGCGCGTCGAGGAGCGCGACGAGCAGGAGCAGCCAGGGCGAGCCGACGATGTCGAGGCCGAGGAGCCACAGGGCCAGGCCGGTGGCGAGGAGGGACTGGACGACGGCGACGGCGCCGAAGGCGAGGGCGTAGCCGCCGATCAGGTCGCCCTTGCCCAGGGGCATGGCGAGGAGGCGTTCGAGGGTGCCGGAGGTGCGCTCGCGCAGGGTGGCGATCGAGGTCACCAGGAACATGGTGATGAGGGGGAAGATCCCGAGGAGGGACGCCCCGATGCTGTCGAAGGTGCGCGGGCTCCCGTCGAAGACGAAGCGCAGCAGCGTCAGCATCAGTACGGGGACCAGCAGCATCAGTGCGATGGAGCGCGGGTCGTGGCGCAGCTGGCGCAGGACGCGGGCGGCGGTGGCGGCGGTGCGGGCGCCGCTGAGGGCGGTGGTGGCGGTCATCGGTTCTGCTCCTGGACTGCGGCGGGGGCTGTGGGGGCGTTGATGTGGACGCCGGCGTCGGCGTTGGCGTCGGCGCGGGCGTTGGCGTTGGCCTCGTCGACGAGACGGAGGAAGCCCTCTTCGACGGTGGCGGACCGGGTACGGGTGCGCAGTGCGTCGGGGGTGTCCTGGGCGAGGATGCGGCCCTCGCGCATGAGGAGCAGGTCGTGGCAGCGCTCGGCCTCGTCCATGACGTGTGAGGAGACAAGGATCGTGGTGCCGCGGGTGGCGGCGATGTCGTGGAACAGGTTCCACAGGTCGCGGCGCAGGACGGGGTCGAGGCCGACGGTCGGTTCGTCGAGGACGAGGAGCTCCGGGGTGCCGAGGAGTGCGACGGCGAGGGAGACCCGGTTGCGCTGGCCGCCGGAGAGGTTGCCGGCGAGTGCGCCGGCGTGGGTGGTGAGGTCGACGTCGGCGATGGCGCGGGTGACGGTGTCGCGGCGGCGGTCGGCGGCGGCGCGGCGCAGGGTCTTCCCAGCGAAGCGAGGGGAAGGGTCGAGGACGGCGGCGAAGTAGTCGAGGTTCTGCCGAACGGTGAGGTCGTCGTAGACGGAGGGTGCCTGGGTGACGTAGCCGATGCGGGAGCGGAGCTCGGGGTGGCCGGCCGGGCGGCCGAGGACTTCGAGGGTGCCGGTGACGTGGGCCTGGGTGCCGACGACGGAGCGCATGAGGGTGGACTTGCCGCAGCCGGAGGGGCCGAGGAGGCCGGTGATGCGGCCGCGGGGGACGTCGAAGGCGATGCCGTCGATGACGGTGCGGGGGGTGCGGCCGGTGCCGCGGCGGACGGTGAGGCCGCGGGCGTGCACGGCGGTGGTGGCCGCCGTCTCTCGCTCTCGATTATTCATCATGTGATGAATAATGCTCCTGGCGGTGCCAGGGCGTCAATCACCGGGAGGGACGAGGACTACTTCTTCCGCTTGGGGCGGCGCGCGGCCGGGTTGCCCGTACGGGTGCTGCGGCGGCGGGCGAATTCGGCGGTGGCGCGCTCGTACTCGGCGCGGCGGAGCTGTTCGCCCGGAGCCTCGGCGAAACAGCGCAGGAAGTACGCGATGAGGGAGCCGATGAAACCGATCGTCTTCAGGCCCTTGAGGGCGGCCTCGTCGGACGACGGGGCGGGACGCCGCTTGAAGGAGTCCCAGGTCTTGGCGAAGGCGATGGAGCTGGCGATCGCGAAGAGGACGACGACGGAGATGCTGAGGAACGGGCCGACGTTGCCGATCTCCAGGCCCTCGTAGGAGAGGCGGAGCAGCATGGCCGCGGCCACGGCGGTGACGAGCGATGCGGCGGCCATGCCGACGCGGCGCAGGGCGTACGTGCCGTCGTGGTTCACCCAGGTGGTGCCGAAGAACTTGATCGGCTCGGGCTGGGGCCCGGCGGCCGCAGCGGGCCGTGCGGCGGGCTCGGCGGGGGTCTGGTCTCGCTGGTCGTCGTCGCTCACACCGGCGATTATCCCCCGCCGGGGCCGCCGCGCCCGGGTCGTCTCATGGGTCAGACGGGTCGGTGCGCCCGGCCGGGCACGGCCGCCGCGGGCGGTGTCAGCCGCAGCGAGAGGCGACGTAACCGTCGCTGCCGGTCTTCACGTACGCGTCGGAGACGAACTCGCCGTTGCCGATGCAGTCCCAGATGTCGGTCGTGCCGTACGGGCCCGAGACGTTGGTGCCCTCGCACTGGCAGCGGATGCCGACGGACGCGCCGTACGGCAGGACGCTCACGATCGAGTAGTTGGTGCCGGGGCCGCTGCGGACGTTCACCCGGTAGCCCGGCGCGACCGGAAACGTCGGGAATCCGGAGCCCGAGGCGACGCTCTGGACTTGGCTGGAATCGTTCTCCACCGACATGCGAAATCTCCCCCCGTGGGTGTTGCCGTGCGCAACTCGCGCAGGGTAGCAGGACCCTTGGAGATTCGTACGGCACATCGACTAGGCTCCGGCGGGGGTGGTGAGCGGTGCATTCGCTGCGCGCGGACTACGTGGGCTTTCCGGAGTACGCCGGGCAGTACCGACTCGAATCGGTGCTCGGTTCCGGAGGCATGGGCGTGGTCCATCTGGCCACCTCCGGATCGGGGCTGAAACTCGCCGTCAAGATCGTGCATGCCGAGCATGCGGTCGACCCGGAGTTCCGGGCCCGCTTCCGGCAGGAGGTCACCGCCGCCCGGCGCGTGAGCGGGGCGTTCACCGCGCCCGTCGTGGACGCCGATCCGGATGCCGAACGGCCGTGGATGGCCACCCTGTTCATCGACGCCCCGACGCTGTCCGAGCGCGTACGGGAGCGGGTGCTGGACCCGCCGGAACTGGCCCGGCTCGCCGCCGGACTGGCGGAGGCCCTGCGGGACATCCACCGGGCGGGCGTCGTCCACCGGGACCTCAAGCCCAGCAACGTGCTGATGGCCCCGGACGGGGTGCGGGTCATCGACTTCGGCATCTCGCGGCCGGCGGACAGCGATCTGCGGACCGAGACCGGAAAGCTGATCGGGACGCCGCCGTACATGGCGCCGGAGCAGTTCCAGCGGCCGCGGGAGGTCGGGACGGCCGCGGACGTCTTCGCCCTGGGGGCCGTGCTCGTCCATGCGGCGACGGGGCACGGACCGTTCGACTCCGACAGCCACTACCTCGTGGCGTACCAGGTGGTGCACAGCGAGCCCGACCTGACCGGGCTGCCGGATCAGCTCGTCCCGCTCGTCGCGCGGTGCCTGGCGAAGGAACCGGCGGACCGGCCCACCGCGGAGCAGCTGATCGCGGAGATGCGGGCGGTGGCGTACCCGACCTCCGAGGACACGCAGAGCTTCATCCCGCAGCCGCGGACACCGCTCGGGGCGAGGCCGGCGGTCCGGACCGAGGAGCCCACCCACCGGCGGGACCGGGTCGCGCCCGGCGGCGCGGGCCGGGGCACGGGCCGGGGCGCGGGCCGGGACACGGGGCGGCGCAGGCCGGTGTTCGCGGCGGCGGGGCTCGGACTGCTGCTGGCCGTCGCCGCGACCGGCGGATACCTGGCGTTCGGGTCGGACGGCGGCGGTGACGCGGGACGGCTCGCCGCGGAGCGGTCCGGCCACGTCGCGCCGTCAGCGGAGCCGTTCGTGCCGTGGGCGGTCCCGCTGGGCGGCGGTCACGGGCAAGGCCAGGGGCAGGGGCAGGGGCAGGGGCAGGGGCAGTCGACCGTTGCCTGCTCCTGGCAGGGCGCGGCCCTGTACTGCTCGGGTGCGGGACTGGCCGCGGCCCGGCTCAGCCCGGCCGACGGGTCGGTGATGTGGTCCGTCCCGGCGAACACCCCCGCGGGCACCCGGACCGCGAAGGACGCCCCGCTGTACGCGGGCGGGCTCGTCCTCGCGGTGGCGCAGGGCAGCGAACTGCTCCAGGCCCGGGACCCGGCCACGGGTGGGGAGCGCTGGCGGCGCAGCCTGCCCGGCGGCGCGCACGTCGTCCCCGCCGGGGCGCTGGTGCTGGCCGTCGCGGCGAACGGGGACGTCACCGCGCTGGACGCGGCGACCGGAGCCCCGCGCTGGACGAAGCAGATCGGCGGCGTCGGCTCCGTCTGGTGGAGCGGCCCGGAGGAGACCGGCGGGCAGGTCCCGGCGGTGTACGTGTCGACGCCGGACGGCGACGGCAGGGCGACGCAGCTCACGGCGGTGGACCCGGCGAACGGCGCGGCCCGCTGGCAGCTGCGGACCGCCGGACTGCTCAAGCCGGTCGGCGTGGCGCAGGGCGGGATCTACCTGCTGGACAGCGACGTGCAGATGAAGACGGACGCGGTCGTGCGGGTGGATCTGGGCACGCGTGCCGTGAAGAGGGTGCAGCTGGCGACGCCGCTCTACCAGGCTCAGGCGTCGGTGGGCCCGGACGGGGTGGTGTACGCGTTCGGCGCCTCGGGCGGGCTGGCGGCGATCGGCGCGGCCCGGGAGGAGTGGCGGCTGGAGACGGGCCTGGCGGTCGCGTCCCGGCCGGTGTTCGCCGACGGGCGGGTCTACCTGACGGCCCCGGACGGCCGGCTCCTGGCGGTCGACGCGGGATCCGGCCGCCCGGCCGGCCAGACCAGACCGCGGATGGCCTCCGCCCCGAACACGTTCACGGCGTCCCTCCCGTCACCGGTGGCCGCCGCCGGCCGCATCTACGCCTCGGCCCCGGACGGCTCGGTCTTCGCCGCGGACGCCACGAACCCGTCGGCCTGGTAGTCCGCGGGGCGGCGTACGGGTCCCCGCGGCGCGGTGGCGACCGTACGGCCCGGCAGCGAGCCGGATGCGCCGAAGCTGCGGGCGACGCTGCGGCCGAACGCGGCGAACCCCCGCCCGGAGACCCGGCGGGGGTTCGCGGTGGTGCGCGCCGCCGGCGCCCGGACGGGGTCCGGCGCGCCCGCGGACCGGGGTGTCAGAGACGGCTGACGTCGCGGACCGCGCCCTTGTCGGCGCTCGTGGCCATCGCCGCGTAGGCCCGCAGGGCCGCCGAGACCTTGCGCTCGCGGTTCTTCGGGGCGTAGACGCCGCCCAGCGCCTCGTGGCGGGCGGCCAGCGTGGCCTCGTCCACCAGGAGCTCGATCGAGCGGTTCGGGATGTCGATCCGGATCCGGTCGCCGTCCTCCACGACGGCGATGGTGCCGCCCGAGGCGGCCTCCGGAGAGGCGTGGCCGATGGACAGGCCCGAGGTGCCGCCGGAGAAACGGCCGTCCGTCACCAGGGCGCAGACCTTGCCGAGGCCGCGGCCCTTCAGGAAGGACGTCGGGTAGAGCATCTCCTGCATGCCGGGGCCGCCGCGCGGGCCCTCGTAGCGGATGACGACGACGTCGCCCGGCTGGATCTCCTTGCGGAGGATCTTGTCGACGGCCTCGTCCTGCGATTCGCAGACGACGGCCGGGCCCTCGAAGGTCCAGATCGACTCGTCGACGCCGGCGGTCTTCACGACGCAGCCGTCGGCGGCGATGTTGCCGCGCAGGACGGCGAGGCCGCCGTCCTTGGAGTACGCGTGCTGCACCGAGCGGATGCAGCCGCCCTCGGCGTCGAGGTCGAGGGTCTCCCAGCGTTCGGACTGGGAGAAGGCGGTGGCGGAGCGCTTGCAGCCGGGGGCCGCGTGCCACAGCTCCATGGCCTCCTCCGACGCCGTTCCGGAGCGGGCGTCCCACTTCGCGAGCCAGTCCTCCAGGCCCTTGGAGTGGACGGTGGTGACGTCCTTGTTGAGGAGGCCGCCGCGGTGCAGCTCGCCGAGGATGGCGGGGATGCCGCCGGCCCGGTGGACGTCCTCCATGTAGTACGTGCCGCCCGGCGCCACGTTCGGCGCGACCTTGGCCAGGCACGGCACGCGGCGCGAGACCTCGTCGATGTCGGTGAGGTCGTAGTCCAGGCCCGCCTCCTGCGCGGCGGCCAGCAGGTGCAGGATCGTGTTCGTGGAGCCGCCCATGGCGATGTCGAGGGCCATGGCGTTCTCGAAGGCCTGGCGGGTGGCGATGTTGCGCGGCAGGAGGGACTCGTCCCCGTCCTCGTAGTACCGCTTGGTGATCTCCACGACCGTCCGGCCGGCGTTCTCGTACAGGGCGCGGCGGGCGGTGTGCGTGGCGAGGACCGAGCCGTTGCCGGGGAGGGCCAGGCCGATGGCCTCGGCGAGACAGTTCATCGAGTTGGCGGTGAACATGCCACTACAGGAACCGCAGGTCGGGCAGGCGTTCTCCTCGATGCGCAGGATGTCCGCGTCCGAGACGTTCTCGTTGGAGGCGTCGACCATGGCGTCGATCAGGTCGAGCTTGCGGACGGTGCCGTCGACGAGGGTCGCCTGGCCGGCCTCCATCGGGCCGCCGGACACGAACACGACCGGGATGTTGAGGCGCATGGCGGCCATCAGCATGCCGGGGGTGATCTTGTCGCAGTTGGAGATGCAGATCAGGGCGTCGGCGCAGTGCGCCTCGACCATGTACTCCACGCTGTCCGCGATGAGGTCGCGGGAGGGCAGGGAGTACAGCATGCCGGCATGGCCCATGGCGATGCCGTCGTCGACGGCGATCGTGTTGAACTCGCGCGGGATCGCGCCCGCGGCGCGGATGGCGTCGGAGACGATGCGGCCGACCGGGGCCAGGTGCGTGTGTCCGGGGACGAACTCCGTGAAGGAGTTGGCGACCGCGATGATCGGCTTCCCGATGTCCTCGCTCGCTACGCCCGACGCACGCATAAGGGCGCGTGCGCCCGCCATGTTGCGGCCGTGGGTGACGGTGCGGGACCTCAGCTCGGGCATCGGGTTCACTCCCCATGAGTGCGGTGGCGCGGGGCGCCTGCCGCGACTGTACGACTGTGGATATGGCTCGGTTACGAGGCTACGCCCCCGGCCCGGGATGCGGACACGTTGTCCGCATCCCGGGACACCGGGCTCAGTCCTCGGTCAGGTAGCGCTGCAGGGTGGGGGCCACCAGGGTGACGATGGCCTCCGGGTCCGCGGACGCGAGGGGCTCGACCTGGACCACGTACCGCAGGAGCGCGATGCCGATCATGTGGGAGGCGGCGAGTTCGGCGCGGAAGGTGGGGTCGGGGACGTTGAGGTCGGCCGCGACCCGCTCCAGGACCCGTCGCAGGATCAGCCGGCGCAGGACCGCCGCCGCGGCCTCGTGGGTGAGGGCGGAGCGTATGACGGCGAGGAGGGGTGCCCGGGAGGCCGGGTTCTCCCAGATGCCGAGGAAATACCTGGCCAGCCGCTCGCCGATGCCCTCGGGGCCCTCTCCCACGATGGCGGGGACGACGAGGGCGGGCTCCATGGTGACCTCGATCGCGGCGGCGAAGAGGTCGTCCTTGCTCCCGAAGTAGTGGTGCACCAGCGCCGGGTCCACGCCGGCAACCTTCGCGATGCCGCGGACGGACGTCTTGTCGTACCCGCGCTCCGCGAACACCTCGCGGGCGGCGAGCCGGATCCGCTCCTGCGTGCCGGGGCCGTCGACGGCCTCGTCGTGGCGGGGACGCCCGGGGCCGCGCCGCGGCTTGGCGGGTTCCGTCACCGGCGGGGGGCCTTGACGACCGGGGCGGCGGCGGGGCCGGCCGCGAGGTGGAGCCGGGTGAAGGCCAGGGCCTCGGCGAGGTCGGCCTCGCGCTCCGCGGAGGACATGGCGCGGCGCGTGTTGACCTCGATGACGACGTGCCCGTCGAAAGCCGTGGCGGCGAGCCGCTCCAGCAACTCGGCGCACGGCTGCGTCCCCCGTCCCGGGACCAGGTGCTCGTCCTTGGCCGAACCGTTCCCGTCGGCGAGGTGCACGTGCGCGAGCCGGTCGCCCATCCGGTCGATCATCTCGGTGGCATCGGTCCGGGCCGTCGCGGTGTGGGACAGGTCGACGGTGAAGTGCCGGTAGTCGTCCTTCGTCACGTCCCACTCGGGGGCGTAGGCCAGCATCTCGCGGTCCCGGTACCGCCACGGGTACATGTTCTCGACGGCGAACCGCACGTCGGTCTCGTCGGCCATCCGCCAGATTCCGCTGACGAAGTCCCGCGCGTACTGGCGCTGCCAGCGGAAGGGCGGGTGCACGACGACGGTGGACGCCCCGAGCCGCTCGGCGGCGGCCTGCGCCCGCTGGAGCTTGGTCCACGGATCCGTCGACCACACCCGCTGCGTGATCAGCAGGCACGGCGCGTGCACGGCGAGGATCGGCACCTGGTACCGGTCCGACAGCCGGCGCAGCGCATCGACGTCCTGGCTGACCGGGTCGGTCCACACCATCACCTCGACGCCGTCGTAACCGAGGCGCGCGGCGATCTCGAAGGCGGTCGCCGTCGACTCCGGATAAACGGAGGCAGTGGAGAGGGCGACTTTCGCGGTCGGGATGCGGACTGGTTCTGCCACGGGGACAGAGTACGGGCCCACCCCCGCCCCCCGCCGTGACGATCACCACGCCCGCACCGGCCCGCCCGCACGGACCCGCCGGGGCGCAGGAGCCGGATCACCCTCGGCACCCGCCCCGCCCGGGCGGCAGGGCCCGCCGACCCGACCGCTTACGACGGCAGGTGGTCCAGTCGGCGGAGGATGACGCCCTCGCGCAGGGCCCAGGGGCAGATTTCGAGCGCGTCCACGCCGAAGAGGTCCATCACGCCTTCGGCGACCAGGGCGCCGGCCAGGAGCTGGGCCGCGCGGCCTTCCGAGACGCCCGGGAGGGCGGCCCGCTGCGCGGTGGTCATCGCCGCGAGGCGCGGGACCCACTCCTCCAGGGACTTGCGGGTGAGGTCCCGCTGGACGTACAGGCCGTCGGCCGAGCGGGCCGCGCCCGCGATGCGGGCCAGCTGCCGGAAGGTCTTCGACGTGGCCACCACGTGGTCCGGGGCCCCGAAGCGGCTGAATTCGCGGACCGTGCGGGCGATCTGGGCCCGCACGTGCCGGCGCAGGGCCCGTACGTCCGCCGCGTCCGGCGGGTCGCCCGGGAGCCATCCCGAGGTGAGGCGGCCCGCGCCGAGCGGCAGCGAGACCGCCGCGTCCGGGTCCTCATCGATGCCGTATGCGATCTCCAGCGAGCCGCCGCCGATGTCGAGGACGAGCAGCTTGCCCGCGGACCAGCCGAACCAGCGGCGGGCGGCGAGGAAGGTCAGCCGCGCCTCGTCCTCGCCGCTGAGGATGGGCAGGTCGACGCCGGTTTCGAGTTTGACCCGCGCCAGGACCTCGTCCGCGTTCGGGGCCTCGCGCACGGCGCTGGTCGCGAAGGGCAGCACGTCCTCGCAGCCCTTGTCCTCGGCGGCCTGCGCGGCTTCGCCGATCACCGAGATGAGGCGCTCTATGCCCTCGGGGGTGACCGCTCCGCCCTCGTCGAGCAGCTCCGCCAGCCGCAGTTCCACCTTGTGCGAGTGCGCCGGCTGCGGGCGCGCGCCGGGGTGCGCGTCCACCACCAGCAGGTGGACCGTGTTGGAACCCACATCAAGGACACCGAGTCTCATGGGAGGAAACGCTACTGTGCGGCTGGAGTACGGGTGGAGTAAGGGGCCCTTAGGCTTGGGTTTGTGCCCAATACGAAGAAGGCCAGCAAGTCCAGGACCACCAAGGCGACCGATCCGGCGGAGAAGGCCGGCAGGGCCGAGAAGCCCAAGACGGCCAAGAAGCCCAAGGCCACTCGGGCCGGGGCGCCGGTCGCCGGTGACGAGAAGGGGCTCGACTTCGCGCGGGCCTGGGTGGAGTTCCCGGACCCCGCCGATGCCGAGCAGGTCTTCCGCTGCGACCTGACCTGGCTGACCTCCCGCTGGACGTGCATCTTCGGCAGCGGCTGCCAGGGCATCCAGGCCGGTCGGGCCTCCGACGGCTGCTGCACGCTCGGCGCCCACTTCTCCGACGAGGACGACGAGAAGCGGGTCGCGGAGCACGTGGCGCGGCTGACACCTGAGCTGTGGGAGTTCCACGACGTCGGCAGCGAGTCCGGGTGGACGCAGCACGACGACGACGGGGAGAAGCAGACGCGCCGCTGGGACGGCGCGTGCATCTTCCTGAACCGGCCGGGGTTCCCCGCCGGGGCGGGCTGCTCGCTGCACATCCTGGCGCTGCGCGAGGGGCGCGAGCCGCTGGAGACGAAGCCGGACGTGTGCTGGCAGCTGCCGATCCGGCGGACGTACGAGTGGATCGACCGGCCCGACGACACGCGGGTGCTCCAGGTGTCGATCGGCGAGTACGACCGGCGCGGCTGGGGTCCGGGCGGCCACGACCTGCACTGGTGGTGCACGTCGGCGACGTCCGCGCACGGCGCCGGCGAGCCGGTGTACGTGTCGTACCGCGCCGAGCTGACCGAGCTGATGGGCAAGGAGGGGTACGAGGCCCTCGTGAAGCTGTGCGAGGCGCGGCTCTCCTCGCTGCTGCCGATGGCTCCGCACCCCGCCGATCCGGTCTCGTAGGAGCCCCGGTCGCGGGCCCCGTCTACGGTGACCCGGGCGCCTGCGGGCCCGGCTCCGCCGATGGGGAAATCGTTCCTTCTGATGCGGTCGGCGTCGGGGTGGGCGTCGGCGTGGGGGTTTCCGTCGGCGTGGGGGTCGACGTCGGAGTGGGCGTCGGCGTCGGCGTCGGCGTCGGGTGCGCGGGTTCCGTCGGGGTGGGCACGGGGCGACCGCGGCCCTGGATGGAGACGACCGCTCCGCCGGGATCCACGCCGACCCGCGCGGACCAGGCGCCGACGGGCTGCGCTCCGGTGTCGACGGTGATCCACACGGTGACGGACTCACCCGGGGTCAGCGTGCCCGCGGTGCGGCTCGCACGCAGCCAGGGCGCGTCGGACCAGAGCTGCCAGTCGACCGGGGCGTCGCCGGACGCGGTGAGCGTGAGCATGGTGGTGGCCCCGTGCGAGGAGGCGGCGACGGAGAGCCGGCCGGGGCTCCCGGGCCGGTCGGGGGCGGCGGGCGGCCCGCTGCTGATCACCTCGACGGAGACGTCCGGGGTGTCGGGGCCGGCGCTGCCCCCGGCGAAGCCGGGCTCGCCGGTGGTGTGGGCGGTGTTGCCGGTGTTCTCGTAGCCGCGCAGGGGGCCGCCGTCGCGGTGCGGCAGGGGGACCTCGGACTCGCTCGCGGAGATCCGGGTGCCGTCGGCGCCGACGGGCTCACCGGTCGGCGGTCCGCCCCGGTAGGCCGCCCAGAGGGCGATGACCGGGGCCGCGACGACGGTGGCGACGACGGTGGTGGTCACGGCCCTGGCGCGCAGCCGGTCGCGGCGGGCGGCGCGGTCCCTGGGGTCCATGGGGAAGCCGGTGCGGTCGAAGCGGGGGCCGGGCGGCCGGCGGCGCCGGCCGCCGCCGGAGCGGAGCATGGCCGCGCGGACGGCGGTGCGCGGGGCGGGGACCAGCGGGAGGGCGGCGTCGATGCCGCCGGTGCCGGGCCAGGGGGCCGCGGCGTCGACGCGTTCGGCGACGCGGCGGCAGCGCGGGCAGTCGTCGACGTGCCGGACGAGCTCGGCGCGCAGGGTGGCGGACAGCAGGACCTGTCCGTCCCCGGTGAGACGGGATACGGAGGGGCAGCTGCCGGTCTCGACGACGGCGAGGGCCGCACGGGTCCGCTCCACCTCACAGGCGGCTCCCGCGAGCAGTTCCCGGGCGGTCGCGGGAGGCGTGCCGAGGACGGCGGCGAGCTCGGGGACGCCGAGGCGGTGGCGGACGGCGAGTTCGAGGGCTTCGCGCTGGGCGGGTGTGGTGCCGGCGGCTTCGGGCCAGGCGAGCCGGGCCAGCTCGGTGCGCCGGTAGGCGCTCACGTCCGGGGCGCGGTGCGCCTCGGGCGCGTGCTCGCTGTCCGTGCGCTCCGGCGTGCGCCGGGCGGAATGCGCTCCCTGCCGGGCCCGCCGATGCTCGGCCAGCCGCCGCAGACAGGCCCAGCGGGCGAGGGCGTAGAGCCAGGCCCGGCGGTCCCCCTCGTCGGGGCAGCGGCCGGGATACCGCTCGGCGAGGGCCAGGACCTCGGCGAGGACCTCGGTGGCGGTGTCGTGGTCGCACAGGACCGACAGACAGTAGGTGAACAGGCCGTCCAGGTACGGCTCGTGGCGGAAGGGGGGCGGGCCGGGCTGCGGCTGCTGCTCAGCCTTCCGGCCTCCGGGACCCGAGTCGCCGCCGCGGCCCTCGCCGCCGCCGTGGCGGCCGCCGGCATCGCTGCCGCCGGGACCTCGGCCGCCGGGACCTCCGCCGCCGGGACCTTTGAGATCTCCGGGACCACCCTGACCGGCGGGATCTCCCTGACCGACAGAGCCCCCCTGACCGACGGGCCCCCCGTGTCCCACAGGGCCTCCGTGACCGACCGAACCCGCATGAACCACAAGGCCTCCGTGACCGATCGGACCTCCATGACCCACAGGGCCTCCGTGACCCACGGGGCCCCCGCGTCCCTCGGGGCCTCCGTGACCGACGGGGCCCCCGCGTCCCTCGGGGCCCTTGTGACCTCTGGGGCCCTCGGGGAGCGTGCGCCCGTGCGCCCGGTGTGCGCCGGTGCGCTGGGCGGGGCTCTCCTGGTTGCTGCTGCTCACCCTGGCGAAGGTAGGCCGCACGTCGGTGAGGGCCGTGAAGCCTTCAGCTGTTTTAGCCCTTACGGGTGAACAGATCGAACGTGTGCTGACCGCGGCCCTGACGCCGCGCCCGGCAACGGGTGCACACCGCCGGCGCGAAACGGCGCGGGACGGCCCCGGACCGCCCCCGGACCGCCCCGGGGCCGTCCCGCGCCGCGGGCGCTGTCACAGGCGCCGGATACCGTGGGCGGCATGGCTGCCCGTACATCTCGTTCATCCGCCAAGGACCGGCCGTCCTACCGCTGCTCCGAGTGCGGCTGGACGACCGCGAAATGGCTCGGCCGGTGCCCCGAGTGCCAGGCGTGGGGAACCGTCGAGGAGATGGGCGGCGCGCCCGCCGTACGGACGACCGCCGCCGGCCGGGTCTCGGCGCCCGCGCTCCCGATCGCGCAGGTCGACGGCCGGACCGCGACCGCCCGCAGCACCGGCGTGGACGAGCTGGACCGGGTCCTCGGCGGCGGGCTCGTGCCCGGCGCCGTGGTGCTGCTGGCCGGCGAGCCGGGCGTCGGGAAGTCGACGCTGCTGCTGGACGTCGCGGCGAAGGCGGCCAGTGACGCGCACCGCACGCTGTACGTCACGGGCGAGGAGTCGGCGAGCCAGGTGAGGCTGCGGGCCGACCGGATCAACGCCCTGAACGACCACCTCTTCCTCGCCGCCGAGACCGACCTGTCCGCCGTACTGGGCCACCTCGACGCCGTACAGCCCTCGCTGCTGATCCTGGACTCCGTACAGACCGTGGCCTCGCCCGAGATCGACGGCGCGCCCGGCGGCATGGCCCAGGTCCGGGAGGTGGCCGGGGCGCTGATCCGCGCCTCGAAGGAGCGCGGGATGGCCACGCTGCTGGTCGGGCACGTCACCAAGGACGGGGCGATCGCCGGACCCCGGCTGCTGGAGCACCTGGTGGACGTCGTCCTCAGCTTCGAGGGCGACCGGCACGCGCGGCTGCGCCTGGTGCGCGGCGTGAAGAACCGGTACGGGGCCACCGACGAGGTCGGCTGCTTCGAACTGCACGACGAGGGGATCACGGGGCTCGCCGACCCGAGCGGGCTGTTCCTGACCCGGCGCGCGGAG
Source organism: Streptomyces sp. NPDC086989 (assembly GCF_044745505.1). Taxonomy (NCBI): domain Bacteria; kingdom Bacillati; phylum Actinomycetota; class Actinomycetes; order Kitasatosporales; family Streptomycetaceae; genus Streptomyces; species Streptomyces sp. NPDC086989. Next base: position 16,444 of record NZ_JBIVAL010000003.1, read on the forward strand.
GCCGTCCCCGGGACCTGCCTGACGGTGACGCTGGAGGGCAAGCGCCCGCTGGTCGCCGAGGTGCAGGCGCTGACCGTGGACTCGCAGATCCCCTCGCCGCGGCGGACCACCTCGGGCCTGGAGACCTCGCGCGTCTCGATGATGCTGGCGGTGCTGGAGCAGCGCGGCCGGATCACCGCGCTCGGCAAGCGCGACATCTACTCCGCCACCGTGGGCGGGGTGAAGCTGACGGAGCCGGCCGCCGACCTGGCGATCGCGCTGGCGCTGGCCTCGGCGGCGAGCGACGTGCCGCTGCCGAAGAACCTGGTGGCGATCGGCGAGGTCGGCCTCGCGGGCGAGGTGCGGCGGGTGACGGGCGTACAGCGGCGGCTCGCCGAGGCGCACCGGCTCGGCTTCACCCACGCCCTGGTGCCGTCCGATCCGGGGAAGGTGCCGGCCGGCATGAAGGTCACCGAGGTGGCGGACATGGGCGACGCCCTGCGGGTCCTGCCGCGCGGCAGGTCGCGGGCGGCGGCCAAGGAGTAGCGAGCGCCAGGCCCGGGGGGCGCGGCTGCCTCCGGTCGCGGGAAGGAGCCGCTGGTGAGGGGCCCCGTAAGGGGGTCCGCGCAGGCGCTCCTGACCAAGCCACGGCGGGCGCACGGCGTGCGCCGGTAGACTTTGTGCTGGTCCGCCCGGCCGTACGCAGGCGGCGCAACCCGCGACCGGAGGAGTGCAGTGGCAGCCAAGGACGGGGCAGCAGCACCCGGGAAGTCCGGCGCGAGCTCCAAACACGAGGCGTTGATGCGCACTTCGCTGAGCGCGGTCGCACCTGGTCAGCCCCTGCGCGACGGTCTGGAACGGATCGTCCGCGGCAACACCGGCGGCCTGATCGTCCTCGGGATGGACAAGGCCGTCGAGGCGATGTGCACGGGCGGTTTCGTCCTGGACGTGGAGTTCACCGCGACCCGGCTGCGCGAGCTGTGCAAGCTCGACGGCGCCCTGATCCTCGACAAGGACATCACCAAGATCCTGCGGGCCGGCGTCCAGCTGGTGCCCGACGCGTCGATCCCGACGGAGGAGACGGGCACCCGTCACCGCACCGCGGACCGCGTCTCGAAGCAGTGCGGGTTCCCCGTGGTGTCGGTGTCGCAGTCGATGCGGCTGATCGCGCTGTACGTGGACGGCGAGCGCCGGGTCCTGGAGGAGTCCGGGGCGATCCTGTCGCGGGCGAACCAGGCGCTGGCCACGCTGGAGAGGTACAAGCTGCGCCTCGACGAGGTCGCCGGGACGCTGTCCGCGCTGGAGATCGAGGACCTGGTCACGGTGCGCGACGTGACGGCGGTCGCGCAGCGGCTGGAAATGGTCCGCCGCATTGCCACGGAAATCGCTGAATACGTGGTCGAGCTGGGCACGGACGGGCGACTGCTGTCGCTCCAGCTGGACGAGCTGACGGTCGGGATCGAGCAGGAGCGGGAGCTGGTCATCCGGGACTACGTTCCGGAACCGACCGCGAAGCGCTCCCGCACGGTGGAGGAGGCGCTGCCGGCGCTGGACGCGCTGACGCATCCGGAACTGCTGGAGCTCGGGATCGTGGCCAGGGCACTGGGGTACACGGGCTCGCCCGAGACGCTGGACTCGGCGGTGTCCCCGCGGGGCTACCGGCTGCTGGCGAAGGTGCCGCGGCTGCCGGGGGCCATCATCGAGCGGCTGGTGGAGCACTTCGGCGGCCTGCAGAAGCTGCTGGCGGCGTCGGTGGACGACCTGCAGACCGTGGACGGCGTGGGCGAGGCGCGGGCGCGGAGCGTCCGCGAGGGCCTGTCCCGCCTGGCGGAGTCCTCGATCCTCGAACGCTACGTCTGACCCGGGCCCAGGGCCCGGCAGTCCCGGCCCCGGCTCCGTCCGCCCGCTCAGTCCTGCTTGAGGACGAACGAGGTCCGGGCCACCGGCATGCCCGGGGCCTTGACCTCCACCACGTACGTGTCCGGAGCGGCGGTCCCCGCGGGGGGCGTCTGGCACTGGTCGGCCGCGCTGAACTTCCGGTCCCACTCCAGCGACTGCTTCGTCTCGCCCTGCGCCGGCACCCGGAAGAACGCGTTGGCCGCGCCCGACGGGCAGTCCGCCGAGGACCAGACGGCCTTGCTGGTGCTCGCCTGAAGGATGGTCAGGACGGCCTGCCGGGGGCCGAGGCCGACCTTGCAGGTGGTGCCGGACACGTTGCGCGCGACGAGTTCGAGGCGGGGCTTCTCGCTCGTCTCGTACTCGTTCTTCACGCTCTTGACCTCCCACTGCAGCCCGCTCGGGGCGCACGTGGGAAGCGGGGAGTCCGCCGGGACCTGGGCCGAGGCGCCGCCCGCACCACTGCCGGCTTCGCTGCCGCCGCCCGCTCCCGCCCCGGCGCCGCCGGAACCGGAACCCGTACCGGGACCCGTACCGGTGCCCGGAGTGCCGCCCGGTTCGCCGTTCTTGCCCGCGCCGCCGCCCGACTCCGCGCGTCCGCCCGGTGCCTGACTGATCGCCGGACCCGTCCCCGAGGGTCCCGGGGTGATCGAGGCGACGGGATCGGGTCCCTTCTCTCCCTTGCCGTTCGTACTCGTCTTCCCGCCACCGGAACTGACGGTCCATACGGCGAGGAGCGCGAGGAGCGCGACGACGGACGCCAGCACGGCCCTCCGTCGCCAGTAGATGGAGGAGGGGAGCGGCCCGACCGGATTGCGCATAGATCCCACGGACGGAACTTTACGAGAGTCCGGAGCCCGATCCGCGCCCCACATGCCGCACAACCGGCTTGTTTTGCCGATGATCATCTCGGGGACGGGCCCCGCGCCGTCGAGTTTCGGACAGGGGCCGGGCGTCAGGCTTGATCGCGTTTGAGTACGGTCGGTGACCATGGACACCTCCGGCCTGTACCGCGACATCACCGACTCCGCCCGTTCCGCCCCCGGCTGGGTGCAATCGGCGTTCGAGGTCTGGACGGAGTACGGGCTGTTGCTCTTCGGGCTGCTCTTCATAGCCGTGTGGTGGCGCGCCCGCGCCATGACCGGCGCGCGGCCCGTCGTCCTCGCCGTCGTCGCGCCGCTCGCCACCGCCGTCGCGTACGTCGGTTCCGAGGTGGTGAAGTCCGCCGTGCACGAGGAGCGGCCGTGCCGGGCCGTTGCCGGGGCCGCGGCCTCGCTGGTCGCCTGCCCGGCCCCCGGTGACTGGTCGTTCCCCAGCAACCACTCCGTCATCGCGGGCGCCGCCGCCGTCGCCCTGGCCTTCGCCGTGCGCCGCCTGGCGCTGCTGACCGTCCCGCTCGCCCTGCTGATGGCCTACTCCCGGGTCTTCGTGGGCGTCCACTACCCGCACGACGTGGTGATGGGCCTGCTGGTCGGCGGTGCGCTCGCCGCGATCACCGTCCTCGCCCTCACCGGTCCGATCAGTACGATCACTGCCGCCATGCGGGCGAGCGGAGGGCGCGGCGCTGTCTGGTTCTGCGGCCCGGGCCCCGCGCGGCGGCCCTGAAACGTGCCAGGATGCCGTTTGCCATGACTGCATCCACCAGCCCTTCCCCCGACGTGTCCCACGCGCTGCACTCCCCCGTCATCGCCTGGTTCGACGAGCACGCCCGTGACCTGCCCTGGCGCCGCCCCGAGGCCGGCCCCTGGGGGGTCATGGTCAGCGAGTTCATGCTCCAGCAGACCCCGGTCAGCCGGGTCCTTCCCGTGTACGAGCAGTGGCTCGCCCGGTGGCCCCGCCCCTCGGACCTGGCCGCCGAGGCCCCGGGCGAGGCCGTACGGGCCTGGGGACGGCTCGGTTACCCCCGGCGGGCCCTGCGCCTGCACGGCGCGGCCGTGGCGATAACGGAGCGGCACGGCGGCGACGTACCGCGGGACCACGCGCAGCTGCTCGCTCTGCCCGGGATCGGCGAGTACACGGCGGCCGCCGTGGCCTCGTTCGCGTACGGGCAGCGGCACGCCGTGCTCGACACCAACGTGCGCCGGGTGTTCGCCCGCACCACGACCGGCGTCGAGTACCCGCCGAACGCCACGACCGCGGCCGAACGGCGCCTCGCCCGGGCCCTGCTGCCCGACGACGAGGGCACCGCGGCGCGCTGGGCGGCGGCCTCGATGGAGCTGGGCGCCCTGGTGTGCACGGCCAAGTCCCCGGACTGCGCGCGCTGCCCGGTGGCCGGCCTGTGCGCGTGGCGGCTGGCCGGGAAGCCGGCCCACGACGGGCCGCCGCGGCGCGGACAGACGTACGCGGGGACGGACCGGCAGGTGCGCGGGAAGCTCCTCGCGGTGCTGCGCGATGCGGTCGGTCCGGTTCCGCAGGCCGTGCTGGACACCGTGTGGGACGAGCCGGTGCAGCGGGCCCGGGCGCTGGACGGGCTGGTCTCCGACGGACTGGTCGAACCGCTCGCCGCGGGGATGTACCGGCTGCCGCAGGGCGCCCCCGCCCGTCCGGCCGCGGACACCGACACAAACTGAGCCGCTGATTCCGCTTGTGCCGGTCAAAGCCCAGCTCACGGCGCTGTTACACAACCTATGGGTGTCCGTGCGCCCACCGAAGTCTCACCCGCACAACCCCGTGACAACCCCTCCGTACCTTCGGATTCGCAGGACACGGGGATGAGCGGTTGGACGGGTGGAGGCGGTCTGAGATGGCGCACGGCGAGGTACTCGGATTCGAGGAGTACGTACGCACTCGGCAGGACGCGCTCCTGCGCAGTGCCCGGCGCCTGGTCCCGGACCCCACCGACGCGCAGGACCTCCTGCAGACCGCGCTGGTGCGCACGTACGGCCGCTGGGACGGCATCGCCGACAAGTCCCTGGCCGACGCGTACATGCGCCGCGTCATGATCAACACCCGGACCGAGTGGTGGCGCGCCCGCAAGCTCGAGGAGGTCCCGACCGAGCAGCTCCCGGACGCCTCCGTCGAGGACGGCACCGACCAGCGCGCCGACCGCGCCCTGCTGATGGACATCCTGAAGGTCCTCGCGCCCAAGCAGCGCAGCGTGGTCGTCCTGCGACACTGGGAGCAGATGAGCACCGAGGAGACCGCCGCCGCGCTCGGAATGTCTGCGGGTACTGTGAAGAGCACCCTGCACCGCGCACTGGCCCGGCTCCGGCAGGAGCTGGAGAGCCGGGATCTGGACATGCGCGCGCTGGAGCGCGGTGACCACCGCGCTGACCACACCATCCGGTACGAGGGGCGTGAGCGGTGCGCGGCCTGAATGGCCAAAGCCTGAGCGGCAGGAGTTCGCTGGTACTGATGTCGGCGGGGACGATCGTCCTCGTCGGCACCGTGCTGTTCGCCGCCGGTTGCTCCACCGGCGGCACCGGGCTGCGCGACGGCGGCCCGGCCCACACCGAGTCCGTGGCCAAGAGCGGCTCGCCGACGACCACCCCGCCCGACCACGTCCCGGCCACCACGGGTGCGTCCGGCAGGCCCGCGAAGAAGGTCGACCCCGTCGCGCTGCTCAAGGCGGACCCCAAGGTCAGCGCCGAGGTCAAACGGGACCTCAAGCCCTGCACGGGCAAGGAGTACCCCGTCGACGTGAGCTACGGGAAGGTCACCGGGGGCCCCGAGGTCGACATCGTCGTCAACGTGCTGTCCTGCGCCGATGCGCTGGGGCGGGGCTCCTACGTGTACAGGGCGGAGGGCGGGACGTACGAGAATGTGTTCTCGGACGAGCAGCCGCCCGTCTACTCGGAGATCGACCGGGGTGATCTGGTGGTCACCAGGCCGGTGTACGCAAAGAGCGACCCGCTCGCCTACCCGTCGGGCGAAGACGTGATCACGTACCGCTGGAACGGCGAGAAGTTCACCGAGCAGGACCGGGTGCACACCGACTACAGCAACATCGACGGCGGGGCCCAGCCCGCGCCCGCGATCACCAAGAAGAACTGACGGACCGAGACAGCGAAGAACCGAGGCGAGGCTTCCGCATGGCCGAGACCCATGTCCTGTTCGTGGAGGACGACGACGTCATCCGCGAGGCCACGACCCTGGCGCTGGAACGCGACGGGTTCGTGGTCACCGCCATGCCCGACGGCCTGTCCGGCCTGGAGTCCTTCCGGGCCGACCGGCCGGACATCGCACTGCTCGACGTGATGGTGCCCGGCATGGACGGCGTGAGCCTGTGCCGCCGCATCCGCGACGAGTCCACCGTCCCCGTCATCATGCTGTCGGCGCGCGCCGACTCCATCGACGTCGTCCTGGGGCTGGAGGCGGGGGCCGACGACTACGTCACCAAGCCCTTCGACGGCTCGGTCCTCGTCGCCCGCATCCGCGCCGTGCTGCGCCGCTTCGGCCACGCCGGCGGTCCGCAGAACGGCCGGTCCGGGGCCAACGGCGAGGACCCCTCCGAAGAGCGCGGGGTGCTGCTCTTCGGCGACCTGGAGGTCGACACCGAGGGCATGGAGGTCCGCAAGGCCGGCGCCCCGGTGGCGCTCACGCCCACCGAGATGCGGCTGCTGCTGGAGTTCTCCTCCGCGCCCGGCACCGTACTGTCGCGCGACCGGCTGCTGGAGCGGGTCTGGGACTACGACTGGGGCGGCGACACCCGCGTCGTGGACGTCCACGTCCAGCGGTTGCGCACGAAGATCGGCCAGGACCGCATCGAAACGGTCCGGGGATTCGGATACAAGCTCAAGGCATGAGGCGCTTCACCCTCCGTACGGGGATCCGCTGGAAGATCACGCTCGCCATCGCCGCCGTCGGCGCGCTCGTCGCCGTGGCACTGAGCCTGGTCGTGCACAGTGCTGCCCGCGTGTCGATGCTGGAGAGCGCGCGCGAGACGCAGCTGGCCAACGTGCAGTTCATCGCCCGGTTCGCGGAGGCCGGGCGCAAGCCGTCCATGGGCGCCAAACTCAACGACCCCGAACTGCCCGCCGCGCTGCGCGAGAAGGCCCGGTCGGGGCGGCGCGGCACGTACGTCCAGGAGTCCCACAAGGGCGTGCCGGAGGTGTGGGCGGCGGTACCGCTGGGGAACGGGCAGGTGCTGTCGCTGCACAACCCGTTCAAGGAGAGCGCCAACCTGGTGCGCGACCTGGACCGGGCCCTGGTCGTCGGTTCGCTGTCGGTCGTGATCGCGGGCGCGGCGCTCGGCGTGCTCATCGGCGGGCAGATCTCCCGCCGGCTGCGCAAGGCCGCGACCGCCGCTCAGCGGGTGGCGCACGGGGATCCGGACGTACGGGTGCGCGACGCGGTCGGGGGCGTCGTACGGGACGAGACCGACGACCTCGCGCGGGCCGTGGACGCCATGGCGGACGCGCTCCAGCAGCGGCTGGAGGCCGAGCGGCGGGTGACCGCGGACATCGCGCACGAGCTGCGGACCCCGGTGACGGGCCTGCTCACGGCGGCGGAACTGCTGCCGCCGGGCCGGCCGACCGAACTGGTGCGGGACCGGGCCCAGGCGATGCGGGCGCTGGTCGAGGACGTGCTGGAGGTGGCCCGGCTGGACAGTGCGTCCGAGCGGGCGGAGCTCCAGGACGTCGCGCTGGGCGAGTTCGTGAGCCGGCGGGTGGCGTCCCTGATGCCGGAGGCGTCGGTACGGGTGGTGGCGGACGAGATCGTCAGCACCGACCCACGGCGGCTGGAGCGGATCCTGGGCAACCTGCTGGCCAATGCCGCGCGGTACGGGCAGCCGCCGGTCCAGGTCGACATCGAGGGCCGGGTCGTACGGGTCCGGGACCACGGGCCGGGCTTCCCGGAGGCGTTGCTGCGCGAGGGGCCGAGCCGGTTCCGCACCGGGTCGACGGACCGCGCCGGGGTGGGGCACGGGCTCGGGCTGACCATTGCCGAGGGCCAGGCACGGGTGCTGGGCGCCCGGCTGACGTTCCGCAACGTGGCGGCTCCGGGCGGCGTGGACCACGAGGGTGCGGCGGCCGGCGCGGTGGCGGTGCTGTGGCTGCCGGAGCACGCGCCGACGGCGACGGGAAGCTTCCCGATCATCAAGTTGTCGGGCTGAGCCGGGGCGCCCGCGGGCCGGGCGCGACCGGTCCGCCGGTCCGGACCGGACGCCGATCCGGACCGGGCCGTACTCCTGTGCGGGCCCGTGATTTAGCATCCCAGGCATGACCGACGGTACGAATCCCCCCAGCAACCCGCAGCCCGAGCCCGCCCCGGGGAACGGGGGCTACGGGTTCCCGCCGGTGCCACCGGCCCCCGCGGCGGGCTACGGCTACCCGCCCGGCGCGCCCGCCCCCGGTGGGGGCGGCTTCGGCCCGCCGCCCGCGGTTCCGCCCGCGGGGGGCTACGGCTACCCGCAGCCGGGCGCGACCCCAGGCGCCCAGCCCGGCCCGTACCAGCAGGCTCCGGCCCCCGGCGCGCCGCAGCAGCAGGAGTGGGCCCAGGGGCTGCCGAACATGGGCGCGCCGACGCCGCCCGGCGGTCCAGCACCCGGGCTGCCCGGGCCGTTCGTACCGCAGTCGGACCAGCCGGACTGGGAGGCCATGGCCGACCGCTCGGCGGCGGAGAAGCGCAAGAAGCGGCTGTGGATGATCGGCGGCGCGGTGACCGTCCTGGCGCTGCTCGCCGGCGGTGGAACGTTCCTGTTGCTGGGCGGCGGCGACAAGGGCAAGGACGACAAGGCGGACGACAACCCGTCGCCGACCGTGTCGGCCTCTCCCTCCCCCAGTGGTTCGAAGAGCAAGACGCCGGTCGACAACACCCCGACCGTGAAGGACGACCCGACGAGCATCCGGGACCGCAGCGGCAAGGCCCCGCTGAAGATGGGGCCCGACGCCGGGGTCTTCCCGATCGACAAGCGCTTCGAGATCCGCACGAAGGGCAACGAGAACTCGTACGCCGAGTCCGAGAAGCGCGTGGTGGACACGGCCAAGAGCTTCACCGTCTCGGCCCGGGTCTGGGCCCGCTCGGCTAAGGGCCGCCAGACGGCCGTCAGCCAGGGCAACGAGAAGACGTCCTCGTTCGAGCTGGGCCTGGACCAGGTGAACGGCAAGCCGGCCTGGGTCTTCCGCGTGCAGACGGGCGACCAGGGGGCGGACGCCACCACCGTGGTCGTGGCCGGCGACAGCCCGAAGATGGAGAAGACCTTCGTGGAGTTGACCGGGACCTACGACGCCGAGCGCAAGCTGGTCGCCCTGTACGTGAACGGGAAGAAGACGGGCGAGAGCCCGGTCCCGGGCGTCTTCCAGGCCCCGGGCCCGCTGGAGCTGGCCCGCGCCCGGCACGAGGACAAGTGGACGTCCCCGTGGAACGGCGCCATGGACAGCATCCAGACGTACGACGCCCTGCTGTCCCCGGCGCAGATCGACACGCTCAAGGCGGGCCGGGTGGACGCGTCGACCAAGCCGACGGGTTCCTGGCTCCTGTACTGACCGGACGGTGACGTGCCGGTCAGGCGGTGACCTACCGGTCAGACGGTGACGCCGGCGTTGCGCAGGAACGTGACCGGGTTGATGGCCGAGCCGTAGTTCGGGGTGGTCCGGATCTCGAAGTGCAGGTGCGGGCCGCTGGAGTTGCCGGTGTTGCCGGACAGGGCGATCTGCGCGCCCTTGGCGACCTTCTGGCCGATCCGGACCTGGATCTTCGAGAGGTGCGCGTACTGCGAGTACGTGTTGTTCGCGTGCTTGATCACGATGGCGTTGCCGTACGCCGGGCCGTCGCCGCCGCCGCCCGGGCCGGCCTTGACGACCGTGCCGGCGGACGCGGCCTTGACCGGGGTGCCGACGGGGCAGGCGAAGTCCTGGCCCGAGTGCTTGTGGGACCACATGGTGCCGCCCTTGCCGAAGGTGGCGGAGAGCGTGTAGCTCGACACCGGCTTCTGCCAGCGGGCGGCGGCCTTGGTGGCGGTGGCCACGGAGGCCTGCGCCTTGGCCTGGGCGGCGACGAGCTCGACGGTGCCGGTCAGGGCGGTCTGCGGAGCCGTGTCGGCGAAGGCGGCGGTCGTCCCGGCCCCGAGAGCCAGGGCCGCACCGAGAGCGGTGGCGGCGAGGACGGTACGGGTACGACGGGTGCTGACGCGCTTCGCGGACATGAACGGACCTCCGGGGCCGGGGACAAGGGCGGGGGCGGGGCATGAAGCCACCCGGCAGGCTCAAGAGCCGGTGCCGGGCTTGCCCACCCTTGGTAACCCGTGTCCCGCGACATCCCCAAACCTCCCGATTACTACCGGGTCTCGTAGGGGCGGAGGTGTGACGCAGCCGTTTGACTGCGTCCTTTCTGGCCGCAGGGACTGCAATTTTGGGGCAAAATGGACACTCGATCTACGAGACGTCCTCGTAGGTCCGTTTTGCCCTGTGCGGCTTGTCACCGGAAAAGGGGCGGCCCCGGAACCGAATGGTTCCGGGGCCGCCCCTTCGTGCAGCTGCGCTGCCGGTGCTTACGCGCCCTTGCTCAGGTCCGGGCCGGAGCCCGTGGCCTCGATCGGGGGCAGGTCCGGCAGAGCCGACTTCTCCTCGCCGCGGAAGGTGAACTTGGCGTCTTCGCCGTCACCCTCCTTGCCCACGACCACGATGTGGCCGGGACGCAGCTCGCCGAAGAGGATCTTCTCCGACAGGATGTCCTCGATCTCGCGCTGGATGGTGCGGCGCAGCGGGCGGGCGCCCAGGATCGGGTCGTAGCCCCGCTTGGCGAGCAGGAGCTTCGCGTCACCGCTCAGCTCGATGCCCATGTCGCGGTCCTTCAGACGCTCGTCGACCTTGGCGATCATCAGGTCGACGATCTGGATGATGTCTTCCTGCGACAGCTGGTGGAAGACGACCGTGTCGTCGACACGGTTCAGGAACTCGGGCCGGAAGTGCTGCTTGAGCTCTTCGTTGACCTTCGCCTTCATCCGGTCGTAACCGGTCTTGACGTCGCCCACGGCCGCGAAGCCGAGGTTGAAGCCCTTCGAGATGTCCCGCGTACCCAGGTTGGTCGTCATGATGATGACCGTGTTCTTGAAGTCCACGACCCGGCCCTGGGAGTCGGTCAGACGACCGTCCTCCAGGATCTGGAGAAGGGAATTGAAGATATCCGGGTGGGCCTTCTCGACCTCGTCGAAGAGGACGACGGAGAACGGCTTGCGGCGCACCTTCTCGGTGAGCTGGCCGCCCTCTTCGTAGCCCACGTAGCCGGGGGGCGAACCGAAGAGGCGGGAAACCGTGTGCTTCTCGCTGAACTCCGACATGTCGAGGGAGATCAGCGCGTCCTCGTCGCCGAAGAGGAATTCGGCGAGCGTCTTGGAGAGCTCGGTCTTACCGACACCGGACGGGCCGGCGAAGATGAACGAGCCACCCGGGCGCTTCGGGTCCTTCAGACCCGCACGGGTACGGCGGATCGCCTGGGAGAGCGCCTTGATGGCGTCCTTCTGCCCGATGACGCGCTTGTGGAGCTCGTCTTCCATGCGGAGCAGTCGCGAGGACTCCTCCTCGGTGAGCTTGAAGACGGGAATGCCGGTCGCGGTCGCGAGGACCTCGGCGATGAGCTCGCCGTCGACCTCGGCGACGACGTCCATGTCGCCGGCCTTCCATTCCTTCTCGCGCTTGGCCTTCGCCGCCAGCAGCTGCTTCTCCTTGTCGCGGAGGGAAGCCGCCTTCTCGAAGTCCTGGGAGTCGATGGCCGACTCCTTGTCGCGGCGCACGCCCGCGATCTTCTCGTCGAACTCGCGGAGGTCCGGCGGCGCGGTCATCCGGCGGATGCGCATCCGGGAACCGGCCTCGTCGATCAGGTCGATCGCCTTGTCCGGCAGGAAGCGGTCCGAGATGTACCGGTCCGCCAGCGTCGCCGCCTGGACGAGGGCCTCGTCCGTGATGGAGACGCGGTGGTGGGCCTCGTAGCGGTCGCGCAGCCCCTTGAGGATCTCGATCGTGTGGGGGAGGGAAGGCTCCGCCACCTGGATCGGCTGGAAGCGGCGCTCGAGGGCCGCGTCCTTCTCGAGGTGCTTGCGGTACTCGTCCAGCGTCGTGGCACCGATGGTCTGGAGCTCACCACGGGCCAGCATGGGCTTGAGGATGCTGGCGGCGTCGATCGCGCCCTCGGCGGCACCCGCACCCACGAGGGTGTGGAGCTCGTCGATGAACAGGATGATGTCGCCGCGGGTGCGGATCTCCTTGAGCACCTTCTTCAGGCGCTCCTCGAAGTCACCGCGGTAGCGCGAGCCCGCGACCAGGGCGCCGAGGTCCAGGGTGTAGAGGTGCTTGTCCTTGAGGGTCTCGGGCACCTCGCCCTTGACGATCGCCTGGGCCAGGCCCTCGACGACGGCGGTCTTGCCGACGCCGGGCTCGCCGATGAGGACCGGGTTGTTCTTGGTACGGCGGGACAGGACCTGCATGACCCGCTCGATCTCCTTCTCGCGCCCGATGACCGGGTCGAGCTTGGATTCGCGGGCGGCCTGCGTGAGATTGCGGCCGAACTGGTCCAGGACGAGGGAGGTCGAGGGGGTGCCCTCGGCCGGGCCGCCGGCCGTGGCCGACTCCTTGCCTCCGCCGGAGTAGCCGGAGAGCAGCTGGATGACCTGCTGCCGGACTCGGTTGAGATCGGCGCCCAGCTTCACCAGGACCTGGGCGGCGACGCCCTCGCCCTCGCGAATGAGGCCGAGCAGGATGTGCTCGGTGCCGATGTAGTTGTGGCCGAGCTGGAGGGCCTCTCGGAGCGAAAGCTCCAGGACCTTCTTCGCCCGCGGGGTGAAGGGGATGTGGCCGGACGGGGCCTGCTGCCCCTGACCGATGATCTCCTCAACCTGCTGGCGAACAGCCTCGAGCGAAATCCCGAGGCTCTCCAGGGCCTTAGCGGCGACACCCTCACCCTCGTGGATCAGACCCAGGAGGATGTGCTCGGTGCCGATGTAGTTGTGGTTGAGCATCCGGGCTTCTTCCTGAGCCAGGACGACAACCCGCCGCGCGCGGTCGGTGAACCTCTCGAACATCGTTTATCGCTCCTCAGAGCGGTCGGGCAGTTCGGGGTCGGTCCCCGCCCTGTCCTTCCGCATGCTAGTCCCGCGGGGCGGGACAGCTCATTCCAACTGCCGACATCCGTCCGCGATCACCCCCACGTCAGTGGGGAAAACCGGCTTCAACAGCCGACAACTGCTCCAACCCGATGGTGCGAGACGATGTTCCCGCAGGCCAGGCAGATACCCGTCACACGTGTACGCCGATGGCGAACGGAACCCGCTCAAATCAGCGTGTCGCCCCGATCCACTAGGAATGTCTTACCCGTAAGGACTGACACTCCATGCCGGTGGCCCCGGTTCCCTCCGCTACGGGCGAACACGATTGCGTCCCGAATGTGGGACTGCACCCCGCCGGATGTTTACGTTCCGCATAGAACCCGGCGCACTGCGTAACTCCGCGGCGTTCGCGGAGTTGCTCCGGTCATGGCCGTCACCGCTGCGTTCCTCCGCGTCGCCCCCGAGGATTCACCCGCGGATCCGCCCCGGGGCGCGTACGCGTCCTGGTACGAGGGGGTGCTCGGCTGGCCCGTCGTGGCCGGGCCGCCCGCCCGGCTGGTCACCGGCGTGCGGTTCGACGTGCTGGAGCTGCCGGCCGGGGCCGGTGCGGAGCTGCTGCGCAGGCCGCTCGCCACGGGTCCGGTGGCGCTCGCGGGGAGCCGGATGCGGTTCCTGGTGGCTCCGGGGAGCGCGGACGAGCTGGAGGGGCTGCTCGACTGGCTGGAGTGGGGCGGAGTCGCCCTGGACCTCGTCGGCCTGGGCGGCGGCCGCCGGATCACGGCGCCGGTTCCGCCGGGACACCCCGGGGGAAGTCCCCGGGGGGCCGCCGTGTGGCTGCGACCCCCCGAGCAGGGGTGCGAGGCACTGCTGCCGTCCCTGCCCGGCCCCGGGCAGGGTGCCGGTCCCCGGCACGGTGGTGCCGGGCCCGATCTCGTACGCCTGGTCGCCGCGGCGGCGACGGAATGCCACCGGGCGCGCCTGTGGCGGCGTACGCCCCTGGCGCGAGAGGCCGCGGATCAGCCCTTGGCGTTCTCGTAGGCCTCGCGGATCTCCTGCGGGACGCGCCCGCGGTCGTTGACGCTCATCCCCTGGGCCTTGGCCCACGCGCGGATCTCGGCGGTGTCCGGGTTGCCGGAGGTCGCGGCCGTCCGCGTCTTGGCGCGGCCGCCGGAGGCGCGGCCACCGGTGCGGCGGGCGCCCTTGACGTAGTCGGCGAGCGCGGAACGCAGCTTCTCCGCGTTGGCGGTGGTGAGGTCGATCTCGTAGGTCTTGCCATCCAGAGCGAACGTCACGGTCTCGTCCGCCTCGCCACCGTCGAGGTCGTCGACAAGAAGGACCTGAACCTTCTGTGCCACCGGGATTTCCTTTCATCGAAAAGCAGTACGCGGAAAGGAAACCGCTTTTCTCTGGAAAACACAAACCCCCCTGGAGAGGTTCGAGACCGCAACGCGGCGGGAAACGTGCGCGATTCGGACATAGGCCACAGGTGCGCGGAGCCCGGGAAAAGCCGCCGTGATCGTCAGAGGTGCAGAAGCATCCGGCTGTTGCCCAAGGTGTTCGGCTTCACTCGTTCGAGACCGAGGAACTCGGCGACACCCTCGTCATAGGAACGCAGGAGCTCCATGTAGACATCGGTCTCGACCGGGGTCTCGCCGATCTCGACGAAGCCGTGCTTCGCGAAGAAGTCCACTTCGAAGGTCAGGCAGAAAACCTTCGCGACACCCACCGCCCGGGCGGTGTCCAACAACTGCCGCAGCAGCTGATGCCCCACTCCGGCGCCCTTCAACTCGCGGTCGACCGCGAGAGTGCGCACTTCGGCCAGGTCTTCCCACATGACGTGGAGAGCGCCGCAGCCCACCACCTGGCCGTCGGAGTCGCGTTCCGCGACCCAGAACTCCTGGATGTCCTCGTAAAGGACGACCGGGGCTTTGTCGAGGAGGATCCGCTGCTGCACGTACTGGTCGAGCAGTCGGCGCAGTGCGGGAACATCGCCGGTGCGGGCACGGCGGATCGTCACTGTTTTTGCGTGTGCAGCGGAAAACTCACCCATGCCCGGACGCTATCGCCCCGGTCCGGCGTCGCGCCCGGCGGAGTCCCCTTCGGCGGGCCGGGGTTCGGAAGGCGCTCCGGGGGGCGCTTCGGAAGGCGCTCCGGGAAGGGCTTCGGGGGCCGGCGCGGCAGGGGGCCCGGCGGCGGACTCGGCGTCGTACCCGACGATGCGGATGGCGTCCCGGAGGGCTTCGCGCTGTTCCGCGGACATCATCCCGAAGAAGGCCACGAGGGCGGCCGCGGGGTTGTCGCTCGTCGACCACGCTTCGTTCATCAGTGCGGCCGAGTACGCGGCACGGGTGGAGACCGCCGTATATCGATAGGCGCGGCCTTCGGCTTCCCGGCGGACCCAGCCCTTCTGATGGAGATTGTCCATAACCGTCATGACCGTGGTGTACGCGATGGACCGTTCCTGCTGGAGGTCCTCCAGTACTTCACGAACAGTGACCGGGCGGTTCCACTGCCACACCCGCGTCATGACCGCGTCTTCGAGTTCTCCCAAGGGGCGAGGCACAACAGCACGATAGTGCGGAATGTGTGGAATTGCCCGGCCATTCGGGAGGCAACGCGCCACAAAATCCCGGGGGCGCCCCGGATGAAGTCGCGGGAACCCCCGGTCCGGTCTGCGCCGGGGGACGGCTGCGCGCCGTCCGGATGCCGGCTCCTTGCTGCCGGCTACTTGCCGGGCTGTGCCTGCCGGGCGGCCTCGGCGCGGGCGATCACGGCGTCGACCGCCGCGTCTTCCTTCGCCTTGTTGGCGCCGCCCTGGCTCTTCACGATCGTCACGACGAGTGCGATGAAGAAGCCGGCCATCACTACGGGGGGCACGAGCGCGGAAACGTAGTCCATGCCCCCAGCGTAGCTACCCGGCGGCGAGCCCGGCCGCCGGGGGCGGGGAGGGCTTGCGGCGCGGCGGGAACACCTCGCCGGGCGTCGGAATGGGCCGCTCGGACGGACGTTCGGCGGGCCGCCCGGGGCCCTTCGGCTCCTTGGGGGCGGGCGCGGGGCGCGCGGGCTCCTCCTTGCCGCCCTTGTCGCCCTTGCCGTCCTTGTCGCCCTTCCCGGCCTCGGTCCCGCCCTCCGCGTCGTTCGGGTGCGCCGCGCCCCCCGCGTCCCTGCCGCCGGTCAGGGCGAGCAGGCGCGTCCGGGGCGCCGGCGCCGCGGAGAACCGCCGCCGTACGGAGCGCTCGGCGATGCCCCGGCAGCGTTCCAGCAGGGCCGCCGCGACCGGGTTGGCCCGCAGGGCCCGCAGCGCGGCGAGGTCGTCGGGCGCGGGCTCGTACCCCGCCGCCAGGGCGTCCTGGAGCAGCTCCAGGTAGCCGGCGAGGCTGCCGGGCAGGGCGCCGCGGTAGCGGGCGAGGTCGGCGAGGAGGAACTCTCTGAGCCGCCCCGCCTCCTGGACCGCGTCGTCCACCGACTGCGCGAGGCGCAGGCAGTCCCGGACCTCGGAGGTCGTGAGGGGGGCCGTGGAGGACTGGAGGGCGTGGGCGAGCGTTCGCCTGAGCACGTGCAGCTCGGCGGCGCTGAACGCCATGCCGCCGCGGGATCCGTAGGGCGTGGGCATGGGCCGAAGATACGCGCTAATCGGACAAAATCCCCTGAGGGGCGTGATTTCGGGCGCGTCAGCCGAGCCGGTAGGGCCGGGGCCGGCCCTACCCCAGTGCCTTGACGGCGTCAAGGAAGTCGGCCCAGGCCGCCTGGGTCGTGGCCAGTACCAGGTGCGCCGGGTCGGCCCGGTCGGCGACGCGGACGAGGTGTCCGGGGGCCGCGGAGACGTAGACGCAGGCGTCTCCTTCGCCGCAGTACGTCGACTTCTGCCAGGCGGGGTGAGCGGTCATGGTGTCTCTCCTCGGGGGACGGCTCCGTTGCTTCCCGTGGAAGGGACGGTAACTCCGCGGGGGCGCCTGACCCATGACTTCGGCGGAATTCGGTGCGTCGTCGTTGCACTGACGGGACCGTTTGTGCATCCGCGACGCCGTTCCGGGGCCCCGCCCCCACCCACCCCGGCCCCGCCCCCGGGAAGGCCGAGGTGGGCCGGGGACGGCCGGGGCGGGGGCCCGGAAGGGCGGGGCGGCCCCGTCGTCAGATGCGGGCCGTGAAGGCCTTCGTGGCCTCGTGAACGTCCTCGGTGGTCCACAGGAGACCGGGCCCGGTGATCTGGACCTCCGTCATCGACACACCCGGAACCGCCGTCGGGGACCACCTCCGGAACAGGACCGTGCCCGTCTCCTCCGCCAGGCGGACCCCCGCCTCCGTCAGCCGGTCGGCCCCGTACGGCAGCCACACCTGGAACTGATGCGTGTGCGGGACCTCCGGGTTGATCCGGAACCAGGGGACGGTGCCGTCGGCCAGCGCCCCGGCCAGCGCCGCCGCCACCTCGCGCGCCCGGTCCACGTACGACGGCAGGCGCGGCAGCTCCCGGTCCAGGCCGGCCAGCGCCGACAGGGCCTGCGGGAACTGGCGGAAGACCTGGCCGCCGTACCGGTGGCGCCAGACCTTCGCCTCCGCGACGAGCGACGAGGAGCCCGCCAGGGCCGCGCCGCTCAGGCCTCCGAGGGACTTGTAGAAGGACACGTACACGGAGTCCGCGAGTCCGGCGATCTCCGGCAGCGACCGTCCGAAGTGCACCGTCGACTCCCACAGCCGGGCCCCGTCGAAGTGGACCACCGCGTCCCGGTCGCGGGCCGCGTCGACCAGGGCCTCCAGCTCCTCCCAGGTGGGCAGGAGGAAGCCCGCGTCGCGCAGCGGGAGCTCCAGCGCCAGCGTGCCGAAGGGCTCGGCCAGGTCCGCGACCTCCTCGGCCGTGGGCTGGCGCGGGTCCGTCGTCGGGTGCACCGTCCGCAGGCCGGAGACCAGCGACAGCGCACCGCCCTCCCACAGCTCGGGATGGCTCATCGGGTGCAGTGCGACGACCGGGTTCCCGGTGCGTCCCGCCCAGCAGCGCAGCGCGATCTGCTGGGCCATCGTCCCCGTCGGGAAGAACGCCGCGTCCTCGGTGCCCAGCAGCTCGGCCACCCGCCGCTCCAGCCGGGTCACCACGCCGTCCCCGTACACGTCGGCCGGCTCGTCGGGATCCGGCACCTCCAGACCGGACAGCAGCTCGCCGACCGTCGCCTCCCGCAGGCTGCCGCCGAGCATCCGCTCGGCGTTCCGCCCCGCCGCCACCAGCCGCTTCGTCAGATCGTCGTCACCAGTCATGCCCCCGATCATCGCCGACCGGCCAACACGCCCAGGGGCTAGCATGGCGGCGTATCGTCCGGTACCCCCCGCGGACTGGAACGGAAGGCCCTCCCCGCGTGAATTCATCCCAGCAACCGCGCCCGGCCCGGCTCACCGTCGGCGTCGTCGGCGCCGGCCGGGTCGGCCCCGCGCTGGCCCGCGCACTCCAGCAGGCCGGACACCGGCCGGTCGCCGTCTCCGGCGTCTCCGACGCCTCCCGCCGGCGCGCGGCGCGGCTGCTGCCCGACGTACCGCTCGTACCGCCCGCGCAGGTGCTGGAGCTGGCCGACCTGGTGCTGCTGACCGTGCCCGACGACGCGCTGCCGTCGCTCGTCGAGGGGCTCGCCGAGACCGGCGCGGTCCGGCCCGGCCAGCTCCTCGTCCACACGTCCGGGCGGTACGGGACCGGCGTGCTGGACCCGGCGCGGCGTGCGGGCGCGCTGCCGCTGGCCCTGCACCCGGCGATGACCTTCACCGGCACCGAGGTCGACGTGCAGCGGCTCACCGGCTGCTCGTTCGGCGTCACGGCCCCCGAGGAGCTGCGGCTCGCGGCCGAGGCGCTGGTGATCGAGATGGGCGGGGAGCCCGAGTGGATCGCGGAGGAGAACCGTCCGCTCTACCACGCGGCCCTCGCCCTCGGCGCGAACCACCTGGTCACCCTGGTCGCCCAGGCCATGGAGCTGCTGCACAAGGCCGGGGTCGGGCACCCCGACCGGATGCTCGGCCCGCTGCTCGGCGCGGCCCTCGACAACGCCCTGCGCTCCGGGGATGCCGCGCTGACCGGCCCGGTGGCCCGCGGTGACGCCGGGACCGTCGCCGCGCACGTGTCGGAGCTGCGCAAGCACGCCCCCGGCACGGTCGCCGGGTACCTGGCGATGGCCCGCACCACCGCCGACCGGGCCCTCGCGCACGGCCTCCTGAAGCCCGAGCTCGCCGAGGACCTGCTCGGGGTGCTCGCCGACGGCGCGGACCACGTCAACGGCACCGAAGGGGACGACGGCCGGTGAACCACGACCTGCTGCTGATCGACACCGCGGAGGAGCTGTACAAGCTCCCGCGGACCGCCGAGGGCCCGCGGGCCGTCGTGATGACCATGGGCGCCCTCCACGAGGGACACGCCACCTTGATCCGCACAGCCCGCGAACAGGCCGGGCCCGCCGGCCAGGTCGTGGTCACCGTCTTCGTGAACCCGCTGCAGTTCGGGGCGAACGAGGACCTGGACCGCTACCCCCGCACCCTCGACGCCGACCTGGAGATCGCCCGGGCGGCCGGCGCCGACGCGGTGTTCGCCCCGGCGGTCGACGAGGTCTACCCCGGCGGCGCCCCGCAGGTGCGGGTCAGCGCCGGCCCGATGGGCGAGCGCCTCGAAGGGGCCACCCGGCCCGGCCACTTCGACGGCATGCTGACCGTCGTCGCCAAGCTGCTCCACCTCACCCGGCCCGACCTGGCCCTCTTCGGCCAGAAGGACGCGCAGCAACTGGCGCTGATCCGGCGGATGGTCACCGACCTGAACTTCCCCGCGAAGGTGGTCGGCGTGCCGACCGTCCGCGAGGAGGACGGGCTCGCGCTGTCGTCCCGCAACCGGTACCTGTCGGCGCAGGAGCGCCGCACGGCCCTGTCCCTGTCCCGCGCCCTGTTCGCCGGGCAGGACCGGCTCGCCGCGCAGGCCGCGCTGCGGGCCCGTGCCGAGGCCGCCCCGGCCAGCGACGAGCGGGCCACCGCCCTGGCGCGGCTCGGCGAGATCCGCTGCGCCGCCGACGCGCACGCCGTGTCCGCCGCGGGCACGGGCCTGCCGGACGCCGTACGGGCCGCCGCCCGGCACGTCCTGGAGGAGGCGGCCCGGCACGACCCGCCGCTGGTGCTGGACTACCTGGCGCTGGTGGACCCGCAGGACTTCACCGACGTCGGCCCCGACTTCACCGGGCAGGCCGTGCTGGCCGTCGCCGCGAAGGTGGGGACGACGCGGCTGATCGACAACATTCCATTGGAGTTCGGAGCACACACGTGAGCACCCCAGGCACAGGCACCGCCGGTACCGGCATACGGCTGCACGCCCCCGCCCCCGGCTGGGCCGTCGACGCCGACGTCGTGGTCGTCGGCTCCGGCGTCGCCGGCCTGACCGCCGCACTGCGCTGCGCCGCCGCGGGCCGCCGTACGGTCGTGGTCACCAAGGCCCGCCTCGACGACGGTTCCACGCGCTGGGCGCAGGGCGGGATCGCCGCGGCCCTCGGTGAGGGCGACACCCCGGGGCAGCACCTCGACGACACGCTGGTCGCGGGCGCCGGGCTGTGCGACGAGGACGCCGTCCGGCTGCTCGTCACCGAGGGGCCGGACGCCGTGCGCCGGCTCATGGCCACCGGCGCCGTGTTCGACACCTCCGCCGAGACCGGCGAGATCGAGCTGACCCGCGAGGGCGGCCACCACCGCCGCCGGATCGCGCACGCGGGCGGCGACGCCACCGGCGCCGAGATCTCCCGCGCGCTGGTCGAGGCCGTGCACGCGGCCGGCATAGAGACCGTCGAGAACGCCCTCGTACTGGACCTGCTCCAGGACGCCGAGGGCCGTACGGCCGGCGTCACCCTGCACGTCATGGGCGAGGGCCAGCACGACGGCGTCGGCGCCGTCCACGCGCCCGCCGTGATCCTGGCGACCGGTGGAATGGGCCAGGTCTTCTCGGCCACCACGAACCCGTCGGTGTCCACCGGCGACGGGGTGGCGCTGGCGCTGCGGGCCGGGGCCGAGGTCTCCGACCTGGAGTTCGTCCAGTTCCACCCGACCGTGCTGTTCCTGGGTCCGGACGCCGAGGGCCAGCAGCCGCTGGTGTCGGAGGCGGTCCGCGGCGAGGGCGCGTACCTGGTCGACGGGGACGGCGTCCGCTTCATGCAGGGGCAGCACGAGCTGGCCGAGCTGGCCCCGCGCGACATCGTCGCCAAGGGCATCACGCGCCGCATGCTGGAGCAGGGCGCGCAGCACATGTACCTGGACGCCCGGCACTTCGGCGCGCAGATGTGGGAGCAGCGCTTCCCGACGATCCTGGCCGCCTGCCGTGCGCACGGCATCGACCCGGTGACCGAGCCGATCCCGGTCGCGCCCGCCGCGCACTACGCCTCGGGCGGTGTGCGGACCGACCTGCACGGCCGGACCACCGTGCCCGGCCTGTACGCGTGCGGTGAGGTCGCCTGCACCGGTGTGCACGGCGCGAACCGGCTCGCCTCCAACTCCCTGCTGGAGGGGCTCGTCTTCGCCGAGCGGATCGCCGCCGACATCGCGGGCGCAGCGCCCGCCGGCAGCGGCCCGGGCATCCCGGTCCCCGCGACCGGTCCGCTCCAGCCCGCCGGGGCGCGGTACGAGATCCAGCGCATCATGACGGAGGGCGCGGGCGTGCTCCGCTCGGCCGAGTCCCTGCGCACGGCGGCCGCCGCCCTGGAGGACCTGTACGCGACCGCCCTCACGGCGCTGGAGACGGACGGCAAGACCGCCGTGCCCGGCACCGAGACCTGGGAGGCCACGAACCTGCTGTGCGTGGCCCGCGTGCTGGTCGCCGCCGCCCTGCGCCGCGAGGAGACCCGCGGCTGCCACTGGCGCGAGGACCACCCCGACCGGGACGACGCCGCCTGGCGCCGCCACCTCGTCGTCCGGCTGTCCGCCACCGAGAAGCGGGCCCTGGTCGTCACCCCCACCGACTCCGCGGGCTTTCCGTCCGTACAGCACCCCCTGAGCCAGGAGCAGTCATCGTGAGCACCCCCGAAACGCACGACCACGAGCACGAGCACGCGGAGCTGCAGCTCCTCGACGAGTCCGCGGGCGGCTGCGGCGACGGCTGCGGCTGCGGCGACGGCGAGGAGTCGGGGCTGGACCCGGCGCTGGCCCAGCTGCTGGCCGACGCGGGTCTGGACCCGATCGAGGTCGAGGACATCGCCCACATGGCGATCTCCGAGGACCTGGACGGCGGGGTCGACGTGACCACCGTGGCGACCGTCCCCGAGGACGCCGTCGCGCACGCCGACTTCACCGCCCGCGAGGCGGGCACGGTCGCCGGGCTGCGCGTCGCCGAGGCCGTCCTGTCCGTCGTCTGCGAGGACGAGTTCGAGGTCGAGCGGCACGTCGAGGACGGCGACCGGGTGCAGCCCGGCCAGGTGCTGCTGACGGTCAGGGCCCGCACCCGGGACCTGCTGACCGGTGAGCGCAGCGCGCTGAACCTGCTCTGCCTGATGTCGGGCATCGCGACGGCGACCCGCAGCTGGGCCGACGAGCTGGAGGGCACCAAGGCGAAGGTCCGCGACACCCGCAAGACCACGCCGGGCCTGCGCTCCCTGGAGAAGTACGCGGTGCGCTGCGGCGGCGGCGTCAACCACCGGATGTCGCTGTCGGACGCGGCGCTGGTGAAGGACAACCACGTGATCGCGGCGGGCGGTGTCGCGGAGGCGTTCAAGGCCGTCCGCGAGCAGTTCCCCGATCTGCCGATCGAGGTCGAGGTCGACACCCTGCACCAGGTCCGCGAGGCCCTGGACGCGGGCGCGGACCTGATCCTGCTGGACAACTTCACGCCGATCGAGACCGAGGAGGCGGTGGCCCTGGTCGCCGGCCGCGCGGTGCTGGAGTCCTCGGGCCGCCTCACGCTGGCCAACGCCCGCGCGTACGCGCAGACGGGCGTGGACTACCTGGCGGTCGGCGGGCTCACGCACTCCTCCCCGATCATGGACATCGGGCTGGACCTGCGCGAGGAGCGGTAATGCTGCTGACCATCGACGTCGGCAACACCCACACCGTGCTCGGCCTGTTCGACGGTGACGAGATCGTCGAGCACTGGCGCATCTCGACCGACCCGCGCCGCACGGCCGACGAGATGGCCGTGCTGATGCAGGGCCTGATGGGCATGCACCCGATGCTCGGCAGCGAGTTGGGCGACGGCATCCACGGCATCGCGATCTGCTCGACCGTCCCGTCGGTGCTGCACGAGCTGCGCGAGGTGACCCGCCGCTACTACGGCGACGTCCCCGCGGTGCTCGTGGAGCCCGGCATCAAGACGGGCGTGCCGATCCTGATGGACAACCCCAAGGAGGTCGGCGCGGACCGCATCATCAACGCGGTCGCCGCCGTCGAGCTCTACGGCGGTCCGGCGATCGTGGTCGACTTCGGTACGGCGACCACGTTCGACGCGGTGTCCGCGAAGGGCGAGTACGTGGGCGGGGTGATCTCCCCTGGCATCGAGATCTCGATGGAGGCCCTCGGCGTACGGGGCGCGCAGCTGCGCAAGATCGAGCTGGCGCGGCCGCGCAACGTGATCGGCAAGTCCACCGTCGAGGCGATGCAGTCGGGCGTGGTCTACGGCTTCGCGGGCCAGGTCGACGGGATCGTGAACCGGATGGCCCGCGAGCTGGCCGGTCCGGGCGGTGCGCCGGAGGACGTACGGGTCATCGCGACGGGCGGGCTCGCCCCGATCGTCCTCGGCGAGGCCTCGGTCATCGACGACCACGAGCCGTGGCTGACGCTGATCGGGCTGCGGCTGGTCTACGAGCGCAACGCGCCGAACTTCGACTGAGCCCGGCCGGGGCCGCAGCCGCGCCGCGGCTGCGGCCCCGCCCCTTTCACTCCGCGCCGTTCTGAAGACTCGGGTTCGACTTGATGAATTAGCTTGAGCCCAACTCGTCGACCGGCACAGGACGGCTCATATGGCCCGTGATACGGCGTACTTGAAGGTGGCGGACTCGCTGCGCGCCCGGATCCGGGCCGAGGAGTGGCCCGTCGGCGCCAAGCTGCCGTCGCGGGCCCGGTTCGCCGGGGAGTACGGCGTCGGGCAGAGCGTCACGCAGCGGGCGCTGGAGCTGTTGATCATCGAGGGGCTCCTGGAGGGCCGGGCCGGCTCGGGCACCTACGTGTGCGAGCCGCGCGAGCGGCTGCGCATGGTCCGCTCCCGGCGGCGCCGCCGGGCCGGACCCGGCGGTTCGGGCCTGACGTGGGAGGCGCACTCCACGGCCCGTACACCGGCACCCGAGCGGATCGCCGAACGGCTCGCCGTCCCGCCGGGCGACCCGTGCGTGCTCACCACGTACGAGTTCCTGGCCGAGGGCCGGCCGGTGGAGATCTGCGAGTCCTGGGAGCCGATGGCGGTCACGGACGGCACTCCGGTCGTCCTGCCGGAGGCGGGCCCGTTCAAGGGGGCCGGGGTCATCGAACGGATGCGCTCGATCGGTGTGCTCGTCGCCTCGGCGCTGGAGGTCCCCCGCCCGGCGCGGGCGAACCAACGGCAGGCCAATCTGCTCGGCATCAGCGTGGGCGACCTGATCACCGAGATCGAGCGGACGTACTACGCCACGGACGGGCGGGCGGTGGAGACCGCCGACATCGTGGTCGCCGACCGCCGCTCCGAGATCGCGTACGAGATCGACTTCCACCCCGAGGACCGCTGACCGGCCGGCATCAGGTTCCTCCGGCCGCGTGCCGGCGGCCTCCCGCGGCCAGCCTGCGCAGGGCCGCCCACCAGGGGTGCCGGGCGCCCTTTCCGTCGAGGACGGCCTGGAACTGCGCGTACGTACGGGCCGCGCGCAGCACGGCGATGTCGTCCCGGCCCGGCGGCGGGGGCATCGGGGTGCCCTGCTGCGAGGCGCGCCAGGTGTCGACGAGGTACTGCTCGATCGCTGTCATCCCTCCACCCTGGACCCGCTCGGGCCACCCCGCACGACGATTGACGCTCCTCGTCAATCGATCCGTGTCAGGCCTGGTCACAGCCCTCCGGCAGGTCAGAATGGGCCGATGAGCGTCACCATCGACATCGCCGGGCTCCCCGCGGAGCGCATCCGTTTCGCACCCTCTGCGCTCTCCGAGCTCTGCATGGCGCTGCACGCCCTGTCCCAGCCCGCTCACCACCCGGGCCTCGCCTCCTGGACCGCGGCCACCTCGGCCGCGCTGGACCCCTGCCTCGCGGACCGGCTGCTGGAGGGCGAGTTCATGTGGCGCAGCTCGTTCTCCGACATCTTCATGGCTTTCGCGGGCGTCCCCGGCGGCACCGGCCTGCCCGCCGCGACGCTGGCCGAGGAGCTCGACGTACTCGACCGGATCGACGACGAGCGGTTCGTGATGGCCGCCCTGGAGCACTGCTGGCTGGCTCTGTACAACGAGGGCGGCGGGCCCTCTCCGCTGACGAACCCGCAGGCCCGGGCCAAGGCGCTGGAGACCGCCGCCGCCCGCGGCCCGCGCCAGCTGGACTTCTCGCTGCGGCTGCTGGACGACACGGCCTCGGTGCGGGTGTGGCTGCGGCGCATGCTGGAGGACTGCGACGAGGCGTTCTTCGCGGAGACCTGGCGGCGGATCGAGCCGCAGCAGAGCGCCGACGCCCGGCACAAGACCGAGCTGCTGCGCCGCAGGGGGCTGGCGACGACGCTGCACGAGGTGTCGACGGCGCTGAGCGTCGACCAGGCCGCCACCACCATCACCGTCGACAAGATGGTCCACGGCTCGGCCACGGCGACCGATCCGGAGATAGGCCCCGGCCTGGTGTTCGTTCCGACGAACTTCGGCTGGCCCCACCTGCTGGTGCTGCACGCGCCCGGCTGGATGCCGGTGGTCCACTATCCGCTGCGCTCCCCCGAACTGCCCGAGCCGGGCTCGGTGGAGCTGCTCCAGCGGCGGATGGTGGCGCTGGCCCATCCGATGCGGATGATGCTGTGCCGGAGCCTGGCCCGGGCCCCGTACACGACGAGTGAGCTGGCGACCGTACACGGCATCACGGCGCCGGAGGTCTCGCGGCACCTGTCGGCGCTGAAGAAGGCCGGCCTGCTGCGCACCTGGCGCCGAGGACGTTACGTCCAGCACCAGTTGGATCTGGGCGTGGTGGCCCGGATCGGCTCGGAGTTCATCGAGGGCATCCTGCGCTGACGGCACCGATATGCGGAAGTCGCCCACCGGAATTCAGTGGAACCTCTGGCCAGACCGGCCTCATGGTCTATACCGTGCGTCCACCGCTCCCCCACGCACCGTGCACCTCTTCCGTCCGTCCGTGTGCCCGTCTGCCCGTACTTGTCGTGGAAGGATCTTCATGCCCTCACGTCGTATAGCCGCAGCAACCGCCGTCCTGGCCGCCGCGGCCCTCGTCTCCCCGCTGGTGCTCGCCGGGCCGGCCGGTGCCACCGGCAGCCCGCAGAGCGATGCCGCCCGGGGCGACGCACTGGCCAGGAAGCTGGTCAAGGACTCGACCGGCAAAGGTGCCTACAACCACCTGAAGGTCTTCCAGGCCATCGCGGACTACAACAAGGGCACGCGCGTGGCCGGTTCCAAGGGCCACGTGCAGTCCGCGCAGTACGTCGAGGCCGTGATGCGGGCGGCCGGCTACGAGGTCTCGAAGAACGAGTTCGACTTCGTGTACGTCGAGACGATCGCGGAGACGCTGAAGGTGGGCGGCGCGGGCGGCCGCGACGTGCCGATCAAGCTGATGACGTACACGGCGAGCGGCCCGGAGGGCGGCGTCACGGCGCCGCTCGCCGTCGCCCCCGTGGACGCGGACGGTACCAACGGCTGCGAGCCGGGCGACTTCGCCGCGGGCGCCTTCACGGGGAAGATCGCGCTGGTCAAGCGCGGCGGCTGCACCTTCGCGGTCAAGCAGGCCAATGCGGCGGCGGCCGGCGCGGTCGGCGCGGTCATCTACAACAACACCGAGGGCGCCCTCAACGGGACCCTGGGCGCGGCGGACGCGGGCAAGGTCCCCACCGGCGGCGTCACCCGGGCCGAGGGCGAACGGCTGGCCGCCGAGGCGGCGGCCGGCCCGGTCGAGGTCACCCTCGACATCCGCGAGTTCAGGGAGAACCGCAAGACGTACAACGTCGTCGCGGAGACCCGGGGCGGGGACGAGGACAACACCGTCTTCCTCGGCGCCCACCTCGACTCGGTGTCGGCGGGCCCCGGCATCAACGACAACGGGTCCGGATCGGCCGGCATCCTCCAGGTCGCGCAGCGTCTGGCGAGCAGCCAGAACAAGATCAAGAACAAGGTCAGGTTCGCGTGGTGGTCGGCCGAGGAGTTCGGCCTGCTGGGCTCCGAGGCGTACGTGAACGGGCTGACGGACGCCCAGAAGAAGCAGATCAAGCTGTACTTGAACTTCGACATGATCGCCTCGCCGAACGCGGCGTACTTCGTCTACGACGGCGACGACTCCGACCACGTCGGCTCGGGCCCCGGCCCGGAGGGCTCGGCGCAGCTGGAGAAGGGCATCACCGACTTCCTCGACGCGCAGAACATCCCGCACGAGGGCTCGGACTTCACGGGCCGCTCGGACTACGGCCCGTTCATCGAGGCGGGCATCCCGTCGGGCGGTACGGACACGGGCGCCGAGGGCATCAAGACGGCGGCGCAGGCGGCGAAGTTCGGCGGTCAGGCCGGTGTCGCGTACGACGTGAACTACCACGGCAAGGGCGACGACATCACCAACATCGACCAGCGGGCGCTCGACATCAACGTCGACGTCATCGCGAACGCGGTCGGCCACTACGCGTTCGACCTGGCCCCGCTGTCACGGCCGGTCGCCTCGAAGCCGACGTCGGGCGCCGGCACGGGGGGCGGACTGCGCCCGGGCCACGACCACGAGCTCGCCCAGTAGTCCGGGCGCCGCTGCGGGGGCCGAGCCGGCACCCGCAGCGGGGCCGGTCAGGCCGGCCAGGAACGCACGCCGACCGGCTGGACCAGCCAGCCGAAGTCGCCGAGGCCGCCGCGCGCGGTGAGTTCCGCCGCCTCGCCGGCCGAGGCCAGTGCCCGGACGTAGGCCGCGGGGTCCGCCGACGCCATGGCCAGCGGGGGGCGGGTCCCCGCGACACCGAGCCGGTCCAGCGCCTCCCGCTGCGACACCAGCACCGCCCCGGGCCCCGCGCACGCGTCCAGCGCCACGTGGGCGGTCACGTCGCAGCTCCCGTCCGGGACGGGTGCCACCTCGCGGCCGCCCCGGAACCCGGTCAGGGTGCCGTACGGGGGCCTGGCGTCCCGGGTGTGGGCGTAGTCCACGGCCACCGCCAGGCCCCTCGACACCGAGCGCACGGCCGCGGCCCAGGCCTCGTCCCGGGCCCGCCCGATCTCGGCGCGGCCGGCCCCGGGCCACCACCGCTCCAGCCAGGCCCGGTCCGGGCCGTCCACCACCGGCCCGGGGCTCTCCGTACCGTCCGGGGCGACCAGCACGTAGCGGCCGTCCTCCGCGATCTCCAGGGGCACGTTGTCCAGCCACTCGTTGGCGAACAGCAGCCCCGTGGTCCCCTCGGGCGGCTCGGCGACCCACCGGATGCGCGGATCGAGCCCGTCCGGCCGCGCCGCCCGCTCCACCGCGTACGGCCGCACCCGCGCCGCGTCCTGCTCCGGGAGCGCGGCCAGCACCCCGGTCAGCAGCTCTCCGCGCCCGGCCCCGACGTCGACCAGGTCCAGCTCCCGCGGCCGGCCGAGCTCCGCGTCGACCCAGCGCAGCAGCCGGGCCACGGCTCCCGCGTACAGCGCCGAGGCGTGCACGGAGGTGCGGAAATGCCCGGCGGGCCCCGGTCCGCCCGGCCGCACGTAGAACCCGCCGGGTCCGTACAGCGCGGCCTCCATCGCCGCTCGCCACCGGACCGGAACCGGAACCGTGTCCGCGACTTCTCCCTGAGTCCTCATCCCCGAAAGGTTAAGCTCGCCCTCCACCTTGGGGAGTACGCCCCCGGCGCACGGATCGCACCTGTGGTTGACTCCAGCACCTATCTCCGTTGCCTACTCTGGGTTACGTGCAGCGCCTCTACGACTTCCTCCGCAGACACCCGACGGGCGTCGACAGCTTCTGGGCTGTCCTCCTGGTCGGACTCGGGCTGCTGCAAGTCGCCGAAGACAGTTTCAACAGCACCACCGCGCGCCTGATCGCCGTCCCCTCGGTGCTCGCCATGGGCGTCGTCGTGGCCCTGCGCCGCACGTGGACGGTGCCGATGTTCTGGCTCGCCGTCGGCACCGGCGTCTACAAGCTGATCACCCACACCGAGGCCATCAACTCCGACCTCGCGATGCTGATCATCCTGTACACGGTCGCGGCGTCGGCCGACGTCTCCCGGCGGATGTCCCGCATCGCGCTGGCCATCGGGCTCACCGCCTCCCCGCTCTACGCGCTGCGCTTCACGGTGGACAAGGGAGACTTCCGCGACAACCTCTTCTTCATGCTCTTCGCGGTCGTCCCGTTCGCCCTCGCCTGGGTGCTCGGCGACTCCCTGCGCACCCGCCGGGCCTACTACGCCCAGCTCGTCGAGCGCAACCAGCGCCTGGAGAAGGAGCGCGTGGCCCAGGCCCAGGTGGCCGTCGCCGCCGAGCGCGCCCGGATCGCCCGCGAGCTGCACGACGTCGTCGCGCACAACGTCTCCGTGATGGTCGTCCAGGCGGACGGCGCCGCGTACGTCATGGACGTGGCTCCGGACCAGGCCAAGGAGGCCCTGCAGACCATCTCCGGAACCGGCCGCCAAGCCCTGGCCGAGATGCGCCGGCTGCTCGGCGTCCTGCGCACCGGCGAGCCCCAGGAGGCCGAGGACTACGTGCCCCAGCCGGACGTCGAGCAGATCGAGGTCCTGGTCGAGCAGGTACGGGCGGCCGGTCTCGCGGTGGACTTCGCGGTCGAGGGGGCACCGCGCCGGCTGCCCAGCGGCGTCGAGCTCACCGCGTACCGGATCGTTCAGGAAGCCCTGACGAACACCCGCAAGCACGGCGGTCCGGACGCCACGGCGAGCGTCCGGCTGGTCTACTTCGACGACGGGCTCGGCCTGCTGGTCGAGGACGACGGCCGGGGCGCGGCCCACGAGCTGTACGAGGACGGCGGCGCCGACGGCGCCGGGCACGGGCTGATCGGCATGCGCGAGCGGATCGGCATGGTCGGCGGAACCCTGGACGCGGGCCCGCGTCCGGGCGGCGGCTTCCGGATCAGCGCACTGCTCCCGCTCAAGAAGAAATGACGACGAGGTCGAGGTAACTGATGTCCATCCGAGTGATGCTGGTCGACGACCAGGTGCTGCTGCGCACGGGTTTCCGGATGGTGCTCGCCGCCCAGCCGGACATGGAGGTCGTCGCCGAGGCCGGCGACGGCCTGGAGGCGCTGGAGGTGCTGCGGTCCACGAAGGTGGACGTGGTGCTGATGGACGTCCGCATGCCGAAGCTCGACGGGGTCGAGGCCACGCGCCGGATCTGCGAGCGGGACGAGCACCCCGACGTGATCATCCTGACCACGTTCGACCTGGACGAGTACGCCTTCTCGGGCCTGAAGGCGGGCGCGAGCGGTTTCATGCTGAAGGACGTGCCGCCGGCGGAGCTGCTGGCCGCGATCCGCTCGGTGCACAGCGGCGACGCGGTGGTGGCCCCGTCCACGACCCGGCGTCTGCTGGACCGCTTCGCGCCGATGCTGCCGACGAACACGCAGGAGCCGCAGAACAAGGAGGTCGAGCGGCTGACGGAGCGCGAGCGCGAGGTCATGCTGCTGGTCGCCCAGGGGCTGTCGAACGGCGAGATCGCCGGCCGCCTGGTCCTGTCAGAGGCCACCGTGAAGACGCACGTCGGCCGCATCCTGACCAAGCTGAACCTGCGCGACCGCGTCCAGGTGGTCGTCCTCGCGTACGAGACGGGCCTGGTGCGCGCCGGCGGCGCGTGACCGGCCCCGCACCCGCCCCGGCCCGGCCGCCCGTCAGGTCATCCAGCGGTCCGGGCGGGCGTCCGCGCGGGAGGTGCGGGAGCGGGCCGCCTGGGCGTCCAGCAGGGCGGCGGCCCCGTCCGCCGACCGCAGGCGGGCCGTGACCGTGCCGTCGGCCCCCGTGTCCACGTGGACGTCGGCGACGCCCCGGGCCCGCTCCCACGGGCCCTGCGTGAGCCGGACGCTCTGCACCTTGGCGTGCGGGACGATCTCCGTACGGCGGCACAGCAGCCCCTTGCGGGCGGCGAACACCTCCGGGGAGACGGCCAGGGCGTAGCCCCTCCACCACAGCGGCACCACCCACCGCGACCCGCTCTTCGGGGACCGGTCGAAGACCAGGGCGGCCAGGTCCACGCCGGGCAGCACCCGTGAGACGAGCGCCTCGGCGGCGGCCCGCGAGGCCACCGGGACCAGCACCCCGTTCTTCGAGCCGGCCACGGCCAGCTCCACCCGCACCCAGCCCCGGCGCCGCCACAGCAGCGGCTCGACGATCCGGACGGTCTGCACCCGGCCCGGCGGCACGGTCTCGTGGGCCCGGTCCAGCAGCCCGTGGTCGAGGCGCAGCCCGTCCGGGGACTCGGCGACCCGCCAGTCGAACTCGGTGAGGAAACGGCCGGCCGTACCCGACCAGACCCCGCCCAGCATGGGCAGCAGGGTCGCGATCGTCGCCCAGGGGTTGCCGCTGAACCACCACACGGCGACGGGGGCGATCAGCCCGGCGGCGAGCGCCGCCCACGCCGAGAGGGTGAGCAGCAGCGACACCACCAGATCGGCGGGCCGCACGCGCAGCAGCTCCCGCTGCGGCGCCTCGCCGAGCATGACGGCCTCGGCGGGGGCGAACCCGGCCGCCCGGGCCAGCAGCTCGGCGCGCAGCGCGACGGCGTCGCGCTCGTCCAGGAAGGCCAGCTCGTCCTTGTCCTCGGTGCCGATCACGTCGATCCGCAGCTTGGCGACCCCGGCCACCCGGGCCAGCAGCGGCCGGGTCACGTCGATCGCCTGGATCCGGTCGAGCCGGATGTGCGCGGTGCGCCGGAAGAACAGCCCGCTGCGGATGCGCAGCTCCGTGTCGGTCACCGCGTAGTGGGTGAACCACCAGCTCAGGAATCCGTACACGCCGAACACCACGACCAGGCCTGCCAGGGCGAGGGTCCGCAGGGTCACGGACAGCGCGCTCACCCACTGCTCGACCTCGTCGCCCTGCTTGACGACGACGCCGACGGTCGCGGCGATCGGCACCCAGGCCCGGCGCAGCGGCGTGAGCAGGTGCAGCCGCCGCTCGGCGCCCGGCAGGGCCGCGGCACCGGTGCCGGTGCCGGCTTCGGATTCGGCTGTCGCCCCGGCTCCGGGCGTCGCCCCGGCTCCGGCTCCGGACTCGGCGGTCACAGGCCCGCCGACCTTGCCTCGCCGAGCTCCGTCAGCCGGTCCCGCAGCCGCTCCGCCTCGGCCGGGACCAGCCCCGGGATCTTGGCGTCCGAGGCCGCGGCCGCCGTGTGCAGCTGTACGGAGGCCAGCCCGAAGCGCCGCTCCAGCGGCCCCGAGGTCACCTCGACCAGCTGCATCCGCCCGTACGGGACCACGGTCTGCTCCCGCCACAGCACCCCGCGACTGATCAGCAGGTCGTCCGCGCGCTCGGCGTAGCGCCAGGACCGCCAGTTGCGGCCGAGCAACACCCAGCCCCAGGCCAGCAGCACGAGCCAGAACGCCCCCGCGGCCGCCCAGGCCGGGCCGGCCGTCAGCCCCAGCAGCAACGCCGTCCCCGCGGCGAGCGGCACCGTCCAGATCACCAGCAGCAGCCGCCGCAGGGTGAGCAGCCCGCCCGGCAGCCCCACCCATTCGGGCCGGCTCGTCCCACCCGTCGTCCCCGTTTCCATGGGTTCAGAGTAGGGCTGCGACAATGCGGCCATGACGGAGACCACGGTCGGCATCGGCGGTGCGGCGGAGAGCACCGACATGGTGCTCAACATCGGACCCCAGCACCCTTCCACCCACGGCGTGCTGCGCCTGCGGCTCGTCCTGGACGGCGAGCGGATCCTCAGCGCCGAACCGGTCGTCGGCTACATGCACCGCGGCGCCGAGAAGCTCTTCGAGGCGCGCGACTACCGGCAGATCGTGATGCTCGCGAACCGCCACGACTGGCTGTCCGCGTTCTCCAACGAGCTCGGCGTGGTCATGGCCGTCGAGCGGATGCTCGGCATGGAGGTCCCCGAGCGGGCCGTGTGGATGCGGACCCTGCTCGCCGAGCTGAACCGGGTGCTGAACCACCTGATGTTCCTCGGGTCCTACCCCCTGGAACTGGGCGGGATCACCCCGATCTTCCATGCGTTCCGCGAGCGCGAGGAGCTCCAGGCCGTCATGGAGGAGATCTCCGGCGGCCGCATGCACTACATGTTCAACCGCGTCGGCGGCCTCAAGGAGGACCTCCCGGCCGGCTGGCTCGGCCGCGCGCGCGCCGCGATCGCCGACGTCCGCACCCGCATGGACGTCTACGACAAGCTGGTCCACGGCAACGAGATCTTCCGCGGCCGCACCCGCGGGGTGGGCGTGCTGTCCGCCGGGGCGGTGCACGCGTACGGGGTCTCCGGGCCCATCGCCCGGGCCTCCGGCGTCGACTTCGACCTGCGCCGCGACGAGCCGTACCTGGCGTACGGGGAGCTCCAGGACGTCCTGAGGGTGGTCACGCGCACCGAGGGCGACTGCCTGGCCCGCTTCGAGTGCCTGCTCGACCAGACCCACAACGCGCTCGACCTGGCCGTGGCCTGCCTGGACCGGATGGCCGAGCTGCCGCCCGGGCCGATCAACCAGCGCCTCCCGAAGGTGCTGAAGGCGCCCGAGGGGGCCACGTACGCCTGGACCGAGAACCCGCTCGGCATCAACGGCTACTACCTCGTCTCCAAGGGCGAGAAGACCCCGTACCGGCTGAAGCTGCGCTCCGCCTCGTACAACAACATCCAGTCGCTGTCGGTGCTGCTGCCCGGGCAGCTGGTCGCGGACATGGTGGCGATCCTGGGCTCGCTGTTCTTCGTCGTGGGCGATATCGACAAGTGACAAGTCGCGGGAACTCCCGCGATTCCGCCGGGGGTTTGTGCCTAGGCTGCGGGGATGACCCCAGGCACGTACGACGGCTACCTCCGGCGGCTCGGCTTCCCGCGGCCGCCGCGGCCCACCGCTGAGGCCCTCTTCGCGCTCCAGCGCGCCCATCTCGAACGCATTCCGTACGAGAACCTCGACATCCAGCTCGGCCGTCCGCCCGGCATCGACCCCGAGCTGTCCGTACGCCGCTTCGCCGCCGGGCGGGGCGGGTACTGCTTCCACCTCAACGGCGCCTTCGCGCAGCTCCTGGAGCACCTCGGTTTCGCGGTGACCCGGCACTCGGGCGGCGTCCTCGGCGCGGCGGACCGAGACCGCCGCGACGTCAGCGGCGACCATCTGGCCCTGACGGTCCGGGTCGACGGCGAGGAGTACTTCGTCGACGCCGGGCTCGGCGACGGCCCGTACGAACCGCTGCCGCTGCGCGCGGGAACGCACCGGCAGGGCGGGTTCACGTACGAGCTGGGCCCGCTGGAGGGGGACGCGCCCGGCTGGAGGTACGTCAACGAGGCGGCTCCCTGCCCGGTGGTGAACATCCTCTCGGCGCCCGCGACGACGGCCGACTTCGAGACCACGCACGTGCGGCTGTCGACCGCGCCGGACTCGGGCTTCGTACGGACCCTCGCGCTGCTGCGGCGCGACGCCGAGGGCGTCGACGTGCTGCGCGGCCGGGTGCTGAGCCGGATCGACCCGGTGAAGGGGACGACCGAGCGGGTCCTGGAGACGCCCGGGGAGTTCTGGGCGGTGGTGGGCGGGCTCTTCGAGCGGGAGCTCGACGATCTGACGCCGCAGGACCGGGCGGGGCTGTGGGACCGGGTCTGCGCGGCCCACGCGGTGTGGCTGGCCGGCCGGGCGGAGCCGGTGGGGACGTCCGGGAGCTGACGCCGGAGGCGGGGCGGCGCGGGCGAGGCGAGGCGGTGCGGGGCGAGGCGGGGCAGGGCGGAGCGGTGCCGATGTCGGTGCGGGAAGGCACACTTGGGGCATGTCCCACTCCCCCCGACGGGCCTGTCCCGCATGCGGGCGCGACTGCGCCGTGACCGCCGGCCGGATCGCCCGGCACGACCCGCCCGCCGGGCGGGGCCGCGGCGACCTGGTGTCCTGCCCGGGATCCCGGGCGCGGGTGGTGCTCGGGGCGTCGGCGCCCACACTGGACGGGTTCGTCCTGTCCGAACTGCCGGGACAGCTACCGCTGTTCTGAGCCCGACCACGACCCGGCCGCGGGTGCCGGGGGACGGCCCTCAGGAGATGGCGGTGCGCAGCCGGACGACGTCGATCGGCTCGGTCTCGTCGTGGGCCGTCAGGTCGATGACCTGGCCCACCGCGCGCTGTTCGGGGGTGACGGGCTTGAAGCCCTGCTCCTTGGCCGGCTGCTCGGCGCCGGCCTGGGCCGACTCCGCCTCGTGCACCGCGAGGGCCTCCGCACCGACCACGTCGGCCAGGTCCTCGTTCTGCACGGACTCGATCGCCGCGCGGGCCTGGGCGGCGTTCTTGGTGCCGAAGAAGTCGAAACCGCCCTCGACGCGGGACGCCGAGCGGCGCGCGGCCGAGTACGGTGCGACCGCCGCGGCGGGCCGGCGCGCCGGGACCGCCGCCGGGGCGTGCGCGCCGGAGCCCGTGCGGGCGTGCGGGTCACCGGCCGGTGCCCCGGACTCCAGCGCCCTGGCCCCGGCGCCCTTGCCCTCCAGCATCTTCGGCCGGGCCGGCTGCGTCTCCGCCTTGCGGACGAGGGCCGCCATGGCCGCATGGGCCCGGGCGTAGCCGACGCTGGTCGGCGCGCCGCTCGACGTGCGCTCCTCGGACACCGGCGGGAGCTCCTTCGCCGCCGCCGGGGCCGCGGAGGCCTCGATGGCGAGCAGCCGGCGGCCCTCCAGTGCGCTGGCCCGTTCGGTCTCGGCGGTCGCGTACCGGCGCAGCAGGGCGGCGTGTTCGCCGCGCAGGCCCGCGAGTTCGACCCGCTTGGCCCGCAGCTTCGCGTCGAGCTTGGCGCGCAGGGCCCGGGCCTCTTCGAGGTCGGACTCCAGCTCGGCTATCCGCTCTTCGGTCTTCCACTCGTCCTTGACGCGTTCGCGGGCGAGCTCGGCGACGCGGCGCCCGGCCGCGCGGTCCCAGGCGCGCATGACGACGGCGCCCGCCACCCCCGCGCCCGCCGCGAGGGCCACGAGCAATCGCAGGGGCACGGGTTCCGCGAGCAGCCAGGCCGCGGCCGCACTGGCGACGGAGACTCCGGCCACGGTCGTCGGCGTGAGCAGCCGGTGCAGGGGTTCGGGATTGCGGTGGCGTCCACGGGGCATGGCCTGAAATTTACAGGGCGTGGGGGTCGAGTGGGGTAACTGCCCGGCAATCTGTGGCCGGGCAGTTACCCGTCATTTCTCCATCAAACCCGCCACTACTCCCGTAACTGCTCCTACTTCGTCAGGCCCTTCGCCTTCAGATAGGCCTTCGCGACGTCCGCCGGCTTCTCCCGCCGGGCGTCCACCTGCTTGTTCAGCTCGACGAGGTCGGTGGTCGTGAGGACCTTGGTCAGCTTGTCGAGGGCGGCCGCGATCTCCGGGGACCCGGCGTCCTTGGCGTTGACCACCGGCAGGACGTTGTCGGCGTTCTGGAGCTTCTTGTCGTCCTCCAGCAGGACCAGGCCGAAGGTGTCGAGGGTGGCGTCCGTGGTGGTGGTGAGCACCAGCTGGTCCACGCCGTCCTTGACCGCCTGCTTGGCCTGCGGGGTGCCGACGCCCTTCGGGTCAATACCGGAAATGTCGATTCCGTACGTCTTCTTCAAGCCCGGTGCGCAGAAGGGCCGTACGGTGCATTCGTCGCCCGCCGCGATCTTCACCTTCAGCCCCGACCTGCCGAGATCGGAAAGGGTCTTCAGGTTGTTCTTCTGCGCGAATTCCTTCGACACCGCGAACGCGTTCTGGTCGACCGCCGGGCCCGCCGGGAGCGCCTTCAGGCCGAGCGGGCCGGCCAGCCGGTCCAGACCGGCCACCGTCGCCGCCACGTCGCTCGACGCGACCGGCTTCTCCTCGGGCGCCTTCGGCCCGTTCACCTTGGCGTTGAGGAACTCCGCGAGGGTGGCCGCGTACTCGGGGACGACGTCGATCTCGCCCTTCTCCAGCGAGGGTTCGTACAGCTCGCGGTTGTTCACCGTGGTGACCGACGTGCCGTAGCCGGCGTCCGCCAGCACCTGCGCGTACAGCTCCGCCAGGACGCTGGACTCGGTGAACCCGGCCGCGCCGATCACGATCTTGCCCTTGCCGGAACCGGAGCCGGGGTCCGAGGGGGCGGAGGCGCCCGCCCCGGAGTCCTTGCTCTTCTCCAGGCTGTCGCCGCCGCACGCTGCGAGCGAGACGGTCAGGGCCGCCGCCCCCAGTACGGCGCCGAGGACACGCGTGGACTTGCTCATCTGTTGCTCCTCCAAGGGAGTGGGAACGACCAACGACAGGGGAGGGCGGGCGCGGCGGTCGCCGCCGGGGTCAGCGCGCCGCAGGACGCGGGAACAGCCGGCCCGCGGCCACCAGGACCCCCTCGACCAGCAGGGCCAACGCCGCCACCAGCAGGGCCCCCGCGAAGACCTGCGGCGTGTTGTACGTGTTGAAGCCGGCGGTGATGATCCGGCCGAGGCCGCCCTGGCCGACCATGGCCGCGATCGTGGCGGTGGCGATGACCTGGACGGCGCCCGAGCGCAGCCCCGTCATCACCAGGTCCCGTGCGAGCGGCAGCTCCACCCGCCAGAACAGCTGCCCTCCGGACATGCCCATGCCCCGGGCGGCCTCCACCACCGCGCGGTCCACCTCGCGCATGCCGACGTACGCGTTGGTCAGCAGCGGCGGCACGGCGAAGAGCACGAGCGCGGCGATGGTGGGCAGATAGCCCGCGTTGCGCAGGGGCGAGACCATGAACAGCGCCAGCACGGCGAAGACCGGGACCGCCCGGCCGATGTTGGAGACGTTGACGGCGAGCGCCCCGCCCCTGCCGATGTGGCCGAGCCACAGGCCGAGCGGGAGGGCCAGCGCGCAGGCGACGGCGAGGGCGATCCCGCTGACGTAGACGTGCTCGCCGAGCCGGTGCCACACCCCGTTCTCGCCGGACCAGTTGGCCCCGGTAGACAGCCAGTCCCAGGCCTGTCCCAAGACGTCCATCCGCTCAGACCCCCTTCGTGGTCGGAGCGGGCGCGGGCGGCGTCGGCCGCAGCCGCGGCGCGCGTGGTGCCCGCGTCGCCCGCGTCCACGGTGTGAGCAGCCGCTGTACGCCGAGCAGCAGCAGGTCCGCCACCAGCGCGAGCAGGACGCACAGCACGGACGCGGTGAGCACCTGTGCCTTGAAGGAGCTGTTGACCGCCGGGGCGATCAGGTTGCCGAGACCGCCCTTGCCGACGATGGAGCCGACGGTGGTCAGCGCCACCGTGGACACGGTGGCGATCCGCACCCCGGCGAGCAGGGCGGGCAGCGCCAGCGGCAGTTCGACCTGCCACAGCAGCCGCGCCGGGCCGTAGCCCATGCCGCGCGCGGCCTCCCGCACCTCCTCGGGGACGGCCTCCAGGCCGGCCATCGCATTGCGGACCAGGATCGTCAGCGAGTACAGCACCAGGCCGGTCACCACGAGGGCGGCCGAGAGCCCGAACAGCGGCAGCAGCAGGGAGAACATGGCGAGCGAGGGAACGGTGTAGAGCAGGGTGGTCAGGCCCAGCACGGGCGCGGCCCAGCGTCGGCCGCGGCGGGCCAGCAGGGCCAGCGGGAGGGAGACGGCGAGGCCGATAAGCACCGAGACGCCGGTGATCCACACGTGCTGGAGCGTGGCGTCGGTGAGCTCCTGGGAGCGGGACGTGACGTAGTCCCAGCAGACCCAGTCGTTCGCCACCAGGCAGTTCTGCCCGGCCATGCGCTCACCCCCCACCGTCGTCGCGTACATCCATTCGAGAATGGCGCAGTCAGGAGCGACCCTAACCCCCGGCACCGACGATGGCCGGAATCCTTCGCACGAGGGTCATACTCCCGTCACAAATTCCGGAGCACGGGTGGGGGAGGATGGCCGGGTGATCCGATTCGAGCATGTGACCAAGCGCTACCCCGACGGGACGACGGCCGTCGAGGACCTGTCCTTCGAGGTGGCGGAAGGCGAACTGGTCACCCTCGTGGGCCCGTCCGGCTGCGGCAAGACGACCACGATGAAGATGGTCAACCGGCTCATCGAGCCGACCTCCGGCCGGATCCTGCTCGGTGGCGAGGACATCGCGAGCGCCGACCCGGTCGAGCTGCGCCGGCGCATCGGGTACGTCATCCAGCAGGTCGGGCTGTTCCCGCACAAGACCGTGCTGGAGAACACCGCGACCGTGCCGCAGCTGGTCGGCACCCCCAAGGCCAAGGCGCGCGCCCGGGCGGCCGAGCTCCTCGACCTGGTGGGGCTGGACCCGGCCGTGTACGGGGGCCGGTACCCGGAGCAGCTGTCCGGCGGGCAGCGCCAGCGCGTCGGCGTCGCCCGCGCGCTGGCGGCCGATCCGCCGGTGCTGCTGATGGACGAGCCGTTCGGGGCGGTGGACCCGGTGGTCCGCGAACGCCTCCAGAACGAGTTCCTGGCGCTCCAGAAGACGGTGCGCAAGACGATCCTGCTGGTCACGCACGACTTGGAGGAGGCGATCCGGCTCGGCGACCGCATAGCCGTCTACGGCGAGGGCACCATCGAGCAGTTCGACCGCCCGGCGGCGGTGCTGGGCGCGCCGGCCACCGAGTACGTGGCCTCCTTCGTCGGCGCGGACCGCGGCCTGAAGCGGCTCGCGGTCACCCCCGTCGAGCGGGCCGACCTGACGGCGGCCGACGGGGCGCCGGCGGCGGCCGGGACGGTGGCGCTGGGGGCGAGCCTGCGCGAGGCCCTGGCCGCGCTGCTCCAGGAGGACTCGGGCCGGATCGGGGTCACGGACCCGGACACGGGCGCGCTGGCCGGCGTACTGACCCCGGAGGGCGTCCACCGGGCGCTGCGCCGGGCGCGGTTGCAGGAGACGTAGGGCCCGGCCGGGCGGCACGGCGCGGCGGCACGGGCCCGGAACGACGTGTGACCGGCCTCCTCGGGCCGGTCACGGTCATGCTGGCGGGCCGTCCCGCCGGGGGTCAGGCCTGGATGCGGTTGCTCATCCACACCAGCATCGGCGGGATCTCGCGGCGCCAGGTGTTGAAGTTGTGGCCGCCGCTGTCGAGGATGATCGAGGAGACCCGGTCCGGGCCCTTGACCAGCTTGATGAACTTCTTGGTGTCGTCCAGGTTCGGCTCGCCCTGCTCGCTGCTGGTGACCAGGAAGGACGTGCCGGACGGCTTCTTGTTCTCGATGCTGTGCAGGACGTCCGCGCGCTTCTTCAGCTTGTCGTCGCCCGCGAACAGGTTGCCGGTCGTCGCGTCGTTCGCCGCGTCGTAGTACGCGGACAGACCCGCGGCGGCGCCGAAGGTCTGCGGGTAGTGCGCGGCGATCTTCAGGGCGCAGTAGCCGCCCGTCGAGTTGCCGATGAAGCCCATGTTCTGCGGCTTCTTGCCGACCCGGAAGGTGTCCTGGATGGCCTGCGGCAGGTCCTGGCCGAAGAACGTCTCGGTCTGGGGGCCGCCCGGTATGTCCACGCACTCGGTGTCACGCGGCGGTGCGATCGTCGGGCGCAGCATCACCAGGATCATCGGCTTCATCTTGCCCGCCTTGGCCTGCTTGAAGGCCGTCATCGGGTAGTTCAGCCCTTTGATCAGGTTCTCGGCGGTGCCCGGGTAGCCGGTCAGCACGATCGAGGCCGGGAAGTTCTGCTCCTTGTGCTGCGGCTGGAAGTACTCCGGCGGCAGCCACACGTACCCTGGGCTCGTTATTTTCGACTTCTGCCCGGTTATGGCAACCTTCAGGATCTGTCCGCCCACCTGGGGCTGGGCGCCGCCCGGCACGTCGAGCTTCTGCTTGTCGACGACCTTGATGTCCTTGCTGCTCATCGAGTGGTCCACGACCTTGCCGACAGAAGTCTGCTGGCCGAACAGGTCCGCCCACGAGCCGTAGAAGGAGAAGGACTTGTTCGCCGCCAGGCCGACGGCCGAGAACAGCGCCAGCTGGGTCGCGAGCAGGAGGCCGACCCGGCCGAGCAGCGCACGCCAGGTGCGGCCCGAGAGCCGGGGCCACCACCACACCGTGGCCGCGAACAGCAGCACACCGGCGATGATGGCCAGCGCCAGAACCGTATTACTGGTGAGACCCATGAGCAGTCAGTCGACTTTCTGATGGCAGGACTAGTTTTTCTCGGCGGAAGAGTGAACCCGCTCGGCCCCGATGTCGTCCTAGTGGACGCACCACACTCCGGAGGCTGTCGCGGCCTTCGGCCACATGATCTCTCGCGGAGCAACGGGAAGCGATGTCTAGCAGGATAGATGGCGATAAGTCGGGACAGGTTCCGAAGCAGGTCCGCCGAATCTTCCGCGGGCCCCGACCGGAGTCGGTGCCCGGGCTCGTAGGTACGGCCGTCATGATCGTCGGCCTTCTGGACATCGCGGCGGGCGTGTTCCCGCGGTTCCGGCACAGCCGGATCCACGCGGTCACCGAGGTGCTGCCCGGTTCGCTGGGCCCGTTCGCAGCCGCCCTCGCCATCAGCGCGGGCGTCCTGCTGCTCCTGCTCGCCCACGGCCTCAAGCGCCGCAAGCGCCGCGCCTGGCGGGCCGCCGTCGTGCTGCTCCCGGCCGGTGCCGTGGCGCAGTTCACGTACCGGCACTCCGTCATCAGCGTCGTCATCTCGGCGGTGCTCCTGGGACTCATCGTCCGTCACCAGGGTGAGTTCAAGGCCCTGCCGGACCCGCGCAGCCGCTGG
Organism: Streptomyces sp. NPDC086989; assembly: GCF_044745505.1. NCBI lineage: Bacteria > Bacillati > Actinomycetota > Actinomycetes > Kitasatosporales > Streptomycetaceae > Streptomyces > Streptomyces sp. NPDC086989. The sequence goes on from NZ_JBIVAL010000003.1 coordinate 58,120, forward strand.
AAGGCGCTCGCCAACTTCGTGCTGATGAGCGCCGGCTCCATCGGGCTCGGTCTGGTCATCGTCAACTCCCACCCGGGCCGTGTCGTCGGCCATCCGGGTGTTTACGAGCAGATCAGCCACGTCGTGTACGGCCTCTTCGGCATCGAGGGACCCGTCGACTACTCCGGCCGCGTCTCCTGGACCGTGGGCTACTCCCTCGGCGCCCTCGGCATGCTGACCGCGCTCACCACCATCTACCTGGCCTTCCGCCCCGAGCACCCGGCCGCCCGGCTCACCGCCGACGACGAGACCAAGCTGCGCGAGCTGCTCGCCAAGCACGGCGGCCGCGACTCCCTCGGCCACTTCGCGCTCCGCCGCGACAAGGCCGTCGTCTTCTCCCCGAGCGGCAAGGCCGCCGTCACCTACCGCGTCGTTTCCGGCGTGATGCTCGCCTCCGGCGACCCCATCGGCGACGTCGAGGCCTGGCCCGGCGCCATCGAGCGGTTCATGGAGGAGGCCAAGGCCCACTCCTGGACCCCGGCCGTCGTGGGCTGCAGCGAGACCGGCGGCGAGGTCTGGACCCGCGAGACCGGGCTGGACGCCCTGGAGCTCGGCGACGAGGCGATCGTCGACGTCAAAGACTTCTCCCTCTCCGGCCGCCCCATGCGCAACGTCCGCCAGATGGTGAAGCGCATCGAGCGCAACGGCTACACCACCAAGGTCCGCCGTGTCAGCGAGCTGACCGAGGAGGAGCTGGAGCAGGTGCGCGGCGCGGCCGTCGCCTGGCGCGGCACCGACACCGAGCGCGGCTTCTCCATGGCCCTGGGCCGGGTCGGCGAGGAGGGCGACGGCGACTGCTTCATCGCCACCGCGCACCGCGTGGAGGAGAACGACCCCAGCCCCTTCGGTGACCTCAAGGCCATCCAGCACTTCGTGCCGTGGGGCAAGGACGGCATGTCGCTGGAGATGATGCGCCGCGACCGCTCCGCCGACCCCGGCATGAACGAACTGCTGATCGTCGCCTCCCTGCAGCAGGCGCCCGACCTGGGCATCGAGAAGGTCTCCCTGAACTTCGCGATGTTCCGCGCGGCGCTGGCCCGCGGCGAGAAGATCGGCGCCGGCCCGGTCCTGCGCATGTGGCGCAGCCTGCTGGTCTTCCTCTCGCGCTGGTTCCAGATCGAGTCGCTCTACAAGTTCAACGAGAAGTTCCGCCCCCGCTGGGAGCCGCGCTTCATGGTCTACCGCACCAGCAGCGACCTGCCCCGCATCGGCTTCGCCGTGATGCAGGCCGAGGGCTTCGTGACGGTGGCCCTGCCCCGGCTGTTCGCCAGCCGTCGCCGTCCCAAGCCGGTGCGCACCTGCGCCCACAACCCCGTGGCGACCGCGGTCCCGGCGCAGCCGAAGCAGGACCGCGAGGTCCAGGTCGCCTGACCCCGGCCGCCGCCCCGGAGCCCGGCCCGCCACCCCGGCGGGCCGGGCTCCGGCGTTTCCCGGCCGAGGGCCCGCGCCCCCGGCCAGGTGCAGGCCCGCGCCCCCGCCCGGACGCAGGCCCCGGGCCCTGCGCCCGCGTACCGCCCGGTCAGGGCGGCGGCCCTACCCTGGAGCCATGAACATCGAGCACGGGGCCGTCGGCAGGGGCCGGGTCACAGGCCTGCCGGACTGGGACCGCTGCGCGGTCATGGGCGTCGTCAACGTCACCCCGGACTCCTTCTCCGACGGGGGGCGCTGGTTCGACACCACCGCCGCCGTCAAACGCGGACTCGACCTCGTGGCCCAGGGCGCCGACCTCGTCGACGTCGGCGGCGAGTCCACCCGCCCCGGCGCCACCCGCGTCGACGAGGAGGAGGAGCTGCGCCGCGTCGTCCCCGTGGTGCGCGGCCTGGCCTCCGAAGGGGTCACCGTCTCCGTCGACACCATGCGCGCCTCCGTCGCCGCCCGGGCCGTCGCAGCCGGCGCCCTGCTGGTCAACGACGTCAGCGGCGGACTCGCCGACCCCGGCATGATCCCGGCCGTCGCCGCCGCCGAGGTGCCGTTCGTGGTGATGCACTGGCGCGGCTTCAGCGACGGCATGAACAGCCTCGCCGTCTACGAGGACGTCCTCGCCGAGGTCACCGCCGAGCTGCGCACCCGCATCGACGCCGTCGTGGCCGGCGGTATCGCCCCCGAGCGGCTCCTCGTCGACCCCGGACTCGGCTTCGCCAAGAACGCCGAGCACGACCTGGCCCTGGTCGCCCACCTCCCCGAGCTGCGCGCCCTCGGGTTCCCGCTGCTGGTCGCCGCGTCGCGCAAACGGTTCCTCGGCCGGGTGCTGGCCGGCGCGGCGGACGCCGCGCCGCCGCCGGCCCGCGAGCGCGACGCCGCCACCGCCGCCGTCTCCGCCATCGCCGCCCATCAGGGCGCCTGGGCCGTACGGGTCCACGAGGTACGGGCCACGGCCGACGCGGTTCGGGTGGCCCGCGCCGTGGAAGGGGCCCTGTGATCCGTCCCGCCGGTGGCCGGACCCGTACAGCCAGGAGAGGGGAACGGTGAGCCGCACAGACATCGAAGCCGTCGACGAGGTCAACACGGCCTTCTACGAGGCCATGGAGCGGGGGGACTTCGACGCACTGTCGGCGCTCTGGCTCGAAGACGAGATCTCCTGCGTGCACCCGGGCTGGCCGGTGCTCTCCGGCCGCGGCGAGGTGCTCCGCTCGTACGCGCTGATCATGTCCCACACCGACTACATCCAGTTCTTCCTCACCGACACGAAAGTCGCCGTCATAGGTGACACCGCACTGGTGACGTGCACGGAGAACATCCTCAGCGGCGGCCCCGCCGAGGAGGGCGGCGCGCTCGGCCCGCTGGTCGGTCAGCTGGTCGTCGCCACGAATGTGTTCCGACGCACATCGGAGGGGTGGAGGCTCTGGTCCCACCACGGTTCTCCCGTCCTGACGGAGTCCGACGAGGACGAGGAAGAGGACTCCGCCTGACCCCACCGGCGGGGTCCGAGGCCTTTCGCAGGTAAATTCGAGGACGGACGACGCCGACCGCACTCGGCGCAGGCCCATGGATCCGGGGAGTCCCGGACCGCAAGCACCTACGAAAGCAGGAGTGATTCGCGTGGATCGTGTCGCGCTGCGCGGCCTCAAGGCTCGCGGGCACCACGGCGTCTTCCCCCGGGAACGCGAGGAGGGCCAGACCTTCATCGTCGACCTCGTGCTGCACATCGACACCCGCCCCGCGGCGGCCGACGACGACCTGGCGAAGACCGTGCACTACGGGGTCGTCGCCGAAGAGGTCGTCGACGTGGTCCAGGGAGAACCCGTCGACCTGATCGAGACCCTGGCCGAGCGGATCGCCCAGCAGTGCCTGAAGCACGAAGCGGTGGCACAGGTGGAGGTCGTCGTCCACAAACCGGACGCCCCCATCACCGTCCCCTTCGACGACGTGACCATCACGATCACCCGGAGCCGCGTGTGAACAACGGACTGAACGCCCAGAGCGACCCCACCGTCCAGCCGGTGCCCGCATCCGTCGTCGAGACGGTGGACGCGGCCGATGTGACCCTGTCCAACCCCAAGTGGGCCGTGATCGCGCTCGGCGCGAACCTCGGCAACCGCCTGGAGACCCTCCAGGGCGCCATCGACGCCCTCGGCGACACCCCCGGCCTGCGGGTCAAGGCCGTCTCCCCCGTCTACGAGACCGAGCCGTGGGGCGTCGAGCCCGGCTCGCAGCCCTCGTACCTCAACGCGGTGGTCCGCGTGAAGACCACGCTGCCGCCGTCGTCGCTGCTGGAGCGCGGGCACGCCATCGAGGAGGCCTTCGACCGCGTCCGCGAGGAGCGCTGGGGTCCGCGCACCATCGACGTCGACATCGTCTCGTACGCCGAGGTGGTCTCCGACGACCCGGTCCTCACCCTCCCGCACCCGCGGGCCCACCAGCGGGCCTTCGTCCTGGCCCCGTGGAACGACATCGACGCCGAGGCGCAGATCCCGGGGCACGGCCCGGTCGCGGCCCTCCTGTCCGGAATCGGCCTGACCGGCGTGACGCCGCGGCCGGACCTGGAACTCCGCCTCCCCGAGTAGTCGTTAACCTGTGGCTGGCTGAGGCCGACGACGTGGTGCGCAGAGCGAAAGCGGGGAACGGGCACGTGAAGCAACTGAGGCCGGCGGTCCTGGCGGGGATCTTCGTCGTCGCCGGGGTGCTGTCCTGGGCGGGCGCCCGGCTGTGGAACGCGTACGGGACCCTGCCGGGCGTCCCGCTGGCCGCGCCCATCGTCCTGGGCGTGATCGCGGTCGTCCTGCTGGCCACGGCCCTGTCGCTGCGGGCCCGGCTCAGGGCCCAGCGCGAGCGCCGGCCGGGCGCCAAGGGCGTGGAGCCGCTGATGGCGGCCCGCGCGGTCGTCTTCGGCCAGGCCAGCGCGCTCGTGGCCGCCCTCGTGGCGGGCATGTACGGCGGCGTGGGCGTCTTCCTGCTGGCCGACGGCCTGGAGGTGCCCGCCCGCCGCGACCAGGCCTGGTACGCCGCCTTCTCGGTCCTGGCGGGCGCAGCCGTCATCGCCGCCGCCCTCTTCCTGGAGCACGTCCTGAAACTCCCGGAAGACGACGACACGACCCCCCACTCCCCGGCCCGCACCTGACCCACGCCGGGGCCGGGGGTTCACATCCGGTCAGCGAGCCATGATCAGGCTCATGGCCTCGTTGCGGGTCGCGGGGTCGCGGAGCTGACCGCGGACCGCCGAGGTGATCGTCTTCGCGCCGGGCTTGCGGACCCCGCGCATCGTCATGCACATGTGCTCGCACTCGACGACCACGATGACGCCGCGCGGCTCCAGGATCTCCATCAGGGAATCCGCGATCTGCGTGGTCAGCCGCTCCTGCACCTGCGGACGGCGGGCGAACACGTCCACGAGGCGGGCCAGCTTCGACAGGCCCGTGATCTTGCCGTCGGTGGACGGGATGTAGCCGACGTGGGCCACACCGTGGAACGGCACCAGGTGGTGCTCACAGGAACTCATGACCTCGATGTCCTTGACCAGGACCATCTCGTCGTGGCCGAGGTCGAACGTGGTCGTCAGGACCTCTTCGGGCTTCTGGTAAAGGCCGGCGAATATCTCCTTGTACGCCCTGGCCACACGGGCCGGGGTCTCCAGCAGGCCCTCGCGCTCCGGGTCCTCGCCGACCGCGATCAGGAGTTCGCGGACCGCCGCCTCGGCGCGCTTCTCGTCGAACTCGCCGATCGTGCCCTCGTCACCGGTCAGGGTCACTGGGTCGGTCATCTCTTCCTCGTTCCTGTGTGCACTGCCGCTCGCGGACACGCGAAAGTGCCGCGCCCCCCAGGCTAGAACCTGGGGGGCACGGCATCCATTCCGGGACGGTCCGGCCGAGGGCTACTCGGCGCGGTCCTCCGGCGCGGTGTCCTTCTCCACGGAGACGGCGGACGAGGCCGCCGACGTGCCGTTCGCCGAGTTCGTCAGCTGGAGCTCCTTGGGAGAGAGCACCGGCGGACGGGTCGACGGGGTGCGGTGCGAGGAGCCGGTCCACGCCGGACGGGCCGGGCGCTTCACGATCGTCGAGAAGATCTCGGCGATCTCCTCCTTGCCCAGCGTCTCCTTCTCCAGGAGCGCGAGGACCAGGTTGTCGAGGACGTCGCGGTTCTCGACCAGGATCTCCCAGGCCTCGTTGTGCGCCGTCTCGATGAGCTTTTTGACCTCTTCGTCGACCAGCGCCGCGACCTCTTCCGAGTAGTCCCGCGGGTGCGACATCTCGCGGCCCAGGAACGGCTCGGTGTTGTCCCCGCCGAACTTGATCGCGCCGAGGCGCTCGGTCATGCCGTACTGGGTCACCATCGCGCGGGCCGTCGCCGTGGCCTTCTCGATGTCGTTCGCCGCGCCGGTGGTCGGGTCGTGGAAGACCAGTTCCTCGGCAGCGCGGCCGCCCAGCATGTACGCCAGCTGGTCGAGCATCTCGTTGCGCGTGGTGGAGTACTTGTCCTCGTCGGGCAGGACCATGGTGTAGCCCAGTGCCCGGCCGCGGGACAGGATCGTGATCTTGTGGACCGGGTCGGAGTTCGGGGAGGCCGCCGCGACCAGGGCGTGACCGCCCTCGTGGTACGCGGTGATCTTCTTTTCCCGGTCCGACATGATCCGGGTCCGCTTCTGCGGGCCCGCCACGACGCGGTCGATGGCCTCGTCCAGCATGTGGTTGTCGATCAGCTTGCGGTCCGAGCGGGCGGTGAGCAGCGCCGCCTCGTTCAGGACGTTGGACAGATCGGCACCGGTGAAGCCGGGGGTGCGGCGGGCGACGGCCGAGAGGTCGACGTCCGGAGCGACCGGCTTGCCCTTCTGGTGGACCTTGAGGATCTCCAGACGGCCCTGCATGTCCGGCCGGTCGACCGCGATCTGCCGGTCGAAGCGGCCCGGGCGCAGCAGCGCCGGGTCGAGGATGTCCGGGCGGTTCGTGGCGGCGATCAGGATGACGCCGCCCTTCACGTCGAAGCCGTCCATCTCGACGAGCAGCTGGTTCAGGGTCTGCTCGCGCTCGTCGTGGCCGCCGCCGAGGCCCGCACCGCGGTGCCGGCCGACGGCGTCGATCTCGTCGACGAAGACGATCGCCGGGGCGTTGGCCTTGGCCTGCTCGAACAGGTCGCGGACACGCGAGGCACCGACACCGACGAACATCTCGACGAAGTCGGAACCGGAGATCGAGTAGAACGGCACTCCGGCCTCGCCCGCGACGGCGCGCGCCAGCAGGGTCTTGCCGGTTCCGGGCGGACCGTAGAGGAGCACGCCCTTGGGGATCTTGGCCCCGACGGCCTGGAACTTGGCCGGCTCCTGGAGGAACTCCTTGATCTCGTGGAGTTCCTCGACGGCCTCGTCCGAACCCGCGACGTCGGCGAACGTCGTCTTCGGGGTGTCCTTGGTGATGAGCTTGGCCTTGGACTTCCCGAAGTTCATCACCCGGGAGCCGCCGCCCTGCATCTGGTTCATCAGGAACAGGAAGACCACGACGATGAGCACGAAGGGCAGGAGGGAGAGCAGCACGCTCAGGAACGGGCTGGTCTTGTCCGGCTGGACCTTGTAGCCGTCCGGGATCTGACCGGATTCGAACTTGGTCTGGAGGTTCTGGGCGAGCTCGACGCCCTGATCCCCGATGTAGTTGGCCTGGAACTTGGAGCCGGAGTTGTCGGCGAGCTTCTGGTCCTTCTTCAGCTCGACCTTGATCATCTGGCTGTCGCCGGTGGTGAGCTCGGCGCTCTGCACCTGGCCACTGTTGATCGCCTTGATGACCTCGCTGGTGTCCACCGTCTTGTAGCCGCCGCCGGAGCCGACGACATTCATCAACACGACCACGGCGAGGACGGCCAGCACGATCCACATGACCGGCCCACGGAAGTATCGCTTCACGTCCATCCATACGGGGTGCCGGGCACCCCGTCCCTCCTGCCCGTAGGTAAATGCTGCTCTGAGTAAAGACTGTTCTTCGGAATGTACCCCTGTATTGTCACCCGCGGCCTCGTGGGACGGCTGACAGAACTGCTTTCCCCTGCTCCAACGCCGGGAATCGTTCCAGGGTTCCCCTGTGCGGGCCCCGGCCGGGGCCCGCGGCGTCAGCCGCCGTAGACGTGCGGGGCGAGGGTGCCGACGAACGGCAGGTTGCGGTACTTCTCCGCGTAGTCGAGGCCGTAGCCGACGACGAACTCGTTCGGGATGTCGAAGCCGACCCACTTCACGTCGATGGCGACCTTGGCGGCGTCGGGCTTGCGCAGCAGCGTGACGACCTCCAGCGAGGCCGGCTGGCGGGAGCCCAGGTTCGACAGCAGCCAGGACAGGGTCAGGCCCGAGTCGATGATGTCCTCGACGATCAGGACGTGCTTGTCCTTGATGTCGGTGTCCAGGTCCTTGAGGATCCGGACGACACCGGAGGACTGGGTTCCGGCGCCGTAGGAGGACACCGCCATCCAGTCCATGGTGAGCGGGGTGGACAAGGCGCGCGCCAGGTCCGCCATCACCATCACGGCGCCCTTCAGGACGCCGACGATGAGCAGGTCCTTGCCCGCGTACTCCGCGTCGATCTTCGCGGCCAGCTCGGCCAGCTTCGCGTCGATCTCTTCCTTGGTGATGAGCACCGACTGGAGGTCGCTGCCCATGTCCTTCTCGTCCACCCGCATCACTTTCGTTGTCGGCCGGGGCTCCGGGGGGTCCCCCGGAGGACTCAGCCGTGCTTCAGCACCAATCAGCCCTGCCGGATGACAAGTCTGCCACCCTGCCGCTGCGCCTCGACCCTGCCGGGCAGGTTGATGGCACCCTGGCCCCGCCAGCCGGTGATGAGCCGGTCCACTTCCTCGATGTGGCGGGCGAAGAGGGAGCCTGCGGGGGAGCCGGCCGCGACCACGGCCCTGCGCAGCACGCGGCGGCGGACGGCCGGGGGCAGGGCGTACAGCTTGGCGCACTCCAGCCGGCCGTCCTCGTCCCGTACGCCCGTCTCGGCCTCGGCGGCCCAGGCGTCGAGGGCGTCGGCGTCGTCGCGCGACAGCTGGGCGGTGCGGGCGAGCGCCTCGACCACTCCCTTGCCGAGCGCCTTCTCGAGGGCGGGCAGTCCCTCGTGGCGGAGCCGGGAGCGGGTGTAGGCGGGGTCGATGTTGTGCGGGTCGTCCCAGACCGCCAGGGACTGGACCATGCAGGCCTTGCGGGCGGTCTGCCGGTCGATCTGGAGGAAGGGACGGCGGTAGCGGTGCGAGCGGCCCGGGCCGCCGGACACCTCGGCCATGCCGGAGAGCGAGCGGATGCCGGAGCCGCGGGCGAGGCCCAGCAGGACGGTTTCGGCTTGATCGTCCCGGGTGTGGCCGAGCAGCACGGCCGATGCGCCCAGCCGGTCCGCGGCCTCGTCCAGGGCCGCGTAGCGGGCGTCGCGCGCGGCAGCCTCGGGCCCGCCGTCACGGCCGACGCGCACGGCGACGGACTCCACCGGGTCGAGGCGGAGTGCGGTCATGCGGGTGACGACCTCCGCGGCGCGCAGGTCGGAGCCGGGCTGGAGGCCGTGGTCGACGGTGATGCCGCCGGCCCGGATGCCGAGCTTGGGCGCCTCGAAGGCGAGGGCGGAGGCGAGGGCCATCGAGTCGGCGCCGCCGGAACAGGCGACGAGGACGAGCGGCGGGGAGCCGGCCGCGGTGCCGGGGGTCCCCCCGGACGGAGCCTGGGAGGGTTCGGCGGAACGGCCGGTGAGGTCGGTGAGGTCGGTGAGGACGTCGTGGAGTACGCGGCGGACCGCCAGGCGTATCGCCGCGACCGCAGGATGGGGACCCATGTCCGGTGCCCTTCGGTGGAGTTCGGATGCCTCGAAGGCGTTGGGGTGTGGTGCTGGAACGGCTGCTGTTCGGTGCTGTTCGACTCGCTGCCCTTGTGCCCCGGCCCCCGTGAGGAGCCCCCGCCGGGAGCCCTCGCGAGATGAGGGTTGTCACTCAGAGTGCGTCGATGGTGACAGAACCGAGCCGTTCCCTGAGCATCGCACGCCCTTCCACGCCTCACGGTCCCTCGGACGGGTGACGCTGCTTCCCCCAGTGAGACATGTTTACGCCCCCCGAGTCACCCCCCTTCGCTCCTATTCGCCCTTGCGGTGCACCCGCGCGACCCAGTCCGCGGGCTTGGCGATCTCCGCCTTGGTCGGCAGCGTGTTCGGAGAGGTCCAGACCCGGTTGAAGCCGTCCATGCCGACCTGGCCGACGACGGCGCGCACGAAGCGCTCCCCGTCGCGGTACTGGCGCAGCTTGGCGTCCAGCCCCAGCAGCTTGCGCAGCGCGGCGTCGAGGCGGCCCGCCCCGCTGGCCCGGCGCTGCTGGAACTTCTCCCGGATCTCGGCGACCGAGGGCACCACCGCGGGGCCGACCCCGTCCATGACGTAGTCGGCGTGCCCCTCCAGCAGGGACATCACGGCGGTCAGCCGGCCGAGCACCTCGCGCTGTTCGGGGGTCTGGACGAGTTCGACCAGGGAGCGGCCCTCGTCGCCCTGGTCGGAGTCCGGACGGCCCCCGGCGAAGGACTGGGCGGCTTCGCGCAGCCGTTCGAGGATGGTCATCGGGTCCAGCTCGGTGGCGCCGAGGAAGGTCTGGATCTCGCCCTCCAGGTGGTCGCGGAGCCAGGGGACGGCCGTGAACTGCGTACGGTGCGTCTCCTCGTGCAGGCAGACCCACAGCCGGAAGTCGTGCGGGCGCACGTCCAGCTCGCGTTCGACGTGCACGATGTTGGGGGCCACGAGGAGCAGCCTGCCGCCGCCCGCTGCGGAGCCCGGCAGGTCGAGGCCGGCCGGGGCGAAGGTCTCGTACTGGCCGAGCACGCGGGAGGCCAGGAAGCTGAGCAGCATGCCCAGCTCGACACCGGTGACCTTGCCGCCGACGGTGCCGAGGACGGCTCCGCCGGGCGCTCCGGCGCGGCGATCCTGCATCCTGCCGAGCAGCGGGCCGAGGAGCTCGCGGAAGCCGGCCACGTTGGCCTTGACCCAGCCGGCCCGGTCGACGACGAGAACGGGGGTGTCGGGGACGGCCGCGCCCTCGGGGATCATGCGGGTGAACTCGCGTACGTGGCGTTCGGACGTCTTGGCATGCCGGCGCAGCTCCGCCACCACCGCGCGGGCCTCGTCGCGGCTGACCTCGGGACCCGGCCGCACCAGCCGGGTCGCGGTCGCCACCGCGAGATTCCAGTCGACCATCTCGGCACCACCGATGCTCGTCATGCGTCAACCGTACGGGGACCGGGGCCGGTGCGGATCCCCCCGGAACCGCTACGAGGCCCGGGCGACGGCCGCGGCGAGCTTGTCGAGGCCCTTCTCCGCGGCCCCCGGGTCAGGGGTGTTCGCGGTCAGGAACGCGAAGGCGAGCAGTCGGCCGGAGGGGTCGACGACGGTGCCGGCGAGGGAGTTCACGCCGCTCAGGGTGCCCGTCTTGGCACGGACGAGGCCGGCGGCCGGGGAGGTGCCGACGTTGCGGCTGCGCAGGGTCCCGGTGAATCCGGCGACGGGCAGTCCGGTGAGCACGGGCCGCAGCTCCGGCCGCTGCGGGTCGGCGGCCTTGGCCAGGAGTCCGGCGAGCAGCCCGGTGGTGGCCTTGTCGGCGCGGCCCAGGCCGCTGCCGTCGGCGAAGCGGGCGCCGGCGGTGTCGAGGCCGAGGGCGGTGAGCCGGTCGGTGACGGCCCTCTCGGCCCCTTCGAAGCTGGCGGGCTGTCCGGAGGCGAGGGCGGTCTGGCGGGCCAGGACCTCGGCGATGTCGTTGTCGCTGTTGGTCAGCATCCGCTCGACGAGGCCGCCGAGCGGGGTGGAGAGGGTGGTGGCGAGCGGCTGGGCGCCGGCGGGCGCCTTGGCCCTGGCGGGGTCGCCGGTGACCGTGACGCCGCGTTCCCTCAGGAGGGCGGCGAAGGTGCGGGCGGTCTCCAGGGCGGGGTCCTCGACCCGCTCGACGGGCCCGGAGGTGGAGTCGTCGGGGCGGCCCTCGTCGGCCGCGAGGGAGGTGATCAGCGCGATGTTGGGGTTGTCGCCGATGGGGTGGCGGGCGGGCCCGGTGAAGAGGGTGTCGTCGTAGCCGAGGCGCACGGCGGCGGTACCGGCGGCCTTGAGGGCCTGGGCGGCGTCGGCGGCGAGGGCGACGAGGCTGCCGCCGGATCCGGCCGGGCTCTTCTTCTTGGCGGTGAGGGAGGGGTCTCCGCCGCCGACCAGGACGATCTCGCCGGGTCCGGCGCCGGGGGTCACCGTGGTCCGGATCCGGTGTTCGGGGCCGAGCGCGGAGAGCGCGGCTGCCGCCGTGGCGATCTTGATGGTGGAGGCGGGGGTCATGGGCTCGCGCGGCCCGGACTCGAAGAGCACCTGGCCGGTGGCGGTGTCGATGACCGAGGCGGTGCGGACCGTGCCGAGGGCGGGGTCGGCCAGCAGCGGCCGCAGGACGTCGGCGAGGCGCCCGGAGCCGGCGGGCGCGGCCCCGGCGTCGGCCTTGCGCAGGGCGGCCGGGCCGATCGCGGAGAGCACCCCGGGGGCGCTGGGCGCGGCCTGCGGCTCGCGTCCGCCGCCGGCGTCGCCATCGTGATCTGCGCCACCCGTGAGGCCCCAGGAGGCGGCCCTGTCCCGCTCGGCCTTACGCTGGCCGGAGTCCCAAGGACCGGCGGCGGCCACCGCAGCCACCGACAGGGCGAGGCCGGCCACGGCCGACACCGCGATGAGCTGCCACGTCTTGACCAAGGGCACCTCGGACCAGCCCCTTTCGCGATCACACATATGCGTGAGGGACACTTAACCACTGCGTCTTGCCGCGAGCATGGCACCCCACCCCGGTTGGGCTGGGAGGGACGCGCACGCAGGTGAATGAACGCAGTCTCGAAGCAATGAAGCTGATCATGGAGGAGCAGGACGTGGAGTTCGACGTCACCATCGAGATCCCCAAGGGTTCGCGGAACAAGTACGAGGTGGACCACGAGACCGGCCGGATCCGTCTGGACCGTCGCCTCTTCACCTCCACCAGCTACCCGGCGGACTACGGCTTCGTCGAGAACACCCTCGGCGAGGACGGCGACCCGCTGGACGCGCTGGTCATCCTGGACGAGCCGACCTTCCCGGGCTGCCTGATCAAGTGCCGCGCGATCGGCATGTTCCGCATGACGGACGAGGCGGGCGGCGACGACAAGCTGCTGTGCGTGCCGGCCTCGGACCCGCGCGTGGAGCACCTGCGGGACATCCACCACGTGTCGGAGTTCGACCGCCTGGAGATCCAGCACTTCTTCGAGGTCTACAAGGACCTGGAGCCGGGCAAGTCGGTCGAGGGCGCCAACTGGGTGGGCCGCGCCGAGGCCGAGGCCGAGATCGAGGCCTCGTACAAGCGCCTCGAGGCGCAGGGCGGGCACCACTGAGTCCGCTCCACCGGTAGCGGGACGGCGGGATTCCCCGCTGCCCCCGCACCCCCGTGACACACGACGGGCGGTACCCCTTCACCGAAGGGGTACCGCCCGTTCGTCATGTGGTTTCGCCGGGGACGAAAGGGTTCCGCATACTGATACCCGGGCTGGTCGGGGACTGGAGGACGTGTGGCGGAGGCCGAGGGATCCGGGGGCACGGAGGACCGGAAGCCGAAATCGGACGAGGCGCACAGCGCCTTCGCTCCGCCCGCCGGGATCGAGCCCGAACCGGTCGACGAGGACCAGCCGACCTCGGAGTTCACCGTGCCGGCCGGGCTGCCCGCGCCGCCGGTCGAACCCGAGGGCTCCGCGTTCGCACCCCCGGCCACCTACAGCGCCCAGCACTCCCCGCCCGCGTACACCTCCGGCCACGGCTTCCCCGTCTCCCTGATGAAGGAATCCCCCTGGCAGGACCGCATGCGCACCATGCTGCGCATGCCGGTCGACGTCCGGCCCGTCCCCGAGACCGCGCACAAGCACAGCGAGACCGGGCCGGCCGTGGGCCGCATCCTCGACCTGACCCTGCGCATCGGCGAGCTGCTGCTCGCGGGTGGTGAGGGCGCCGAGGACGTGGAGGCCGCGATGTTCGCGGTGGCCCGCTCGTACGGGCTGGACCGCTGCGAGCCCACGGTCACCTTCACGCTGCTGTCGATCACCCACCAGCCCTCGCTGGTCGACGACCCGGTCTCGGCGAGCCGGACCGTGCGCCGCCGCGGCACCGACTACACCCGTCTGGCCGCGGTCTACCAGCTGGTGGACGACATCAGCGCGCACGAGATCGAGCTGTCCCTGGAGGAGGCCTACCGGCGCCTCGCCGAGATCCGCCGCAACCGGCACCCGTATCCGTCCTGGGTGCTCACCGCGGCCGCCGGGCTGCTCGCCGGGGCCGCCTCCACCCTGGTCGGCGGTGGCGTGTTCGTCTTCTTCGCGGCCGCGATCGGCGCGATGCTCGGCGACCGGCTGGCGTGGCTGTGCGCCGGGCGCGGGCTGCCGGAGTTCTACCAGTTCGTGGTGGCCGCGATGCCACCCGCCGCGATCGGCGTGGCCCTGAAGCTGGCCGAGACCGACGTCCGGGCCTCCGCGGTGATCACCGGCGGGCTGTTCGCGCTGCTGCCGGGGCGGGCCCTGGTCGCGGCGGTGCAGGACGGGCTGACCGGCTTCTACATCACCGCCTCGGCCCGACTGCTGGAGGTCATGTACCTCTTCATCGGCATCATCATGGGCGTACTGGTCGTGCTGTACCTCGGGCTCCAGCTCGGCGCCTCGCCGAAGCCGGAGGAGGTCCTCCAGATCACGCAGCGGCCGCTGATCCAGATCGCGGCCTCGATGGTGCTGGTGTTCACGTTCGCGATCCTGCTCCAGCAGGAACGATCCACCGTGTTGATCGTAACGCTGAACGGCGGGGTCGCCTGGGTGACCTTCGGGGCCCTGCACTACGCGGGCGGCATCCCTCCCGTGCCCTCCACGGCCATCGCCGCCGGCCTGGTCGGCCTGTTCGGCCAGCTCTTCTCCCGCTACCGCTTCGCCTCCGCCCTGCCGTACACGACGGCGGCCATCGGCCCGCTGCTGCCGGGCTCCGCGACGTACTACGGGCTGCTGCTGATCGCCGAGAACCGGCTGAACGAGGGCCTCGGCTCGCTGGTGAACGCCGCCGCCATCGCGCTGGCCATCGCGATCGGGGTCAACCTGGGCTCTGAGACCTCACGGCTGTTCATGCGGATCCCGGGCGCCGCGAGCGCCGCGAAACGCCGCGCGGCGAAGCGGACCCGCGGCTTCTAGCCCCGCGCGCCCCCCGGCGCCCCGGGCGCGCGCCCCCGCACGCCCGCGCCCCGCGCACGCGAGAGCCCCGGGGACCCTCTCGGGTTCCCGGGGCTCTCGGACGGGCCGGTACGGCGCTCAGCGCTTGGCGTGGCGGCCGCTGCGCCGGGCCGGGGCGCCCGGGGCCTGCGGGTCGTCGGCGGTCGCGGGCTGCCCGCCGGAGGCCGCCGCCGCCTTCTTCTCCTTGCGGGACTTCAGCACCTCGAAGATCACCGGGATGACGGAGACGAGGACGATGACGATGAAGATCGGCTCGACGTTCTTCTTGATGAACTCGAACTGGCCGAGCTGGTAGCCCAGGACCGTGACGCCCGCGCCCCACAGGACACCGCCGATGACGTTGAACGTCAGGAAGGTGCGGTACTTCATCGCCGTCGCACCCGCCACCATCGGCGCGAAGGTGCGGATGATGGGCACGAAGCGCGCGAGCACGATGGCCTTGGGGCCGTGCTTCTCCATGAAGTCGTGCGCCGAGTCGAGGTTCTCGCGCTTGAAGAGCTTGGAGTTCGGCCGGTTGAAGATCTTCGGACCGAACACCTTGCCGATCATGTATCCGACCTGGTCACCGAGGATGGCAGCGGCCGAGATCAGGGCGCAGACCAGCCACAGCGGCTCCTTGATCGCCCCGCTCGCGGTGAACAGGCCGGCCGTGAACAGCAGCGAGTCCCCGGGCAGGAAGGCGAAGAGGCCCGACTCCGCGAAGACGATGACCAGGATGCCGATCAGACCGAACTGCCCGATCAGATACTCCGGGGACAGCCACTCAGGGCCGAGCGCAAGCGTGTACACGAGTTCCGGGCTCTCCTGGATCGGGGGTATCGCGGGCATCGCGGCAGGGCGCCCGCGGGTGCTGCGGAAAAGGCGGCGGTTTCAATTATCAACGCACAGGTCCCCCTCCCGGTTCCAGGTACCGGGAGGGGGCCGTGTGAGGAACATCTAGAGCTATCTAGAGCTTGCGGACGGCGTTCGCGAAGATCGCGTCCCGCACGAAGACCGCCAGGCCGGGCCGGACGCCGTCGTAGTAGGCCGTGAAGCGCTCGTCCGCGACGTACATCTCACCCAGGCACGTGTGCATCTCGTGCGAGCAGGTGTAGCAGTTGCGGTCGATCCAGTTCCGGTGCTCCTCGGCCACGTCCATGGCCTCCTCGGAGTCCGCGGCCGCACCGGCGGCGAGCAGCGCGGCGAACCGCCGGTTGATCCCGTCCGCCTCGTCCTGGAAGCGCTTCCAGTCCTCCTTCGTGTACGAGGCCGTCCGCCGGGCGGATTCCTTGTACGCGTCCGTGTGGCCCCAGCGCTCGTGCGCCTCATCCCCGTACTGGTCGGGGTCGAAGTCGCCGAAGACCTCGAACTTCTCCTCGGGCGTGAGATTGATGCCCATCCTCTGTGCCTCCATGGCGTGCTCCACGGCCGCGGCCATCTGCTGGAGCCGGGCGATCCGGTCGGACAGGAGGGCGTGCTGCCGGCGCAGGTGCTCCCTCGGGTTCGAGTCCGGATCGTCCAGCAGGACCGCGACCTCTTCGAGCGGGAAGCCGAGCTCCCGGTAGAACAGGATCCGCTGCAGCCGGTCCAGGTCGGCGTCGTCGTAACGCCGGTGGCCCGCGCTGCTGCGGGTGCTCGGGGAGAGCAGGCCGATCTCGTCGTAATGGTGCAGGGTGCGCACCGTGATTCCGGCGAATCCGGCGACCTGTCCCACGGAGTAGCTCATCGTTTCCGCTCCTCTGGTCGGTACGCCCTTCACTGTGGGTCCTCACGCCACGTGAGGTGCAAGTCCTCCGGCCGGGGAGCCCCCTGGGGGGCGGGACGGTCGTCGGCTACGAGGCGGGCCGGGCCTCCCCCTGGGCCTGCGCCACCAGCTCGAAGGCCGTCCTGCCGTCCAGCGACTCGCGCACGATGTCCGCGTGGCCCGCGTGGCGGGCGTGCTCCTCCACCAGGTGCAGGAGCAGCCACCGCATCGAGACCCTGCCCTCCTTCGGGAACCAGGGCGCCTCGGGCAGCGGGAAGGTGTCGTCCAGGCTCGGGACGGAGTGGATGAACTTCTCCAGCTCCGCCACGACCCCGTCCCAGAACTCCAGGATCTGGGGAACGCTCTCGCCCTCGACCAGACGGAAGCTGTCGCCCCAGGTCTCCTCGGTGCGCTGCTTCTCGTTCGGCTGCTGCTGCGCCATCCGCAGCCAGCCCAATTCCGTCTCCGCGACGTGCTTCAGCAGCCCCGACAGCGACAGCCCGCTCGCACTCGGGCGGCTCGCCGCCTGCTCCTCGGTCAGGCCGAGGACCGAGCGGCGCAGGGCGCCGCGCTGGGCCTCGACGAAGGACAGGAGCGCTCCGCGCTCGTCGCCGTAGGACTCCGCGGGAACGTGAGTGACCATGCCGATCCACCGCCTTTTCCGTATGCCGTGCATGTCGTGCCCCCTTTCCGGGGGCAGGAGACACGTTACGAAGGGTTGCGGTCAGGATCTGTCCGCAATGCCGGTCACTGGGCGGCGCCCTCGGGACGGATCGCCGGGAGTTGCGTCTGCGGCTGCGGGAGCAGGGCCTTGGACAGGTCCTGGTTGCCCTTCTCGTCGAGCCCGTACATCGCCTCGTAGATCTTGCGGACGGCCGGACCGGAAGCCCCGGAGCCGGTACCGCCCTGGGAGATCGTCATGACGATCGCGTAGTCCCCGGTGTACGAGGCGAACCATGAGGTGGTCTGCTTGCCCTGGACCTCCGCGGTGCCCGTCTTCGCGTGCATCGGGATCTGCTTCTGCGGCCAGCCGCCGAACCGCCAGGCCGCGCTGCCGGTGGTGGCCACCGAGGCGAGCGCGCCGTCGATGTCGTCGCGCAGCTCCTCGTCCATGGGGAGCCGGCCCTGTTCCCTCGGCGCGATCTCCTTGACCGAGGTGCCGTCGGCGCTGACGATCGCCTTGCCGATGCTCGGCTGGTGCATCATGCCGCCGTTGGAGATGGCCGCGTAGATCGACGCCATCTGGATCGGGGTGACGAGGGTGTCGCCCTGGCCGATCGAGTAGTTGATCGCGTCGCCCTCGCGCAGCTGGTTGCCCTGGCGGCAGTTCTCGTACGCGATCTTCTCGGCGTACGAGCCGTCCTTCTTGCCGTCGCGGCACCAGGCGGCCTTGTTCGCCTCGAAGAAGTCCTTCTTCCACTGGCGGTCGGGGACCCGGCCGTTCACCTCGTTCGGCAGGTCGACGCCGGTGGCCTTGCCCAGCCCGAACTGGTGGGCCGTCTTGAAGAACCAGTCGGCCGGGTCCTTCCTGGGGTTGATCCCGCCGTCCTTCTTCCACTCCTTGTCCGCGATGCCGTAGTAGACGGTGTCGCAGGAGACTTCGAGGGCCCGGCCGATGGTGATGTCGCCGTAGCCCTGCGACTCGAAGTTGGTGAAGCTCTGGCTGCCGACCGAGTACGAGCTGGGGCAGCCGTAGCGCCCGTTGAACGGGTACCCGGCGTTCACCGCGGCGGTCGAGGAGACGACCTTGAAGATCGAGCCGGGGGCCGCCTGTCCCTGGATCGCGCGGTTGAGCAGCGGGTAGTTGGATTCCTTGTCGGTGAGGGCGGCGTAGTCCTTGGCGGAGATGCCGCCGACCCACGCATTCGGGTCGTAGGTGGGGTTGGAGGCCATCGCGACGATGCGGCCCGTCTTGGCCTCCATCACGACGACCGCGCCCGAGTCGGCCTCGTAGTTCTTGTGCGTGATCTTGTCGTACGTCTTGCGGGCCTCGACCATCGCGTTGTTCAGCTCGCGCTCGGCGACCGCCTGCACGCGCGAGTCGATCGAGGTGACGATGTTGGAGCCGGGCGTCGGCTTCTCGGCCTGCGCCTGCCCGATGACCCGGCCGAGGTTGTCCACCTCGTAGTGCGTGACGCCCGCCTTGCCGCGCAGCTCCTTGTCGTACGTGCGCTCCAGGCCGGAGCGGCCCACCTGGTCCGAGCGCAGGTACGGGGAGTCGGTCTTCTTCGCCTTGGTGATCTCCGCGTCGGTGACCGGCGAGAGGTAGCCCAGCACCTGGGAGGTGTTGGCCTGGTCCGGGGCGGGGTAGCGGCGCAGGGCGGTCGGCTCGGCGGTGATGCCCGGGAACTGCTCGGCGTGCTCCCTTATTTCCAGCACCTGGTCCGTGGTCGCCTCGTCGGTGACGGGGATCGGCTGGTACGGGGAACCGTTCCAGCACGGCTTGGGCGTCTTGGCGTCGCACAGCCGGACGCTGTTGACCACGTCGTCGGGGTTGAGGCCCAGGACGCCGGCGAGCCGGGTCAGGACGCCCTTGCCCTTGTCCTTCATCTTGGTCAGGTCGGTACGGCTGGCGGAGACGACCATGCGCGTCTCGTTGTCGGCGAGGGGCACCCCGCGGGCGTCCAGGATCGAACCGCGCACGGCGGGCTGGACGACCTGCTGGGTGTGGTTGTTCTTCGCCTCGTCCGTGTACTCCTGGCCGTTGCGTATCTGGAGGTACCAGAGGCGCCCGCCGAGGGTGAGCAGCAGCGAGAAGACGACCACCTGGATGACCACCAGGCGGTTCTGGACCCGGGGCGTGCGCCCCGTCTCCGGAATGTTGCTCAACTCAGGTCTCCCCCGGAACGCTGCCCGCCGCCGACTCGCACTCGCACGCGCACGAGTCTAGAACGAGGTCAGAACGGGAAAGTCGTCCGGCCGTGCTGGACCGAGATCCACTTCTGGGTGGTGAAGGCCTCGATCGTGGCCTCGCCGTTGAGTCGGCCCAGGCCCGAGGCCTTCTCCCCGCCGAACGCGGCGAGCGGCTCGTCCCCGATGGTCGAGTCGTTGACGTGGATCATCCCGGTCTCGATCCGCTGCGCGAACCGGACGCCGCGCTCCACGTCCCGCGTGTGCACGGCGCCGCTCAGCCCGTACGGGGTCGCGTTGGTCAGCCGTACGGCCTCGTCCTCGCCGTCGAAGACCACCAGCAGAGCCACCGGGCCGAAGATCTCCTGGCCGAGCAGCGGGGAGTCCTCGGGCAGGCCGGCCAGCACGGTCGGCTCGACCAGGTTGCCGCGCGTAGAACCGCGGACGAGGGCCTGGGCCCCTGATTCCACGGCCTGGTCGACGAGCGCGGTCAGGGCGTCGGCCTGGAAGGAGTTGATCAGCGGGCCGATGTGGGTGTCCGCCTCGTGGGGGTCGCCGGTCTTCAGGCTCCGCACCCGGGCGGTGAACTTCGCGGTGAACTCCTCCGCCACCGAGGCGTCCACGAGGATCCGGTTGGCGGCCATGCAGACCTGGCCCTGGTAGACGAAGCGGCTGAAGACGGCCGCGTCCACCGCGTAGTCGAGGTCGGCGTCGTCGAGGACGACCAGGGCGCTGTTGCCGCTGAGCTCCAGGACCGTCCGCTTGAAGTGGCGGGCGGCGACGGAGCCGACGTGCCGGCCGACCCGGTCGGAGCCGGCGAAGGAGATGACCTTCGGAACGGGGTGCGTCAGCAGTGCGTCGCCTATCTCGGCGATGTCGGTGACCAGCACGTTCAGCAGGCCGGCGGGCAGGCCCGCGTCCTCGAAGACCTTGGCGATGACCCCGCCGCCGACCACGGGTGCGTTCTGGTTCGGCTTGATCACCACGGCGTTGCCCAGGGCCAGGGCCGGGGCGACCGACTTCAGGGTGACCAGGAACGGGAAGTTGAACGGGCTGATCACGGTGACCACGCCGACCGGCAGGCGCTGGACCCGGTTCTCCTTGCCCTCGACCTGCGACGCGAGGATGCGGCCTTCGGGGCGGACGGCCAGCTGGATCGACTCGCGGATGAACTCCTTGGCGAGGTGGACCTCGTACTCGGCCTTGGGACGGGTCCCGCCGAGCTCGTCGATCATCGCCTCGACGATCTCCTTCTCGCGCTCCTCGGTGATCCGCAGGGCGCGTTCCAGGACGGCGCGTCTGGCGTACGGGCTGGTGGCGGCCCACTCTCTCTGGGCGCGCTCGGCGCCGCGGTAGGCCCGGTCCACCTGCTCGACGGTGGCCACGGTGATGGCCGCGAGCTTCTCCCCGTTGTACGGGTTGACGTCGATGATGTCCCACGAACCGGTGCCGGCCAGCCATTCGCCGTCGATGTACTGGTGAGCCAGGTCGTCGAATATGGACATGCCATCCCTTACTGCGAGCGCGCACCCGTGCGCTGCACCGGAGACCGATCGGTCATCATGCACTGATCAGACGTCATACTACGTGCGAATCAAGACAGTTGAAGGAGGCCGCGGAGAAGATCCCGGGTCCGGTCCGGGTCGGGGCAGTCGGCCTGGAGCCGCTCCATCGCCCTTTCGTACTGCCTCACTTCCTCGTCTTTGTCCAGGTAGAGGGCGCTCGTGAGCTGTTCCAGATAGACGATGTCCTGGAGGTCGGACTCCGGGAAGCGCAGCAGGGTGAAGGCTCCGCTTTCGCCCGCGTGGCCGCCGAAGGAGAACGGCATCACCTGGAGCTGCACGTTGGGCCGCTGGGAGACCTCGATCAGGTGCTCCAGCTGACCGCGCATCACGTCGCGGTCGCCGTACGGGCGGCGCAGCGCGGCCTCGTCGAGGACGGCGTGGAAGACCGGGGCGCTCTCGGAGACCAGCACCTTCTGGCGCTCCAGGCGCAGCGCGACCCGGCGGTCGATCTCGGCCTTGGTGGCCCCGGGCATGCCGCGGCTGACGACGGCCTGGGCGTAGGCCTCGGTTTGCAACAGGCCGTGGACGAACTGGACTTCGTAGATCCGGATGAGCGACGCCGCGCCCTCCAGGCCGATGTACGTCTGGAACCATCCGGGCAGCACGTCGCCGTAGCTGTGCCACCACCCGGCCGCATTGGCCTCGCGGACCAGTCCCAGCAGGGACTCCCGCTCCGCGCCGTCCGTGACTCCGTAGAGCGTGAGGAGGTCCTCGACGTCCCTTGCCTTGAAGCTCACCCTTCCCAACTCCAAGCGGCTGATCTTCGATTCGGATGCGCGGATCGAGTAGCCGGCCGCCTCACGGGTGATGCCGCGGGATTCTCGGAGTCGCCTGAGCTGAGAGCCCAGGAGGATGCGGCGCACCACAGAACCGCTTGCTTCTGCGGTCACTTGTCCTGCCCTCCCCATCGCCTTGTGTACGCGTGGTCTGCGCGTGGTGTGCGTCGCCGGGGCCCCCGAACCCCAGGGCCCGCAGTCTGCCACCAAAACGCATCGGCCCGTACTCGTTCTGTAACGGAATCCCGGCTGCCGCAAAAGAAGTCCGTAAGTATGCGTAGGAAGAAATGAGCAAGAACCATCACGGGAGTGGACAGGTCCGGCGCGTGCACGTGCATCTGCCCTTGCATCCAGCTTCTGCATTCGGAACGATGGTGCCGCGCACCTGCGTGCTCCTTTCGCGCCGGCGCCGGACCCACCCCGCAGTTCTTTCTGGACGGAGTCACCGCTCCGGCCGCGAATCCCGGGAGTGCCTCGCATGGGGACGAATGGATCGACCATGCTCGAGCCGTTACGGCAGGGGCTGCCCCCGGTCGACCCCACGGCTGTCTCCGGGTCCGCCTCCTGCGCTCTGCCCGCCCGTTTCGAGGCGGTGCGGGGCGCCCGCTCGTTCACCCGGTCGACCCTGTGCCAGTGGGGGCTCGACGAGCGCTTCGACGACGTCGCCCTGGTGGTCTCCGAACTCGTGACCAACGCGCTGCGCCACGCCCTGCCGGACGACGCACGGCCCGGGAGCGGCGCCGCGGGCGAGCCGGAGGCCTCGGTACGGCTGCACCTGATGCGGTGGAGCACCCGGCTGGTGTGCGCGGTGCGGGACCCCAGCGAGGACCGGCCGGGCGGGTCGTTCACGCCGGAGCGGACGCAGGAGAACTGCGACCTGGAGTCGGGGCGCGGGCTGTTCCTCGTGGACGCGTACAGCGACGGCTGGGGCTGGCACCCGCTCGCCGGGCGGCTGACCGGCAAGGTGGTCTGGGCGCTGTTCATGCTCCCCGAATAGCCGTCGCCCAGTCGTTCCGTCCAGTCGTTCCGTCCAGTCGTTCCGCCGGGTGCACACAGGCCAACTGGCCGGGGTTGATCGTTTCGATCAGTCCCGGCCAGTGCACGTGCATGGCTTGATCAGCGCGCTGTTCCTTCAGGCGATCAGGTGGTCGAACTCGCCGTCCTTGACGCCCAGCAGCAGCGCCTCTATCTCGGCCGGCGTGTAGACGAGCGCCGGCCCGTCCGGGAAGCGCGAGTTGCGCACGGCGACGGCGCCACCCGGCAGTTTGGCGAACTCCACACAGGAACCTTGTGAGTTGCTGTGTCTGCTCTTCTGCCAGGTCACCCCGTCGAGTTCTGCAGCTGCCATCCCGTTGTACGCGTGGTCCACAGGAAGCCCCCGATAGTGCAGATGTCAACTGCACCGGATCATAGCTGTGTTCATAAGCGCATGCATGGGCAGATGCACGTGCACGCGGAGGGTGCTGCCTTGATCACTGTCAGGGAAGAACTCGGGTGGATCAGGGGCGAATCAGACCCTTATAAGACCTGGATCAAGACTCGGCCCCCCGGATCTTCAGAACTCCTTCAGAGTTGTACGGATGCGCGGGGCGCTGTTCCATGGTCGGGCCCGACACCCGGAAATCCCGTCACCCTGTGGGGGAAGCGCATGCTCCGCAACGCCCTTGAGCCCTGGCACCTCATCCTGCTCCTCGTGGTCTGCGTGCTGGTCTTCGGCTCGAAGAGGCTGCCCGACATGGCCCGCTCGGTGGGCCGGTCGATGCGCATCCTGAAATCGGAGACCCAGGCCCTGCGCGGCGAGAGCGGCGACCAGCCGTAGCCCCGCCGGCCAGAGGGGACTTTGACGACACGACCTAGCGGGGCAGCGGGGGGCGCTTGCCGCCCATGTGGGCGCGGTCGGCGGCGGCCGTGCCGTCCTCCCAGCCCGCGTGGTCGGTGGCCCCGCGCAGCCGGGTCGTCGTGGTCCGGGGGAACATCTCGTCGGCCCGGGAGGTGACGGCGACGTCGCGGGCGACCAGGGCGGGCAGGTTGTCGGGGGCCTCGGCGACGGTGTGCTCGGCGGTCTCCGCGAGCCGCTGGCCGAGCCGGCTGGCGTACGCGAGCAGGAAGGACTGCCGGAACGTCTTGGTGCGCTTGCGTCCGCCGGAGCGCTGCGCGGCCTCGGCGCGGGTCATGGCGGCCGTGCCCTGCACGAGCAGCGAGGTGTAGAGCAGCTCCACCGCCTCCAGGTCGCTCTCGAAGCCCACCACGGTGGAGAACTCGAACGCGCTGTTCCACACCGCCCGGCAGCGGTTCGCGGTGGCCACCGCGTCGAGCAGCACCGCCTTGGCCTCCTCGTACGGCGCCTCGACACCGATCCGGCAGGCCCCGGGCACCTGGGCCGGCCCCTTGCCGCTCGCCGCGAGCAGGGCCTCGTCGACGGTGTGCCGGGCCATCAGCTCCTGGGCCTTGGCGCTGAGCGCCTCCGCCTCCTCCGGGTACGTGGTCGCCTCCGCCTTGGCGAGCAGGGCGCGGATGCGTCCGAGCATGCGGGGCTCGATGTGCGCGTGCTCCAGGGCGTCGGCGGCCGGGTCGCCGGGAACCGGACCCACCGGTTCGATCGAGGGCAGCCGGATCAGCAGGCGGAACACCTCCAGCACCCCGGTCGCCAGGGTGAACCGGTCCGTCCGCTCCCGCTGCGCGAGCCCTTCGCCGTACTCCGCGTCGTCCGCCCACCACACCTCGGCGTCGGTCCACCGCTCGGGGAGCCGGGCGTACCGGCGGGCCTCGGCGGCGATCAGGTCGCGGGTGATCCGCAGGTGCCGGTCGCCGAGGTCCCGGCCCACCAGGCGGAGCACGTCCGCGGGCTGCCACCCCCGCTCCCAGGCCTGCCGTGCGTACGCCTCCCCGCGCGCCAGCAGTGCCCGCCCGACCTCGGCCCACCGCCCGCCGTCACCGACGAGCACGGAGGCACCGGCGTCCAGCCCGGCATCGTCCTGGCTGTAGAGGGCGGCTTCGCACGCACGATCGACAATCTCTCTCACCCCCAAAGCTTGTCACGGCCCCCCACCGCCACCGGCGCCCCGGGCCGGGAGGACCCCGCCCCTCCCCGTCCGGCCGCCGGCCGGCTCCAGCCCCGCCGGCGATCGAGTTGCGGACCCGGGGGCAGGGCCCCGCAGCGGGGCCGCACCCGGGCAGCGACGGCGCGGGGCCGACGCGACGCCGTCGGCGGGGCTGCAGGCGGGGCCGCTGTCAGCCCCCGGTGGGACACTCGCACCCATGAGCGACCCCACTCCCCGCTGGGCCCTGGCCGAAGCCGCCGACGGCCTCTGGAACGCCAGGCCGCTCACCCCCGCCCCCTCCCCCACGCTCACCTTCCGGGACCCCGCGGACGCGGTCCGCTCCGCCCCCGCCCCCACCCGCTGGATCTGGCGCAGCACCGCCGCCGTCTACCCCCGCCTCCTCGCCGCCGGCGCCCGCGTGGAGCGCTGCCACGACGTCGAGGACGCCGAGCTCCTCCTCCTCGCCCACGAGGGCCGCTCCGGCGAGCCCCGCTCGGCGGCGGCCGCCTGGGCCCGGCTCACCGGGGCCCCCGTACCGCCCGATCCCCCGCACCCGCAGCGTGCGGCCGCGCCCAGCGCCCAGGACTCCCTCTTCGATCCGCAGCCCGCCCGCGCCCCCCTCCCCCTCGACGCGCTCGTCGCCGTCTACGAGGACCAGGCCAGACGCCACGCCGCCACCGCCCACCCGGACCGCATGCGCCTGCTCACCGCCTCCGAGTCGGCGGCCTTCCTGATCGCCGCCGAAATGCACCGTGCGGGCCTGCCCTGGCGGGCCGACGTGCACCGCGCACTGCTCACCGAACTCCTCGGCGAGCGGTACGCGGGCGGCGGCGAGCCGCGCCGCCTCGCCGAGCTGGCGGACGAGATCTCGGCCGCGTTCGGCCGCCGCGTGCGTCCCGACCTGCCGGCCGACGTGATCAAGGCCTTCGCCGAGGCCGGGATCAGGCTCAAGTCCACGCGCCGCTGGGAGATCCAGGAGCTCGACCATCCCGCCGTCGAGCCGCTCCTCGCGTACAAGAAGCTGTACCGGATCTACACCGCCCACGGCTGGGCCTGGCTCCAGGACTGGGTCCGCGACGGCCGTTTCCGCCCCGAGTTCGTCCCCGGCGGCACCCTGACGGGCCGCTGGGTCACCAACGGCGGCGGGGCCCTGCAGATCCCGAAGGTGATCCGCAGGGCCGTCGTCGCCGACCCGGGCTGGCGGCTGGTCGTTGCCGACGCCGATCAGATGGAGCCCCGCGTGCTGGCCGCGATCTCCCGCGATCCGGCGTTCATGGAGGTGGCCGGGCGCCCCGAGGACCTGTACACGGCCATCTCGCGCCAGGGCTTCTCCGGTGATCGGGACATGGCCAAGATCGCCGTCCTCGGCGCCGTGTACGGGCAGACCTCCGGCGACGGCCTGAAGAACCTGGCCGCGCTGCGCCGCCGCTTCCCGCAGGCCGTGGCGTACGTGGACGACGCCGCCAAGGCCGGGGAGGAGGGTCGCCTCGTACGGACCTGGCTGGGCCGGACGTGCCCGCCGCCGGCCGGCGTCGACGAGGACGGCGAGGCCGGGATCCCGCAGGACCGGGACGAGGCCTGGACTCCGAGCTACGCCTCCACCAACACCCGGGCCCGCGGCCGGTTCACCCGCAACTTCGTCGTGCAGGGCAGCGCCGCCGACTGGGCACTGCTGCTGCTCGCGGCCCTCCGGCAGGCCATCGCGGGCGCCGGGATGCGGGCCGAGCTGGTGTTCTTCCAGCACGACGAGGTGATCGTGCACTGCCCCGCCGAGGAGGCCGAGGCCGTCGCCGAGGCCATCCGCACGGCCGGCGACCGGGCCGGCCGGATCGCCTTCGGCGACACCCCGGTCCGGTTCCCGTTCACCACGGCGGTCGTGGAGTGCTACGCGGACGCCAAGTAGCGCAGTTCGCTCCGGCCGGTCAGCCGGCCCACTTCGGGTCCAGGGCCATCCTGCGGAGCTCCTCCATCGTCAGGGCGGGCTCCTTCCGGGTGGCGGCCTTGTTCTGGCTGCCCGAGTTGAAGGCGGAGATCACGACGCGCAGCCCGTTCGGCCGCAGCGTGTCGACGGTCCACATGACCACGTCCGCCCCGCCCTTCTCACCGGGCTGCTGCTCCGCCACCACCTTGGTGCCGTCGGGGAGGGTGGTGGCGTCGGCGGCGCCGAAGCGGCCCGCGAGTGCCGGACCCATGCCCTGCTGCGCGTTGACCTGGACGAACGAGGCCCCCTTGCCGTCGTCGAGCACGACGTAGCCGTAGTCGCCCGAACCGCCCCTGCCGGTCACCGTGAGCCCCGACTGCGGCAGCAGGGACTCCAGGATCACGCCGGCGTCCGCCACCGTGACCGGTGCGAGGGGGGTCTGCGGCTCGGCCCCGGCGGCCGGCAGGTCGCTGAGCGCCGGGCGCCACAGCGTCGAGATCGCGAACTCCTTCAACTGGCTCGCGCTCAGGGGCGGGTCGACCCGCGAGACCTTCGCGCCCTTCTCCGCCGGCGCGTTCCACTCCTGTACGTCGACCTGGTAGCCCTCCGGTGTCACCAGGGTGGCCCGCCACAGCTTGGTGGGCTCCCGGCGGTCGGGGTACTCGTACCCCTTGAAGAGCTGGATCCGTCCGCCGTCGGGCAGCATGTCGACGTCGCACGCGTCGTGCTCGACAAAGTTCTTGTCCGGGCACTTCAGCGCGTCCGCGGCGCGCCGGCCGGTGGGGTCGGTCCGCGTGAGGGAGACCCCGATGGCCGCCTTGCCGTACCCGTCGTCGTAGACGCCGGAGACGCCCGGGCCCGGCTCGTCGCCCGTGCCGCGCGCCTCGACGTCGGACAGCTGGCCCTTCGGCAGCAGCCTCTTGAACACGGCGGCCATCCGGTCGGCGGGAACGGCCCCGGTGCCGGTTCCCTTCCCCTTCCGCGGCAGGGGGGGCGGCGCGGCGACGGTCTGTGCGCCGGAGGCGCCCGCGGCGTCGAACAGCCCCGCGGTGTAGGCGCTGCCCGCGCCGATCACGGCGAGCGCCAGCACCGAGCCGCCGACGACGGCGGCCCGGCGGCGCGCCACCAGCCGCCGCCCGCGCTTCTCGCCGGCGGTCACGAGGGCGTGCCGGTCGGGCGTGAACTCCTCGCCCGTGCGCCGCAGGGCGTCGCTGAGGTCATCTTCAAAAGGCATGCGGAACCAGACCTTCCATCCATGGGCGAGGGTGAGGACGAACACGGCAGGGGCTGCCGGGAACGCAGGGACCACAGGGGGTGCGGGGGTGTACGGGGCGTACGGGGAACCTCAGAGGCCGGCGAACTCGCTGAGTGAGCCGCCCAGTTGCTCCCGGAGCCGGACGAGCGCCCGGGTGGTGCGGGTGCGGACCGCCGCGGAGCTGGCGTTCATGGCATCGGCGGTCTCCTCAACACTGCGGTCCTCCCAGTACCGCAGCACGAGCACCGCCCGGTCCTTCGGCGCCAGCCGTCCCAGCGCCTCCAGCAGCGTCAGCCGCAGCGCCGGATCGCTGCCGCCCGTCGTGGGCGCGCCCGGTTCGGGGAACTCCCCGACCGGGCGCTCCCCCGCCGACCTGCGCCGCTGGTGCGTCAGGAAGGCCCGTACGAGCACGGTCTGCGCGTACGCCGCCGGATTGTCGATGCGCGAGATCCGCCCCCAGAGCAGGTACATCCGCCCCAGGGTCTCCTGTACCAGGTCCTCCGCGAGATGGGTGTCCCCGCTGGTCAGCAGGCAGGCCGACCGGTACAGCGGCCCGGACCGGCCCTCCGCGAACTCACGGAACCCCTCTCTGCGAACCTGCCGCATGCCCTCCCCCTCGCGTCCGTCCCACCCCATTGACGCGATGGCGGCGCGCACATGTTTCACCCTTGTCCGAGTCCGTTGAAATAGATGTGGAACGCGTCGCGTTCGAAGCCCTCCGCCTCGTACAGGGCCTGCGCGACGTGGTTGTCGTACGCGGTCTCCAGCTGCACCCCGGCCACCCCCGCCTCCCGGGCCCGGCGCAGCACCTCGCGCAGCAGCGCGCGCCCGGCGCCGGTGCGGCGGCCGGACGGGTCCACGTACAGGTCGCTCAGGATCCACAGGGGCCGCAGGGCGAGGGACGAGAAGGTGCGGTAGACCTGCGCGAACCCGACGGCGCCGGCTCCCGGTGCGTCGGCGAGCAGCACCAGGGACTCGCCGGCCCGGATCCGCTCGGCGAGGAAGGCGCGGGGGGCGTCCGGGTCCTCGACCTTCACCTCGTAGAAGTCGAGGTAGCCGCGGAACAGCGCGGCCGCGGTCTCGACATCGACTTCACCGGCGACGCGTACGACAGGATTCTGGTGATCGTTCATGCCCCCAGTGTTCAGTGTCCGGTGACGGGCTGGGCCGGCAGGTTGAAGACGTGGTCCGGGGTGACGATCTTGGTGATCGCCTCGCCGAAGAGGGTGCTGGGCTCGGAACCCTGGTGGGAGACGTCCGTGTTCAGCGTCAGCACCAGCGTGGCCTTCGCCTGCGGCAGGTACACGACCAGCGCCTGGTAGCCCGGAAGCGAGCCGTTGTGGCCGATCCAGCCCTGGACGTTGAAGATCCCCAGGCCGTACCCGGTGCCGGGCAGCGCATCGACGACCCTCAGCCGCTGGGCCTGGGTGGCGGGCTTCAGCAGCGTGCCCGTGGCCAGCACCCTGGCCCAGGTCTTCAGGTCGGCGAGGTCGGAGATCATGGCTCCGGCGGCCCAGCCCCAGGAGGGGTTCCAGTCGGCCGCGTCCTCGACCTTCCCGGAGGCGGTCTGGTCGGTGTACCCCTGCGCGTGCGGACTCGGGAACTCCGCGCCGACCGGGAAGAGCGTGTGGCGCAGACCGGCGGGGCGGACGACCTTCTCGTTGATGTAGTCGTCGAGTTTCTGCCCGCTCTGCTTCTCCACCACCAGCCCCAGCAGGATCAGGTTGGTGTTGCAGTAGGAGAACTTCGCGCCGGGCTCGAACAGCACCGGGTGCTTGAAGGAGTACGCGAGCAACTGCTGCGGGGTGAAGGGGCGCCGGGGGTTGCTCGTCAGGGCCTTGAAGAAGCTCTCGTCCTCGGAGTAATTGAACAGCCCGCTGCGCATCCCGGCGAGCTCGCGCAAGGTGATCCGGTCCCCGTTGGGCACACCGGAGACGTACTTCCCGATGGGGTCGTCCAGCCCGGCCTTGCCCTGGTCGACCAACTGGAGCAGGGCGGTCACGGTGAAGGTCTTGGTCACGCTGCCGATGCGCATGTTCATGTCCGTGCTGATCGGCCGGCCGGTGGCCTTGTCGGCGACGCCGAAGGCCCGTACGTACGAGCCCTTGCCCGGCGCCGAGAGCGACACCATCACCCCGGGCACCGAGGCCTGACTCATCACCTTCCGGACGGCGTCGTCCAACTGCCGGGCCACGGCGGGGGTCAGCTGGGGAAACTCCCCGTCGGCAGCCACCGGGGCCGAAGCCGGGGCCGGGCGGGCGGCCTGCCCCTCCGCGGCGTACCCCACCCCCACCCCCGGGGGCACGACCACCAGCCCCACCGCGACCGCCCCCACCACCGCTCTGCGCAACCGTGTCGACATGCCGGCCTCCTGCCACGCGCCGCCCGGGTCCAGCCTCCCCACGCTAGCCCCGCCCCCGCCCCCCGGCGACCGGAACCCGGCCTGCTCGGGGGATTCGCCCGCGGAATGTGAATTTGACGGCACATCTCTTTCACACACTTGCTTTTCCATTACTCCCCCATGGGTGTAACTTGACCCGAACGCGGGAACCGCGCGGCCGCTGAAGCGTTTCCTCAGA
The DNA here is from genome assembly GCF_044745505.1 of Streptomyces sp. NPDC086989. Taxonomy (NCBI): domain Bacteria; kingdom Bacillati; phylum Actinomycetota; class Actinomycetes; order Kitasatosporales; family Streptomycetaceae; genus Streptomyces; species Streptomyces sp. NPDC086989. The sequence continues at coordinate 88,534 of NZ_JBIVAL010000003.1, forward strand.
TCTTGCTCAAAGCGATTGGGCTTGATCGATAACGGCGGGTAGGGTCGACTGCGGGCTTGATCAACAGGCCTCGAGTCGGAGCCCACAAGGGCTCCGCCGAGCACGGGGGACGTGCTTGATTCGCAACGGGGATAAGAATTTTCGGACCCATGGGGGATCGTTGCCCCATGGCGGCAGGCGCGGGGGTGGACCGCCCCCGGCCTGGGTTCCGGCGCCCGCGAGGCGCATGGCTCATCCCGGTGCTGCGGACCGCGAGAAGGGCTTGACCAGGCCTTTTCGCACTGGCACGTAAGTACGTCCAGCGAGGACGGTGGGGTTTCCACCCTCCGCAGGATGACCGGCAGGACCGTTCGCGGCCCGCCGGGCACGTCCCCCCGGTTCAAAGAACGGGGAATTCTACATGCACATCCGCGGCTCCGACCGGGCACGTTTAGCTACGGAAAGCGATTACTCCACCCTTCTGAGGCCGATCTTTAGAAGAATTGAGGGGAAATTCTCCCGGGCGGAACCCCGGGAGCATGCACTCGGTTATCTGCAGGGACTCCTGGCGAGTTCCGGACAGCAGAAATCACGGAAAGCGATCGTTCAGGCGAAGGACGCGAGTTCGGACGGAAAGCGGCGCCTGCTCACCACCTCCCGGTGGGACGAGGACGGAATGCGCGACGAGGTCAGGGACTTCGTCACGGAACGCCTGGCGAACCCGCAGGGCATCCTGGTCATCAGCGAGGACGGATTCGTCAAGAAGGGCGACCACTCCGTCGGCGTGGACAGGCAGTACTGCCCCGGCGAGAGACGCGTCGAGAACTGCCAGCTCGGCGTCTTCCTGGTGTACGCGGACGGCCACGGCGCCGCGGCGATCATCGATCGCGAGCTGTTCCTGCCCCGCAACTGGTGCGACGCACGCGATCGCCGCCGCAGCGCCGCGGTTCCCACGGACGTGCCGTTCCGGCCCAAGGACGAGCTGGCCGGGCTGATGGTCGGGAGATCGCTGGACGCGGGCGTCCAGGCGGGGTGGGTGGTGTCCCGTCTCCCCTACGGCGGCAGCCACGCCCTGCGTGCGGAACTCGAGCGCCGCGGGATGCCCTACGTCCTGGCGGTGGCTCCCGAGGACCTCCCGGACGTGCCCCCGGCCGGCGGACCGACGGCGGCCGGGTTCGAGCGCCGGCTGCTGCGCCACGCCGGCGCGGACGACGGCGGGGACCAGCCCTACCTCTGTTTCGTCCCCGCGGGGACCGACCCGGCCCGGCTGGAGCATGCGCTGCGCTGCGCCGGAGAGGCGGGGCGCCATCTGCGGTCCGCTCGCGAAGAGGCGGGTCTGGACCGCTACGAGGGACGGGTCTGGCGTGCCTGGTACCGCCACATGACCCTGGCCATGGCGGCGCACGCCGGTCTCGTCGTCGCCAGGACCCGGCCCGCCGGACGGCGGCGGCCGGTGCGACAGGCCGGCGTTTCCGGTGAACGCACGCTCCGGACCTGCCCCCGCCCGTCGGCGGAGGCCGGCGGCAGCCGCTCCGCCGGCGCGCCCCTCCAGGCCGGGGCTGCGCGGTAATTCTTCTTCCGCGCTTCGTTTGGGCGGCCGTTTGCGTACTTGATAGACAAGTACGGAGACGCCGGGCGGAAAACCGACGGCTATTAATTCAAAGCACATCACCGGCGGCCGCAGAAGGCTGTGCCGGTATGAGCCGCGCCGTCGGCAATTCAGGTGCCTCACATCCCGCCAATGGTCTCCGGATGCTGGTTTCCAGGGACCCGCCACCGCCTTCAAGGAGGACGGATCATGATGAACGCTGTCGACGAGAGCATCCAGGCGCAGGTCGAAGAGGTCACCATCGAGGACCTGACCGAGGTCAGCGGTACCGGCTTCAGCTGCGTCGGGACCATCGCCTGCGCCGGGTGCCCGAGCACGGCGAGCACGGTCGGATCGCACTGAGCCGGCCGTGACCGGGGGTCGGCGGCCCTCGCCGCCGGCCCCCGGCAATTCACGACCGAAGTGCCGGGTCATTCTTCTTCCGCACTTCGCTTGGACCGCACGGAAGTGCTTGTAAACATAATTCCGACAGCCGGGTCCCGCCCCTCTCGCAGGGCGGAGTCGCACTTTCCCTGCGGCAAATAGGGAATGCGGGGACGCAATACGGAGGACCGGCACCGGCGGCTGCCGGTGAGCCCGCGCCCGACGGACGCCACACCGCCGGCACACACGTGGCCGCGGCCCGGCAGCGGAACGCGCCACCCGTGGACAGGGGATGAACGAGATGACCGAGCTTGCCGACGCGGCCTGGAAGTACCTGACCGACCCGCACTCGCGAGGTGCCGGCAACAGCGAGCTGTACCGGCGGCTTCCCGTCGAGGCGCCGGTGCTGCGGTTCGGCCCGGTCTGGATCGTCTCCCGCTTCGACCTGGTCACCGCACTCGCCGGCGATCCCCGGTGCGTGATCAAGCTGCCCGAGCAGTCGGAGGGCATGTGGGCCGCCAGCCCCGTGTTCGGTGAGATCTTCAAACGCTCCATGTCCGTCCGGCCGCCCGCGGACCACCGGCGCCTGCGCAGGCTGGTGTCTGCCGAGTTCGGCGCCCGCACGGTCCGGCACCTGCGCCCGCGCATCGACGCCATCGTGGACCGCCTGCTGGCCGGGCCGCTGGAGCGCGGAGTGTGCGAGTTCGTCTCCGAGATCGGCGTGCCGCTCCCGGTGATGGCGACCGCCGCGATGCTCGACCTGCCCGAGGAGGACTGGCCGCGCATCCTGGACTGGGCGCAGATGCTCACGGCCCAGCTCGCCGGAGCCACCGGGGGGATGGAGCAGTCCGGCGCCGTGTCCGGCGCCGAGGAGAAGCTCCAGGAAGCCCTGCGCTACGTGGAGGACCTGGTGGCCCGGCGCTCCGCCGAGCCGGGTGAGGACCTGATCTCGCGGCTCGCCCGGCAGAGCGGCGACGAGGGCCGGCTCACCCACGACGAACTCGTCTCCATGGTGATCCTGCTCCTCATGACCGGGCTGGAGACCATGACCAGCGGGCTGGTGAACGCCATCCTGTGTCTGCTCCGGGACCCGGAGTCCTGGCAGCGGGTGGTCGAGGACCCGGAGCTGGCCGGTACGGCCTTCGCCGAGGGGATCCGGGCGATGTCGCCGGTCCCCCTGGGGTCCCGCCTCGTCGAGGAGGACATCCAGCTGGGCGAGCACAGGATCAGGGCGGGTGACACCGTGATCCTGATGTACGGCGCCGCCAACCTGGACCCGGCCCAGTTCCCGGACCCCGAACGCTTCGACCTGGAACGCCGGTCGATCGGCCAGCTCGCGTTCGGCCACGGCCCCTACTTCTGCCTCGGCGCGGCGGTCTCGCTGCTGGAGGGGGAGAGCGTGCTGCGCAAGCTCGCGGCGCTGGCGCCCGGCATGTCGCTGGCCGGCGACTCGCTGCGCTGGCGCACCGACCTGGCGTTCAACAGCCCGGCCGAACTCCCGGTACGGCTGACCGGCCGTCCGGACGCCACCCGCAACCCCGACCGGCACGAGGTGCGGCCGTGACGGTGACCGCCGCCGGGGAGGCGCCCGGCCGGGCGCCGGGGCGGCGCCGGCCCGGTGCCGTGCGGACCGCCCAGGTGCCGCAGATGGAGGAGTACGACTGCGGCGCCGCGTGCCTCGCCGTCGTCCTGTCCGCGCACGGACGGCACGTCCCGCTGCACGAGCTGCGCGAGGTCTGCGGGGTGGGCCGGGACGGGGTCACGGCGGCCGCGATCGTCCGCGCGGCGGGCGAGTACGGGCTGCAGGGCACCGGCCGCAGGGTCAGGCTGCAGACCGGAGCCGGAGTCGACGTCCGCCCCCTGGGGCGGTTGCCGCTCCCGGCGGTGGCCTTCGTCCACGGCAACCACTTCGTGGTGCTGGAAGGCGTCACGCGTCGCGGGAGGGTCGCCGTCAACGACCCGGCCGACGGCCGTAGCACCCTCGACCCCGAAGAGTTCGCACGGGCGTTCAGCGGGATCGTCGTGACCTTCACCGCGACGGAGGAGTTCCGTACCGGAGGCCGGCGCGGCGGGCCCGCCCGCATGCTGGGCGGCTGGCTCAGGCCGCACCTTCCCCTGGTGGTCCTCGCCGTCGTCGCCGGCCTCCTGGCCACGGCGCTCACGCTCGCCGGGGCGTTGACCGTACGGGCCGCAATGCTGCGCGTCGCGGGGAGCGGTGACGGCGGTCCGGGCACCACCGTGCTGCAGTTGCCGGCCGTCGCCCTCGGTGCCGGGTTCGCGGTGTGGCTGCAGCAGCGCGCCCTGAGCCGGATACTCGCCCGGGTGGCGACCCAGCGGTCCCGCGCGTTCCTCACGTCCCTGATGGCGCTGCCGGGCCTGTTCTTCCACCGGCGCTTCGCCGGCAGCCTGGCCGCTCGCGCACAGCTCGCCGACACCACGGCGATGGAGCTGACGACCCGTGTCATCCCGGTCCTGGCCGGCGCGGCGGGCCTGATCCCGCTGCTGGTCGCCATGAGCGTGTTCTCCGGGGTGCTGACGGTCCTGGCCGTCGCCGGGGCGTGCCTGAGCGCCCTCGTCTTCCGTCTGGCCGCACGCCGTGCGGCCCCCGAGGAGAAGCGGCTGGCCGTCGGGCAGGCCGACCGTGACGGGGGTGTGCTGGCCGCCCTCGGGATGATCGAGACGCTCAAGGCGGAGGGCACCGCCTCACGCTTCTTCGACGACTGGGCCGACTCCCACACCCGCGACCTGGACATCCGGCACCGGCTGGCCGTGTCGACCCGGCGCTACACCGTGTTCGGCGCCGGTCTGGACTCGCTCACCGGTCTGGCCGTACTGGCCTGCGGGGCCCTTCTGGTGCGCCAGGGGAACCTGCACATCGCCGACTTCATGGGCTTCATCTCCCTGCTGGGGGCGTTCCACGCCACCACCGGTCCGGTCGCGCGCTCCGGCCTCGACCTGGCCAGGCTCGGCGGCAGCCTCGCGAAGCTCGACGACGTGCTGCACGCGGCGCCCGACGAGCGGTACACGCGCGACGCCGTCTACGACCCGACGGCCCCCCGGCTCAAGGGGGCGGTGGAGCTGCGGGGCGTGACCTTCGGCTACGACCCCAACCGTGCGCCCCTGGTCAGCGACGTCAACGTACGGATCGAAGCGGGTGAGCGCGTGGCCGTCGTCGGTGCGACCGGCAGCGGCAAGTCCACGCTGGCACGGCTGGTCATCGGTGCGCTGGACCCGTGGCAGGGAGAGGTCCGCTTCGACGGCCGCCCGTCGTCCCGCGTCTCCCGCGCCGAGCTGCTGCGCTCGCTGGCCTACGTCAGTCAGCGTCCGCTGTTGCTGGAGGGCACGGTGGCCGAGAACATCACGCTGCACCAGTCCGCCATCACCGACGAGCGGGTGCGGGCCGCCCTGGCCGACGCCTGCCTGGAGGACCTGGTCGACCGGCGCGGCGGAGCCCACCGGGCGCGCGTCCACGACGGCGGCAGCAACTTCAGCGGCGGGGAGCGACAGCGGCTCGCCCTCGCGCGCGCCCTGTCCCGCGACCCGTCCGTGCTGGTGCTCGACGAGGCGACCAGTGCCATGGAATCTCCCCTGGAAGCCGCGGTGGACGCCAACCTGAGGCGGCGCGGGGTCACCACGATCGTCGTCGCCCACCGGCTCAGCACGGTTCGGTCGGCCGACCGCATCCTCGTCGTCGACGGCGGACGCGTCGTCCAGCAGGGCCACCACGACGAGCTCGTCGACGCCGACGGCCCGTACCGCCGGCTCGTGCGGGAGGCGGCGTGACCGGCCTGAGAACGCATGAGCCGCAGCCGGCCGACCCCGAGGCGACCGGCCCCGCGGCGACCGGCCCCGCGGCGACCGGCCCCGCGGCGACCGGCCCCGGGGCGACCGCCCCTGCCCAGGCCTGGCAGGCCCACCGCACGGCGCTGAACCGCATCGCCGCCGCGCTCGGCGCCCTGCCCGAGGCACCGGAAACGGCCCCGCCCGGCCCCGATGCGGTCGCCGGCGCGGCCGCCGCCTGCGGACTGCGGGCGCGCCGGGTGCGCCTGGACGAGGAACTGACCCGCCGTCCCCGCCATCCGCTGCTGGCCGAACGGGCCGGTGACGGCGTGCCCGTGGTGCTGCTGCCCGGGCGCCGGCGCTGGCGAGCCGCCCCCGCGGGGACCGGCCGCGCCGTTCCGCTGGATGCGTCCGCGCAGGCGGCACTGGACCCCTTCGGCTGGCGCTTCCACCGAAGGCTGCCGTACGCGGCGCCGGAGGGCTGGAGCCTGGTGCGCCACTGCGCCGCCGGCGCGTTCGGCTCGCTGGCCCTCGCACTCTGCGCGGGGCTGCTCGCCACCGTGCTGGGTTTCGGGGTGCCGCTGGGCGCGGTCCGGGTGATGCGTGCCGCCCTGTCGGGCGAGGGGGACGCGTTGCTGTGGACCTGCCTGTTCCTGGCGCTGGCGGTCGGCGGATCGGTGCTGTGCGCGCGCGTCCGCGATCTGGCCGCGGTGCACTTCCAAGGTCACGTCCAGTCGGTGATGGAGCCCGCCGTCTGGGACCGGCTCCTCAGCCTCGACCTGCCCTTCTTCCGCCGCCGGTCCACGGCCCGGCTGCTCGGGCACGCCAACGGGGTCACCCGGTTCCGCCAGTTGCTGGGCGACGGCGCCCTCGACGTCGTGCTGGGCGCGGTGTTCACCTCCTGCGCGCTCGGCCTGCTGCTCTTCCTCGATCCGCGGCTCGGCCTCGCCGGGGCGGGCACCGCCCTCCTGCTGGCCGTCCTGGTCGGCTGGCTCGGATGGTTCCAGCAGGCCCACGACCGGCACGTCCACGACAGCGTCGACGATGCCCAGGCCCTGCTCTACCCGGCGCTGACCGGCATCGACGAGATCCACCTGTACGGGTGCGAGCGCGCCGTGTTCGACCGCTGGTGGCGGGTGTTCTCGAAGCAGAAGGCGGCGGACACGGCGGGCCTGCGGTACGCCGAGGTGTCGAGCGCGCTGCTGGCCGCGTCCCAGCCCGTGCTGCTCGCCGTCCTGCTGTCGGTGGCCTGGTGGACCGGGCAGGGTCCGGCCGGTTTCATCGCCGTGGGCTTCGCGGGCGCGCAGCTGGCGGTGGCCGTCGGCACGCTGCACCACGCGCTGCAGACGGTGTTCGCGGTCGGTCCGGTGCACGCCCGCCTCAAGGAGATCCTGCGCGCCGCGCCGGAGACCCCACCGGGCAGCCGGCTGCCCGGGGTGCTGCGTGGCGAGATCGAGCTGCGGGACGTGACGTTCTCCCACCCGGGAGCGCAGCGGCCGACGCTGGAAGGCGTCGACCTGCACATCCGGCCGGGCGAGTTCGTCGCGGTCGTCGGTCCGTCCGGCGCCGGCAAGTCATCGCTGCTGAGGCTGCTGCTCGGCCTGGACACGCCTCGGAGCGGGCAGGTGCGGTACGACGGCCAGGCCCTTGCCGGGCTCGACCGCGAGGCGGTCCGCGCCCAGCTCGGCTACGTCCCGCAGGACTCGAAGGTGCTCCGCGGCGACCTGCGCTCGGTCATCCTCGGCGGCGTCGTGGCCGCGTCGGACGCGGACGCATGGGAGGCGGCCGAGGCGGCCGGGATCGCCGATGACATCAGGCGGCTGCCGATGGGCCTGCGGACCCGGGTGTCCGACGGCGACTCGGGCTTCTCCGGGGGCCAGCTCCAACGGCTGCTGCTCGCCCGGGCCCTGGCGAAGCGGCCCCGGATCCTCCTGCTCGACGAGGCGACCAGCGCACTGGACAACGCCACCCAGGACGAGGTGAGCCGCCGGGTGGCCCGGCTGGGGGTGACCCGGGTGGTGGTCGCCCACCGGCTGAGCACGATCCGCCAGGCCGACCGGGTCGTGGTGCTGGACGGCGGACGGGTCGTGGAGTGCGGGACGTACGGGGAACTCGCCCGCGGCGGCGGAGCACTGGCGCGGCTCGCAGCGGGGTGAAGCGGTGACGCGGTGACGCGGGTGATGAGAGCGATGAAAACCGGTTCTGCGCAGGCAGGGCCCGTCAGCAGGACCCATCGGATGAGGAGAGACATGCGCACGGTCATCAGGTTCAAGCGGTTCGTCCATGCCGAGGTGGTGCCCGCAGACGGCGTGTACCTGATTTCCGAGCGGTCGGGGCAGACCCGGCTGCAGGGGGCGCTCATCGAGCGGATGGCCCCCCTGCTGTCCGGGAAGCACGACCGTTCGCAGATCGTGGCGGCGCTGGGGGACGACTTCCCCGGCGGCCGGGTGGAACGCGCCCTGGACATGCTGGTCTCGGCCGGTCACGTGGTGGAGGTCGACTCCTCCGTGGAACCCCGGTCGGGCGGCTACTGGGAGCAGGCGGGCCTCGACGGTGACGCCGCGATGCTGGCGGTGCACGACCGGCCGGTGGAACTGGTCGCGCTGGGAGACGTCCGCCCCGAATGGTTCGCCGAGGCCGCCGCGCCGCTGGGGATCCGCGTGGGCGGGGCCGACAGCCCGCTCGCCGTCGTCCTGACCGACGACTACCTGCACCCGGACCTGGCGGAGTTCAACCGCGTCGCGCTGGAGACGGGACGGGCCTGGCTGCTCGTCAAGCCGATCGGCAGCACGCTCTGGGTCGGTCCGGTGTTCGAGCCGGGGACCACGGGCTGCTGGGCCTGCGTGTCGAGCAGGCTGAGCGGCAACCGGATGGTCGCCTCGTACCTGAAGCAGCGCCAGGGCGGCGACCGGCCGCCGGTCACCTCCCTCGCGGACCTGCCGGCGACCGTTCAGACCGGGATGCAGCTCGGTGCGCTCCAGGCCGCCAAGTGGCTGGCCGGGGCCTTCGGCGGTCCGGAGGGCCACATCCCGGGCCCCCGGCAGGCGGAGGTCTTCACGCTCGACACCCTGACCATGGCCTCCGAGCGCCATCCGGTGACCCGTCGTCCGCAGTGCCCGGCGTGCGGAAACCCCTCCCTGCAGGCGGAACTGCACCGCCGGCCGGTGGTGCCGGAGAGCCGCGGCAAGCGGATCACGTCGGACGGCGGCCACCGCGCGAAGGACCCGCAGGAACTGCTCGACACCTACGGGTACCTCGTGAGCCCCGTGACGGGACCGGTGACCAGTCTGGTCAAGGTGCCCACCGGGATCGACGGGCTGCACAGCTACACGGCCGGGCAGAACTTCGCGGTCGGCATGTCCGACATCGGTGACCTGCGGGCCGGCCTGCGCAGCATGAGCGCGGGCAAGGGCATGAGCGACGTGCAGGCCAGGGCCAGCGCCCTCGGTGAGGCCATCGAGCGCTACTCGGGACTGTTCCAGGGCGACGAGGCACGCATCACCGCCTCGTACGAGGAACTCGGCGAGCAGGCGATCGCCCCGAACGAGCTGCACCTCTACAGCGAGCAGCAGTACGCCGACCGGGCCGAGTGGAACCGGCGGGACTCCCACTTCCACCGGGTCTGCGATCCCTTCGACCCGGCCCGGCCCGTGGAGTGGACGCCCGTCTGGTCGCTCACCCGGGGCACTCACCGCTACCTGCCGACCGCGTCGCTCTTCTACGGCTACAACGTGCCCCGGGGCTACGTCTTCTCCGGTGCGGACTCCAACGGCAGCGCAGCGGGCACCAGCCTCGAGGACGCCGCCCTGCAGGGCTTCATGGAGCTGGTGGAGCGCGACAGCGTGGCGATCTGGTGGTACAACCGCCTGCGCAGGCCCGCCATCGACCTCGACAGCTTCGACGAGCCGTACTTCGCGCAGTGGCGCGAGATGTACCGGTCGGCGAACCGCGAGACCTGGGTGCTGGACCTCACCAGCGACCTGGGCATCCCGGTGGCCGCCGCGGTCTCGCGCCGGGTGGACAAGCCGGTCGAGGACATCCTGATCTCCTTCGGCGCGCACTTCGACATCAAGGTCGCGGTGGCGAGGGCGCTGACCGAGATGAACCAGTTCCTGCCGGCGGTACTGCCGATCGGCGCGGACGGCTCGGGCGACTACGCCTTCCCCGACCCGGTCCAGCAGCACTGGTGGCGGACCGCGACCACGGCCAACCAGCCGTACCTGCTGCCCTCGGGCGAGGCGCCGCGGCGGGCGGGCGACTACCGCGACCCCTCGAGCAGCGACCTGCTCGACGACCTGCGGCTGGCACAGCGGATCGTCGAGGAGAAGGGCCTGGAGATGCTGATCCTCGACCAGACCCGCCCGGACATCGGCCTCCCGGTGGTCAAGGTGATCGTGCCCGGCCTGCGCCACTTCTGGCCCCGTTACGGCGCCGGCCGGCTGTACGACGTACCGGTGCGCATGGGCTGGCTCGACGCACCCACCCCCGAGTCCGACCTCAACCCGATCGGGATGTTCCTGTGACCACTGCCGAAGGCGTGAGCGCAACCGTCGCCGTCGCCGCCGCGGGCGGGCAGCCCCGCCCCGACATGTCGGCGCTCGCCTTCCGCGAGGGGGTGCGGGTCACGGCGGAGGACGACGGGGTGCGGGTGCAGAGCCCCTGGGCCGCGTTCGTGCTCGGCCGCCTCACGGACGGGACCCGCGCCGCCGTCCACCGCTTGGCCGGGGAGCCCGTACCGCCCGCCGTCCTGCTCGCCGGGTGCACAGCCGCCGAGCGGACCCAGGTGCTGCGGATCGTCGACCGGCTCGGTTTCCTGATCACCCGCTCCGTGCTGGCGCAGGACCGGCCGCTGGCGCGCATCGAGGCGACCAGCCGCACCGCCTCCTACCGGCCGGTGTCCGTGCCGGCGCAGGCGCCCCTGCGGCTGTCCAAGTTCGCCCTCTGCCGCTCCTACTCCGGCGCCTTCGTCCTGGAGTCGCCGCTCACCCCCCACCGGGTGCTGCTGCTGGATCCGGCGAGCCGGGCGGTCGTCGGCGCCCTCGGCGACTGCGTGCGCGCGGCGGACCTCGTGCGCGCGGCGGACCTGGCCCCGGCGGACGTGCCCGCGGAGTCGGTGGCCGAGCTCCTGGAGCACCTCGCCGGAGCCGGCTTCGTGGACGTCGGCGAGTGGGCCGACGGGCAGGCGCGGTTCGCGGCCGACGAGGACGAGGTGCTGGAGCAGTGGGACTTCCACGACCTGCTCTTCCACTCCCGCAGCCGGGCCGGCCGCCACGACGAGCCCTTCGGCGGCATCTTCCCCTACGAGGGCCGGATCGAGCCCCGCCCCGCGGTCGAACCGGCCCCCGCCGGACCGTTCATCGAGCTCCACCGGCCGGCCCTCGACGACGTCCTGGCGGCGGATCCCGCCCTGACGACGGTGCTGGAGGGCCGCACGTCGGTGCGCCAGTACGGCGAGGAGCCGATGACGGTGCGCCAGCTGGGCGAGTTCCTCTACCGGACCGCCCGGGTGCGCTCCGAGTACGGGCCGCGGCCGGACCAGAAGATGCCGTACGAGGCGACGTCCCGGCCGTACCCGTGCGGTGGCGCCGCCTACGAGCTGGAGCTCTACCTCACCGTGCGCCGCTGCGAGGGCCTCGCGGAGGGCGTCTACCACTACGACCCGGTCGGCCACCGGCTGCGCCTGGTCAACGAGAACGCCGGGGACCGGTCCGCGATGCTGTACCTGGCATCGGTCGCCACCGGCGGGATCGCCGTCCCCGACGTGCTGGTGACCATGACCTCCCGCTTCCAGCGCCTGTCGTGGAAGTACCGCGGGATCGCCTACGCGGTCACCCTGAAGCACGCGGGCGTCCTGTACCAGACCATGTACCTGGTGGCCACGGCGATGGGGCTGGCGCCGTGCGGGCTGGGCAGCGGTGACGCGGACCTCGCCGCCCGGGTGCTGGGCCTCGACTACCTGCGGGAGTCGTCCGTGGGCGAGTTCATGCTCGGCAGCCTGCCCGCCGCCGGGCGGGACGGCTCCGCGGCGGCGCCGCCGGCCGACTGGCGGGCCGCCAACGACCCGCAGTGGACGGACGCCGCCCGGGCGCTCCTCGACCGTCACGACGGCTGACGCATGGCCACGGACACGCCTTCCAGGCCCGCGGACACCGCGGTGTCCGCTCCGGGGATACCCGACTTCGGCACCGTCCCGCCGGCCCCCGCGGGCCGCGGCGCGGTCGCGCCCGTGCTGATGGCGCGGGTCTGCGGACTGCCGGTCGGCGTGCTCGACGCATCGGCGACGCCCCGGTCCACGCGCCTCCTGAGGGACGCACTGGACGCGCAGGACGACGCCGCCGCACTGGCCGGCCCGCTCACCGACGCCCTCTACCGGCTGGTGCCACGCCTCGACGGCGACCGCGCGGCCCGCCGCGCCGCCGTCGGGCTGCGCCGGGACGTCCACAACGGGCGCTTCGCGCCGAGCACCGGCCGGGCCGCGGCCCTGGTGTCGGCGCACCTCGAACCCGGACCGGCCCGCCGGCTGGAGGCCTGGCTGGAGTCGATGCGCCGGCACCGCACCGGGCTCGGCCGGGCGGAGGAGGTCTTCGCCACGGAGCTGCCCGAGGCCACAGAGGCCCTGTACCGCCACCTGCGGAGTCCGCGGGTGGCGTCCGGACTCGCGCTGGCCAGCCCGCAGTTCGCCGGGCGCCTGCTGGCCCAGGAGGGTCCGGCGCCGGCCGGCCTGGACTCGCGGGGCGCCCGCAGTGCGGCCGCCTACCTGTCCCGCATCGCCGTCAAACCCAGCCCTTTCAGTACGTTGACCACCCTCGCCGTGGCGCGGCTCGGCAGCGGCCCGGACACCGTGACCCGGCCGGCTCCCCGGGACGGCGGCCGGGACGGAGCCGCCGGCGCGGTGACCTCGTCACGCGGTCTGGCCGTCACCCTGCTGCTGGCCTGCGCGGCCCATCCGGACCTGGCGCCGGCATTCGACGTGGTGGCCAACTCCGGTCTGCGGCAGGTCGGCGACCGCCTGCTCGCGGCGCTCCCGGTCTACGCCGCGGCGGACGGATTCGTCTTCCGCGAGGACGAGGTGACCGACTGCGGGCTGTACGCATGGGCGCTCCCCCTCCTGCCCTCCCGACCGGTCCCCTTCACGGAGCCGGCCGCACGGCTGGGCGACCTCGGTCCGCACCTGGTCGCCCGCTGGGTGGAGATGGGGCTGCTGCAACCCGTCACCCCGTGGCGGCTGGCCGACGGCGGGCACCTGGGGGCGCTGTCCCGCGCGGTCCGCCGCCGTACCCGCGCCGATGCGTCGCCGACGGCGGCGGCCGTCGGGGCCGCCCTGGACACCCTGGGCGAGCTGGAAGCCACCGTCGCCACCACGGTCGACGCAGCGGAGCGGGCCCGGGCGGTCGAACGCACCAGGGACGTGGCCGCGGCGGCGTTCAAGGAGCTCGGCAGGCCCGTCCCGTCGTGGCTCCCCGGCACTCCGCTCTTCCACGAGGCGGTCGCCGGTCCCGAAGGACCGGCCCTCGAACTGCCCCGGCCCGTCGGAGACGACCTCGCGCACGCGGCCCGGTGGCTCGCCCCGCACGTGGCGCGCACCCCGCTGTACGACCGGCTGGTGGAGCGCTTCGTGCAGCGGTACGGCGTCGGGGGCACCTGTACCGATCTGCTCGGCTTCCTGTACGAAGTCCTCGCGCACGCCGACCCGTACGCCCTGGCGCAGCAGGACGCGCTGCCCCAGGCGGGGGATGCCCGCGGGGACACCGGCGCGGCACCCGGCCGGCTCCTCGGCCACGGCACCCTGGGCACCGCGAGCAACTCGGTCTTCTTCCAGGTCGCCGCCGCGGACGCCGAGCACGTCGCGGCCGGTGACCACACGCTCGTCGTCAACCTCGTGCAGAACGGGGTCGGCGGGCTGCTCAGCCGCTGGGCCGGCGTTCCCGCGCTGCACGACCGGCTCGCGCCGGCCCTCGACGAGTGGCTGCGCGCACTGCATCCGGGCTGCCGCGTACTCCAGGTGTCGGCCTATCCCGACTGGTCCGAGATGCAGCGGCCCACGCTGAGTACGGTGCCCCGGCTCCGCTGGCCCGCGGACCTCCCGGACGGCGACCCCGACGCCGTCGACATCGCGGGCCTGTCGCTGTCCCACGACCCGGAGACCGGCACCCTCCAGGCGTACGACCGCGACGGGGGCCCGGTGGCGTTCGCCTACCTGGGGACCACGCCCACCTACCTGCTCCGCGGGGCCGTCCGGCTGCTGTGCCTGCTCTCCGATCCCTGGATGACGCTCGGCAGGGCCGATCGCGAGGTCCGGGCCTTCGACCGGGTGACGACGGGCGAAGGGGCCCGGTACCTGCCGCGCATCCAGCACGGAAGGGTCGTCTGGGCCAGGGCCCGGTGGCGGCTGCCCGCAGCCCGCCTGCCGCGCCCGGACCCCGGCGTGTCACCGCTGCGGTTCCTGGCCGACGTGGAGCGGTGGCGACGCCGGCACGGGCTGCCCGAGGAGGTGTTCCTCGTACAGATCACGCGCGGGCCGAGGGGCGTGCGCAAGGAGAAACCGCAGTGGCTCGGCTTCGACCACCCCCACGTCGTGTGGGCCGCGCTGCGCCAGATCCGGTCCGACGCCCTGGCGGTCGATCTGGTCGAGGCACTGCCGGGCAGGGACGGGCACTGGAACCGGGACGCGGCCGGCGCGCCGGTCGCCACCGAGTTCACGGGGCTGGTGCGTCATGGCTGACACATTCGCGAAGGTGCACGTGGAACTGCCCACGCACGACTGGCTGTACTACCGGATCCATGTCACCGGGCCCGCCGGGATGCAGGACCTGCTCGAACACGTCGTGCGCCCGGCGCTCGTCCGGCTACGGGACGAGGTCCCGGAACTACGGTGGTTCTTCCTTCAGTTCATGGACGTCTCCGGACTGCATCTGCGCCTGCGCCTGAACGCGCGGCAGGCGTCGCTCGTCCACGTCGAGGGCACCCTGCAGGACCTGCTGTCGTCCGTGCCGCACCGTGGTGCGACGCGACACGTCTACTCCCCGGAGACCCACAAGTTCGGCTCGGGCGAGGGCATGCGCCTGGCCGAACGGGTCTTCGAGCACGGCAGCGAGGCCGCACTCGCCTGCCTCGGACCCCGGCAGCGCTCCCTGCGCACGGGGTATGCGGCGGCCCACATGACGCTGATGCTGGCCGCCCTCGAACCCCGGCTGCGCAGAGCCTTTCTGCATCAGTACGCCTGGTACTGGAGCGGCGGCCCGCTGCTGCGCGGACGCCTCCCGCACGGAGCCTCCCTCGCGGACGCACCCGCCCGGTCCGCGCGGCTGCTGGCCCAGGTCGAGTGGGTCCTCTCGGATCCCGGGGCCCGTTCGGCGCTCGCCGGATACGCCGAGGCGTACCGGCGCGAGCTGAGCTCGCCGGCCCGCATGCACATTCATCGGACCGATTCCTTTCTGCTTTTCCACCACATTCACCTGATGAACAATCGACTCAGTGTTGTACCTTCGGAGGAAGCCCAGTTGGCGCGCTTTCTCTGGCTGGCCGCCGATACATTTTCCGACGAGTCCCCGACGACATGACAGTTGTCATGAGGGGTGTTCCGCGAACTGCACGGGAAAGTGGTGACAGCGGTCTCTGCCGGGAACCACACCGGACCGATAGCATTGGATCATGCCTGAACAGCCAGTGATCGAGGTCTCGGACCTCCATCAAAAATACGGGGAATTCGCCGCGGTTCGCGGAATATCGTTCGACGTCCAGCCCGGAGAGGTATTCGCGCTGCTCGGGACGAACGGTGCCGGGAAAACCACCACGATGGACGTCCTGGAGGGGTTCCGGCCCGCAACCCGGGGAACCGCCCGCGTCCTGGGCGTCGACCCCCATGCACACCGCCGCAAGATCGCGCACCGGGTCGGCATCATGCTCCAGGAGGCGGGGTTCTTCCAGGAACTGACCGCCGCCCAGACCGTCGACGCCTGGCGCCGGTTCATGGTGAGGGCGCGGTCGCGCACCGAGGCCCTGGCGATGGTCAGGCTGGAGGACCGGGCGAACACCCCGGTGGGCCGGATGTCGGGCGGCGAGAAGCGACGGCTCGACCTCGCCCTTGCGCTGCTCGGCCGGCCGGAGGTCCTCTTCCTCGACGAACCCACCACCGGCCTGGACCCCGAAGCCCGCCGCGACACCTGGAAGCTCATCAAGGGCCTGGTGGGCGAGGGCATGACCGTCCTGCTCACCACGCACTACATGGAGGAGGCGGAGTTCCTCGCCGACCGCGTGGCGATCATGGACCACGGCAGGATCGTCAGGTCGGGCACGCTCGGGGAGATGGTGCAGCAATTCGCCGCACGGATCTCCTTCCGGCTGCCGGCCGGGCTCCGCGCCGCCGACCTTCCGGTCCTGAGCGGCACCGAGGTGCAGGAGGAGTCCGGACGGACGGTGCTCCTGGCCCGCGATCCCCAGGACGTGCTGAGGGCGCTGCTGCACTGGGCGGACGGCGCCGACGCCTCGCTGCGTGAACTCGAGGTGCGCAGCGCCTCCTTGGAGGATGTCTTCCTCGATGTCGCCGAGAACGGTAGGAAAGCCCCGTGATGTGGTTCCGGTACACCTTCGCGCAGTTCCGGCTGTCCCAGCGGGTCTACTGGAAGCAGTTCGGCTTCGCGTTGACCGCGGTGATCGTGCCGCTCGGACTGGGCATCGCCTACCCGATGAGCATGCACGGCAAGAAGCTGATCGCCGGCATCGACGCCGGGCAGTACGCGCTGGTCGGCTTCATCGGCTTCGTCCTGCTCTGGATCGTCTACAACCTGATCAATTCGGCCGCGTCCCGGCGTGACGCCCTGATCTACAAGCGGTTGCGGGGCACCGCCCTCCCGGACACCTCCATCTTCGCCGGGGAGGCGCTCAGCGGCAGCGTCGTGAGCCTTGCGGAAGTCGTCGTCCTGATAGCCGCCGGATGCGCCCTCATGGGTTCTTCGGGACCGGAGAACGTCCCGCTGTTTCTGATCGCCGTCGTGCTGGGCGCCGCCATGTTCGCGATGGTGGCCATCGGCGTCTCGGGACTGCTTCCCAATGCGGAGGTGTCCACCTGGATCGTCACCCCCTTCATGATGCTGATGATGCTGGGATCCGGCGTCACCATGCCGCTGTCCGCACTCCCGGAAATCCTGCGGACCCCGGCCGAGTACCTGCCGCTCACCCCGGTCGTGGAAATTCTGCGAACCGCCTATTTCGGCCGTGACTTCGCGACGGATTCGGCGGGCCCGGCAGTTCCGGACCACATCGGATTCCTCGACGCCTTCCAGGCCTGCTCGACCCAGGTCGGTATCATGTGTGCCTGGACCGCGATCGGACTCGCCCTCGCCCAGAAGTACTTCCGCTGGGACCCCCGGCACGCCGGGTGACCCTACGGGCACCGGCCAAGGGCACTGCCACGGGCGGGGGTTCGGCCCGGACCGTGACATGGGGGAGACAGAGGCGCGTGCTGGGGCAGTCATCGGAGTCCGTGCCGCGCGCCGTCGGAGTCCTCATCATCGGGCTGTTCCTGTTCTACGTCGCCGAGCCGGCGTTCTACTGGGGCTCCTCGCGGCCGGGCGTGCCGTACGTGCTGGCCGCCGTCGTGGGTGTCCTCGCGTTCGGGGCGACGTTCATCCGCATCGTGCGGGAAAGCATCCGGTACGGGCCCGGCGGGAACGTGCGTACCGCCGACCTGGCCGTGTGCGGGATCGTGGGCTTCGGCGTCTGCTTCACCTGCGGTCCGTACTGGATGGCGCTGCCCGCGTTCTTCGGCGGAGCGGCTCTGCTGTCGCTCGCGCCGTGGCCCGCCGTCACGGTCACGGCACTCGCCCTCGCCGGCGAGGCCCTGGCCGGCCTGATGCTCGGCCTGAGCGGCTCCGGGGCGGTGGAGGTGACCGTCCGGGCCGGCATCACCGCACTCGTGGTGTTCGCCCTTGGGCGGCTGGGCGCGCTCATCAGCGAAGTCCACCGGGCCCGGGCGGAACTGGCCAGGATGGCGGTGGTGCAGGAGCGGCTGCGGTTCTCCCGCGACCTCCACGACGTACTCGGCCACACCCTGTCCGTCATCGCGCTCAAGAGCGAGGTGGCGGTCCGGCTGGCTCCGCGGCGGCCCGAGCGGGCCCGGGACGAGATGGAAGCCGTGGTGGACATCGCCCGCAGCGCCATCACCGATGTCCGCACGCTCGTACGGGGTTACCGGCAGCCGTCGCTGTCGGCCGAGATCGACGGGATCCGCTCCGTGCTGGAGACCGCCGGGGTGGCGTGCGAGGCCGACGCGATACCGCAGCAGCTTCCGACCGCGGTCCAGGACGTCCTCGGCTGGGTCGTCAGGGAGGGCGCCACGAACGTCCTGCGGCACAGCCGGGCAACCTGGTGCCGGATCAAGGTCCGCACCAGCGGGGACACCGTGCTCCTGGAGATACTCAACGACGGTGCGCAGCAGCAGGCGGAGGGACGGCAGCGGCGCGGCGGTCACGGCCTGGTCGGCCTCTCCGAGCGGCTGGCGGCCCTGGACGGCCGGCTCGCCTCCGGCCCGGGCCCCGGCCGCACCTTCCGCCTGCAGGCCACCGTCCCGCGGGATCCGCCGAACAGCGAAACGACCAGGGAGACATCCCCATGATCAGGGTTCTCATAGCCGAGGACGAACGGCTCATCCGCGAGGCGCTGGCGGTCCTGCTCTCGTTGGAGGACGACATCGAGGTCGTCGCGCAGACCGGGACCGGCGACGAGGTCGTGGCGCTCGCCTCCGGGCACCGGTGCGACGTGGCGATCCTCGACATCGACATGCCCGGCACCGACGGGCTCACCGCCGCCGAGCGGCTCCGGCGCGACCGGCCGCAATGCGCGGTCATCGTGCTGACCAGCCACGGCCGCCCCGGCTACCTGCGGCGTGCGGTGCACGCCGGCGTCCGCGGGTTCCTGACCAAGGAGGTCGCGGGCGACCGGCTCGCGCAGATCGTGAGGGAAGTCAGGGACGGCGGGCGGTACATCGACCCGGTGCTGGCCGCCGACGCGATCTCCGTCGGGGAGAGCCCGCTGAGCAGGCGCGAGCTGGAGGTCCTCAGGCTCGCGGAGGACGGCCGGCCGCTGCACCGGATCGCCGGGGAGCTCTCGCTCAGCGAGGGGACGGTCCGCAACTACATCTCGGCGGCGATCCAGAAGCTCGGAGCGTCCAACAAGCTCCACGCGATCCGTATCGCGACTCAGGCCGGATGGCTGTAGCGGATCACCTTGGTGATCGGCCACGGCCATCCGGCCCTGGGTTGGCCGCACGGCACCACCCGCCGGGGGGCGGGGCGGGGGCTACGGCCGTGCGCCGAGGCGGGCGGCGGTGACCGCCGGCCTCACGCGCGCGGGTCTACCGGTGTTTACCAGCAGCCGGCGGTGCCGATGGTGGCCGGGCAGCCGGCGGTGCCGGCGGTGCCGAGGCAGCCCGCACCGCTGACCTCGCCGAGGTCCTCGATGGTGACGTCCTCGACGGCGTCCTGGATGTTCTCCACGGCGAAGTTGTTCTCCATGACCTTTTCTCCTTGACGAAGTGACACGGGCGGACGGATTAGTCCGCCCTGGGCGGCCACGTAATGCCCGCGGCCGGACAGAAAAGGCCCCAATTCCGCACTGAAGTGCGCCTCCATCGAGCGGAAGATCGGCCCGGGCTGTCATCATTATTTTTAGCAGGCCCTTACGAACGGCCCCAAGCCAAGCGCGGAAGAAGAATATTCGCGCGCCCTCGCACGCAGAATTCCAACGCAAAATTCCCGGTCATCCGACGGAATGACCGGGCAGGTGCAAAACGGTGCGGCGCGGCGAGGACGGCCGCCCCTCGGCGGGGGCCGCGAGGAGGGTGGTGCCGGCGGCCGTGGCCGCCGGCACCGTGAGGCTCCGGTCAGTGGGAGCCGAAGGTACCGGCGCTGCTCGCGGGGCAGCCGGCGGTGCTCGCCGTGCCGAGGGTGCCCGCACCGCTGACCTCGGTGAGGTCCTCGATGGTGACCTCCTCGACGATGTTCTGACCGAGCTCGGAGATGGTGTTGTTCTCCACGATTCCTCCTTGATGGAAATACGGCGCGCCTTGGACGAGCCGCCGGGAATCACTGGAACGGTCACGGAAAACAGCATCCCGAAAAGAGACACCACTCCCCCGCGCCCGCATCCTTCCACGAACCCGCGCAGGCAGAACCGGGAATCGGATAACGCCGTTCCGTCGGCTGCAGGAGGTTCCGGCCAGTGATCTGAAGTATTTCTAACAAGCCTCCGGGCCGGCTCCAAGCAAAGCGCGGAAGAAGAAGAATGGAACCCACTTCGGGGGGGGCGCGGGGGCCGGGCGGGGGCCGGACGGCGGCGCGGCGCCCGGGCATGGAAAAGCAAAAGCCCCAGGTCACGGCGAGTGAGTCCTGGGGCTTCTACAGAGCCGCCTTCGGGATTCGAACCCGAGACCTACGCATTACGAGTGCGTTGCTCTGGCCAACTGAGCTAAGGCGGCACCGCTGGGCAGACAAGTGTTCCCTCGGAGGGGAGCTCTCATCAGCAGCGGCGCCAAGTCTACAGGCTCGAACGGGGTGCCCCGAACCACGTCGTCCGGGGCCCGCGGCGGCGGCCGTCAGGCGCACTTCTTGCCGTCCTTCGGCGGCGTCCCCTCCAGCAGGTACGTGTTGATCGCCGTGTCGATGCAGGTGCTGCCGCGGCCGTACGCCGTGTGCCCGTCGCCGTCGTACGTGAGCAGGACGCCGGAGTCGAGCTGCTTCGCCAGCGCCTGGGCCCACTTGTACGGGGTCGCCGGGTCCCGGATCGTGCCGACCACCACGATCGGCGGGGCGCCCTTCGCTGCCAGCGCGCCCGCCGCGCCCGTGGCCTTCACCGGCCAGTACGCGCAGTTCAGCGAGGCCCAGGCCAGGCCCGCGCCGAACACCGGCGAGGCCTTCTCGAAGGAGGGCAAGGCCGCCTCGACCGCCTGCGGGCCCGCGAAGGCCGGCGGCTGGTCCAGGCAGTTCACGGCGGCGTTCGCGAACATCAGGTTCGCGTACTTCCCGTCCGGCTCGCGCTCGTAGTAGCTGTCGGCGAGGCCGAGGAGGCCGGACCCGTCGCCGTTCATCGCCGAGGCCAGCGCCTCGCGCAGCTGCGGCCAGGCGCTCTCGTCGTACAGCGCCGCGATCACCCCGGTCGTGGCCAGGGACTCGCCGAGCGGGCGGTCCGGGTCGCCGCTGGGCACCGGCTGGGCGTCGGCCTTGCGGAAGAAGTCCTGGAGCCGGTCCGCGATCGCCTGCGGGCTGCCCTTGCCGAGCGGGCAGTCGGGCTGCTTCGCGCAGTCCCTCGCGAAGGAGCGCAGGGCCGTCTCGAAGCCACCGGTCTGGTCCCGGTTCATTTCGAGCGCCGGGCGGGAGGGGTCCATGGCGCCGTCCAGGACGAGCCGGCCGACCCGGCCGGGGAAGAGGTCCGCGTACGTCGCCCCGAGGAGGGTGCCGTAGGAGGCCCCGACGTACGTCAGCTTCTCGTCGCCCAGCACGGCACGGAGCACGTCCATGTCGCGGGCGGCCTCGACGGTGGAGACGTGCGGCAGGATCCGCGGCGAGCGGGCCTGGCAGCCGGCGGCGAACTCCTTGAACGCCGCCACCAGCGCGGCCTGCTCCGCCGCGTTGTCCGGCGTCTGGTCCACCTGTGTGAACTTGTCCATCTCCGGGCCGGTCAGGCACTGCACCGGGCTGCTGCGGGCCACCCCGCGCGGGTCGAAGGAGACCATGTCGTACTGGGTGCGGACGGCCTCCGGATAACCGATGCCCGCGTACGCCTGGAGGTATCCGATGCCGGAGCCGCCCGGCCCGCCCGGGTTGACCACCAGCGAGCCCAGCCGCTTGCCGGGGCCCGTGGCCTGGCGGCGGGCCACGGCGATGTCGACGTCCTGGCCCGCCTCGGGGTGCGCGTAGTCCAGCGGCACCTTCATCGTGGCGCACTGGAACCCGGGGACGCCGCAGTCGCGCCAGCTCAGCTTCTGCTCGTAGTACGGGCGCAGCGCCGTCGGGACCGCGGCCGGGGCGGCCGACGGTGCGGCGCCCCGGGCCGAGGAGGCGGCCGCCCGGGGTCCCGCCGACCCGGCCGAGGTGCACCCGGAGAGCAGCAGCCCGGCGGCTGCGATCACGGTTGCGGTGGTACGCAGCAGGCGACTGGTGTCCATCCTCGGAGCCTACGTCCTGCCCGGCGCCCCGGCCGGGCGGGCGGAAGCCGGTCCGCCGTCCCCGGCCCGCGGGCGCACCACAGCCCGCCCGGGACCCGTCCTACCCGGCACGAGCCCGCCGGATCGCTCATACGGATGAAGCGGTCAACGTACGGCGGTCAGCCCGCGCGCAGCGCCATCGTCATCGCCTCGACCGCGAGGAGCGGGGCCACGTTGCGGTCCAGGGCCTCTCGGCAGGCGATGATCGCTTCGATCCGGCGCAGGGTGCGCTCCGGTCCGGACGCACGGGCGATCCGGTCGAGGTCGGCCCGTATCTCCTCGTTCGCGATCGCCAGCGAGGAGCCCAGCTGGAGCGCCAGCACGTCCCGGTAGAAGCCGGTGAGGTCGGTCAGCGCCAGGTCGAGGGTGTCGCGCTGGGTGCGGGTGCGGCGGCGCTTCTGCCGGTCTTCGAGTTCCTTCATCACGCCCGCCGTGCCGCGCGGCATCCGGCCGCCGGTTCCGGCCCCGGCACCGAGCGCGGCCCGCAGGTCCTCGGTCTCCTTAGCGTCGACCTCCTCCGCGACCTGCTTGGCGTCCTCGGCGGCGGTGTCGACCAGCTCCTGGGCGGCCTTGAGGCAGCCACCCACGTCGTCGATCCGGAGCGGGAGCTTCAGCACGGCGGCACGCCGGGCCCGGGCGGACTCGTCCTGTGCGAGCCGGCGGGCCCGGCCGATGTGGCCCTGGGTGGCGCGCGCGGCGGCCGCGGCGACGGCGGGCTCGATGCCGTCGCGCCGGACCAGCACGTCGGCGACGGCGTCGACCGGCGGGGTGCGCAGGCTCAGGTGGCGGCAGCGGGAGCGGATGGTGGGCAGCACGTCCTCCAGCGAGGGCGCGCACAGCAGCCACACGGTCCGCGGGGCGGGCTCCTCCACGGCCTTGAGGAGCACGTTGCCCGCGCCCTCGGTCATCCGGTCGGCGTCCTCCAGGACGATGACCTGCCAGCGGCCCACGGCCGGGGAGAGCTGCGCCCGGCGGACCAGGTCGCGGGTCTCCTTCACGCCGATGGACAACAGGTCCGTACGGACGAACTCCACATCGGCGTGCGTGCCGACCACGGTGGTGTGGCAGCCGTCGCAGAACCCGCAGCCCGGCTCGCCCCCGAGGGCGCGGTCGGGGCTGGTGCACTGCAGGGCGGCCGCGAAGGCCCGGGCCGCGGTGGCCCGTCCGGAGCCGGGCGGTCCGGTGAACAGCCAGGCGTGCGTCATCTTGGACGCGGCGGGCGGCGGCGAGCCGGCCTCGACGGCGGTGACCAGGGCGTCGGCGTCCCGGGCGGCCGCGGCGAGCTGCGCCTGCACCCGCTCCTGGCCCACCAGGTCGTCCCATACGGGCATGCCGCCCACCGCCTTTCACCGGCCGTCTTCGCCGGCCGTCCGTACCGCTCGCACTCGTCCTGCCGTGCCCTGCTCCGGCCCGCTCGCCCCAGTGTGGCGTGCGCCACTGACAATCCCCGTCAGCGGCGGCGCGGGCCGCCCTCTTCGTCCTCGTCGTCCCGGCGCGGGCCGAGCAGTTCGTCCGCCAGGGTCGGCAGATCGTCCAGCGGGGTCTCCTCGGCCCAGGCGGGCCGCGGCCGGTCCGGGCGCGTCGGCCGGCCCTGCTGCCGCCCGCTCGGCCGGCCGTCCTCGCCGAAGACCGGCAGCTCGCGCGTCACGTCGTCGCCGGAGTCCCGGAAGATGCCCGGCGGCACCCGGTCGGCCGGGCTCTCCTCCGGGCGCCGCGCCGTGGGCCGCACGGCGGAGTGGGCCTGGCCGGAGGGGCCCTGGCCGGAGGGGCCCTGGCCTGCCGGAGGGCTCGTACGGGACGGCCGTACGGGCGGCAGGACCGCCGTCTCGTCGGTCGCACCGGCCGGCGGCACCGCCGGCAGCACCGAGGTCTCCGCCGCCGGGTCCGCCTTCGGCACCGGCACCGTCTGCGTCACGTCGTCCGGCTGGACGACCCGCTTGGTCAGCGGGGTCTCCACCGTCACGGCGTCGTCCGGCAGCGGCTCCTTGGTCATCGGCACCTTCGGCGCCGGAGCCGCCGGTTCCGGAGCGGGGGCGGGCGTCGGCGCAGGCGCGGGAGCCGCCGCAGCCTGAGCCGCAGCCTGGGCCGCCGCCGCCTGCGCGGCCGCCGCAGCCGCCGAGGCCTCCGCCAGCCGGCGCGCCTCCTCGGCCCTCAGCAGGGCCTCCTCGGCCCGCCGCTGCTTCTCCAGCCGCCGCTCCTCGGCCTCGGCACGCAGCCGGGCCTCCTCCTCCGCCTGCTTGCGCAGCCGCTCCTGCTCCGCCGCGCGGGCCTTCTCCTCCGCCTCCCGGCGCAGCCGCTCGGCCTCGGCCCGGGCGCGGGCCTCCTCCTCGGCGCGCAGCCGCTCCTCCTCCGCCCGGCGGGCGGCCTCGGCCTCGGCCTTGATCCGGGCGGCTTCGGCCTCGGCCTTCAGCCGGGCCTCCTCCTCGGCCCGCAGCCGCTCTTCCTCGGCCTTGCGCGCCGCCTCCTCCTCGGCCCTGCGCCGGGCCTCCTCCTCGGCCTTGCGCCGGGCCTCGGCCTGGGCGGCCACCTCGGCCGCCGAGAGCGGGAGCATCCGGTCCAGGCGGTGGCGCACGACGGTGGTCACGGACTGCGGGTCCTGGCCGGCGTCGACCACCAGGTAGCGCCCGGGGTCGGCCGCGGCCAGCGTCAGGAAGCCGGCCCGCACCCGCTGGTGGAACTCGGCCGGCTCGGACTCCAGCCGGTCCGGGGCCTCGGTGAACCGCTCGCGCGCCGTCTCGGGCGATACGTCGAGCAGCACGGTCAGGTTCGGGACGAGCCCGTCGGTGGCCCAGCGCGAGATCCGGGCGATCTCGGTCGGCGACAGGTCGCGGCCGGCGCCCTGGTAGGCCACCGAGGAGTCGATGTAGCGGTCGGAGATGACCACCGCGCCGCGTTCCAGGGCGGGCCGTACGACGGTGTCCACGTGCTCCGCGCGGTCGGCGGCGTACAGCAGGGCCTCGGCGCGGTTCGACAGCCCGGCCGAGGAGACGTCGAGCAGGATCGAGCGGAGCCGCTTGCCGACCGGGGTGGCCCCCGGCTCGCGGGTCACGACGACCTCGTGGCCCTTGCCCCGTATCCAGTTGGCGAGCGCCTCGACCTGGGTGGACTTGCCGGCGCCGTCGCCGCCCTCCAGGGCGATGAAGAACCCGGCGTCGGACGCGGCCTGCACCGGCTCTCCACCGCGCAGCGCCTCGCGCAGGTCACGGCGCAGCGGTACGCCGCTGCGGTCGTCGGCCTTGGCGAGGACCACGGCGGCGACGGGCAGCAGCAGGGCGCCCACCAGCATCAGGGTGAAGGCTGCGCCGCCGTGCTCGAAGACGAGGCCCCCGCCGGCCAGCCGGTGCGGGCCGATCGCCGCGGCCAGGACCGGGGCGAGGACGGCGCCGATGCCCACGGCCACCCGTACGACGGCCTGCAGGTGCTCGGTGACCCGGGCCCGGCGGAACTCCTCGGTCTCCTGGTCCAGCAGGGTGTGCCCGGTGTTGGCGGCCACGCCCGCGGCGGTGCCGGCGAGCAGCGACAGGAACAGCACGGTCGCCGTGTCGGGGACGAGCCCGGACAGCAGCAGCGTCAGCCCGGACACCGCGATCGCCAGGGCCAGCAGCCGGCGCCGGGAGAGGGCGGGCAGGACCTTGCCGGCCTGGGTGGCGCGGATGCCGACGGCGGTGCCGCCGAGCAGGGCCAGGACGAGCAGGGCGAAGGTGGCGGGGCCGCCGCCCAGGTCGAAGGCCTGGAGGACGGCCACGGCGGCGGCACTGGCCACGGCTCCGGCGACGGCTGCGCAGGCCAGGACGAGCAGCGGGACGGCCCCCGTGCGGCCCTTGTCCGGACGGTCCCCCGTCCTGGGGGCCCGCAGGCCCTCCAGCGGGGAGCGCGGGCGCGGGGTCTTCGTCGCGGGCAGCACGAGCGGGAGCAGCAGCGAGACCGACGCCGCGAACAGGCCGGAGGCCACGTACGAGCCGAGGGCGGCCTGGTTCTCGGCGAACCAGTCCACGCCGAGGCCGAGGGCCTTGCCGACCAGGGTCGCGGCGAGGAGCACGGCGGCGGCGACGGGCATGGCGGCGAAGGTGGTGCGCAGGGTCAGTCGGCGCAGTGTGTCGAGGTGGTCCGGCAGCGGCCGTACGGTCGCGCCCTCCGGCGGCGGCGAGGGCAGCAGGGCGGGAGCCGCGCTGTCCTTGGCCAGGGACCACAGCCGCTCGGCGACGCCGGAGACGAAGACGGTGGCCAGCAGCGCGGTCAGCGCGTGGTCCGGGATCCAGTCGAGCCAGAGCGGGGCGACGACGAACAGGCCGAGCCGGACCCCGTCGGCGCCGATCATCGTCCAGCGGCGGTCCAGCCTGCCGCCGGCCTCCTTCGGCGCGAGGAGCGTGGCCATCGGCCCGAGCAGCACGGCCCCGAAGAGCAGCGTGGCGAGGATCCGGACCCCGAAGACGGCGGCGACGGCGAGGGCCCAGCCCCGGTAACCGCCGCCGAAGCTCTCTTCGGAGACGGCCGTCTGGAAGGCCAGCAGCACCAGCACCAGCAGGGCGAGGGCGTCGCCGACGCCGCTCACCAGCTGGGCGCTCCACAGCCGGCGCAACCTGGGGGTGCGCAGCAGTGCGCGCACCGCACGCTCGCGGGAATCCGCAGCGAGGGCTTCGTCGTAGGTGGGGTTCGCGGGGGCGGTCACGACCGTTGGCTGCTCGGCTCGCGTCATCCGCCCAGCCTATCCGCTGCGCCTGACCGCCGCGGAGCCCTGTGGACAACGCCGGGTGTGACCCCGCCCGCACCCTGCGGCCTGCGGGAAACGGCGGAGCCCCGTGCGCGGTGCGCACGGGGCCCCGGGTGACGGGTGCCCGTCTACTCGTCCGATGCCGGGGCGGCGGCCGCCGCCTTCGTCGCCGTGGCCTTCTTGGCGACCGTCTTCTTCGCGGCCGTCGCCTTCGCGGTCGTCGTCTTCTTCGCCGCCGTCTTCTTGGCGGCCGTCGTCGCCTTCTTCGCCGGGGCCTTCTTGGCGGGCGCCTTCTTGACGGCCTTCTTCGCCGTCTTCTTGGCCGGGCCCTTCGCCCGCTTCTCCGCGAGCAGCTCGTAGCCCCGCTCCGGCGTGATCGTCTCGACGTCGTCGTCCCGCCGCAGCGTCGCGTTCGTCTCGCCGTCCGTCACGTACGGTCCGAAGCGGCCGTCCTTGACGACGACCGGCTTCTCGCTGACCGGGTCCGTGCCCAGCTCCTTCAGCGGCGGCTTGGCCGCCGCCCGGCCGCGCTGCTTCGGCTGCGCGTAGATCGCGAGGGCCTCGTCCAGCGTGATCGTGAACAGCTGGTCCTCGGTCTCCAGCGACCGCGAGTCCGTGCCCTTCTTCAGGTACGGGCCGTAGCGGCCGTTCTGGGCCGTGATCTCCACACCCTCGGCGTCCACGCCCACGACCCGGGGCAGGGACATCAGCTTGAGCGCGTCGTCCAGGGTCACGGTGTCGAGGGACATCGACTTGAACAGCGAGGCCGTCCGCGGCTTCACCGCGTTCTTGCCGGTCTTCGGCGTGCCCTCGGGCAGGATCTCCGTCACGTACGGCCCGTAGCGACCGTCCTTGGCGACGATCTCGTTCCCGCTGACCGGATCCTTGCCGAGCTCGAACTCGCCGCTCGGCTTCGCGAACAGCTCCTCCGCGTACCCGATCGTCAGCTCGTCGGGCGCCAGGTCGTCGGGCACGTCGGCGCGCTGGTGGCCCTCCGCGTCCTTCTCGCCGCGCTCGACGTACGGCCCGTAGCGGCCGACGCGCAGCACGATGCCCTCGCCGACCGGGAAGGAAGAGATCTCCCGGGCGTCGATCGCGCCGAGGTCCGTGACCAGCTCCTTCAGGCCGCCGAGGTGGTCGCCGTCGGCCGGTACGACCTCCGACGCGTCCTCCGAGCCGAAGTAGAACCGCTTCAGCCACGGCACGGACTGGGCCTCGCCGCGCGCGATGCGGTCGAGGTCGTCCTCCATCTTGGCCGTGAAGTCGTAGTCGACGAGCCGCCCGAAGTGCGTCTCCAGCAGGTTAACCACGGCGAACGACAGGAAGGACGGCACGAGCGCCGTGCCCTTCTTGAAGACGTACCCGCGGTCGAGGATCGTGCCGATGATCGACGCGTACGTCGACGGGCGGCCGATCTCCCGCTCCTCCAGCTCCTTGACCAGCGAGGCCTCGGTGTAGCGGGCCGGCGGCTTGGTCGAGTGGCCGTCCGCCGTGATCTCCTCGGCCGACAGCGCGTCGCCCTCGGCGACCTGCGGCAGCCGCTTCTCGCGGTCGTCGAGCTCGGCGTTCGGGTCGTCCGCGCCCTCGACGTACGCCTTCATGAAGCCGTGGAAGGTGATCGTCTTGCCGGAGGCGGTGAACTCGGCGTCCCGGCCGTCCGAGGCGCGGCCGCCGATCTTGACGGTGACCGAGTTTCCGGTCGCGTCCTTCATCTGGGAGGCGACGGTCCGCTTCCAGATCAGCTCGTACAGGCGGAACTGGTCGCCGGTCAGACCCGTCTCGGCCGGCGTGCGGAAACGATCACCCGAGGGGCGGATCGCCTCGTGGGCCTCCTGCGCGTTCTTGACCTTGCCGGCGTAGACGCGCGGCTTCTCCGGCAGGTAGTCGGCCCCGTAGAGCTGCGTGACCTGCGCCCGCGCCGCCGACACGGCGGTGTCGGAGAGCGTGGTGGAGTCCGTACGCATGTAGGTGATGAAGCCGTTCTCGTACAGCTTCTGCGCCACCTGCATCGTCGCCTTCGCACCGAAGCCGAGCTTGCGCGAGGCCTCCTGCTGGAGCGTCGTCGTGCGGAACGGGGCGTACGGGGAGCGGCGGTACGGCTTGGACTCGACCGAGCGGACGGCGAACGAGGTGTCCGCCAGCGCGGCGGCCAGCGCCCGGGCGTTCGCCTCGTCAAGGTGCAGCACCTCGCTCTTGAGCTGCCCGTTCGAGCCGAAGTCGCGGCCCTGCGCGACGCGCTTGCCGTCCACCGTGTTCAGGCGGGCGACCAGGGTCGAGGGGTCGGAGACGTCCCCGGTGCGACCGGTGGAGAAGGTTCCGGTCAGGTCCCAGTACTCGGCGGAACGGAAGGCGATGCGCTCGCGCTCCCGCTCGACGACGAGACGCGTGGCCACCGACTGGACGCGGCCGGCCGACAGGCGCGGCATGACCTTCTTCCACAGGACCGGCGAGACCTCGTAGCCGTAGAGGCGGTCGAGGATGCGGCGGGTCTCCTGCGCGTCGACCATGCGCTGGTTGAGCTCGCGCGGGTTGGCGACGGCGTCGCGGATCGCGTCCTTGGTGATCTCGTGGAAGACCATCCGGTGGACGGGGACCTTGGGCTTGAGGACTTCCTGCAGGTGCCACGCGATGGCTTCGCCCTCGCGGTCCTCATCGGTGGCGAGGAAGAGTTCGTCGGACTCGGCCAGCAGCTCCTTGAGCTTCCTGACCTGGGCCTTCTTGTCGGCGTTGACGACGTAGATCGGCGCGAAGTCGTGCTCGACGTCCACGCCGAGGCGGCGGACCTCGCCCGTGTACTTGTCGGGGACCTCGGCGGCGCCGTTCGGGAGGTCGCGAATGTGCCCGACGCTCGCCTCGACGACGTATCCCGGGCCGAGGTAGCCCTTGATCGTCTTCGCCTTGGCAGGGGACTCGACGATGACGAGTCGGCGGCCGCCCTTTGCGGTCTCGCTAGTCGGGGACAACTTGGCTCTTCTCTCCGGTCGGCACTCGGTCGCGGTACGGCGACGCTGCGGAGTGTGACGGTACAACCCGCCCCCGTGTCAAACGGGGGAAGCCCGCAACGGCCACTCGAACGGTAACCCGACAAGTGCCATTTCTGCCGCCCGGATACCGCGCCGGACCCGTCGCGATCACCGGGCCGGGTGGCCCGGGGGCCGTCTGGCCCCGCCCCCGCACCCCGCCTGACGTCCCGTTTCCGCAGGGCCCGCGGTGGCCGGTCGCGCCGGTGGGCGGGCCACCGATCAGAGTCGGGCGAAGCACCACACGCCGAGCGCCAGGCAGACTCCGGAGGCGGCCAGGGCGAGCGGAACGGCGACCGCGGGGCGCACACCCTCGGCCACCGGCGCGCGGCGCAGGGCGCGCGCCCCCGTCCAGCCCAGCAGAGCGGTCCCGAACAGCAGGAAAACGATCCCCGCGAAAATCCCCGGACCGCTCTCCATGCCGTTCCCCCCTTGCCCTCCGGCCGCTCCCCGGGCCTCCTACGGGTCCCCCCGGAACCCGTGGGCGGCCCCCGGCCGTCCCCCCGGACGGGAGCCTGACAGCCGGGGGGAAACGGCGAGCGAACCCCGGGTTACATCACGGATCCGGCCATGGTCCCGGCGCCGCGGACGGCTGTGCCGAAGAGGTGCCGGCAGGGTCCCGGGCGGGGCCGGCGGAGCACCCTCAGCCCTCGGCCGGCTCCAGGAACCCCTGCTCGACCAGCACCCGGATCGACTCCGGAGTCCGATCCCGCAGGACCACCGGATCCTCCTGCACCAGGTGCGCGATCGCGTCCAGGATCCGGCCCGCCGTGAGTGAGCCGTCGCACACTCCCGCGAAGCCCGCCCCGACCGTGTCGACCTTGGTCGCGCGCCGCATCCCGCGGTTCTGCCGCAGCACCACGTGCTCCGGGTCCTCCGCGCCGGGCGCGCCGACCTGCTCCTGGACGACCTCCGCCGCCAGCACGAAGCGGGCCTCCAGCAGGGCCGCGTCGTCGTGGTCCCGCAGGTAGTCCTGCCGGGCGAAGTGGGCCACGACGGCGTCGCCGAGCGGCTGCTCCACCGAGTGCGGCCACTCCTCGACCACGACGGACGGCTCCGCCGCGTCACTGCGGCGCAGCGTGATCCAGCCGAAGCCGACGGCCTTGGTCTTGCGGGCCTCGAACTCGTCCAGCCAGTCCTCGTACCGGCGGGCGTACTCGGCGGGGTCGGTCCGGTGGTCGCCCGCGTCGCGCAGCCACAGTTCCGCGTACTGCGTGACGTCCTGCACGTCACGCTGCACGATCCACGCGTCGCAGCCGCGCGGCACCCAGGCGCGGACCCGGTCGCGCCAGTCCTCGCCCTCCACGTGCTGCCAGTTGCCGAGGAACTGCGCGTACCCGCCCGGGTTGAGGTGCGCGCCGGCCTCCTGGACGAGGGTGCGGCACAGGTCGTCGCCGCCCATCCCGCCGTCGCGGTACGTCAGCCGGGCGCCGGGAGAGATCACGAACGGCGGATTCGACACGATCAGGTCGTACGTGGCCGCGCCCACCGGCTCGAACAGCGACCCGAGGAGCAGCTCGGCCTCCTGGGCGCCGGACAGCGCGAGCGTCAGCCGGGTGAACTCCAGGGCCCGGGGGTTGACGTCGGTGGCGGTGACGCGGGTGGCGTGCTGCGCGGCGTGCAGGGCCTGGATGCCGGATCCGGTGCCGAGGTCGAGGGCGCTGGCGACCGGGATGCGGACGGTGATCCCGGCCAGCGTCGTGGAGGCCCCGCCGACGCCGAGGACCACGCCCTCCTCGCGGCTGCCGATCCCGCCGGCCCCGCCGACGGCGCAGCCGAGGTCGGAGACGATGAACCAGTCCTCGCCGTCGGGGCCGCCGTAGGGGCGCACGTCGACGGTGGCGTACACCGAGTCCTCACCGTCGGCGCCCTCCTCCCGCCGCAGCCAGCCGTCGGCCAGCGCCGCCTCGACGGGCAGTGCACGGGCGGCGTGCGCGTACGGCTCCGGCTGCTGGAGCAGGAACAGCCGGACCAGGCTCGCGAGCGGGCCGTCGCCACCGCCGCGCGTGGCGCGCAGGGCGGGGACCGTCTCGCTGCGGGCCAGTGCGGCGTAGGCGGGGGCGCCGAGCAGGTCGAGCAGGCCGTCGGCGGTGAAACCGGCGGCGAGCAGGGCCGTGCGGAGCTCGGCGGCGCGGTCGGGCGTGGGAAGGCTGGTGGTACTCACCGGTCCATTGTGTCGGCTGGCGCCGCCGAAAGCGTGCCCCGCGCGGCCGACGGCCCCACACGCACCGGGGCGGGCCGGGTTCCCCGAACCCCGGCCGCCCCGTTCCGCGTACCGCCCCGGCCGCTCCGGACTCCGGCGGCCACAGCGGTGCGCCGCCTCACTTCGTCGGCGAAGGCGCCGTGACCTGGCAGCCCTTCTGACCGTTCATCGCCTTGTCCAGGCCGCCCGTCTTGAGCGTGTTGAGCGCATCCTTGCCACCCTGGGTGGCCGCTTCGAGTCCGCCGGCCACGTCCTTGAGGCCCTCGGCGAACTTCGTCTGGTCGTTCGGGTCCAGGCCTTCCATCTTCGTCTTCAGGTCGGCGTAGCCCTTGGACGTCGCCGCGAAGCCCTTGACCGCGGCCTCCTGGGTCGTCTGGCCGTCCTTGACCGGCGGAACTCCCGCCCCCTGCAGGGCGGCCCCCATCGCCTGGTACGCGCCGGACATGCTCCCGAACGCCGCCGAGTCGGTCGTCTGCACCTCTTGGGGCTTGCTGCTCTCGGTCGCCACCCGCTTGATGTCCGCGTTCGCGGTCTCAATCTTCTTCAGCTCGGGCTGCCACTTGTCGCAGACCTTCTTGGCCCAGGCGTTGGCCTTCTCGTCCCCGTCGTCACCGCCGCAGCCGGACAGCACGAGCATCAGTACCGCACCGCCGGACACCGCGGCCGCAAACTTCTTGTTCACCGGATTGGTCCCTTCGAAGGCTCTCGGCCCGGAAGATACACGTCCGCCATCCGGGGACGCACAAAGGCGGACAGACGGCGCGTCAGTCCGCGCCGCCTGTCCGCCGTTCAGTCGCACCCCCCAGTCCGCGGACCGGGTGGGCCCGCAGGCCCCTTCCGGGGTCGCCCCTGAGGTCAGGAGACCGCCGCGGGGTCGGGCTGCTGGGTGACCCGCTCGGCGGTCGCCTCGTCGCCCTCGGCCTCGTCCCCGACCGCGATGCCGCGGCGCTTGGACAGGTACACCGCGCCGATGATGACGGCGATGGCGAGGACCGCGACGATCGCGCGGACGGTCGCGCTCGTGTCCGCGCCGTAGCTGAACTGCACGACCGCGGGGGCGATCAGCAGTGCGACCAGGTTCATGACCTTGAGCAGCGGGTTGATGGCGGGACCCGCCGTGTCCTTGAACGGGTCGCCGACCGTGTCGCCGATGACGGTCGCGGCGTGGGCCTCGCTGCCCTTGCCGCCGTGGTGGCCGTCCTCGACGAGCTTCTTCGCGTTGTCCCACGCGCCACCGGAGTTGGCGAGGAAGACCGCCATCAGGGTGCCGGTGCCGATGGCTCCCGCGAGGAACGAGCCGAGGGCGCCGACGCCGAGCGAGAACCCGACCGCGATCGGCGTCAGGACGGCGAGCAGGCCGGGCGTGGCGAGCTCGCGCAGCGCGTCCTTGGTGCAGATGTCCACGACGCGGCCGTACTCGGGCTTCTCGGAGTAGTCCATGATCCCGGGGTGCTCGCGGAACTGGCGGCGCACCTCGTAGACGACGGCGCCCGCGGAGCGGGAGACGGCGTTGATGGCGAGGCCGGAGAACAGGAACACGACCGCCGCACCCAGGATCAGGCCGACCAGGTTGTTGGGCTGGGCGATGTCCAGGCTGAGGTTCATCTCGCCCGCCTTGGCCCCGACCTGCCTGATCGCGCCCGCGATGGCGTCGTTGTACGAGCCGAACAGCGCGGCCGCGGCGAGCACGGCGGTGGCGATCGCGATGCCCTTGGTGATGGCCTTGGTGGTGTTGCCGACGGCGTCCAGGTCGGTCAGGACCTGTGCACCGGCGCCCTCGACGTCGCCGGACATCTCGGCGATGCCCTGGGCGTTGTCGGAGACGGGTCCGAAGGTGTCCATGGCGACGATGACGCCGACGGTGGTGAGCAGGCCGGTGCCGGCCAGGGCCACCGCGAAGAGCGCGAGAATGATGGACGTACCGCCGAGCAGGAACGCCCCGTACACGCCGAGGCCGATGAGCAGCGCCGTGTAGACGGCGGACTCCAGGCCGACGGAGATGCCGGCGAGGACGACGGTGGCCGCGCCGGTCAGGGAGGACTTGCCGATGTCCCGGACGGGACGGCGGTTGGTCTCGGTGAAGTACCCGGTCAGCTGCTGGATCAGGGCCGCGAGCAGGATGCCGATGGCGACGGCGACGAGGGCCAGGATGCGCGGGTCGCCGGAGTGGTTGGTGATCGAGGGGTTCTCGACGCCGACGAGGTCCTTGTAGCTGGCGGGCAGGTAGGCGTAGACGGCGATACCGACCAGGACCAGCGAGATCACGGCGGAGATGAAGAAGCCGCGGTTGATGGCGGTCATCCCGCTGCGGTCGGAACGGCGCGGGGAGACCGCGAAGATGCCGATCATGGCGGTGATGACGCCGATCGCGGGGACGATCAGCGGGAAGGCCAGGCCCAGGTCGCCGAAGGCGGCCTTGCCGAGGATGAGCGCGGCCACGAGGGTGACCGCGTACGACTCGAAGAGGTCGGCCGCCATACCGGCGCAGTCGCCGACGTTGTCGCCCACATTGTCGGCGATGGTCGCGGCATTGCGCGGGTCGTCCTCCGGAATGCCCTGCTCGACCTTGCCGACCAGGTCGGCGCCGACGTCGGCGGCCTTGGTGAAGATGCCGCCGCCGACGCGCATGAACATCGCGATCAGGGCGGCGCCGAGGCCGAAGCCCTCCAGGACCTTGGGGGCGTCGGCGGCGTAGACCAGGACGACGCAGGAGGCGCCGAGCAGGCCGAGGCCGACGGTGAACATGCCGACGACGCCGCCGGTGCGGAAGGCGATCCGCATGGCCTTGTGCGCGACGTCGGTCAGGTCCTTGGCGGGCTCGCCCTCGGCGGGGGTGGCCTCGCGTGCGGCGGCGGCGACGCGGACGTTGGCGCGGACCGCGAGCCGCATGCCGATGTAGCCGGTGGCCGCCGAGAAGAGGGCGCCCACGAGGAAGAAGGCGGAACGCCCCGCCCGCTGGGTCCAGTCGTCGGCGGGAAGCAGGAAGAGCAGGAAGAACACGACGACGGCGAAGATCCCGAGGGTGCGCAACTGCCGGCCGAGGTAGGCGTTGGCGCCTTCCTGGACGGCGGCGGCGATTTTCTTCATGCTGTCGGTTCCCTCGTCGGCGGCGAGTACCTGGCGGACCAGGATCTGCGCGACGACGAGTGCGGCAAGTGCCACGGCCGCGATCACCATGACGATGAGCCGATTGTCATCGGTGAGTACTGCGGCTGCCAGATCGGAGTTTCCGATCGGCGCGTTGGGGGTGAAGAGCCCCGTCATTCGTCCTCCTTGACGTGATGAGCTCAAGATGTGGACGGATTGTAGGGAGCTCTTCCCGATCAAAACAGTGCGCAGGAAACGGAATTGGCCTGCTCTTGCTCCTCAGCAATAGATCGCGTCACTCCATTACCCTCGAAAGAAGTAATGGGACAAAGGCATTGACGACTGATCACTGATCTAGGAAATGCCGAACGGTATGAAAAAAGGCCCTGCTCAGCAGGGCCTTGATGAAGATCGGAAGAATCTCCGGGCTGCGGCGTCCCGCGGGTGGATGCGGCCGCCGGGCCACGCGAGATCCACCGCGGCCACGCGAGATCCGCCGCGGGCTACGCGAGATCCACCGCGCCGGACACGGGCCAGCTCATCCGGATGGTCCCGCCCGCCTCGCCGCTCGTCACCTCGACGTCGTCGACGAGCCCGCTGATCACCGCGAGACCCATCTCGTCCTCGGTCTCGGTGTCCGGGTCCAGGGCGGCGTCGAGCGCGGGCACGGCGCCCTCGGGGCCGCCGGCCGGTCCGGGCACCTCGTCGCCGACCTCGATGGAGAACGACTTCTCCTCCTCGGTCAGAACCACCCGGACGGGCGCGGTCAGGCCGTTGCTGAGATGCAGACCGACGGCGCGCGAGCAGGCCTCGCCCACGGCGAGGCGGACCTCGTCGAGCACGGCTTCGTCCACGCCGGCCCGCCGCGCCACGGCAGCCGCGACGAGGCGGGCCGTCCGGACGTGTTCGGGCTGGGCGCTGAAGCGCAGTTCAACGGTGGCCATGCGCGTCCCCCTCGGACTACGGGCGTGCCTTACAGGGGCCCGGACCGCTTCGGCCCGCGCCCCCGCTCCTGCTCCTCGGCCGCCCCGCGGCGCCTCGCGGCGCCCCGGGGGCGGAGCCGTCAGTCGGTGGCGGCGACGGCGTCTTCCACCGTCGTGTGGATCGGGAACACCTTCGTCAGACCGGTGATGCGGAAGATCTTCAGGATGCGCTCCTGGTTGCACACCAGACGCAGCGAGCCCTCGTGCGCCCGGACGCGCTTGAGACCTCCCACGAGCACACCAAGCCCGGTGGAGTCGAGGAAGTCCACTCGCTCCATGTCGACAACCAGGTGGTAGCTGCCGTCGTTCACCAACTCGACCAACTGCTCGCGCAGCTTGGGCGCGGTATACACATCAATCTCGCCACCGACCTCCACGACCGTGCGGTCGCCGACAGTGCGAGTCGACAGGGACAGGTCCACGGATCCTCCAGCACCTTGCTATCGAGCGGCGCCCCCCAGGGGCCTCCCCACCCGTAGGCAGGGGAGGGATTGGCTGCCGCGATGGCATTCAATCACTTACCGGCAGGCGCGCACGACGCCTTCGGACCATTGTCCCGCACGCCGGTGACACACTCGGTTCCAATGGCCAATACTCACCGTCCCGGTCGGCCCACGGCACCCGAGGACCCACGACCCACTCCCGGCACGGTCCTGGACCGGCTCTCACGGGGGCCTTCTCGACCTGCGCGCATCACCCATACGGAGCACTTGCCCCCTCGGGCGGGCCGTCATGCAGTCTGGCCCGACCGCATCCGAACGGATGTCGTGGCGGCGATTCGGGCCGCCGGTATCGAACATCCGTGGGAGCACCAGGCCGCGGCCGCCGAGCACGCCCTGGACGGCGAGTCGGTGGTCGTCGCCACCGGCACCGCCTCGGGCAAGTCGCTGGCCTACCTCGCGCCCGTCCTGTCCGCCCTCGCGGACGGCGCCGAGGCCCCGAACGGGCGCGGTGCCACCGCCCTGTACCTGGCCCCCACCAAGGCCCTCGCGGCCGATCAGCGGCGCGCCGTGCGGGCGCTCGCCGCCCCGCTGGGCAACGCGGTCAGGCCGGCGGTCTACGACGGCGACACGCCGGTGGAAGAACGCGAATGGGTGCGCCAGTACGCGAACTACGTGCTCACCAACCCCGACATGCTGCACCGGGGGATCCTGCCCGCCCATCCCCGCTGGTCCTCCTTCCTGCGCGCGCTGCGCTACGTGGTCATCGACGAGTGCCACACCTACCGGGGCATATTCGGCTCCCACGTGGCCCAGGTACTGCGCCGGCTGCGGCGGCTGTGCGCCCGCTACGGCTCCGATCCGGTGTTCCTGCTGGCCTCCGCCACCGCGAGCGACCCCGCGGCCGCAGCGTCCCGGCTGACGGGCGTCCCGGTCACCGAGGTGGCCGACGACGCCTCCCCGCGCGGCGAGGTGGTCTTCGCCCTGTGGGAGCCGCCGCTGCTGACCGAGCTGCGGGGTGAGAAGGGCGCCCCGGTGCGCCGCACCGCCACGGCCGAGACCGCCGACCTGCTGACCGACCTGGTCGTCCAGGGGGTCCGTACGGTCGCCTTCGTCCGCTCCCGGCGCGGGGCGGAGCTGATCGCGGTGATCGCCCAGGAGCGGCTGGCCGAGGTGGACCGGTCACTGCCCGGGCGTGTCGCGGCCTACCGGGGCGGCTACCTGCCGGAGGAGCGCCGGGCCCTGGAGCGGGCCCTGCACTCCGGCGAGCTGCTCGGGCTGGCCGCCACCACCGCCCTGGAGCTGGGCGTGGACGTCTCGGGCCTGGACGCCGTCCTGATCACCGGGTACCCGGGCACCAGGGCCTCCCTGTGGCAGCAGGCGGGCCGGGCCGGGCGCGCCGGGCAGGGCGCGCTGGCCGTGCTGATCGCCCGGGACGACCCGCTCGACACGTACCTGGTCCACCATCCGGAGGCCCTGTTCCGCCAACCGGTGGAAGCGACGGTCCTGGACCCGGACAACCCGTACGTCCTGGCCCCGCACCTGTGCGCGGCCGCCGCCGAGATCCCGCTGACGGAGGCGGACCTGCCCCTGTTCGGCCCAGCGGCAGCCGAGCTGGTCACGCAGCTGGAGGGCGCGAAACTGCTCCGGCGCCGGGCGACCGCCTGGCACTGGACCCGCCGGGAGCGGGCCTCGGACCTGACCGACATCCGCGGCGGGGGCGGGCGGCCGGTCCAGATCGTCGAGGCAGCCACCGGTCGCCTGCTGGGCACCGTCGACGAGTCCGCCGCCCACACCGCCGTCCACGACGGGGCCGTCCACCTCCACCAGGGCCGCACCTATCTGGTGAAGCAGCTGGACCTGGAGGACTCGGTGGCGCTGGTCGAGGAGTCCAGCCCGCCGTTCTCGACCACCGCCCGCGACACCACCTCCATCTCCGTCCTGGAGACCGAGACCGAGATCCCGTGGGGCCCGGCCCGGCTCTGCTTCGGCTCGGTCGAGGTGACCAACCAGGTCGTCTCGTACCTGCGCCGCAAACTGATCACCGGCGAGGTGCTCGGCGAGGCCAAGCTGGACCTGCCGCCCCGCACCCTGCGCACCCGGGCCGTGTGGTGGACCGTGACCGAGGACCAGCTCGACGAGGCCCGGATCAACCCGGAGATCCTCGGCGGCGCCCTGCACGCCGCCGAGCACGCCTCCATCGGCCTGCTCCCGCTGTTCGCCACCTGCGACCGCTGGGACATCGGCGGGGTGTCCGTCCCGCTGCATCCCGACACCCTCCTGCCGACCGTGTTCGTCTACGACGGCCACCCGGGCGGCGCCGGGTTCGCGGAGCGCGCCTTCCACACGGCCCACGCCTGGCTGACGGCTACCCGTGACGCGATCGCCTCCTGCGAATGCGAGGCCGGCTGCCCGTCCTGCATCCAGTCCCCCAAGTGCGGCAACGGCAACGACCCGCTCCACAAGCGCGGCGCGATCCGCCTCCTGACCCGCCTCCTCGCGCAGGCCCCGCCCCCCTGACGGCCGACCGCCGACCACGGCCGGCAGCCCGGCCCGGTCCGCGCCGCCAGGAGGCCAGGGGGGGCCGGCGCCGAACCCACGCTCAGCTCACGGGCCCCGACACACCCGTCCGGGTAACGCGGCAGCCAGCGACGGGGCCGTCCGGGTCACGCGCCCGGAGCCCGGCGGCCGGGTCACGCGACGGCCAGCGGCAAGGCCGCCCGGCTCCCGCGGCGGGCAGCGGCAAGGCCGTCCGGGTTACGCACCCGGCGCCGGGCAGCCGGGTCACGCGGCAGCCAGCGACAGGGCCGCCCGGGTCACGCGACGGGCAGCGACGGGGCCGTCCGGGGCGGGAGGTGGGCCGTCCGGGGCAGGGGGCGGGCCCGCGCGGGCTCTGATCGTCGGGGCGAACGGGCCCGTCGCGGGGCGGGCCGCCACCTCGGCCACCTCGCCCCCGACCGTGCAGGCGGTCACCTCTGCGCCGTGGGCCGCCGCGACCCGGCGGGCCGCGGCGCAGGCCGCCTCCGGGCCATGGGTCCAGGTCGCGGCCGCCGCGAGGGCCGCCAGATCGGCAGCCGCCGCCGCGCGGTGACGGCCCACGACGGCCTGGCCGAGCAGCAGCACCCCGCCGAACACTGCCCCCAGCACGGTCGCCACCAGGGCCGCCCACACCGTCGCCGAACCCCGGTCCCGGCTCATGGCGGCGGCCCCACGCTGTCCTCGGCCAGGGCCACCGCCTGCGCCCCGAGCCGCACCGGCAGCCCGCCCGGTCCCGGCGCCGGCGCCGCCACCCGGACCCGCCACAGGTCTCCGTCGCGTTCCAGCGCCACCTCCGCTCCCGGCGGGGCGGCCGCCCGAGCCGCCGCCTCCGCCACGCCCGGCGGCTCCGACCGGGCCGCCGCCCGCGCGCCGGCCCGGGCGGCGTCCACGCACCGGATCTGCGCGGCCGCCGCCATCAACGCCCACACCAGCAGGGCCGCGAAGAGCACCAGCGCGGGGATCACCAGCGCGGCCTCCGCCGTCACATAACCCCGGTCGCCCGGGCCCCGGCGCTTCTCCTCAGAACGGCACATCGAGCGCCTTCCCGATGGTCGACTGAAGTGCCGCGGAGACGACGTCACTCGTCACCACTTTGTACAGGACAGCCGCGAATGCACACGCCGCGATCGTGCCCATGGCGTATTCGGAAGTGGACATGCCCGCGTCCTTCGCGCGACCGTTCAGCGCCGACCGCACACGAAACCAGATGATCCTCATGACTGCCTCCCGTTGATATGTGTTTCTTGACGTGGTCTCAGCGGCCATTGCAGAGGCCGACTTGAGATGTTCGATGTCCCCGAGGTCCTTGAGGTCCCCTTGTTTGAGGCCAGAGTTTCCGCTGTGACTTCAGGTGGAGGAGAGGAGGCCGGAAGCCATTCCGATCACCACCGGAGCGACTCCGACTGCGAGAAAAGCGGGAAGGAAACACAGCCCCACCGGAGCGGTGACGAGCACCGCCGCCCGCTGGGCCCTGGCACCGGCCTGCCGGACCCGGTCCTCGCGCAGGGCCGTCGCCAGCCGGGAGACCGGCTCCGCGGCCGGAGCACCCGTGCGGGCGGCCCGCTCCAGGCATTCGGCGAGCGCCCGGGCTCCCGGTATCTCCGCCAGCCTCCCCCACGCCGCCCCGGGTTCGCCGCCGAGCCGCAGTTCGGCCCCGGCCAGCGCCAGCCGCTCGCCCACCGGGCCGCCCAGCGACTCCCCGACCACCTCCGCGGCCTCCACCGGAGCCGCACCGGCCGCCAGGCACGCGGCCAACAGATCGGCTGCCAAGGGCAACTGACGCTCCGCCTCCTTGGGATCAACGCTGGCCGGCGGCCGCGTCCGCCGCAGCCACCGCCACACCCCGATCGCCGCCGCGCAGCCGGCCAGTGCGCCCGCCACTCCGCCGACCAGCACCCAGGCCGCCAGCAGCGCCCCGGCCGGGCCGGCCCACGCCGTCACCGCCGCCCGTATCCGGGAGGCGACCACCGGCCCGCGCCGCTCCGGCCCCGCCGACAGCACCGCGGCGATCCGGCGCCGGGCCGCCCTCGCCCGGACCTGCCCCGCCACCGCCGACGCCGTGCACAGCACCGCCGCCGCGAGGCACAGCGCCATCCCCAGCCTGTGGATGAGGAAACCGCCCATCACCGCTCCCCCGCCCGTACGATCCGCCGGCACCAGAGCAGCCCCAGGGCCTCGAGCACCCCGCCCGCCAGCAGACAGCCCCACCCCACGGGGGTGTGCAGCAGCACGTGCAGCGGGTCCGCCCCGAGCCCCGTGCCGATCAGCAGGCCGACCAGCGGCAGCAGGGCCAGTACCGCCGTCGTCGATCTGGCCCCCGCCAACTGGGCCCGCAGCGACTCCTGCCGTGCCCGTTCGGCTCGCAAGGCCCCCTCAAGCCGGTCCAGCCCGGCGGCCAGCCCCGCGCCCCCGTCCACCGAGATCGACCAGCAGGCGGCCATCCCGGCCAGGCCTTCCGCGCCCGGCTCCCGCGCCGCCTGCCGCAACGCCGAGGGCACGTCCCCGCCGAACGCCGCGGCGGCCAGCACCGCCGCCTCCGCCGGGCCCGGCCCGCCGGGGCCCGCGGTCGTCCGCCGCATCGCCGCCGTCAGCGCCTGCCCGGGCTGGGCACCCGCCCGTAGTTCGCCCACCGCCGCTCCGCACAGCGCGATCACTCCGGCGGCCCGGGCGGCGCGCGCCCGCTCCCGCCGGCGGACCCGCAGCCACCGCCGCACCAACGGCACCGCCGCCGCGCCCGCCACCAGCGGGATGAGCGACTCGCCCAGCACGGCGACCACGAGCCCGGCCGCGAGGCAGGACCACTCCCGCCACCGCGCGGCCCGCACCCGGACCGCGATCACCAGCCGCTCGCGGCGCAGCGGGCCATGGGGCAGCAGGGGTCCGCCCCCGGCCAGCACCACGCGGGCCCGCCGCGACACCCGGTCTCCCCCGGCCAGTGCCCAGGCGGCCGTCCCCGCGCACAGCACCCCGGCGAACAGCGGCACCGGCACCGCGGCCACCGCGTTCACCGCGCACCCCGCAGCAGCGGACGCAGCCGCTCCCAGCCCGATTCCCGCACGAAGCCCCGGGCGGACCAGCGCAGCGCCGGCACGGTGACCACCAGTCCGGCGGCGTCCCGGTCCAGTACGTGCACCTCGGCCACGCGGCGCCGCCCCGCCCGGTCCCGGACCAGATGGACGACGAGGGTCAGCGCGGCCGCCAACTGGCTGTGCAGGGCGGCCCGGTCGAGCCCGGCGGACGTCCCGAGCGCCTCCATCCGGGCCGGTACGTGCGCGGCGGCATTGGCGTGCACGGTGCCGCAGCCGCCTTCGTGGCCCGTGTTCAAAGCCGCCAGGAGGTCGGCCACTTCGGCTCCCCGGACCTCGCCGACGACCAGCCGGTCGGGGCGCATCCGCAGTGCCTGCCGGACCAGATCCGCCAGGGTGACCAGACCGGCCCCCTCCTGATTGGCGGGCCGGGTCTCCAGCCGCACCACGTGCGGATGGTCGGGGCGCAGCTCGGCCGAGTCCTCGGCCAGGACGATCCGCTCGCCGGGGCCGACCAGCCCCAACAGGGCGCTGAGCAGCGTGGTCTTGCCGGTGCCCGTCCCGCCGGAGACGAGGAAGGACAGCCGGGCCTCGATCATGTCCCGGAGCAGCCGCTGGCCGCCGGGCGGCAGGGTGCCCGCCTCGACGAGCTCGTCCAGTGTGAACGCCCTCGGCCGCACCACCCGCAGCGACAAGCAGGCCGAGCCGACCGCCACCGGCGGCAGGACGGCGTGCAGC
Organism: Streptomyces sp. NPDC086989; assembly: GCF_044745505.1. Classification (NCBI taxonomy): domain Bacteria; kingdom Bacillati; phylum Actinomycetota; class Actinomycetes; order Kitasatosporales; family Streptomycetaceae; genus Streptomyces; species Streptomyces sp. NPDC086989. The sequence goes on from NZ_JBIVAL010000003.1 coordinate 131,209, forward strand.
CGGGTGCCGTCCGGCATCCGGGCGTCCACCCAGGGCCTGGCGTCGTCCAGTCGGCGGCCCGCGACGGCGGCCAGCCGCTGGGCGAGCCTGCGGACGGCGTCGGCGTCCCGGAAGGTCACCCCGGTCAGCTCCAGTCCGCCGCCGCGGTCCACCCACACCCGGTCCGGGGCGGCCACCAGGACATCGGTGACCCCCGGGTCGGCGAGCAGCGCCTCCAGCGGGCCCGCGCCGACCAGTTCGGACCGCAACTCAGCTGCCACGCCCAGCACTTCCGCATCGCCGAGCAACCGGCCCTGTGCCCGCAGGGCGGCCGCCACCCGGGCCGGGGTCGGTTCCGCCCCGCTCTCGGCGAGCCGTCGGCGCACCGCGTCCAGGAGCACGGCGCTCATGCCGTCACCCCCTGGGCGGGACCGAGCGCCCGCCGCCAGAAGCCGTCGCAGAACCGGGCCAGCGCGCCCCGCCCCTGCCCGCCCGGCGGCTCCCCCTCGGCGACCCGTCCCGGGAGCCCCACCTCGACCGGCACCTCCCCGGCCAGCGGCACCCCCAGCAGCCCGGCCACCGCTTCGGCGTCGAGTCCGCCCGCACAGCGGCCCCGTACGACCACGCGGACGTCCCGGGCCACCATCCGCACCCCGGCCGCGACCCGCCCGGCGGCGGCCACCGCCCGCAACTCGCCCGGCACGACCATCAGCACCAGGTCGAGCTGCGCCAGCGCCTCGGCCACTGCTTCGTCCACCCGCCGGGGCAGGTCGACCACCACCACCCCGCCCCGGCGGCGCGCGGCGGCCAGCACCGAACGCATCGCCGCGGGCGGCACCACCACCCGGTCGCCGCGGTCCCAGCTGAGCACCCGCAGGGCGTGCAGCTCCGGCAGGGACTCCTCCAGCGCGCCAGCGCCCACCCGGCCCCGCGAGCCGGCGAAGTCCGGCCAGCGCAGTCCTTCGGCGCCCTCTCCGCCGAGCAGCACGTCCATGCCGCCGCCGAGCGGGTCACCGTCGACGAGGATGGTCCGCTCCCCGGCCCGGGCGGCCCTCAGGGCGAGTGCGCACGCCAGGGTGGAGGCGCCGGCTCCGCCGCTGCCGCCGATCACCCCGACGGCGAGGGCGGGTTCCCCGGCGCCCTCCACCACGTCGGCGATGCGGTCGACGAGCCGGCTCTCGGCGTCGGGGAGCCGCAGCACCTCCTCCGCGCCGATCTCCACCGCCCTCTGCCAGACGAGGGGATCGTCCGTGTCCCTGCCGACGAGCAGCACGCCGGCCCGGCGCGGGGCCCCGCGCACCCGGCGGGCGGCGTCGTCCCCCACGAGCACGAGCGGCGCGGACTCCCAGCCGGCGCCCCCACCCGCCTCCGGGGCCTCACCGGAGCCACCCTCGCCCCGCCCGCCGCTTGTGCCCCCTTCGCCTCCGCTTTGCTCGGGCACCGCATGGTGCACGTGCGGCTCGGCGCCTGCGGCCGCACACAGCCGCAGCAGGTCGTCGAGCAGCAGCGGGTCCTCCGTGATGATCAGCGGTCGGCCTGCGGCGGGCCCGGGCCCGCCCTGAGCACCCCATGGCCTGATTCCGCCTGCTTCCACTCGCTGCGGCACTTCACACGACTTCGATCCAGCCACGATCTCCGCCCCCTTCTCACGGCAAATCCCGCCACCGCGGACTTCGCGGCTGGAATCACCGTGCAGGGTTCCGGAAAAAGAAGTGGATCTTGCCTGAAAACTGTGGACAACGGGCGCCCTGTGAATAACTCCGTCACCCTCACAGGTGAGTTCCGGAGCGCGGCGGAACGACTACGCAGAGTTACGCGTCTTCAGGGGTGAGGGCCTTCGCCACGCAGGGTCCGCCGAGGAAGGAGGGCTGCGGAATGGTCACTTGGGGCCGAAGGCAGGGACGCGAACCGCGTCCGGACATGCGACGACCCCCGCCGGGGGGGAGAGCGGGGGTCGTCCCCACGGTCCGACTCGGGGGGGGAGGAGCCAGACCGGGTTAGCACGGTCGCGAACGATCCGTGACTTCCATGGTGTACCCGAGAGCCTTCTCAGGCAAACCCACGCGCCACACCTTACGCCGAATGGTGGGCGCATATGCTCGGGGCGTGGAAATCCAGCCCTTGCCGCACTCGTCGCCCCGCACCGCCGCCTTCTTCGACCTGGACAAGACGGTCATTGCGAAGTCGAGCACTCTGACGTTCAGCAAGTCCTTCTACCACGGCGGCCTGATCAACCGCCGAGCCGTGCTGCGCACCGCCTACACCCAGTTCATCTACCTGGTCGGCGGCGCCGACCACGATCAGATGGAGCGGATGCGCGAGTACCTGTCCTCCCTCTGCAAGGGGTGGAACGTCCAGCAGGTGCGGGAGATCGTCGCGGAGACCCTGCACGACCTCATCGACCCTCTGATCTACGACGAGGCCGCCTCCCTCATCGAGGCCCACCACACGGCGGGCCGCGACGTGGTGATCGTGTCGACCTCCGGAGCCGAAGTCGTGGAGCCGATCGGCGAGATGCTCGGCGCGGACCGGGTCGTCGCCACGCGCATGGTCATCGGCGAGGACGGCTGCTTCACGGGCGAGATCGAGTACTACGCGTACGGGCCCACCAAGGCCGAGGCCGTGCGGGAGCTCGCGGAGTCCGAGGGGTACGACCTCGCGCGCTGCTACGCGTACAGCGACTCGGTGACGGACATCCCGATGCTGGAGGCGGTCGGGCACCCGCACGCGGTCAACCCCGACCGGGCGCTGCGCAAGGAAGCCGTCGCGCGGGAGTGGCCGGTGCTGGTGTTCAACCGGCCGGTGCGGCTGAAGCAGCGGCTGCCCGGGCTGTCGATGCCGGCTCGCCCCGCACTGGTCGCCGCCGCGGCCGTGGGGGCGGCGGCGGCCACCGCCGGCCTGGTCTGGTACGCGAGCCGGCGCCGGGCGAGCGCCCTGGCCGCGATCGCGACGTCCGCCTGACCGCAGCCCGCCCCGAGCTGCCCGAATGCTCTGATCTGCCCGAATGCACGGTGTCGCATTCGCCCTGGGGTGTCCTGGAAAGTAAAAAAAATGGGCAGGGGTTCCGCTTGTCTCCCAAGCGGAGTACAAAGGAGTCAACGGCCCGCGAGACCAAAGAACATCCGAGAGGATCATCTTTAAAACGCAGTAAGGCCCACGGACCGAAGCATGAACGCCGAGCACCCACGCGACGTCGACCCGTCGATTACGGGCCAGCCGCACCAGGTGACGGGCAAAGTTCCCGACCTGATGGGCAACCATCGAGGACGCTTGGTAACTGGGCGTGAATGCCAGCGGCGACACCAGAGCAAGACGGTGTCGCCGCAACCCTGTGCCGGGGCCGTTTCAGCCCGTCCGGGCCGTCTCAGCCCGCCCGGCCCCTCAGGCCGCGCCGCGCTGCAGGGCCTCGCAGACCGCCGTCGACTCGCGCACCCCGAGCTCGATCGCCCGGCCGCAGTGCGCGATCCAGGCCGCCATTCCCTCTGCCGTGCCCGACGCGTAGCCCTCGAACGCCGCCAGGTACGCCTCGCGCCCCTGCTCCGCGTGACCGACCTCCGCCGGGCAGATCGCCTTCGGGTCCAGACCGCTGTTGATCAGCACGATCCGCTCCGCCGCCCGCGCGACCAGCCCGTTGTACGAGCCGAACGGACGCAGCGCCAGCAGCTCGCCGTGCACCACCGCCGACGTGACCAGCGCCGGGGCCGAGCCGCCCGCGATGATCAGCCGGGACAGCCCGTCCAGCCGGCCGGCCACCTCGTCCGCGCTCGGCAGCGGCGCCGTGACGAAGGGTTCGTCCACCGGTTCGCCCGCCAGGCGCGGGCGGCCCACCACGTCACCGTCGGCCGTCGAGCCCGACGCCACCAGGTGCAGGCGCGCCAGCACCCGCATGGGCGACTGCCGCCAGATGCTCAGCAGCTGCCCGGCCTCCGCCGTCAGCCTCAGCGCCGCGCCCACCGTGCGCGCCTCCGCCTCCGCCCCGAAGTCCGTCCGGCGGCGCACCTCCTCCAGCGCCCAGTCCGCCCCGGACAGCGCCGCACTCCCGCGGGCTCCGCGCAACGCGGCCTCCGAGGTGATCTCCCCACTGCGCCGGCGCATCACGCGGTGCCCGTAGACGCGGTCCACGGCCTTGCGTACGGAATCGACGGCTTCGGCGACACCCGGGAGCGAACCCAGGGCGGCCAGCGGGTCAGCAGCGCTACTCATAAGTAGGGAGCCTACGCACTGCACACCCATGGCACCGACCCCTCCTTGGAGTGGTCTTCTTCACTTACAAGCACCACGCGCAGCGACCGAGTGGCTACTCTTGGTGAACATGAAGATCGCTTTCGTGGGAAAGGGCGGCAGTGGCAAGACGACCCTGTCCTCCCTCTTCATCCGCCACCTCGCCGCCAATGAGGCCCCCGTCGTCGCGGTGGACGCCGACATCAACCAGCACCTGGGCGCAGCACTCGGACTCGCCGAGGACGAGGCGGCCGCGCTGCCCGCCCTGGGCGCGCACCTGCCGCTGATCAAGGAGTACCTGCGGGGTTCCAATCCGCGCATCGCCTCCGCCGACACCATGATCAAGACGACCCCGCCAGGCGCCGGATCGCGCCTGCTGCGGGTCACCGAGGACAACCCGGTGTACGAGGCCTGCGCGCGCACGGTGCTGCTCGACGGGGGGCCGGTGCGGCTGATGGCCACCGGGCCGTTCACCGAATCGGACCTCGGGGTCGCCTGCTACCACTCCAAGGTCGGGGCGGTGGAACTCTGCCTCAACCACCTGGTCGACGGCCCGGACGAGTACGTGGTGGTCGACATGACCGCCGGGTCGGACTCCTTCGCCTCGGGCATGTTCACCCGTTTCGACGTGACCTTCCTGGTCGCGGAGCCGACCCGCAAGGGCGTCTCCGTCTACCGCCAGTACAAGGAGTACGCCCGGGACTTCGGGGTCGTCCTCAAGGTCATCGGCAACAAGGTGCAGGGCGCGGACGACATCGAGTTCCTGCAGGACGAGGTCGGCGAGGACCTGCTCGTGACCGTCGGGCACTCGGACTGGGTGCGGGCGATGGAGAAGGGCCGCCCCGCTGCGTTCGAGCTGCTGGAGGCGAGCAGCCGGCTCGCCCTCCAGGCACTCCAGGACGCGGCGGACGACTCGTACGCCCACCGCGACTGGGACCGCTACACCCGGCAGATGGTCCACTTCCACCTGCGGAACGCGGAGAGCTGGGGCAACGCCAAGACCGGGGCCGACCTGGCCGCCCAGGTCGACCCCGGTTTCGTCCTGCGGGAGAGCGCCGCCGACGGGCCGGCGGACCCGGAGCCGTCGGCCGCCGAGCTGGTCAGTCCTCGCCCGAACCCTCTTCGGCCTGCTCCGCAGCCTGCTTGACCGCGGGGGCGGCCGGCTTGGCCGGCGGCCCCGCCGTCAGGAACTTCGTCCAGCCCTCCTTGGGTGCCTCGCCGACATCGAGGCCGCGCATCCACTCCAGGACCTTCGGGTCCTGGGCGTCCAGCCAGTCGACCAGCTCGCGGAACGGCACGCAGCGGACCTCCTTCTTGGTGCACATCGACTTGATGGAGTCCTCGACGGCCCTCATGTAGGTACCGCCGTTCCACGACTCGAAGTGGTTGCCGATGATCAGCGGCGCGCGGTTGCCCTCGTAGACCCGGTCGAAGGCCTGCTGGAGGCCCTCGCGCATCTGCTCGCCCCAGTACTCGTGCTGCGAGGGGTCGCCCTGCGTGGTCGTCCCGGACTGGTTGACCAGGTAGTTGTAGTCCATGCTCAGCGTCTCGAAGGCCCGGCCGGGCATGGGCACCAGCTGGAGCGGGACGTCCCACAGGCCGTCCGTCTTCTTCGGCCAGATCTGCTTGCTGATGCCGCTGGAGTCGTAGCGGAAGCCCATGTCCTTGGCCGCCAGCATGAAGTTCTTCTGGCCTTCGAGGCAGGGGGTGCGGGCGCCGATGAGCTCCTTGTCGTAGTCGAAGGGGAGCGGCTCCATGCCCTTGAGGCCCGGCGTGTTCGTCTTCCAGTTCTTGACGAAGGCCTTGGCCTGGTTGATCTCGCTCTTCCACTCCGGCACGGACCAGGTGCCGACACCGCGGTCGGGGCCGCAGAAGTGCCCGTTGAAGTGGGTGCCGATCTCGTTGCCCTCGAGCCAGGCCCCGCGGACCTGGGTCGCCGTGTCCTTGATGCCCTGGACATCACCGAAGCCGATGTCGGAGAGGCCGGAGTCGTGCTGCGGAGCCGTATAGAGGGAACGTTTCTCCTCCGGGAGCATGTACACACCGCTGAGGAAGTACGTCATCCGGGCGTTGTACTCCTTGCCGACCTCACGGAAGTGCGAGAAGAGCTTCTGGCTGTCCTCGCCGGCGCCGTCCCACGAGAACACCACGAACTGCGGCGGCTTCTCGCCGGGCTTCAGCTTCTGCGGCTTCTGCACGTTCGGCTGCCGGCCCGTGTACGCCGTCGAGCCGTCGCCGATCAGCCGCACGACGCTGCCGGGGGCCGCCTCCGGCGCCGCCGCACCCTTCTTGCCGTTCGGGCCCCCGGGGGAGGGGGGCTTGGCGGGTTCCGAGGTGCTGCACCCGCCGACGCCCAGCACCAGCGCCGTGGCGACCAGGCCGCCGGCGATCTTCTTCGTGGCGGCGATCATCCGTCCACCTCTCCTCGCAGTTCCATCGCGGGTCTTACGCGCCGCAACGTCCCATGCGGTCCGCCGTGAAGATGATGTGACAAGCCGTACAAAATGCTTAATCACCCCTGGGGTCTAATTCCTAGGCCATTTGCTCCCATTCCGCATCGTTTTCCTTTACTCTCCATTACCTTTCATTTACTGAGTGTTGAGACTCCCGCCGCTTCATCCCTCCGCAGAGGAGACGGGAACCTATGACAGCCACATCCCCCACGCCCCTCGTCGAAGACCTCGACCAGCCCGGCGGCAAGCCCGGCACCACGGCCGGGCGCGCCACCGGCAGCCGCGCCGGCGGCGCCCCCGGCAAGGGACACCGCGCCGACCTGCACGCCGATCTCTCCGCCTCCCTGACCGTCTTCCTGATCGCCCTGCCGCTCTCCCTCGGCATCGCCCTGGCCACCGGCGCCCCGCTCCAGGCGGGCCTGGTCGCCGCGGCCGTCGGGGGGATCGTCGCCGGGCGCCTGGGCGGCACCCCCCTCCAGGTGAGCGGACCGGCGACCGGACTCACCGTCGTCACCGCCGAGTTGATCCAGCGCTACGGATGGCGCACGACGTGCGCCATCACCGTGCTCGCCGGCTGCTGTCAGCTGGCGCTGGCCGCGCTGCGCACGGCCCGGTCCGCGCTCATGGTCAGCCCGGCCGTCGTGCACGGCATGCTCGCGGGCGTCGGCGTCACGATCGCGCTGGCCCAGCTGCACATCGTCCTCGGCGGCACTCCGCAGAGCTCCGCGATCGCCAACGTCAAGGGACTCCCCGCACAGTTGGCCGATCTGCATCCGGCCGCGATCGTGGTCAGCGCCCTGACCCTGGCCGTCCTGCTCGGCTGGCCGAGGCTGCCCGGGCGGGTGGGGCTCGCCCTGCGCAAGGTCCCGGCCGCGCTGGCCGCCGTCGCCACGGCAACGGCGTTCGCCGCACTGGCCGGGCTCACCCTGCCCCGGGTGGACCTGCCTTCCTGGCGCAGCCACGTGCTGCCCGAGCTCCCCGAGGGTCCCGTCCTCGGCCTCGTCGCGGCCGTCCTGACGGTCACACTCGTCGGCAGCGTGGAATCCCTGCTGTCCGCCGTGGCCACCGACAAGCTGATCGCCTCGCACCGGCGATCGGGCAACCGCCCGCCGCGCGCCGACCTCAACCGCGAACTGCGCGGACAGGGTGCGGCGAACATCCTCTCCGGGGCACTGGGCGGACTGCCCGTCGCGGGCGGGGCCGTCCGCAGCGTGGCCAACGTCAAGTCCGGGGCCGTCAGCCGCCGGTCGGTCATGCTGCACGGGCTGTGGATCCTGCTCGCGGCCGGACTCCTCGTCCCGGTCCTCGACCTGATCCCGCTCGCGGCGCTGGCCGCGCTGGTGATGGCGCTGGGCGTACGGATGGTGAGCGCCACGCACCTGCGGACCGTCACACGGCACCGCGAGATCGTGGTCTACGTGACGACCATCGCGGCGGTGGTGCTCGGCGGGGTCCTGCTGGGGGTCGCCATCGGCATCGCGGTGGCCGTCGCGATCGCCCTGCACCGGCTGGCCCGGACCCGGATCACGGTGGAGGTGTCCGACGGGGTCCACCGGGTGTGGGCGCGCGGACAGTTGACCTTCCTCGCGGTGCCGCGCCTGAGCCGGGTCCTCAACCAGATCCCGCCCGGCAGCCGGGTGGTGGTGGAGCTGGACGGCTCGTTCATGGACCACGCGGCGTACGAGACGCTGCAGGACTGGCAGGACGCCCACCTGGTCCACGGGGGCTCACTGGAGATCACCGGCCGCTCCACCACCCGGACGGGCGCGGCGGACCGCGCCGACCGCTCGCAGCGCGGGGCGCACCACTGCTGCCGCCCCTGGACCCCGTGGATGAACCACTGCGACCACCGGCCCGCTGCCGAGCCCACGATCCCCGGCGCGGCCCCCGCCCCCGACGCCATGGAGAGCGTGGAGCCGCCGGCCCCGCGCCGCCGCCGGGGCGCCGGGCAGCTGGCCAGCGGCATCAGCGCCTTCCAGCGGGACACCGCGCCGCACGTGCGCGACGAGCTGGCCCGGCTGGCCCGGGAGGGGCAGCGGCCCTCGCAGCTCTTCCTGACCTGCGCGGACTCCCGCCTGGTGACCAGCATGATCACGGCCAGTGGCCCCGGTGACCTGTTCACGGTCCGCAACGTCGGCAACCTCGTCCCCCTGCCGGGCGCCGAGGCCACGGACGACTCCGTCGCGGCGGCCATCGAGTACGCGGTGGACGTGCTGAAGGTGGACAGCATCACGGTGTGCGGACACTCGGGCTGCGGGGCGATGCAGGCGCTGCTGAACTCCGCGCCAGGGGCCCCGATGACCCCGCTGCGCCGGTGGCTGCGGCACGGACTGCCCAGCCTGGAGCGGATGCGCAGCCGCCACCACGCCTGGGCGCGGATCGCGGGCCGGCTCCCGGCGGACGCCGTGGAGCAGCTGTGCCTGACCAATGTGGTGCAGCAGCTGGAGCACCTGCGGGCGCACGAGTCGGTGGCCCGGCGGCTCGCGGAGGGCACGCTGGAGCTGCACGGGATGTACTTCCACGTGGGTGAGGCCCAGGCGTACCTGCTGTCGGAGGGCGAGGACTTCTTCGACTGCCGGGTCTTCGACAGCGTCGGACACGGCGGTGGACACGACGGCCGGGCCCTCGGGCAGGGTGTCGGACAACCTGTCTGAACGATGACCGAATCGCCGTCACCCGCGGTTCCTGATCATGGACGCGAGTGAACCGATACCCTCCGATGTCCGTGCCACGGAGTGGCCCCTCCCCGCAGCCTGCAGCGGGGAGGGGCCATTCTGCGCGTAGGCCCAGCCGTGCTATAGGTCTAAACCAATTTTCGGCTACCCCTTGTCACCGGGGCCGCCGACTGATGAGCTATGCCCGGGGACACAACGGACACCCTGGGAAAGGGAGATGTCGTGAGCAATGAAAGCCTGGCCAATCTGCTCAAGGAGGAGCGGCGGTTCGCACCGCCTGCCGATCTGGCCGCCGCCGCCAATGTGACACAGGCTGCGTACACCGAGGCCGAGGCGGACCGGCTGGGCTTCTGGGCCACGCAGGCCCGCCGCCTGACCTGGGACGTCGAGCCGACCGAGACGCTCGACTGGACCAACCCGCCCTTCGCCAGGTGGTTCGCGGACGGCAAGCTGAACGTCGCCTACAACTGCGTGGACCGCCACGTCGAGGCCGGCAACGGCGACCGCGTCGCCATCCACTTCGAGGGCGAGCCCGGCGACAGCCGTGCGATCACCTACGCCGAGCTCAAGGACGAGGTCTCCAGGGCCGCCAACGCCCTGACCGAGCTGGGCGTCCAGGCAGGCGACCGGGTCGCGGTCTACCTGCCGATGATCCCCGAGGCCGTCGTCGCGATGCTCGCGTGCGCCCGCGTCGGCGCCGCCCACTCGGTGGTCTTCGGCGGCTTCTCCGCCGATGCCGTGGCCTCCCGCATCCAGGACGCCGACGCCAAACTGGTCATCACCGCCGACGGCGGCTACCGGCGCGGCAAGCCCAGCGCCCTCAAGCCCGCCATCGACGAGGCCGTCGCCAAGTGCCCGCAGGTCGAGCACGTACTCGTCGTACAGCGCACCGGCCAGGACACCGCCTTCACCGAGGGCCGCGACGTCTGGTGGCACGAGGTCGTCGGCCGCCAGTCCGCCGAGCACACCCCGCAGGCCTTCGACGCCGAGCACCCGCTGTTCATCCTGTACACGTCGGGGACCACGGGGAAGCCCAAGGGCATCCTGCACACCTCCGGCGGCTACCTCACCCAGGCCGCGTACACCCACCACGCCGTCTTCGACCTCAAGCCGGAGACCGACGTCTACTGGTGCACCGCCGACATCGGCTGGGTGACCGGGCACTCGTACATCGTCTACGGACCGCTCGCCAACGGCGCCACCCAGGTCATGTACGAGGGCACGCCGGACACCCCGCACCAGGGCCGCTTCTGGGAGGTCGTGCAGAAGTACGGCGTCACCATCCTGTACACCGCGCCCACGGCGATCCGCACGTTCATGAAGTGGGGCGACGACATCCCCGCGAAGTTCGACCTGTCGAGCCTGCGCGTGCTGGGCTCGGTCGGCGAGCCGATCAACCCCGAGGCCTGGATCTGGTACCGCAAGCACATCGGCGGCGACCGCTGCCCGATCGTGGACACCTGGTGGCAGACCGAGACCGGCGCGATGATGATCTCCCCGCTGCCCGGCGTCACCGAGGCCAAGCCGGGCTCGGCGCAGCGCGCACTGCCCGGGATCGGCGCCACGGTCGTGGACGACGAGGGCCACGAGGTCCCCGACGGCGGGGGCGGCTACCTGGTCCTGACCGAGCCGTGGCCGTCCATGCTGCGCACCATCTGGGGCGACGACCAGCGGTTCGTCGACACGTACTGGTCCCGCTTCGAGGGCAGGTACTTCGCGGGCGACGGCGCCAAGAAGGACGAGGACGGCGACATCTGGCTGCTGGGCCGGGTGGACGACGTGATGCTGGTCTCCGGCCACAACATCTCGACCACCGAGGTGGAGTCGGCGCTGGTCTCGCACCCGTCGGTCGCCGAGGCGGCGGTGGTCGGCGCCAAGGACGAGACCACCGGCCAGGCCATCGTGGCCTTCGTGATCCTGCGCGGCAGCGCCTCCGAGACCGACACCCTCGTCGGCGAGCTGCGCAACCACGTCGGCGCCACGCTGGGCCCGATCGCCAAGCCGAAGCGGATCGTCCCGGTCCAGGAGCTGCCGAAGACCCGCTCGGGCAAGATCATGCGCCGCCTGCTGCGCGACGTCGCCGAGGACCGCGCGGTCGGGGACGTCACGACGCTGGCCGACTCCTCGGTCATGGACCTGATCCAGACCAAGCTGCCCAGCGCTTCCAGCGAGGACTGAGCGGCACCCTGAGCGGCACCGCGGGAAGGGGCGTCCGGCGCATCGCGCCGCATGCCCCTTTCGCGCATAAAGTGAAGATCGCCGGATTCGCCCTCGCGTACTCCTGTAAAATATTGAAAGCGTAAACAGCAAGTCCCCAGGGTGCGCCGGGAAGTCTGGTCGGCAACGAGTTCCGCCATGCCGTCCAACCACCCGGAGGTGTCCCCTCGTGGCCGCGCCCAGCCCCACCGACCGCCACGGCCGCAAGTTCCTCGGCAGGCTCTCCCTGCCCGAGCGGCGCTTCGTGGCCGACGCCCTGCGCGCCGAGACCGTCGGCGGTGTGCTCCTCCTGGTGGCCGCCGTCGCCGCCCTGTTGTGGGCGAACATCCCCGGTCTCTCCGACAGCTACGCCACCGTCAGCGACTTCCACATCGGCCCCGCCGCCCTCGGCCTGGACCTCTCGATCCAGCACTGGGCGGCCGACGGCCTCCTCGCGATCTTCTTCTTCGTCGCCGGCATCGAACTCAAGCGCGAGCTCGTCGCGGGCGATCTGCGCGACCCCAAGGCGGCCGCCCTCCCGGTGATCGCCGCCGTCTGCGGCATGGCCGTGCCCGCGCTGGTCTACGTACTCGTCAACACGGCCGGCGGCGGCTCGATGAACGGCTGGGCGGTCCCGACCGCCACCGACATCGCCTTCGCCCTCGCCGTCCTCGCGGTCATCGGCACCTCGCTGCCCTCCGCCCTGCGTGCCTTCCTGCTGACCCTCGCCGTCGTCGACGACCTCTTCGCCATCATGATCATCGCGGTGTTCTTCACCAGCGAGATCGACTTTCCGGCGCTCGGCGGCGCGCTCGCCGGCCTCGTCCTCTTCTGGATCCTGCTTCGCAAGGGCGTCCAGGGCTGGTACATCTACGTCCCGCTCGCCCTGGTCATCTGGGGCCTGATGTACAACAGCGGCGTCCACGCCACCATCGCCGGTGTCGCCATGGGCCTGATGCTCCGCTGCACCCGCAGGGAGGGCGAGAGCAGCTCCCCCGGCGAGCACATCGAACACCTCGTCCGGCCCGTCTCGGCCGGCCTCGCCGTCCCTCTCTTCGCCCTGTTCTCCGCGGGGGTCGCCCTCTCCGGCCAGGCCATCGCCCAGGTCTTCACCCGCCCCGAGACGCTCGGCGTCCTCCTCGGCCTGGTCATCGGCAAGGCGGTGGGCATCTTCGGCGGCACCTGGCTGGCCGCCCGGTTCACGAGGGCGGAGCTCAACGAGGACCTGGCCTGGCCGGACGTGCTCGCCGTGGCCTCCCTCGCCGGCATCGGCTTCACCGTCTCGCTCCTCATCGGCGAGCTCGCCTTCGCCGGCGACCCGGTCCTCACCGACGAGGTCAAGGCCGCGGTCCTGATCGGCTCGCTCATCGCCGCGGTGGTCGCGAGCGTCATGCTCAAACTCCGCAACCGCAAGTACCGCGCCCTCACCGAGGACGAGGACCGCGACGAGGACCTCGACGGCATCCCGGACGTCTACGAGCAGGACAAGCCGGAGTACCACCTGCGGATGGCGAAGATCTACGAGGAGAAGGCCGCGGAGCACCGCCGCAGGGCCGAGACCGCCGCGGCCGCCGCGCACAAAGCAGCAGCCGGGTCCAACGCCGAGGGCGACCGTCCGGCATGATCTGAACTGACGCCCTGACGGCGCGGGACAGCCGCCGCCACGGCGCCGGACGGACGAAGCGCGGCGACAGCACGACCACCGCACGCACGACGACCGCACGACCACGCACGACCACCGCACGCACGACGACCGCACGACGGCAGATGACAGAGGGAGAGAGAGCGATGAGCGCAGGGGACCAAGGGGCGCAGGGAGCCGAGCGCACACTCGGCCAGCTGGTCGCCTCGGCCACCGCCGAGATGTCCGCCCTGGTGCACGACGAGATCGCCCTCGCCAAGGCGGAGATCCGCCAGGACGTCAAGCGCGCGGGCGCCGGCGGCGCCGCCATCTCCGTCGCAGGGGTGTTCGCACTGTTCTCCCTGCCCGTGCTGAGCTTCGCCGCGGCGTACGGGATCCACAACCTCGGGCTCGGGCTCGCCTGGTCGTTCCTCATCGTCGGCGTCGCGTTCCTGCTGCTCGCGGGCCTGCTGTCGCTGATGGCCATGTCGAAGTTCAAGAAGGTCAAGCCGCCGGAGAAGACCATCGCCTCGGTCAAGCAGACCGCCGCGGTCGTCGGGACCGTCAAGCCGCATCCGCGGCCGGTCAGTGACCAGGCCGTGGGTGTGGCACGCTCGTCCTCATGACAGCCCCCTCTGCGGACTCCAGCACTCCGCCCACCGCCGCGACGGCGGTCAGGATCGACGTGCCCGGCGGGCGAGCGGTGACCCACCGGGACGTCGCGGCCAACGGGGCCCGGTTCCACGTCGCCGAACTCGGCGACGGACCGCTGGTGCTGCTGCTGCACGGCTTCCCGCAGTTCTGGTGGACGTGGCGGCACCAGCTGGTCGCGCTCGCCGACGCCGGGTACCGGGCCGTCGCGATGGACCTGCGCGGAGTGGGCGGCAGCGACCGCACCCCGCGCGGCTACGACCCCGCCAACCTGGCCCTCGACATCACGGGGGTCGTACGGTCCCTCGGCGAGCCGGACGCCGCCCTCGTGGGGCACGACCTGGGCGGCTACCTCGCCTGGACCGCGGCCGTGATGCGGCCCAAGCTGGTGCGCCGGCTCGTGGTGTCCTCGATGCCGCACCCGCGGCGCTGGCGCTCGGCGATGCTGTCCGACTTCGGTCAGACCCGGGCGAGTTCGCACATCTGGGGCTTCCAGCGGCCGTTCGTCCCCGAGCGGCAGCTCGTCGCGGACGACGGGGCGCTCGTCGGGGAGTTGATCCGCGACTGGTCCGGGCCCGTGCCCCCCGAGGCGGAAGATCTCGCCGTGTACCGGCGGGCGATGTGCATCCCGTCCACCGCGCACTGCTCGATCGAGCCGTACCGCTGGATGATGCGCTCGATGGCCCGGCCGGACGGGCTCCAGTTCAACCGCCGGATGAAGCGGCCGGTGCGGGTTCCGACGCTGCACCTGCACGGCTCACTCGACCCGGTGATGCGCACCCGCAGCGCGGCCGGCTCCGGGCAGTACGTCGAAGCCCCGTACCGGTGGCGGCTGTTCGACGGCCTCGGGCACTTCCCGCACGAGGAGGACCCCGCGGCCTTCTCGACCGAGCTGGTGAACTGGCTCAAGGACCCCGAGCCGGACCGCTGACCGTCTGACCGTTTGACCGCCTGACCGTCTGACTGCCTGCCAGCACGAGTGCCCGTACGACCACCGCTGCGACTGCCGGTACGACTGTCTTACGAGCATTCAATTGCCCGGCGCATAGGCCAATTGGCCGCCCCGGACGGGGTTACCGACCTTGGGGCCCGGGCAGAGCTCGTTGTATGGGCTGGACGCACGACTACGGTGACACCGCACGCGAACACCGCCCGGCAGCGACGCCGGGCACGCACGGGAGGACGGGCCGGGACGGCCACGACCCCCGACTCGGGATTCCGCGCATCCTGCGCAGGCGGGCCCGCTGGGTCTCCGCCCGCCTGCGCCATCCACGGACGTAACCGGCTCCGCGCCCGGTCCCGTACGGATCAGAGGACCTCGTACGGGTCAGAGGGCGCAGCCCTGGCTGTCGACCCGCCGGTCGGAGACCTTCCCGATCCGGACGTCGTCGCGGACCTCGTCCGCCGTCAGCGCGTACCCGGTGTTCGGGTCGTCGAGCGACTTCGCGAACACGACCCCGTACACCTTGCCGTCGGGCGTCAGCAGCGGGCCGCCGGAGTTGCCCTGGCGGACGGTCGCGTACAGCGAGTAGACGTCGCGCCGGACGGTGCCGCGGTGGTAGATGTCCGGGCCGTTGGCGTTGATCCGGCCGCGGACGCGTGCCGCGCGGACGTCGTACGCGCCGTTCTCGGGGAAACCGGCGACGATCGCGTCGCTGCTGCTCGCCGCGTCCTTGTCGGTGAACTCCAGCGCGGGCGCCTTCAGCTTGGGCACGTCCACGACGGCGATGTCGCGCTCCCAGTCGTAGAGCACGACCTTGCCGTCGTAGAGCTTGCCCTCGCCGCCGATCTGGACGGTGGGCTCGCCGACCCCGCCGACGACGTGGGCGTTGGTCATCACCTTGCCGGGCGCGAAGACGAAGCCGGTGCCCTCCAGCACCTTGCTGCAACTCGGCGCGGTACCGACGACCTTCACGATCGAGCGCTTGGCCGCCTCGGCCACGGGACTGCGGGCGAGCGCCGGGTCGGGTGCCTTCACCTCGGTGATCGGCTCGTTCGAGAACGGGCTGAAGACCTGCGGGAAGCCGCTGCGCGCGAGGGTGGAACTGAAGTCCGAGAACCAGGTGTTGGCCTGGGCGGGCAGCACCCGCGAGACGCCGAGCAGCACCTTGGAGTTGCGGACTTCCTTGCCCAGCGTGGGAAGTGACGTCCCGGCGAGCGCCGAGCCGATCAGCCACGCCACCAGCAGCATCGCGACGACGTTGACCAGGGCCCCGCCGGTCGCGTCGAGCGCGCGGGCCGGCGACCACGTGATGTGGCGCCGCAGCCGGTTGCCCAGATGCGTGGTGAGGGCCTGTCCGATCGAGGCACAGACGATGATCACGACCACGGCGATCACGACGACCGTGGTGGACACCTGGGTGCCGTTGTCGGTCACCCGGTCCCAGATCAGCGGGAGCAGGGACACGGCGATGAGACCACCGCCCAGGAAGCCGATCACCGACAGGACGCCGACGACGAACCCCTGGCGGTAGCCGACGATCGCGAACCACACGGCAGCGACCAGCAACAGGATGTCCAGCACGTTCACGAGGGTCACCGTCTCATGCGCGCCAGTCGAGCGGGACCTGCCTGGAGCGGTCCCATGGTTGCTCCCACCCGGCGAAATGCAGCAGCCGGTCGATCACTCCGGCGGTAAAACCCCAGACCAGAGCCGATTCGACGGTGAAAGCGGGGCCCAGGTGACCACTCGGGTGGACGGCCGTGACGCGATGATCGGGGTTCGTGAGATCGGCCACGGGAACCGTGAAGACGCGGGCGGTCTCGGCCGGGTCCACGACACCGACCGGGCTGGGGTCGCGCCACCAGCCGAGCACCGGCGTCACGACGAACTCGCTGACCGGGATGTACAGACGCGGCAGCACACCGAACAACTGGACGCCGGCCGGGTCGAGGCCCGTCTCCTCCTCGGCCTCGCGCAGGGCGGCGCGCAGCGGGCCGACGGTGTGCGGATCGCCATCCTCCGGATCGAGGGCGCCGCCGGGGAACGAGGGCTGGCCGGGGTGCGAGCGCAGGCTCCCGGCGCGCTCCATGAGCAGCAGCTCGGGGCCGCGGGGGCCCTCGCCGAACAGGATCAGCACGGCGGACTGGCGGCCGCGGCCGTCCTCGGGCGGCAGGAACCGGCTGAGCTGCGTCGGCCGGACCGTCCGCACCGCCTCGACGACGGGATCGAGCCACCCGGGCAGGCCCTGGCTGCTCACGCGCGGACCGCTCCGGTCCTCGTACGGGGCGCCCCGCATCCCCTGGCCCTGCCCGGGCGGCGCGGCCGCCTGGGCCACGCCGCTCTCGTCCCGCGCTCCGCGCGTCATAGGCACCCCTGCTCCCTGCCGTCGCCGGCTCCGGCACCGCCGCCATCCCGATAGGGGGACAACGCGGCCCCGGGCCGGATTGGTTCCTCCGCGGACCGCCGGGCGGCGGCCTGCGCCCGTGTTCCGTGCTCGCGATCCCCGACCGGCGCTCGCGATCTCCAGCTCAGCCCGTGCCCGCGCTCACTGCGGGCCCCCGTCCGGGAGGCCCTCCGGTCCGCCGCCCAGCGGCGGGGCCGGGAGCCCCGGATAGTCCGGCGGCGGGCTCAGCCGCTGTCCGGGCTGACCGCCCTTCTCGTACTTCAGCAGCTTCCTGGCCTTCTCCGGGTCCGTCTCGCCCTCCCCGTACGCCGGGCACAGCGGGGCGATCGGGCAGGCGCCGCAGGCGGGCTTGCGTGCGTGGCAGATCCGGCGGCCGTGGAAGACGACCCGGTGCGAGAGCATCGTCCACTCGCTCTTCGGGAAGATCGCGCAGATCTCCGCCTCGACCTTCTCGGGGTCCTCCTGCTCGGTCCACTTCCAGCGGCGCACCAGACGGCCGAAGTGGGTGTCCACGGTGATCCCCGGGACGCCGAACGCATTGCCGAGCACCACGTTGGCCGTTTTCCGGCCGACTCCGGGCAGCGTCACCAGGTCCTCGATCCGGCCCGGGACCTCACCGCCGAAGTTGTCCCGCAGGGCCTGGGAGAGGCCCATCAGGGAACGCGCCTTCGCCCGGAAGAACCCGGTCGGCCGGATGATCTCCTCCAGCTCCTCCGGCACGGCCGCCGCCATGTCCTCGGGGGTCGGGTAGGCGGCGAACAGGGCCGGGGTCGTCTGGTTCACGCGCAGGTCGGTCGTCTGGGCGGAGAGGACCGTGGCGACCAGCAGCTCGAAGGGGTTCCGGAAGTCGAGCTCGGGGTGGGCGTACGGGTAGATCTCGGCCAGCTCACGGTTGATGCGTCGGGCCCGCCGCACCATGGCCAGCCGCGATTCCGTTTTCTTGGCCGAAGCTTTGCCCGCCGGGCTCGGCGGCGTCTTTCCGGGCTTCCCGGACGCCTTCTGGGGGGCTTGTTCGCCCACAGCTGAATCGAGTCCGCCCGTCACTCCTGCGGACCCCTTGGCCTGTGCTCTCACCGGCTTATTGGACACCCGGCCAGCCTAAGGCCGGGCGCTGACACCCGCCTGGACCTCAGGTAACACCACTCCGATTGGCCTCCCACCGCACAGCATGCCCGTCTGTCCGGCATCCTTGTGATTGATCGCACTGTTTGAGCCGTCCGGCAAAATGGGGAGCACGGTCCCCTGAGCTGGTCGACATAGGAGAGAGACTCGTGGACGACGTTCTGCGGCGCGCCCCGCTCTTCGCGGCGCTCGATGACGAGCAGGCCGCGGAGCTCCGCGCCTCCATGGGCGAGGTGACCCTCGCACGCGGTGACGCCCTGTTCCACGAGGGCGACCCCGGCGACCGGCTGTATGTCGTGACCGAGGGCAAGGTGAAGCTGCACCGCACCTCCCCCGACGGCCGCGAGAACATGCTGGCCGTCCTCGGCCCCGGCGAGCTGATCGGCGAGCTGTCGCTGTTCGATCCCGGCCCGCGCACCGCCACCGCCACCGCCCTGACCGAGGTCAAGCTGCTGGGCCTCGGCCACGGCGACCTCCAGCCCTGGCTCAACGCCCGGCCCGAGGTCGCGACCGCGCTGCTGCGCGCGGTGGCCCGGCGCCTGCGCAAGACCAACGACCAGATGTCCGACCTGGTCTTCTCCGACGTCCCGGGCCGCGTCGCCCGCGCCCTCCTGGACCTGTCGCGCCGCTTCGGCGTGCAGTCCGAGGAAGGCATCCACGTCGTGCACGACCTGACGCAGGAGGAGCTGGCCCAGCTGGTCGGCGCCTCCCGCGAGACGGTCAACAAGGCCCTCGCGGACTTCGCGGGCCGCGGCTGGCTGCGCCTGGAGGCGCGCGCGGTCATCCTGCTGGACGTGGAGCGGCTGGCGAAGCGCTCGCGCTGACGCCTGTTCACGCCGTGGAGGGGCCTGCCGGGCAGGCGGGGCCCCTCCTCCCTCGTCTTCCGGCCCGGAGGCGGGCACAGTGGGGCCATGGAGCGCAGCGGGCTGGACGCGGACGGGTACGTCGAGCGCGAGGGGTCGCTCGGCCGGGTGCAGGACGCCTTCGCGCCGGTCGTCGCCGCCGCCCGCGAGCGGCTCGGCGAGGCGTACGGACAGCGGCTGCACAGCGCCTACCTGTACGGGTCCGTGCCGCGCGGGACGGCGCGGCCGGGGCGGTCCGACCTCGACCTGCTGCTCGCCCTGCACCACGAGCCCGCCGCGGAGGACCGGGACACCGCCGAGGTGCTGGCGCGCGGGCTCGACGAGGACTTCGCCGAGACGGACGGCGTCGGCGTCCTGCTCTACGGCAAGGACACCCTGCTGAGCGAGCAGGAACGTTACGACCTGGGCTGGTTCCTCGCCTGCCTGTGCACCCCGCTGCTCGGTGCGGACCTGGCCGAGCACCTCCCCCGCTACCGCCCGGACAGCCTCCTCGCCCGTGAGACCAACGGCGATCTGGCCGCCCTGCTCCCCCGCTGGCGGGCCAGGGCGCGGGCGGCCTCGACCCCCGCCGAGCGCCGACGGCTCAGCCGGCACTTCTCGCGGCACCTGGTGCGCACCGGGTTCACCCTCGTGATGCCCCGGTGGGGCGGGTGGACCAGCGATCTGGCCGAGTCCGCGGAGATCTTCGGGACGTACTACCCGCAGCGCGCCGCGCAGATGAGGGCCGCGGCGGCGGTGGCGCTGGATCCGACCGCGGACCCGGCCGTGCTGCACGCGTATCTGGACGACCTCGGGCCCTGGCTCGCGGACGAGTACACGGCCCGGCACGGGACGAAGACACCCCGCCGGGGGGCCGGCTGACCGGGCCGGCGCGCAACGGCCAGACGTCGGCCAGGACGTCGGCCAGACGTCGGCCGGAGTGTCGGCCAGGACCTCGGCCGGAGCGTCGGCCAGGGCCGTCAGCCGGAGCCTCGGTCAGGACGTCGGCCGGACCGCGAGCCGGGGCCGGGCCGCGCTCAGACGTCCGTCAGGGCCTCGACCGCCTGCTTCGCCTCCAGCAGGCCCGCCCCGGTGACCCGCCGGTAGACGCGGATGGCCTCGACCGTGCGGCCGTCGCGCACCAGCGTCCGTACCTCGTCCAGCCCGGCCGGCTCCGGCTCCTCGATGCCGAAGTGGTCCAGGACCAGGCCCAGCCGCCGCTCCAGCCGCTCCGAACGCAGCTCCAGGGCCTTCATCCGCAGGGTCACCGTCGAGGTGATCCACGCCGCCGTGGCGAGCAGCGCGAGCAGCAGGAACAGCGTGGTCACTCAGGGCCCCCAGGGATCAGTCCGTGATCTTGAAGGTACTCCAGCTGCGCCCGTACGGACCACTCCGCGGCGGGCCACAGCGAGCGGTCCACGTCCGCGTACACGCGGGCGACCACGGCCTCGGGGGTGACACAGCCGTCCTCGACGGCGGTCTCGACCTGTGCGAGCCGGTGGGCCCGGTGGGCCAGGTAGAACTCCACGGCGCCCTGTGCGTCGTCCAGGACCGGCCCGTGGCCCGGGAGCACCGTGTGCACGCCGTCGTCGACCGTCAGCGAGCGCAGCCGGCGCAGGGAGTCCAGGTAGTCGCCGAGGCGGCCGTCGGGGTGCGCCACGACCGTGGTGCCGCGGCCGAGGATCGTGTCGCCGGTCAGGACGGCGCGGTCGGCGGGCAGGTGGAAGCAGAGCGAGTCGGCGGTGTGGCCGGGCGTCGGGACCACGCGCAGCTCCAGACCGCCGGTCCGGATCACGTCGCCGGCGCCGAGCCCCTCGTCGCCGAGGCGCAGGGCGGGGTCCAGGGCCCGGACCTTCGTACCGGTGAGCTCGGCGAAGCGGCCGGCGCCCTCGGCGTGGTCGGGGTGGCCGTGGGTGAGGAGGGTCAGCGCGATCCGCTTGCCCGCCCGTTCGGCCGTCTCCACGACGGCGCGCAGGTGGGCCTCGTCCAGCGGTCCGGGGTCGATGACGACGGCCAGCTCGGAGTCGGGCTCCGAGACGAGCCAGGTGTTCGTGCCGTCCAGGGTCATCGCGGACGCGTTGGGGGCCAGGATGTTGACCGCGCGGTCGGTGGCGGGCCCCGAGGTGACGATTCCGCGGGGCTGTCCGGGCAGAGCGGCGGCGCTTGTCACGGGGTGCCTCCGAGGCGGACGTGCTTGGTGAACTCGTCGTGCCCCGGCCAGCTGAGCACCAGCTCGCCGTTCTCCAGCGAGGCTGTGGCCAGTACGGGGGTCAGGTCCTGGGCGGTGGCGGCGGCGAGGGCGCCGGCGGCGCTGCCGTACGGCTCCAGCGAGCGCAGCGTGGAAATCGTGGGCGGCATCATCAGCAGCTCGCCCTTGTCGTAGCCGGCGGCGGCGTCCGCGGGGCGGATCCAGACGGTCCGGTCGGCCTCGGTGGAGGCGTTGCGGGTGCGCTGGCCCTCGGGGAGGGCGGCGACGAAGAACCAGGTGTCGTAACGGCGGGGCTCGAATTCCGGGGTGATCCAGCGGGCCCAGGCGCCGAGCAGGTCGGAGCGGAGCAGCAGGCCGCGGCGGTCGAGGAACTCGGCGAAGGACAGGTGGCGGGCGACGAGGGCCTCCCGGTCGGCTTCCCAGTCGTCACCGGTGGTGTCGCCGACGACGGTGTCGGGGGTTTCGCCGGCGAGCAGGACGCCCGCCTCCTCGAAGGTCTCGCGGACGGCTCCGCAGACGATGGCCTGGGCGGTCCGGGGATCGGTGGCGAGGCGGTCGGCCCAGGCGTCGCGGCCCGGGCCGGCCCAGCCGACGAGGTGGTCCTCGTCGCGCGGGTCGACGCCGCCGCCGGGGTAGGCGTACGCACCGCCGGCGAAGGCCATGGAGGCCTTGCGGCGCAGCATGTGCACGGCGGGACCGGCAGGGGTGTCGCGCAGGAGCATGACCGTCGCGGCGCGGCGGGGTTCCACCGGGACGAGGGAACCCTCCATGAGCGCGCGGATGCGGTCGGGCCATTCCGGCGGGTACCACTGGCCTCCGGCGGGGGGCTGCTGCTGACCGTGCTGACCATTCGGCATGACGGGATGCTACGGGGATCCGGCCCGATGTTCGAGAGTGCCCCGGCGATGGGCCGGGGCACTCCTGGCGCTGCCTCGGCGGCAGTGCCTCAGGAAGCGGCGATCTCGACCTGGATCTCGACCTCGACGGGGGCGTCCAGCGGGAGCACCGCCACGCCGACGGCGCTGCGGGCGTGCACGCCCTTCTCGCCGAGCACCGCGCCCAGCAGCTCGCTCGCGCCGTTCAGCACGCCCGGCTGGCCCGTGAAGTCGGGGGCCGAGGCGACGAAGCCGACGACCTTCACGACACGCGCGATCTTGTCCAGGTCACCGATCACGGACTTCACCGCGGCCAGCGCGTTCAGCGCGCAGGTCGCGGCCAGCTCCTTGGCCTGCTCCGCGGAGACCTCGGCGCCGACCTTGCCGGTGACCGGGAGGCTGCCCTTGACCATCGGGAGCTGCCCCGCGGTGAACACGTACGCGCCCGAGCGCACGGCCGGCTGGTACGTGGCCAGCGGCGGGACGACCTCCGGCAGGGTCAGGCCGAGCTCGGCCAGCTTCGCCTCGACAGCGCCGCTCATGCCTTCTCCCGCTTGAGGTAGGCCACGAGCTGCTCGGGGTTGTTCGGGCCGGGCACGACCTGGACGAGCTCCCAGCCGTCCTCGCCCCAGGTGTCCAGGATCTGCTTGGTGGCGTGGACCAGCAGCGGGACCGTCGCGTATTCGAACTTCTTGGTCATGGGGGCGAGCGTAACGCCTGTCGCCGCGGGGGTCCGCCCGGCCGGACGCGGGGGAGGCTCATGCGCGGCCCGAAGGGCGAGTGGTTAGGCTCAGAGGCTGTGAGCAGGCTCCAGGTGGTCAGCGGCAAGGGCGGAACCGGAAAGACCACGGTCGCCGCGGCACTCGCGCTCGCCCTCGCGCGCGAGGGCAGACGGACGCTTCTGGTCGAGGTCGAGGGCAGGCAGGGGATCGCGCAGCTCTTCGGCGCGGAGGCGCTCCCGTACGAGGAGCGGAAGATCGCCGTCGCCTCGGGCGGCGGGGAGGTCTTCGCCCTGGCCATCGACGCCGAACGCGCCCTGCTGGACTACCTCCAGATGTTCTACAAGCTGGGTTCCGCCGGCCGCGCCCTCAAGAAGCTCGGCGCCATCGACTTCGCGACGACCATCGCGCCCGGGCTGCGGGACGTCCTGTTGACGGGCAAGGCGTGCGAGGCGGTCCGGCGCAAGGACAAGGCCGGCCGGTACGTCTACGACCACGTGATCATGGATGCGCCGCCCACGGGACGGATCACCCGCTTCCTGAACGTCAACGACGAGGTGGCGGGACTGGCCCGGTTCGGGCCGATCCACAACCAGGCGCAGGCCGTCATGAAGGTGCTCAAGTCCCCGGAGACGGCCGTCCACCTGGTCACGCTGCTGGAGGAGATGCCCGTCCAGGAAACCGCGGACGGCATCGCCGAGCTCCGCGAGGCGGGGCTGCCGGTGGGGCGGGTCGTCGTCAACATGGTGCGGCCGCACCACCTGGACGAGGACGCCCTGCGCGCCGCCGCCGGCGAGCGCCGGGCCGACGTGGCCAGGGCGCTGTCCCGGGCGGGCCTGGGCGGCGCGCGCCGCGGCGGGCTCGCGGAGCGGCTGGTGGACCCGCTGCTCACGCAGGCCGCCGAGCACGCGGGCCGGGTGGAGCTGGAGCGCGCGCAGCGCACCGTACTGGAGCAGTTGGACATGGCGACGTACGAACTCCCCCTGCTCGGTGCGGGGATGGACCTGGCCGGGCTGTACGAGCTGGCCTCGGAGCTCCGGAAGCAGGCGGGCGAGGAATGAGCGGGTCCACCGCGACGACGACCGCGACGACGACCGGGACCTCCACCGGATCGACCACCGGGACCACCACCGCGAAGGCGGGGACGAAGGCGGGCATCGGAATGGACACTGCGCCACGGCTGGCCGTCGACCGGCTGCTGGACGACCCCACGACGCGGATCATCGTCTGCTGCGGCGCGGGCGGGGTCGGCAAGACCACCACCGCCGCGGCCCTGGGCGTACGGGCGGCGGAGCGCGGGCGGAAGGTTGTCGTGCTGACGATCGACCCGGCGCGGCGGCTCGCCCAGTCGATGGGCATCGACTCGCTGGACAACACCCCGCGCAAGGTGACGGGCGTCGACGGCGGCGAACTGCACGCCATGATGCTCGACATGAAGCGGACCTTCGACGAGATCGTCGAGGGTCACGCGGACCCCGAGCGGGCGCAGGCCATCCTCGCGAACCCCTTCTACCAGTCGCTGTCGGCCGGCTTCGCGGGCACGCAGGAGTACATGGCGATGGAGAAGCTGGGCCAGTTGCGGGCGCGGGACGACTGGGACCTGATCGTCGTGGACACCCCGCCGAGCCGGTCCGCACTGGACTTCCTCGACGCGCCGAAGCGGCTGGGGTCCTTCCTGGACGGGAAGTTCATCCGGGTGCTGATGGCTCCGGCGAAGGTGGGCGGCCGGGCGGGGATGAAGTTCCTCAACGTCGGCATGTCCCTGATGACCGGCACGCTGAGCAAGCTGATGGGCGCCTCGCTGCTGAAGGACGTCCAGACCTTCGTGGCCGCGATGGACACGATGTTCGGCGGGTTCCGCACCCGCGCGGACGCGACGTTCCGGCTTCTCCAGGCTCCGGGCACGGCGTTCCTGGTGGTCGCGGCGCCCGAGCCGGACGCGGTGCGGGAGGCGGCCTACTTCGTCGAGCGGCTGGCCGCGGAGAACATGCCGCTGGCCGGGCTCGTACTGAACCGGGTGCACGGAAGTGGTGCCGACCAGCTGTCCGCAGAGCGGGCGTTGGCCGCCGCAGAGAATATTGAAGAAGGCGGCATTGTCGATCAGGAGTCCGGGAAAGCTGGACTTCGTGACTCGGCCGACTCCCCCTCAGACCCCGCTGCCGATACCGATACCGATGCCGACGTGGACGAGATCACCGCAGGACTGCTGCGCCTGCACGCCGAACGGATGCAGGTGATCGCGCGCGAACAGCGCACCCGCGACCGCTTCACCTCGCTGCACCCCGAGGTGGCGGTGGCCGAGGTGGCCGCCCTGCCCGGCGATGTGCACGACCTCGCCGGGCTACGGGCCATCGGAGAGCGACTCGCGGCCGGGGTTCCGGCCGGAGCGTAGGCGTTCGTACGACGGGCGCCTCCGGGTGCGGAGGCACGCGTACGCGGGATCGCGCGGGGGTTCTACCCGGCTGCCGCGTACGTCTCGTACGGAACGTCGATCTCCGCATCGACATCCACGGTGAGGATGCCCGTGCTGCGCTCGTACTCCGTGCGGGCGGTTTCGAGCAGCCGTCGCCACGAGGTGACGGTGGGTCGCCGGCGCAGCAAGGCGCGACGCTCCCGCTCGGTCATTCCGCCCCATACTCCGAACTCGACACGATTGTCGAGCGCGTCGGCCAGGCACTCGGTCCGCACCGGACACCCGGTGCACACCGCCTTGGCCCTGTTCTGTGCCGCTCCTTGAACGAACAGTTCATCCGGATCGGTAGTGCGGCAGGCTGCCTGCGCACTCCAGTCGGTAACCCAGCCCATCCCGGCGCCGTCCTCTCCCGAATCGAGGCTCCCCCACGGCGGTAGCGGCATATTCACCGCTGCCAGTTGAGGACGTTACGGAAGGCGGGCACGGCGCAACACCCCCGACGGGCCCAATCTTGAATGGTCCGAACGGACTATGGGTAAGCGGCAGATCACCCGACGGAGTGATCCGGCGACATGCCCGACCATTCCGGCAATTCGGATGGAATCGGCGGACCCGGACGAACGACCGTCAGAGTGAGGGGCGGGATTCGGACATAAGTCCACCCCATTCGGGAAGGGTGAAAATCAAGCCGAGGGGTTGATGTCGCACCGCACTGCTGTGACAGTTGGGGCCAGCTTAGGCCAAGGCATTCGCACGTGTCCGGCGAATGAGAACGTAGGCTGCCCTCCATGGGAAAGAAGCGCTCGGGCGCCGGGCTCACGGGGCCGCAGCAGGCCGCCAAGTTCCTCGGGGTGTCCGTTCTCTCCGGAGTTGTGCTGGCCGGCATCGCGATCCCGGGCGCAGGCGCCCTCGGGCTGGCCGCGAAGGGCACGGTCGAGGGATTCGACGAGATCCCGGCCAATCTGAAGACACCGCCGCTGAGTCAGCGCACCACGATTCTGGACGCCGAGGGTGGCTTGATCGCCACGGTCTATTCACGGGACCGGCAGGTGGTACCGCTGACGGCCATCTCCCCGTACATGCAGAAGGCGATCGTCGCGATCGAGGACTCGCGTTTCTACGAGCACGGCGCGGTCGACCTGAAGGGCATCCTGCGCGCGGCCAACCGCAACGCGCAGGAGGGCGGAGCCGCGCAGGGCGCCTCCACGCTGACGCAGCAGTACGTGAAGAACGTCTTCGTCGAGGAGGCCGGCGACGACGAGAGCAAGGTGCGCGAGGCCCAGGAGAAGAGTCTGGGCCGCAAGGTCCGCGAGCTGAAGTACTCGATCCAGGTCGAGGAGGAACTCGGGAAGAAGAAGATCCTCGAGAACTACCTCAACATCACGTACTTCGGCCAGCAGGCGTACGGAATCGAATCCGCCGCCCAGCGCTACTTCAGCAAGCCGGCCAAGGACCTGACCCTGGACGAGTCGGCGCTGCTGGCGGGCGTCGTGCAGTCGCCGAGCCGGTTCGACCCGGTGAACGACGCCCAGGAGGCGATGAAGCGCCGCAACGTCGTCCTCCAGCGGATGGCCGACATGAAGGACATCTCGCAGGCCGAGGCGGACGAGGCCAAGAAGAAGCCGGTGACGCTGAAGGTGACGCGGCCCAAGAACGGCTGCATCACCGCCGTCAAGGGCGCGGGCTTCTTCTGCGACTACGTGCGCAACACCTTCCTGACCGACCCGGTGTTCGGCAAGACCCGCGAGGAGCGGGCCAAGCTCTGGAACCAGGGCGGCCTGACCGTGCGCACGACGCTGGACCCGCAGTCGCAGGAGTCCGTCAACGAGTCGATCAAGGACCACGTCAACCAGGACGACAAGGTCGCCACGGCCGTCACCCTGGTGCAGCCGGGCACCGGCCGCGTGCTCGCCATGGGCCAGTCCAAGCCGTACGGCTTCGGAAAGAACGAGACCCAGATCAATTTCTCCGTGGACAAGCGGATGGGCGGATCGAGCTTCGGCTTCCCGACCGGCTCGACCTTCAAGCCGTTCGTCGCGGCCGCGGCCCTGGAGAAGGGCGTGCCCGCGGGCAAGACGTACCCGTCCCCGCACGACATGGAGTACCCGAGCCCGGTGGAGACCTGCGGCGACAAGCCGTGGGTCAACACCTCGCACGACCGGGTCGAGAACGAGTCCGAGTCCGAGCGCGGCCCGTACGGCATGCAGGACGCGATGGCCAAGTCGGTCAACACGTACTTCGTGGAGATGATCTCCGAGAACGGGCTCTGCCCCGTGACCGAGATGACCACCAAGCTCGGCGTGGTCCCGGCCGACGGGACGAAGCTCCCCGAGGTCCCGGCCATCGCGCTCGGCACCGAGGGCATGTCGCCGCTGACCATGGCGAACGCGTACGCGACCTTCGCCAACCGCGGCGTGCACTGCACCCCCGTCGCCCTGGAGTCCATCACCGACTCGCACGGCAAGGCACTGGCCGTGCCGAAGTCCCAGTGCGACCGCGTGATGTCGGAGAAGACCGCCGACACCATCAACACGCTGCTGCTCGGCGTGGTCGACTCCGGTACGGGTACGGCCGCGGGTCTGACCGACCGGCAGAACGCGGGCAAGACCGGAACCACCGACAGCCGCTACAACGCCTGGTTCGTCGGGTACACGCCGAACATGTCCGGCGCGACGTGGGTCGGCTCGGGCGGCTCCAAGCAGGTGTCGATGGAGAACATCACCATCGGCGGCCAGTACTACGACAAGGTCTACGGCGGCGGGCTGCCCGGCCCGATCTGGAAGCAGGCGGTCACGGGCGCACTGTCGGGCCGGGAGGCGCCGAACTTCACCACGGTGAGCATCGTGGACGGCGGCCTGCCGACCGGCGGCGGCCGGCCCAGCACGAACCCGAACCCGACCCCCAACAAGCCGGGCAAGCCCAACAAGCCCGGCAAGCCCGGCGGCGACAACAAGCCCGGCGGCCGCGCCGGCGGCCAGACGGCGGCGGGCGCCACCGGCGGCAGCACCCCGCCGAACCCGTTCCCGGACATCCCCCTGGACCCGGGCGTGATCGGCGGCCCGGAGGGCCAGTAGCAAAAGGAGAGGGCCCTGCCCGCGCACCGCGCGGGCAGGGCCCTCTCCTCATGTCCGGTGTCCGGTCAGGAAAGCCGCTTCTTGACGGCGGCGGCCACCCGGCCGCCCTCCGCCAGACCGGCCACCTTCGGGCCCACGATCTTCATGACGGCGCCCATGGCCCGCGGCCCCTCGGCACCCGCGGCCCTGGCCTCCTCGACCGCCTCGGCCACGATCGCGCCGAGCTCGTCGTCACTGAGCTGCTTGGGCAGGTAGGTGTCGAGGAACTCGCCCTCCGCCGTCTCACGCGCGGCCTGCTCGGGACGACCACCCTGCGCGAAGGCCTCCGCGGCCTCACGGCGCTTCTTCGCCTCCTTGGCGATCACCTTCAGCACCTCGTCGTCGGAGAGCACGCGCGCCTCCTTGCCCGCGACCTCCTCCTTGGTGATGGCGGCGAGGGTCAGGCGCAGCGTGGACGAGTGCAGCTCGTCGCGCGCCCTGATGGCGGTGGTGAGGTCTTCCTGGAGCTTGGCTTTGAGCGTGGTCATGCCCCGAGTCTGCCAGGTCGAAGGGCGGCGGCGCCCGCCGGTTTTCCGCGTCTGCGACGATGGGGCCATGCGTGCGCGTTACGGAGTACCCCTGAAGGTCACCGCATCGATCGCGGCCGTGGGGGCCGCTGGTGTGGCCTATGCCGCCGGTTTCGAGGCGCGGTCGTTCCGCCTGCGCCGGATCACCGTGCCGGTCCTCCCCGCCGGGATGCGCCCGCTGCGCGTGCTCCAGGTCTCCGACATCCACATGGTCGGCGGACAGCACAAGAAGCGCGCCTGGCTCCAGTCCCTCGCCGGCCTGCGCCCCGACTTCGTCGTGAACACCGGCGACAACCTCTCCGACACCGAGGGCGTTCCGGAGGTGCTGGACGCCCTGGGACCCCTGATGTCCTTCCCCGGCGTGTACGTCTTCGGGTCGAACGACTACTACGGGCCGCGGCTGCGCAACCCCGGGCGCTACCTGATCGAGAAGGTCCAGGGACGGCACGGCCTGAACGGCAACAAGCCGGTCGTCGGCGCCGTGCACAACCCGTGGGAGGAGATGCGGGACGCCTTCGACGCGGCCGGCTGGGTCAACCTCACCAACACCCGCGGCCGCCTGAAACTGCCCGGCCTCGAACTGGCCTTCACCGGCCTCGACGACCCGCACATCAAGCGCGACCGCTACGCGCGGGTGGCGGGCGGGCCGGAGGCCGACGCCGACTTCTCGATGGCCGTCGTGCACGCCCCGTACCTGCGCGTCCTGGAGGCCTTCACGGCCGACCGGTACCCGCTGATCCTCGCCGGGCACACCCACGGCGGGCAGCTGTGCATCCCCTTCTACGGGGCGCTCGTCACCAACTGCGACCTGGACACCAAGCGGGTCAAGGGACTCTCCACGCACGAGGCGGACGGCCACCGGGCCTACCTCCACGTCTCGGCAGGCTGCGGCACGAACCGCTACACCCCGGTCCGCTTCGCCTGCCCCCCGGAGGCCACCCTCCTGACCCTGACCCCGAAGGCCTGACCCCACCGCGCCGGGGGCCCGCCGGCCCCTCGCGAAAACCGGATTTCGTCTCCGGCCACGGGTCCGCTAAAGTAATCGATGTCGCCAGGACAGCAACTGCTGCAAGGCGGCGATCGGGGTGTAGCGCAGCTTGGCAGCGCGCTTCGTTCGGGACGAAGAGGTCGTGGGTTCAAATCCCGCCACCCCGACAGAGTAAGACCAGGTCAGCAGCCTACTCACGCGAGTAGGCTGCTGACCTGTTTCCGTTGCGTGACTAGCTGAGTGCCCACGGCTTTGGATCTTCCTTGAAGATGCCGCGCATGATCGTCGCCCCTGTCTGGATCACCGGCCGGATCTGCTTCCGGTAGACCGCCTCCGTGACCGCCGTGCCGAAATGCCCGACCAGCCGGGAGATCTCTTCGAGCGGGACCCCTTGGTCAGCCAGCAGGGACGTGAAGCCGTGCCGCAGCTCGCGCGGCGTCTCCTGTTTCGCTCGTTGTGGCGGGCGTCGACAAGCTGCGGATGTGGCCCGCAGGGACAGGGCGTAATGTGGGCCGTACATCCGGACCGCGCCCGCTGGGCGTGAAGTCCCGCGTGCCCCCCACCCGTTGCTCCGTGGCTGGGGTGCGCCTGGACGAGCGGAGAATCTGCAATGGGTACAGTCACGACCCACGACGGCACCACGATCTTCTACAAGGACTGGGGTCCTCGGGATGGGGAGCCGATCGTCTTCCACCACGGGTGGCCGCTGAGCGCCGACGACTGGGACAATCAGATGCTGTTCTTCCTGGCGCAGGGCTACCGAGTCATCGCCCATGACCGCCGTGGGCACGGACGCTCCACCCAGACCGCGACCGGCCACGACATGGACACCTACGCCGCGGACGTGACCGCCCTGACCGACGCACTCGACCTGCGGGGCGCCGTGCACATCGGCCACTCCACCGGCGGTGGCGAGGTCGCCCGCTACGTCGCCCGCGCTCAGCCCGGCCGTGTCTCAAAGGCGGTCCTGGTGGGCGCGGTGCCACCGCTGATGCTGAAGACGGAGGCCAACCCGGGCGGCTTGCCGATAGAGGTCTTCGACGGCTTCCGTGAGGGCGTTGCCGCCAACCGGGCTCAGTCGTTCATCGACATTCCCTCGGGGCCGTTCTACGGCTTCAACCGTCCCGGAGCGCAGGTGTCGCAGGGTTTGATCGACAACTGGTGGCGCCAGGGCATGATGGGCGCGGCGAACGCGCACTACGAGTGCGTTGCGGCGTTCTCCGAGACCGACTTCACCGAGGACTTGCAGCAGATCGAGGTGCCCGTCCTCGTCGCGCACGGAACCGACGACCAGGTCGTCCCGTACGACGACTCGGCCCCCCTGACGGTCAAGCTTCTGAAGAACGGGACCCTCAAGTCCTACGAGGGCTATCCGCACGGGATGCTGTCGACGCACCCGGAGGTCCTCAACCCGGACATCCTCGCGTTCATCCGTTCCTGACCCCGCCGGGGCCGGCCTCAGCGTCCGGCCCGTTCCCCGGCGCCCGTAGTTCGCATCGGGGAGCGCACCGGGTCAGGCGGAGGTCCCGGGCTGGGGGACCGCCCGTCCGCGGTGGCTTCCGGAAGGGGCCCCGGCGATCACCCAGTCACCCAGTCGTCGGCCGCGGGTCAGGCGAGGGAGTCCAGGGTCCATGCGGACTCGTGGCGGTCGAAGCCGATGTGCGGGTAGTACTCCACCGCCGCGGGGGCCGCGAGCAGGATGAGCTTGGCCTGCGGGGCGGCTTCCCGGGTGGCCCGGATCAGGTCCCGGCCCACGCCCCGGCGCTGGAACCCGGCGTCCACGGCGATGTCGCTCAGGTACGTCGCGTACGCGCCGTCGGTGACCGAGCGGGCGATGCCGATCAGCCGGCCGTCGAGGCGGGCGGTGATCACGAGGTTGGCGCCGGCGAGCATCCGGGTGAACCGCTCGACGTCGTCGACGGGACGGCGCTCGCCGAGGGTGGACGCCCGGTAGAGGGCGGTGACTTCGGCGACGTCGAGGCTCGCGCCGACTACGGGCTCACACTTCCACATGGCTTCCTGGCTCCTTGCTCGGTTCTTCCGGTCGGGCGTTCACATGATCGCCGGTTCGGGGAGGCCGTCAGCCGCCGGGCCCGGTGGCCATCGACGCGAGCTCGGCGCGGGTCAGCGCGAGGAAGGCGGCCGTGGGCCGGGCCTCGACGCCGCGTTCCCGCGCCACCGCGCGGAGGTGTTCGAGGACCGCCCCCACCGTGGGGTGGGAGCCGAGGGGGCGCAGCAGCCACAGGCGGTCCGGGGGCCGGTGCGGGAGGCCCAGGGCCGCGAGGACCTCGTCGGCCTCCCAGTCGAGGTCGTGCAGGTCGGGGTCGGCGAGCGGGGCGGCCTCGACGTCGGTGATGTGCCCGTGTCCGTCCAGCCGGGTCCGGACCGCCCAGTGGGTGGACCGGTCCGGGATCCAGGTCCGGGCCTCCGGGGGCCACACGTACGGGAGGAACACCCACAGCGTGTCCTCGGGCGCGGGCTCCCAGCCGAGCACCTCCAGTTCCCGGACCTCGGGCAGCCGGTCCGGCTCCTGCTCGCTGCGGCCCGTCCGGCGCAGTGCGAGCGGGTGCGGTGTTCCGTCCTCGTCCCACGACATGCGCGCAGGCTACCGCCGGGGCCGGCGCCGTCCTACGACCGGCCCGCCCGGCGGAAGTCCACGTCAGCGGGCGGTTCCCCCGGCCAGTTCAGCCGCGTCGGCGCCGGCGGCGTCTGCGCGAGTACGGTGCCCCGCGCGACCACGTACCGCGGCCGGACCTGGCGGCGCAGGGCCTCCGCGGGGGTCTCGGCCGGCAGCAGCACGAACGAGGCGGGGGCGCCCTCCGCGATGCCGTATTCGGAGGCCGTCAGGCCCAGCACGCGCGCCGCACGCTCCGTCACCATCTCGAAGGCCACCGGGAGTTCGTCCGCTCCGGTGAGCTGGGCCGCGTACAGCCCGACGAGGGCGGTCTGGAGCGGGTTCCCGGTGCCGAGGGCGTTCCACGGGTCCATCACGTCGTCGTGGCCGAAGGCCACGTTGACGCCCGCCGCCAGCATCTCCTTGACCTGCGTGAGGCCGCGCCGCTTGGGGTAGCCGTCGAAGCGGCCCTGGAGGCCCAGGTTGGCGAAGGGGTTGGAGACCAGGTTGATCCCGGAACGGGACAGCAGCCGCTGGAGTTTGAAGCTGTACGCACCGGCGTAGGAGCCCATCGCCGTCGTGTGGGAGGCCGTCGCCCGCTCCCGCAGCCCCGTGCGCAGCGCGAGCGCCGCGAGCACCTCCACGAACCGGGACTGCTCGTCGTCGATCTCGTCGCAGTGGGCGTCCACGCGCAGTCCGTGCTCCTCGGCCACGGCGAAGGCGATGCCCAGCGACGCGACGCCGTCCTCACGGGTGTCCTCGAAGTGGGGGATCGCCCCGACGACGTCGGCGCCGCGCCGCGCCGCCTCGCGCAGCAGCGCCTCTCCGTCCGGGAAGGAGACGATGCCCTCCTGGGGAAAGGCGACGATCTGCAGGGTCAGGACGTCCCGGACCCGGTCGCGGACCTCCAGCAGCGCGTCCAGCGCGGTGAGCGACGGGTCGGTGACGTCGCAGTGGGTGCGTACGTGCAGCACGCCCTGGGCCGCCTGCCAGCGCAGCACCTGCGTGGCCCGCGCGACGACGTCCTCGCGGGTCAGGGTCTGCTTGCGCTCGCTCCAGCAGGCGATGCCCTCCCACAGGGTCCCCGAGGCGTTCGGGCGGGGCTCCCCGGCGGTCAGGGCGGTGTCCAGGTGGATGTGCGGCTCGACGAAGGGGGCAGTCAGCAGCCCGCCGTGCGCCTCGATCAGGACGCCGGTGGCCGGGGGCTCCTTCTGGTCGTCGTACGGGATCACGCGCGCGATGCGGCCGTCCTCGGCGACCTCGACGTCGGACAGGCCGTCGGTGTGGAGCAGCCGGGCGCCCCGGACGATCATCCGCATGCGGCCAGCCTACGACCGTGGCCCGTGGTTCCCGGGGGAAACCACAGGCCACGACCGGTGAATCCTGCAATCCGCGGGCAGCGGCAGCCGGCACGGCCGGCCCGTCGCGGTCTCAGCCGCGCTTGGCCTGGGCCTTCTGCTGCATGCCCCGCGTCTTCGCGGAGACGGACTGCACGTCTGTGACCGCCGCCTTGGCGCGTGCCTCGGCCGCCGTGTTCTTCGCCCGCTCCCGCTCCCGCTCCGCGGCCTGTGCCGTACCGGCACGAGCCTTCTTGGCCATGATCACTCCTCCTCGGGACACGCCGGAGGGCCTACGCCCTCCACTGTCCCTCCGTTCGGAGGAGGCGGCATCCGCGGCGGGTCAGCCGCGCCCGCCCTTGCGGCGCTGCTCGCGCATCCGGTCCTCCTTCATGGCCATCGTCTGCGCCTCCCGCACGTCCTCGACCAGCTGCGTCGGATGGTTCGGCATCCGGGAATCCGACGTCCGACGGTCCTCGTGAGTCTGTTCCTTGCGCTTGTTCGCCATGATCACTCCTCACTGGAAAACGGCTGGGTGGGACCCCGCCCACGCTGCCGCCTCCCGGCCGCCGTGACCATCCGGCAGCGCCAATCGGGTTACATGGGGGTATGACTGACGACACGGCCATGCCCGACTGGGAGAAGCGCTTCCGGGCGCCACGCGTCGGGCTGCCCGACTGGGCGGAGGACGCCCCGGACCGCGCGCTCTTCGTCTCGAACGCGACGGGGACGTACGAGCTCTATGCCTGGGACCGGGCCGCCGGCACGCAGCGGCAGGCCACGGACCGGCCCAACGGGACCACCGACGGAACCCTCTCCCCCGACGGCGAGTGGATCTGGTGGTTCTCCGACACCGACGGCGACGAGTTCGGGACCTGGGTGCGCCAGCCCTTCGCGGGCGGTCCCGACGAGCCGGCCACCCCCGGGCTGGAGCCCTCGTACCCCGCCGGGCTCGCCATCGGCCGCGACGGGACGGCGGTGGTCGGCCGGTCCACCGACGAGGACGGCTCGACGATCCACGTGCTGCGGCCGGGCGCCGCCGGGCCCGAGGTGATCTACCGGCACCGGGAGTCCGCCGGCGTCGGCGACCTCTCCCGCGACGGGACCCTGATCGCGATCGAGCACACCGAGCACGGTGACGCCATGCACTCGGCGCTGCGCGTGGTCACCCTCGACGGCACCACGGTCGCCGAGCTCGACGACTCCCGGGGCGGCACGGTCGAGCTGGGCCTGGAGGTCCTCGGCTTCGCCCCGGTCGCCGGTGACACCCGGCTGCTGGTCGGCCACCAGCGGCGCGGCCGCTGGGAGCCGATGGTGTGGGACGTGGCCACCGGAGCCGAACAGGACCTGGCGGTCGAGCTGCCGGGCGACGTCAGCGCCGAGTGGTACCCGGACGGTTCCGCCCTGCTGATCGCGCACAGCTTCGAGGCGCGCAGCGAGCTCTGGCGCTACGACCTGGCCGCACGGGACCTCGTCAAGGTGGACACCCCGCCCGGCACGGTCTCGGGTGCGACGGCCCGGCCCGACGGCACGGTGGAGTACCAGTGGTCCTCCGCGGCCGAGCCCTCGTCCGTACGGTCCACCGCGGGCGGGATCGTCCTGGATCCGCCCGGGTTCCGGCCGCCCGGCTCGGTGCCGGTGGAAGACGTGTGGGTGGACGGCCCCGGCGGGCGGATCCACGCGCTGGCGCAGCGGCCGCAGGGCCACGGCGACGGGCCCTTCCCGACGGTCTTCGAGGTGCACGGCGGGCCGACCTGGCACGACAGCGACGCCTTCGCGGCGGCCCCGGCGGCCTGGCTGGACCACGGCTTCGCGGTCGTCCGGGTCAACTACCGGGGCTCGACGGGGTACGGCCGGGAGTGGACCGACGCCCTCAAGCACCGCGTCGGCCTGATCGAGCTGGAGGACATCACGGCCGTCCGGGAGTGGGCGGTGGCCTCGGGGCTGGCCGACCCGGCGCGGCTGGTTCTCTCCGGCGGCTCCTGGGGCGGCTACCTGACCCTGCTGGGGCTGGGCATGCAACCCGATGCCTGGGCCGTGGGCCTGGCCGCCGTACCGGTCGCCGACTACGTGACGGCGTACCACGACGAGATGGAGGCGCTGAAGGCCCTGGACCGCACCCTGTTCGGCGGGACGCCGGAGGAGGTCCCGGACCGCTTCGAGGCGTCGTCGCCGCTCACCTACGTCGACGCGGTGACGGCTCCCGTCCACATCGCGGCGGGCGTCAACGACCCGCGCTGCCCGATCCGGCAGATCGACAACTACGTCGACCGGCTGGCGGCGCGCGGCGCGGTGCACGAGGTGTACCGGTACGACGCCGGGCACGGCTCGCTCGTCGTGGAGGAGCGGATCAAGCAGGTCCGGATGGAGCTGGACTTCGCGCTGAAGCACCTGCCGCGGTAGCCCCGGCCCCGAGGATCCGGTGCGCCCCCCGTACGGTGGTGGGGTGCACCGGTTTCTCCTGACCCCGCGCTGGTGGGGGATCAACGTCTTCGTCGCGCTCGCCGTGCCCGTCTGCCTGTTCATGGGGACGTGGCAGCTCGGCCGGTTCGAGGACCGCGTCGACACGCACCGGGAGGCGACCGCCGAGCGGCCCGCCGCCGAGGCCGCCGCGCCGCTGGAGTCGCTGCTTCCGGTGGACAAGAAGACCTCCGGACGCCTCGCCTCCGCTTCCGGCGAGTACGCCGAGCAGCTGCTGGTTCCCGGCCGGCTGCTCGAGGGCAGGAGCGGCTTCTACGTCCTGACGCTGCTGCGGACCGACTCCGGCAAGGCCGTCCCGGTGGTCCGGGGCTGGCTCCCGGGCGCCGCGGACGCCGCGCGGGCCCCGGCCGCGCCGACCGGGCGGGTCGAGGTGACGGGTGCGCTGCAGGCCTCCGAGGACTCCACCACCAAGGGCGTCCACGCCGAGGGCGGCCTGCCGGCCGGGCAGCTCGGGGTGATCGGGGCGGCCTCGCTGATCAACCTCGTGCCGTACGAGCTGTACGACGCGTGGCTGACGGTGCAGACCCCGGCGGACGGGCTGACCCCTGTGCCCGCGCAGGCGCCGAGCAACACCGGGCTCGACCTGAAGGCCTTCCAGAACCTCGGCTACACCGGCGAGTGGTTCGTCTTCGCCGCGTTCGTTCTCTTCATGTGGTTCCGGCTCTACCGCCGCGAGGTGGAGACCCTGCGCGACGCCGAGGCCGGGCTGCTGCCGGAGGAGCCCGCCGCCGCGGCGCCGGCCTCCGCCACGGCGACGGCCTCGGCCGAGGCCGGGGGTACGGCTTCCGCCGAGGCCGGGGGTACGGCTTCCGCCGCGCCCGGGGCTACGGTTTCGGCGCGTCCAGCGGAATGACGCCCGTCCGGTAGACCGTCCCGCCGCAGGCCGAAGGGATCGTCGTCTGCGTGGTCGGCGCACCCGGCAACGCCGTGTTCGGCGTGTGCGTCACCGCCACCCCGGGCGTCTCGGGGGCCTTGCTCCCACTGTCCGGTTCCGGGCCCTTCGCGGCGGTCGCTTCGCCCGCCGTGCGCTGCCCGGTGTCCGGGGATCCGCCGACGGGGGGCTTGGGTCCCGGGTCGGGCGTGGCCGCGGGGCAGGACTGCGCCGAGGGCACCCACGCGAAGCGGACCTCGTACGCCGTGTACGGCTGGAGCAGCAGCAGCGGCGTCTCCGCCGAAGGGTCGGGCAGACCGGCCGCCGGGTCCCCCGCCGTGTGGCCGACCACGGTGACCCCCGCGGCCTTGCCCGGCGAGGCCGCCGACACCGAGGCCGCGGTCACGGTGTCCGGGCCGACGACGGTACAGCCGCGCCCCGACACGTTGGTGACCTTGAAACTGCCGTACACCTTGCCGTCGGACTCCGGTGCCCGGGCGCTGCCCTGCACCCCGAGCTGCTCCGAACTGCACCCGGGTACGCCCGGAGCCGCCACCGGGGGCAGAGGGCCGGTCCCGGCGTAGGCGCCCGCCGAGGCCCCGACGCCGTCGGGGCCGGCCGTGGAGCCGCCGGTCGGGGGGCCGCCGGTCTGCGCGTCGGGGAGGACGCCGGGGCCCCCCGTTTCCACGCCCTTGCCCGCTGCCTTGCCGGGCTGCGGCGGGGTGCCGGCGCCGTTCTGATGCGGGTCGGAGGTGCCGGCGCCCGCCGCGGCACCGGGCTGCTCGCCGTGCCCGGCCATGGCGGAGTGGTCGGTGGCCGAGCCCTCGCCGCCGGTGATGTGCAGGTGCAGGGCCGCCGGGACGGCCGTCCCGGCCAGCAGCACGGCCGCCACCGCCCCGATGACGGCCTGCCGCTTGCGGGTCCGGCGGACGGGGACCGCGTACTGCAGCCGCTCCAGCGCGCCCGCGGAGGGCTCCAGGCGCTCGACGGCTCCGCGCAGCAGGCTCCGGAGCGCCTCTTCCTCGCTCGCCCCGCCCGGCGGAGTGTGGTCGTCCCTCATGACTGCGCAGCCTCCATCGCCACCCGCAGCGCGGCAATGCCCCGCGATCCGTACGCCTTGACCGAGCCGAGCGAGACGCCGAGCGTCTCGGCGACCTGGGCTTCCGTCATGTCCGCGAAGTACCGCAGCACCAGCACCTCGCGCTGGCGCCGCTGGAGTCCGCGCATCGCCTTGATGAGATCGTCCCGTTCCAGCTGGTCGTACGCGCCCTCTTCGGCACTGGCCATGTCCGGCATCGGCTTCGAGAGCAGTTTGAGGCCGAGGATGCGGCGGCGCAGCGCGGAGCGCGAGAGGTTGACGACGGTCTGGCGGAGATACGCCAGCGTCTTGTCCCGATCGCGCACGCGGTTGCGGGCCGAGTGGACCCGGATGAACGCCTCCTGGACGACGTCCTCGCAGGAAGCGGTGTCGTCGAGGAGCAGCGCGGCCAGCCCGAGCAGCGACCGGTAGTGGGCCTGGTAGGTCTCGGTGAGGTGGTCGACCGTGGTGCCTGCGACGACGGCCGGCTCGGCGGCCGCGGCCCCGTCGGCTGCGGCCGCGTCGGAGGTGGGCGCGTCGGAGGTGGACGCGTCGGAGGTGGGCGCGTCGGAGGTGGACGCGTCGGACGTGGGCGCGTCGGAGGTGGACGCGTCGGACGTGGGCGCGGACCCGTCGGCGACGGCGGACTCGGCAGTGGCGGCCGCCTCCCCCGCGTTACCCGCGGCCTCCGCGCTATCGCGGGGCGCGGGCACGCGACCGCCCCGGGTGGGTACGGCAGGCGGTGCGGCGAGCGGCACGGCCGGCGGGACGGGAACGATCACCGGGAAGCCGCCGGACGCGGGCACGGGCACGCGCGAAGGCCGGCGCGGCGCACTGATTGCGCTGCGCGCCGGTACGACGGCGAAGTCGAGTAGTGCCTCTGCCACGCCAGTTGGACACGCGTCCCCCCACCAGGGTTGTACGCGTGAGGCCACCTCACCAGCGAAGTCCCCACTGCCCTCATGCGTACCCGCTCTTCCTGATTGCCCCGCCCGTCCAGGCGGCAGTCAGGCCATCACCTTGATCAAGGGATCAGCACTGATCCTACAAAGTGAATTACGCGAATTCACCAGCGATCAGTTCCGCGGTCTGAGTGGCATTCAGGGCGGACCCGTTGCGGAGATTGTCCGCGCACACGAAGAACTCCAGGGAGTGCGGATCGTCGAGCGAGGCCCGCAGGCGTCCCACCCACGCAGGATCCGTCCCGGCCGCGTCCACTGGGGTCGGGAACTCCCCGGCCGCCGGGTCGTCCACCACGACCACGCCGGGCGCGGCCTCCAGGATCTCCCGGGCGTGCGAGGCGTCCACCTCGGCCTCGAACCGCGCCCGTACGCTCAGCGAATGCCCGGTCAGCACGGGCACCTGTACGCAGGTCACCGCCACCGGCAGCGCGTCCAGCTGCAGGACCCGGCGCGTCTGCGCCCGCACGGCCAGCTCGTGCGAGGACCAGCCGCCCTCGCACAGCTCACCGGACCACGGGACCACGTTCAGGGCGAGCGGCGCCGCGAAGGGACCGGCGTCCTCACCCACGGCGCGGCGCACGTCCCCGGTGTGCTCCCCCAGGGAGGTGCCGGCGACCAGCGACAGCTGGCGGCGCAGCGCCTCGGAACCGGCCCGTCCGGCCGCGCTCGCGGCCTGGTACGAGGACACGGTCAGGTCGGCCAGCGCGTACTCGGCGTGCAGCGCGCCCAGGGCCGCGATCATCGCGGCGGTGACGCAGTCCGGGCTCGCGACGATCCCGCGCGGCCGCATCCGTACGGCCTGGGCGTTGACGCAGGGCACCACCAGCGGCACCCCGGCGTCCTCCCGGAAGGCCGCGGACTGGTCCACGGCGACGGCTCCGCGCGTGACGACGACGGGCGCCCAGCGGGCCGAGACCTCGGCCGGGGTCAGGAACAGCACCACGTCGCCCGGGCCGATGCCGTCGAAGGCGTCCTCGGTGAGGGCGAGCACCTCGCTCTCCTCACCGCGCACGGTCAGCATGCGGCCGGCCGACCGCCCGGAGGCGATCAGCCGGATGTCGCCCCAGACGTCCGCCCGCTGGGACAGGATCTGGAGCACGACGGAGCCGACTGCTCCGGTCGCCCCGACCACGGCGAGCGCCGGAGCAGGGGCCGACCGGGTCGGCGTCATCGTCCGGTGCCTCCGTAGACGACGGCCTCGTCGCTGTCGGAGTCGAGGCCGAAGGCCGTGTGCACGGCGCGGACGGCGTCGTTCACGTCGTCGCCCCGGGTGACGACCGAGATGCGGATCTCGGAGGTCGAGATCAGCTCGATGTTGACGCCCGCGTCGGACAGCGCCTGGAAGAACGAGGCGGTGACGCCCGGGTTCGTCTTCATGCCCGCGCCGACCAGGGAGATCTTGCCGATCTGGTCGTCGTAGCGCAGCGAGTCGAACCCGATGGCGCCCTTCGCCTTCTCCAGGGCGTCGATGGCCTTGTGACCCTCGGCCTTGGGGAGGGTGAAGGAGATGTCCGTCAGGCCCGTGGACGCGGCGGACACGTTCTGCACGATCATGTCGATGTTGATCTCGGCGTCCGCGATGGCGCGGAAGATCGCCGCGGCCTCGCCCGGCTTGTCCGGGACGCCGACGACCGTGATCTTGGCTTCGGAGACGTCGTGAGCGACTCCGGAGATGATGGCGTGCTCCACCTGCGCGTCCCCTTGCGGATTCTCGTTGCTGACCCAGGTGCCCGGCAGTCCCGAGAAGGACGAGCGGACGTGGATCGGGATGTTGTAGCGGCGTGCGTACTCGACGCACCGGTGCAGCAGCACCTTGGAACCGGACGCGGCCAGCTCCAGCATGTCCTCGGAGGAGATCCAGTCGATCTTCCGGGCCTTCTTCACCACACGCGGGTCCGCGGTGAACACGCCGTCGACATCGGTGTAGATCTCACAGACCTCGGCGTCCAGCGCCGCGGCGAGCGCGACGGCGGTCGTGTCCGAGCCGCCCCGGCCGAGGGTGGTGATGTCCTTGCTGTCCGCCGACACGCCCTGGAAGCCGGCGACGATGGCGATGTTGCCCTCGTCCAGCGCCGTCCGGATACGGCCCGGCGTGACATCGATGATGCGCGCTTTGTTGTGGACCGAGTCGGTGATCACACCCGCCTGGCTGCCGGTGAACGACTGGGCCTCGTGACCCAGGTTTTTGATCGCCATGGCCAGCAGGGCCATGGAGATACGCTCTCCGGCGGTCAGCAGCATGTCGAACTCACGCCCGGCAGGCATCGGGGATACCTGCTCGGCGAGATCGATCAACTCGTCCGTCGTGTCGCCCATCGCGGAAACCACGACGACCACCTGGTGGCCGTTCTTCTTGGCGTCCACGATCCGCTTGGCGACGCGCTTGATGCCCTCGGCATCGGCTACGGAGGAGCCTCCGTACTTCTGCACGACAAGGCCCACGTGCGCTCCTCGCTCAATCCAGTACTGCGGTCGCGGGCCAGTGTAACGAGCGACCGCAATACGGCCGACGCGTACCACATCATGGACATCCGGTTCACCCCGTGATCACGCCGGGCCCGGTGCCCGCCGTGGCCGGTCGGCCCGTCCCGTGCCGCGTGACGGCTGCAGCTGCGGCTGCCGCTACCCCTCGCCGACGCTCCGGCGGACCGGGCCGCGGCCGATGGTGCCGAGCTCCTCCGCCATGACCCGGCCGGCCTGCTCGGCGAGGTCGTCCTCGCCCAGGTCCTCGTCGGTGTCCAGGCCGTCCAGCTCCTCCAGCGGCTGGTCCAGCCGTACGTGCGCGACCAGCGACTGGAGGGCGCGCAGCGTGGCCGAGGCCGTCTGGCCCCAGTTGGAGAAGTACGAGAACTGCCACCACCACAGCGCCTCGGTCGTCCGGCCCGCCCGGTAGTGGGCCAGGCCGTGCCGCAGGTCCGCCACCACGTCGGCCAGGTCGTCGGAGATCCGGTGCGCCACCGGCGCCTTGCGCGGCTCGTACGGGTCGAAGACCTCGGAGTACACGTCGACCGGCTCGAGCATGTAGGCGAACCGCTCGCGCAGCTCGTCGACGTCCGGCTCCGGGCCGAGGTCGGGCTCGTACCGCTCGTCGGGCAGGACGTCCTGGTACGCGCCCAGCCGGCCGCCCGCCAGCAGCAGCTGGGACACCTCCAGGAGGAGGAAGGGCACCGCGCTGTCCGGGTCCTCGCCCTTGGCCACCTCGGCGACCGCGACGATGAAGGACTCGATCTGGTCCGCGATCTGGACGGCGAAGTCGTCCGGATCCTGGGCCAGGGCGTGCAGCGTTGCGTCAGACATCGAGAAGTCGCCTTCCTTCAAAGGCCCGCCCGAGCGTGACCTCGTCCGCGTACTCCAGATCTCCCCCGACGGGGAGCCCGCTGGCCAGGCGGGTCACCTTCAGGCCCATGGGCTTGATCATGCGGGCCAGGTACGTGGCGGTCGCCTCGCCCTCCAGGTTCGGGTCGGTGGCGAGGATCAGCTCGGTCACCTCACCGTCCGCGAGGCGCGCCAGCAGCTCGCGGATGCGCAGGTCATCCGGGCCGACGCCCTCGATCGGGCTGATCGCGCCGCCGAGGACGTGGTACCTGCCCCGGAACTCGCGGGTCCGCTCGATCGCGACGACGTCCTTCGGCTCCTCGACCACGCAGATGACCGTGGTGTCGCGGCGCGGATCGCGGCAGATGTTGCACCGCTCCTCCTGCGCCACGTTCCCGCACACCGCGCAGAACCGGACCTTGTCCTTGACCTCCAGCAGTGCGTGCGCGAGGCGCCGGACGTCGGTGGGCTCGGCCTGCAGGATGTGGAAGGCGATCCGCTGCGCGCTCTTGGGCCCGACGCCGGGCAGCCTGCCCAGTTCGTCGATCAGGTCCTGGACCACGCCTTCGTACACGGACTGCCTTCTTTCGGGATGGGTGGGTGGGTCGGGAGATGGGTGGGTGGATAGGGAGGGACTAGAACGGGAGGCCGGGGATGCCGCTGCCGCCGCCCAGGCCCTGGGC
Source organism: Streptomyces sp. NPDC086989 (assembly GCF_044745505.1). Lineage (NCBI taxonomy): Bacteria > Bacillati > Actinomycetota > Actinomycetes > Kitasatosporales > Streptomycetaceae > Streptomyces > Streptomyces sp. NPDC086989. Next base: position 174,501 of record NZ_JBIVAL010000003.1, read on the forward strand.
CAGCGGGCCGAGCTTCTCCTGCTGGAGCGCCTGTGCGTTCTCGTTGGCCGCCTGGACCGCCGCGACGACCAGGTCGGCGAGGGTCTCGGTGTCCTCCGGGTCCACGGCCTTCGGGTCGATCACCAGGGCACGCAGTTCACCGGAACCGGTCACGGTCGCCTGGACCAGACCGCCGCCGGACTGGCCCTGCACCTCGGCGCGGGCCAGTTCCTCCTGGGCCGCCGCGAGGTCCTGCTGCATCTTCTGGGCCTGCTGGAGCAGCTGCTGCATGTTGGGCTGGCCACCACCGGGAATCACAGGTCACTCACTCCGTAATGTCGTCCAGGCCTGGGGCAGCCTGGTCAATCCGAGCCTACGTGCTCCCCGCGCGGCGCGCCCTACGCCGTGAGGACCAACTCTTTCGAGTGAGAGACGGGGCGCGCGCGTACCTGATGGAGCCCTCCTTGCGGGCGGAAAACCGGGGATTCGTCGCCCATCGGCCGCCATTCGAAGGTAGGAAGAGCATGCGCATCATTGCGCACACGCGCACCACCACACGTCAGCGCAGGCAGAGGGAGTGCCGGGTGAGCCAGCCGGAGATGCAGCCCGAGGGGCCACCCCGGGATCCCCGGGATCCCCGGGAGGAGGGCGGCGGACCGATGGCGGCGGGCGATCTGACCGGCGGACCGTTCCCTCTGGGGGACTGGGGCGAGCCGGCCGAGCGGCTGGACGAGCTCTACCGGCGGGTGGAAGCGGATGCGCTGCGCACCGCGGAGTGGTATCTGTCCGACCGGGCGTGGAAGCGCCGCGGTGCACGGATCCTGCGGATCGGCGCGGCGGCGGGGGCGATCGCCGGGGCCTCGATGCCGCTGCTGGAGCTCACCGGGTCCGCCTCCGGCGTGCTGCCGTACGGATACCTGTCGCTGCTGCTGGGCGCCGCCTGTCTGGCCTGCGACCGGTTCTTCGGGCTGACGTCGGGCTGGATGCGGGACGTGGCGACGGCGCAGGCGGTCCAGCGCCGGCTCCAGACGTTGCAGTTCGACTGGGCCTCCGAGAACGTACGGGAGGTCCTGGGCCCGACGGAGGGAACGGCGAGCGAGGCGGCGGAGCGGTGTCTGACCGTCCTGCGGCGCTTCTCGGAGGACGTGACGGAGCTCGTGCGGACCGAGACCGCGGAGTGGATGGTGGAGTTCTCGTCCGGGCCGGCGCCGCTGGTGATGCAGTCGCTCGGCGCCCCGTCGTCCCGGGCCGAGGCGGGCCTGCCGCCGACCCGCTTCCCGCTCCCGCCGGGCACCCGCCCGAACATGCCCCGCCAGCGCCCCCCGGAACAACCCCGCTGACCCCTGGGTGGGAGCGGCGGCGCGGGGGGCGGGCGGGCAGGACGCGGGTCAGCTGAAGATGATCATGGAGCCTTGGCCCAGGCTCCGGGTGGCAGCGGCGTGCAGGCCCAGCCACACGTGCCGCTCCCGTGCGAAGGGGCTCTCGTCGTACGGGATCGGCCCCGCCGGCTCCTCCAGCGACGTCGGCCGCCCCGGCGCGGCCGGCGCCAGCGGCGGGTTCCCCGGGTCGATCCCGATCGCCGGCGCCACCACCATCAGCTCCCGCAGCAGCCCCTGCGCCGACCCGAGCGGCCCACCCCCGGCCAACAGCTCCTCGTTGGCCAGCGGAGCGGCGAAGTCCACCGGCACGTACGCCCCGGCGTGGTCGTAGTGCCACACCAGGTGCGACTGCTGCGCCGTCGGCTCGAACATCTCCAGCAGCTGCTCGTAGTCCCCGCCCAGCTCGTCCACCGGCGTCACCGGCAGTCCGCAGATCTGCAGCAGGTAGGCCCGCCGCAGGAAGTGCAGGGCGTCGTAGTCGAAGCCGGCGACGGGGGCCACGTCCCCGCTCAGGCCCGGCATGTAGGCGAACACGGGCACGGACGGCAGTCCCGCCTCGCCCAGCGCCTTGTCGTACGAGGCGATCTCTTCCGCGAACGGGTTGTCGGGGCTGTGGCACAGCACGTCGACAAGGGGGACCAGCCACAGGTCACAGGCCACGCGGGCTCCGATCAGTCGGTGTCGCCGATCCGGCCAGCGTAGTGCGCGCCGAACACCCTCCGCGAAGGGCTGCGCAGAACCTGGGGCGGAACAGCCCGCTACGGCTGTCCCCGGCCCACCCTCCAGACCCATACGTCCTGCACCTTCTTCGGCTCCTGCCCGAGCAGCCCGGTGAGCAGGTCGCGCAGTTCCGTGTCCCGGTCCTGGAACGGCAGGACGACCGCGCCCGCCTTCCAGAACTCCAGGTCCTGCCGGGCCTGCTCCCGCCACTGCGGGGTGATCTCCGGCGGCTCGGCCCCGTAGCGGACGTCCCGCAGGAGGTTCGAGAGGTGCCGCGGGGTGGCCCCGTAGATGCCGATGCGATCGGGCCCCCACGGGCCGTTGAAGTAGCCGCCGGCCAGCCGGAAGCCGAAGTCCGCCTCCACCTGCCAGTGCAGCGCGTCCGCCTGGCCCGGGTCCGGCAGTGGCACCGGGACGAGGGCCTCGCCGTCCTGGACGTAACCCCTCCACGCACCCGAGGCGATGAACTGCGGCACCGGCTCCCGCTCCCGCACGGCCAGCGGCAGCGGCAGCACCGGGATCAGCGCGGCCGCCACCCCGAGCAGGCCGAGCGTGCGCAGCTCGCGCCTGCGCATCCGTACGATCCGGTCCAGCGCGAGCGCCAGCAGCACGCCCAGCACCGGTGCGCACACCATCGCCACGCGCCCCTCGATCACCGATTCGAACAGCGGCGCCTTGCCCATCAGCCGCCAGGGACCGGGCAGCACGACGTCCGTGTGCGGTACGGGCACCCACGGCCCGAGGGACAGCAGCAGTGCCGCGGCGCCGGTGATCGCGAGCGCGCGGACGACCGTACGCCGCCACATCCACACGCACACGGCCGCACCGAAGGCCAGCAGGGGCCAGCCGTAGAAGGCGTTCTGCTCGGTGGTGTTCATCGAGAGCCGGCCGGCCGTCTCGGCGTCGCCGAAGAGGGAGCGGGCGGCGTACTCGACCAGGGCGCGCGGGCTGTTCCCGGCGTTGTCCCCGTGCAGGACCGAGTGGTAGCTCTGCGGCCCGAAGAACTGCCAGTACAGCGGCACGGCCAGCAGCGGCACGCAGACGCCGGCGGCGATGACCAGGCCGAGGCCCAGGGGCCGCGCGGCCTCCAGGGCGCGCGGCCGGTCGACCAGCAGGTATGCCAGGCAGAAGAGCAGCATGCCGAGCGCGGCGATGAGCAGCGGCTCTTCGCCGAGGAAGATCTGGTACGTCGCGAACAGGCCGAGCAGGACGCCGTCCCGGACCACGTTCCGGCCCTCGCACAGGCGCAGGGCCCGGTCGATGATCAGCGGGAGCATGAAGAGGACGACGAAGTTCGGATGGCCGTTGGCGTGCGAGACCATCGGCGGCGCGAACGCGGCGAACGCCCCGCCCGCTGCGGCGGCCCAGCGGCCGTGCACGAAGCGGCGGCGGATCAGCCAGTACCAGGTCCACGCGCTGGCGGCCATGCCGAGCGTGAGGACCAGTACGAAGGTGACGGTCTCCCCGAACAGGAGCGTCACCGGGATCAGCGGGACGGTCAGGCCGAGCATCGTCGCGTTGGCCATCAGGTTCACGCCGTCGGGCATGCCCTGGGCCAGGGTGAAGAGCGGGTTGCGCAGGTGGGTGATGTTGTCGGTGGTGACGCCGACGAACCACTCCCACTGGTTCTGGTCCTGGAGCGCGTCCTTGAGGTAGCGGCCGTCGAGGTCCGCCCACAGGCCGTGGAAGACGTATGCCGAGAGGGCGAGGAAGACGGCCGCGACGGCCAGACCGCCCGCGTTCAGCCGCAGCAGTTCCACGAGCGCGCGGCGCCGGGCGCCCGCGGCCCGGCGGGGCCGGGGCGGGCGCGGGGCGGGCGCTGCGCTGCGGCGCACCGGGACCTCGGTGACGCGCCAGCCCTGCCGGCGGACCCAGCGCAGCACTTCGGCGTCGATGGCGGGGCCGTCGAGGCGGGAGGCGCCGAAGGCGGCCCGCGCCCGGTCCCCGTCGAAGAGCGCGAAGGTGCAGCTGCCGGTGCGGAATCCGGGTATTCCCGGGATGCCCAGGGCGCGGACCAGGCGGTTCTCCGACCGGCCGAGGGCCGCGACCGGGGCCGGGGCGGGCGCGGGCCCGTTCGCCGGGCTGGCGCCGGCCCGGGGGTCTTCGGCCGTGGGCCCGTTTGCCGCGGGTCCGTCGGTCCGGGGCTCGTCGGCCGCGGGTCCGTCGGTCCGGGGGGCTTCGGCCCGGGCGGGGGCCAGGGCCTGTTCCAGCCGGTCCAGTTCGGCCGGCGGCGTCTTGAGGCCGCTGTCGGCGAGCAGGACGCGCTCACCGGCGGAGGCGAGTACTCCGGCGCGCAGCGCGGCGCCCGGGCCGCGGTGGTGCTCGGAGCGGATCAGCCGGATCCGGGGGTCGTCGGCGGCCGCGGCCTCGACGAGGGCGGCCGTGGCGTCGGCGGAGGCATCGTCGACGACGACGATTTCCCAGTCGCCGGGGCCGGCGCCGAGACGGGCGTCGAGATGTGCGCGGAAGGCTTCGAGCGCGGAGCCGATCCGGTGCTCGTCGTCGTGGGCGGGGATCACGACGGACAGCCCGACCGCGCCGAGCCAGACCGGGGCCGGCCCGGCCGCTGCGCTCGTGCTGTCCGTGCCGCTCGTGCTGTCCGTGCCGTCCGTGCCCTCCGTGCCGCTCGTGCTGTCCGTGCGGGTCACGCGCCGGCCGCCTTCAGACCCGCGGCCCAGTCCAGGCCGTGCTGGTTGTACGCGTACACGAGGCTTCGCACCTCGTCGGCGTCGGCGCGGGTCACCGCGTCGACCAGCTCGTTGTGGCCGGACCACAGCCCGGTGTGCAGATCCGGAGCCGCCTTCAGGTGCGGTACGGCGAAGACCCAGCACTGCACGCGGATGCGGTGCAGGAACTCCGAGATGTACGTGTTGCCGACCAGCCCGCTCAGCTCCCTCCAGAAGCGCAGGTCGTAGCCGATCAGCACTTCGAGCGAGCCGCTCTGCGCGGCCCGGCACGCCTCCTCGGCACGACGGCGCACCGACACCAGCATTTCGCCGGAGCCGGGCGCGGTGCCGCGCTCGACGAGCCGCCGGAAGATCCCGTCCACTATGAGCGTACGGGCCTCGATCATGCCCCGGTAGTCGTCCACCGAGTACACGCGCACGCGAAAGCCCCGGTGCTGCACCGATTCCAGCAGCCCCTGGGCCGCGAGGTCGACCAGGGCCTCGCGTACGGGGGTCGCGGAGACCTCGTACTGCTCGGCGATCTGCTTGACCGTGAACTCGGTGCCCGGTGGCAGGCGTCCCGCGAGCACCTCGTCGCGCAGCGCGTCCGCGATCTGCTGGCGAAGTGTGTTGCGGGTGACAGCGCCGCTGCCTGGCATAGGGGTCCGTCTCCTTAAGTGAACTTCGGACACCTTAGGCCAGGCAGCAAGGCTGAAACCGATCGCACGCGGACCATTTGCGTCACGCCGGGGCGACGTCGCGTGTAACCCCGAGGTGGGGCGACAGGTCACACCGAGGTGGTGTGACGGGTCACGCCGAGGTGGTGTGGCGGTCCGCGACCGTCAGCGCCTCGTCCAGCAGGGCCAGGCCCTCCTTGACCTCCGTCTCCGTGATGGTGCACGGCGGGACGACGTGCGTCCGGTTCATGTTCACGAAGGGCCACAGGCCGGAGGCCTTGCAGGCCGCCGCGAACTCGGCCATCGGCGCGTTGTCGGCCCCGGCCGCGTTGTACGGGACGAGCGGCTCGCGCGTCCCCTTGTCCCGGACGAGCTCCAGGGCCCAGAAGGTGCCCAGCCCGCGGACCTCGCCGACCGAGGGGTGCCGCTCGGCGATCTCGGCGAGCGCCGGGCCGATCACGTTCTCGCCGAGGTGCGCGGCGTGCTCGACGACGCCCTCCTCCTCCATGGCGTTGATCGTCGCCACCGCGGCGGCACAGGCCAGGGGGTGGCCGGAGTACGTCAGTCCGCCGGGGTACGGGCGCGTGGCGAACGTCTCGGCGATGGCACCGGAGATGGCGACGCCGCCGAGCGGCACGTATCCGCTGTTCACGCCCTTGGCGAAGGTGATCAGGTCGGGGGTGACCCCCCAGTTCTCGGCGGCGAACCACTTGCCGGTCCGGCCGAAGCCGGACATCACCTCGTCGAGGACGAAGACGATGCCGTGGCGGTCGCAGAGCTCACGGACACCCGCGAGGTAGCCGGCCGGCGGGGTCATGATCCCGGCGGTGCCGGGCACGCTCTCCAGGATGATCGCGGCGATGGTCGCCGGCCCCTCGAAGGCGATGGTGTCGGCGAGGTGCGCGAGGGCGCGCTCGCACTCCTCGGCCTCGGTGGTGGCGTGGAACGGCGAGCGGTAGAGGAAGGGGCCCCAGAAGTGCACGACGCCGGCTGCGCCCGTGTCGGAGGGCCAGCGGCGCGGGTCGCCGGTCAGGTTGATCGCGGCGGCGGTGGCCCCGTGGTAGGAGCGGTAGGTCGACAGCACCTTCTGGCGCCCGGTGTGCAGCCGGGCCATCCGTACGGCGTTCTCGACGGCCTCGGCACCGCCGTTGGTGAAGAAGATCTTGTCCAGGTCGCCCGGGGTCCGCTCGGCGATGAGGCGTGCGGCCTCGGAGCGGACGTCGACGGCGAAGCCGGGCGCGAGGGTGCAGAGCCGGGCGGCCTGCTCCTGGATCGCGGCGACGACCTTGGGGTGCTGGTGGCCGATGTTGGTGTTCACCAGCTGGGAGGAGAAGTCGAGGAAGCGGTTTCCGTCGTAGTCCCAGAAGTACGACCCCTCGGCTCCGGCGACGGCGAGCGGGTCGATCAGGGCCTGGGCGGACCAGGAGTGGAAGACGTGGGCGCGGTCGGCGGCCTTGACGGCCGCACCGGTGGCTTCGGTGGTGACATGAGGGGTCATATGGCGACGCTAGAAGTGCCCAGGTGGGACGGGATATGGGCGGACTGTCTGCGGGCGGGGGCCGGGTCTCGGCAGTCTGTCTGTACGGAATGCGATGAGGAGGCTGTGACGGACGTGATTGACAGCACACTGTCGTCATGACAGCCTCCTGTCATAGCCCGTGGATTTTCATGGAGGAGGCGGCGACATGACCGGCGACACCACCACCACTTCCGGCGGCCCGGCTGCAGGAACGGTTCACCTCGCGGTGTACGACACCTACGCGGACTGGGAGACGGGGCACACCACCGCCCACCTGACCCAGCGCGGCCACCGCGTCCGTACGGTCGGCTTCACCACCGCGACCCCGGTCACCACGATGGGCGGCGTCCGCATCCAGCCGGACCTAGCCCTCGCAGACCTCTCGCCCGAGGACTCCTCCCTCCTCATCCTGACCGGCGCCTCGCTGTGGGACGCGGGCGACGACCTGGCGCCCTTCGCCGCCAAGGCACGGGAGTTCCTGGCGGCCGGCGTACCGGTCGCGGCGATCTGCGGCGCGACGGCCGGCCTGGCCCGGGAGGGCCTGCTCAACGGCCGCACCCACACGAGCGCGGCCGCCGGCTACCTCGCCCAGCAGCCCGGTTACGCGGCCGCCGACCGGTACGTCGAGGCCGACGCGGTGACGGACGGCAACCTGATCACGGCGGGCCCCACGGAACCCGTGGCCTTCGCCCGGGAGGTCTTCGCGCGGCTGGACGCCTACGCTCCGGAGGTCCTGGACGCCTGGTACCGGCTGTTCCACGACTCGGACGCGAGCGCGTTCCCCGTCCTGATGGCGGCTGCGGAGCGCGGCGATGCCTGATCCCGTGGCCGATTCCGCGCCCGGCTCCGTGCCCGGGCCCTCGCACGATTCCGTCCCCGGCTCCGTCCCCGGACCCTCGCACGGTTCCGCGCTCGATCCCTCGCCGGAACGGGCCCGGCAGGACCTGTTGAGCCGCACCGCCCTCGGGGTGTTCGGGCTGAACGGCCGGTTCCTCACGCTCTCGGAGGAACTGGCACGGCCGGCCGGACTGACCGCGGCCTGGTGGCAGGTGCTGGGCGCGGCACTCCGGGAGCCGCTGCCGGTGGCGGGCATCGCCCGCGTCATGGGCATCACCCGGCAGAGCGTCCAGCGCATCGCGGACCTGCTGGTGGCCAAGGGGCTCGCCGCGTACGTGCCGAACCCGGCCCACCGCCGCGCGAAGCTGCTCCGGCCGACGGAGGAGGGCCGCGCCGCCGTCGCCCGCATCACCCCTGCCCACGCCGCCCTGGCCGACCGTCTCGCCGAGGAACTGGGCGAAGCGGCCTTCGCGGAAACGGTGCAGGTCCTGGACCGCCTCACGACGGCCCTGGACGCCCTGCTGCTCCCCGCGCGCGAGGTGCCGGCCGACGAGTGAAGCCGCACGGCTCGTCTGTTCGCGACGGTACGGACCGGCCGCACCGCCCAGCCGCACGGAGGACCGGGACGGAGGAGCGGGACGGAGGAGCGGGACGGCTCGTGGGACCCCGGTGGCAGACGGAGCCGCGTGCTCACGCAACTCCTGACCGCGACCGGCGTCCTGGCACTGCTCACGCTCGTCCCCGGCCCCGACATGGCCGTCGTGACGAAGCGCGCCGTCTCCCGCGGGCGCGCCGACGGGCTGCGCACCGTCGCCGGGATCGCGGCCGGTCTCCTGCTGTGGGGCGCCCTCACCGTCGCCGGCCTGGCCGCGCTGCTCGCCGCGTCGGCCGAGGTGTACCTGGCGGTGAAGCTCGCGGGCGCCGCGTACCTCTGCTTCCTCGGCGTCCAGTCCCTGCGCCGGCCCGGCGCGGAACCGCCCGCCGTGCGCGGGGCCGCGGGCAGCGCCTGGCGGACCGGACTCGTCAGCAACGCCCTCAACCCCAAGATCGCCGTCTTCTACACCGGGCTGCTGCCCGCCCTCGCCCCGTCCGGGCTCCGCCCGGCCGCCGGCATGGCGCTGCTCGTCCTGATCCATCTCGCCCTGACGGTGATCTGGCTCGGCACGTACGTGTACGTCCTCTCGCGCGCCCGGCGGTTCTTCGCCCGGCCGCGCGTCCGCCGGGCGCTGGACCGGGCGACGGGTGTGGTCCTGATCGGCTTCGGCGTGCGCGTGGCGACGACGCCGTAGCCCCGGCGGGGTACGGGTGCCGGGACCGGCGGCCCTGGTAGACCTGCTGGCCCTGGTGGCCCTGGTGGCCCTGGTGACTCGGTCGGTCCTGCCGGCCCTGGTGACTCTGTGTTCCTGCCGGCCCTGGTGTCAGCCAGTGCCGAGCCGGTCCAGTTCCTCCCCGATGGCGACGCGCAGCCCGTCGTGCCGCTCGTCCAGCTCGTACCGGCTCCCCCTCCAGTACTCCTCCCCGTACAACCACACGGGCCGCCGCACCCGGTCGGTGGGCTCCCACGCGTAGCGGGGCCAGATGTGGGCGTGGAGGTACGGGTCGGTGTTGCCCAGGATCTCGATGTTCACGCGGAGGAAGGCCGGGTCGAGGCGGCGGCAGGCCCGTTCGACGGCCTCGGCGAGCCGCTCCATGTCGGCGAGGTACGCCGCCCTGCGCGCCCGCGGCAGGTCGGAGAGCCGGGTCACTGACGGGTCGTCGGTCAGCAGTACCGCGTACCCGGGGAGGAACTGCCGGTCCCCGATCACGGCGAACCCCTGGCCTAGGCGGCGCAGGACGGTCGGCTTCTCGCCGCGGTGCGCGCTGCCGATGCGGTCCGCGCGCCAGTCACCGCCGGGAGAGGAGGCGGGGATGGAGCCGGGGGTGGGGATGGAGCCGGTGGCGGGGCCTTCGGGGAGGGAACCGCGTCGGGAATCACCATGGTTGAGGTTCTCGTCCTCGGTCATTCCGGGACCTTAGCCAACCGCCTCGGGGAGGACGTCCGGGGGTGGAACCCCGTCTCGTCGCCCCTGGCTCTCAGGTCTGCCCTGTCATACCTGAGAGCCACCCGAAAAGGCCGCTCCCCAGCGGGACGCCGACGAGGGGCCCCAATTCCTAACTTCGATACCAGAGAAGACGCCCCTTCAGCCCCGCTGGACCGAGCGAAGGAACAGGGAACCGCCATGACCCGCCCCACAGGACGCCCCGCAGGACGCCCGGCAAGTCGCCCGTCAGGACGCCTGGATGACCACGGCGCAGTCCGCGCGGAGGGGCACCGGGTCGGACGCCGGCAAAACCGTCTGCGTCGGACCCTGCTGGCCGGTCTCGTCGCCGCGGCCGTCGTGCTCCCCGTGTCCGCCGCCGCCTCTCCCGCTGTGCCCGCGCCGGCGCCCGCCGTCCTCGCCGAGCACACCGCGCTCCCGGACCGGTACGCGGCGAACCGGGCCAACCTCGCCGAGGCGGCCCGGATGGCGGAGGCCGCCGGGCGCTCGGGGCGGGCCGCGAAGCTGCGTGCCATGGGGGCGGAGGGGGCGGCCCGGTTCCTCGTCTTCGACGGCCGAGGCGCGGGGCGCGCCGTCGAAGTCCTCGGCGATCTGGAGACCGCCGACCGGGTCGCCGTGCTGGTGCCCGGTTCCGACACCACGCTGGACACCTACCAGAGGTTCCGTGCCGGGGCGGTCGCCCTGCAGCAGCGCCTCCAGGCCGAGCATCCTCGCTCCGCCGTGGTCGCCTGGCTCGGGTACGACACCCCCGGCACGGTCAGCGCGAGCGTCCTGACCGCCGGCCGGGCGGATGCGGGCGCCGCCGAACTCGGCCCCTTCCTCGACCGATTGGCGCGGGCCGCCGCACCCGGCGCCCGGCTCTCCCTGCTGTGCCATTCGTACGGCTCCGTGGTCTGCGCCCGGACCGGTACCGGACCCCAGGTCACCGATATCGCCCTGTTCGGCAGTCCAGGCACGGGCGCCGGCTCTGCCGCGGGGCTGCCGACGGCCGCCCGCGTCTGGGCCGGGCGGGGCGGCTCCGACTGGATCGCCGACGTCCCTCATGTTCGTCTCGGCGGGGTCGGCTTCGGGACCGACCCCGCGGACCCGGCCTTCGGGGCCCGGCCGTTCGCCGCCGGCCCCGGCGGGCACAGCGACTACCTCAAGCCCGGCACGGTGTCCCTCGACAGCCTGACCCGCATCGTCCTCGGCACCTCCCCGGCCACCCCGGAGGCTTCCCGTGTTTGAGCTCCGCGCCCGCTGGTCCGTCCTCGCGGACCGCATCGACTCCGGCACACCCGCCGACCGGGACCGGACCGTGGACGCACTGCGGTCCTTCGCCATCCTCGGCGTGGTGCTGGGCCACTGGCTGGTGACCGCCCTGACCACGGCCGACGGCGGCCTGAGCACGACCAGTCCGCTGGCCCACCTGCCCTGGCTGGCGCCGGTTTCCTGGCTGTTCCAGACCCTCGCCGTGTTCTTCCTGGTCGGCGGTCATGTCGCCGCCCGCGGCTACGCCTCGGCCCGCGCACGCGGGGTCCCGTACGGGACATGGATCGGGCAGCGGCTGTCGCGGCTGTTCCGGCCTGTGGCGGCGGTGCTCGTCCTGTGGAGCGTGACGGCGGGCGGTCTGCTCCTCGGTGGCGCCGAGCCGGGCACCGTCGAGACGCTGCTCAGGCTCGTCCTCTCACCCCTGTGGTTCCTTCTCGTCTTCGCCGCGCTGACCGCGGCCACGCCGCTCGTGACGCGGCTCGCCCCGGTGTGGCCGCTGGCCGTGGTGGCAGCTGTGGACGTCTGGCGGTTCGGCCTCGGCGGGCCCGAATGGATCGGCTGGGTCAATGTGGCCGCCGGCTGGCTCGTCCCCTACACGCTGGGAGCCGCCTGGTCGCGCGGGGCGTTCACCGGGCGGCGCCCGGCCGCGCTGCTGCTGGGTACGGGGGCGGCCGCCACCGTCGCGCTGGTGTTGTGGGGCGGGTATCCGGCGTCCATGGTGGGTGTCCCCGGGGCCCCGATATCGAACCTGAACCCGCCGACGCTGGCCGCGGCCACGTTCGGACTGGCCCAGTGCGGGCTGGCCCTGCTGCTCCGCGGGCCGCTGGAGCGAGCCATGCGGCGGCCCCGGGTCTGGGCGAAGGTGGCGCTGATGAACCTGTCCGCGATGACGGTGTTCCTGTGGCACCAGACCGCGATGATGGCCGTCACCGCCCTGGGGCTGCTGGCCCCGGCCGATCTGCCCGGGCTGCACACGGTGCCCGACTCCGCGCAGTGGATAGCCGCCCGGCTGCTGTGGCTGCCGGTGTTCGCGGCCGCGCTGGGCGTCTGCTGGGCCGCGTTCCGCACCTACGAGCAGGCCCGCCGGCCGCAGCGGAGCGGCTCCTCCAGTACCGTCGCGGCCTCTCGCCCGGCAGCCGGTTCCCCGCCGGCACCGGCCGCGGAGATCACCCATGTCTAGGCTGACCGGTGTGAACGAGCAGAGCGCGCCCCCGGCCATCTCCCCGGCCCAGGACCGGAGTCGGTCGGCCGCCGGGGCTCCGGCGGCCGACCCGGGCGGGCCTCCGGGCCGTGTCTCCGCACCCGGGGAAGGGTGGCTGGGGGACCTGGGCCGGGCCCTGCTCACGGTGGAGTGGGATCCGCTGCCCAAGATGTCCCGGCCGCGGTGGCTCAACCGGCTGCCGCACGTCGCGGTCGGGTACGTCGCCGTCTTCTTCTGCTTCCTCACCACGGAACAGATGGGCGACCACTACGGCGTCACCGGCGGTCCCCCGCTGGTGGCGGCGCTCCTGACCGGCGCGTCGATCCTGCTCGCGATGTTCTGGCCGATGGCCGGGTGGTGGCTCGGCCTGCTGGCCGGCGGGCTGGGCGCCTGGCTGATCCACGGCGATGTCGGGGCGGGGCAGACCTGGCCCTGGACGGCCGGAGGGCTGATCGCGTTCGCACCGGTGCTGCTGCTGGTCGCCCTGCGCGTGCCGCCCCGGGTGACCGTCGCGGCCGTCGGTGTCCCCGTCGTCCTCACCGGTCTGGCCGAGCTGTCCTTGAAACCGGAGCACAGCCAGACCACCGTCCTGGCCGCGCTCCTCCTGTACGGCTTCGTCGGCCTGCTCGGGTACGCGCTGCGGGCCACCCGCCTGGCCCGCGGCAAGCTCGTCGAGCAGGAGACCCTCACCGAGGAGGAGCGGGCGCAGCGCACCCTGCTGGAGGAGCGCAACCGGATCGCCCGCGAGCTGCACGACGTGGTCGCCCACCACATGTCGGTGATCTCCATCCAGGCGCAGGTCGCCCCGCACCTGGTGGAGAACCCCTCCGAGGAGCTGAAGGAGAACCTGGCGGGCATCCGGGAGAACGCCCTGGAGGCCCTGACGGAACTGCGCCGGGTGCTGGGCGTGCTGCGCTCCGAACAGCCGGACGATCCGGCGAACCCGCACCATCCGCAGCCCACCCTCGCCGAACTGGGCGGCCTCGTGGACAACGTGCGCAGCGCCGGGCTGGAGGTCACCACCGAGATCGCGGGCGTCCGGCGGGCCCTCGCCCCGGGCGTCGAGCTCACCGCGTACCGGATCGTGCAGGAGGCGCTGAGCAACTGTCTGCGCCATGCGCCCGGTTCGCGGGTGGAGGTCGGGGTCGCGTACGGTCCGCGCGAGCTGCACCTGTGCATCGCCAACAGTGCCGCGACCCGGCCGGCCCCGCCGTCGCAGGGCGCGGGGCACGGCCTGCTGGGGATGCGGGAGCGGGCGGGCATGCTGGGGGGCGAGCTCGCCGCCGGCCCCCGCCCCGGCGGTGGGTACGAGGTGAGCGCCGTGCTCCCCATGGATCCCGAGACGAAGAAGGACTGAACAGGACGCATGAGCACTCCGGCCGACCCGATCAAGGTGATGATCGCCGACGACCAGATGATGGTCCGGCAGGGCTTCACCGTCCTCCTCAACGCGCAGCCCGACATCCAGGTCGTCGGGCAGGCCGTGGACGGCGCCGACGCGGTGGCGAAGGCCGCCGAACTCGGCCCGGACGTGGTGCTGATGGACATCCGCATGCCGGGCATGGGCGGCATCGAGGCCACCTCGGTCATCACGGGTACAGCGGACTCCGCCGTCAAGGTGCTGGTGCTGACCACCTTCGACCTCGACGAGTACGTGTACGAGGCGCTGCGCGCCGGGGCCTCCGGGTTCCTGCTGAAGGACGCGTCGGCCGATCAGCTGGCCGAGGCGGTCCGGGTGGTGGCGGCAGGTGAGGCGCTGCTCTCGCCGAACATCACGAAGCGTTTGATCACCGAGTTCTCCCGGATGGGGGCGCCGCGGGCGCCGTCCAGGGCGCGGATCGACGAACTGACCGAGCGGGAGACGGAGGTGCTGTCGCTGATCGCGCAGGGCCTGTCCAACGCGGAGATCGCCGGGCACCTGGTCGTGGCCGAGCAGACCGTGAAGACCCATGTGGGGCGGATCCTGGTGAAGCTGGGGCTGCGGGACCGCACCCAGGCGGCAGTGTTCGCGTACGAGACGGGTCTGGTCCGTCCGACGGGCTACTGAGGGGCGGCGTAGTACCTGAGAGGGAGGGCGGGATATCCCCTTCAGCGGCGACGCGGACGAGGGGACGGCCGACCTACGGTGTGTGTATGACCGAGACGACCTCCCGGGCGACCTCCCGGACACCTGAGTTCCGGATGGCCTCCGGCCTGTTCGAGAGCCTGCGCCAGGATCTGATCACGGACGCGTTCGCGTACCGGCCGCTGCCGCCGATGCGCACGGACGGGCCGGTGACGCGGCGGCTGCCGCAGCGGATACGGCCGCACCTGGCCCATCTGCCGCATGCGGTCGTGGGTTTCCTGGCGTTCCTGGTGGTGATGGCCACCTCCGCGAACAGCGGCGAGTACCTGGCGGCAAGCAGCTCCCTTGTGATGGGGCTGGTCGCGGCCACGCCGGTGCTGATGACCCTGGTGAGGCCCGTGGGTGCGTTCTGGGCGACCGTCATCGCGACGCAGGCGCTGCTGGTCGTCGGTTCGCACACGAGCGACGTGTGGCCGTGGACGCCGGGCGCGTTCTTCGGCTACATCACCACGGTGACGATCGCCGCGATGCGGACCAGGCCCCGGGCGGCGGGCTGGATGTGGCTGATCACCCTGGCGAGCGGGATCGTGATACCGGTCGTGCTCGGGCGGGGGGAGCCGGTCGAGATCACGCCCATGGCCTTCCTCCTGGCGGTCTCCCTGCTGATCGTCACGGTCCGCAACATACGCAAGGAGGCGGCGCAGGAGGTCAGCGCGCAGCAGGAGGTCACGGCCGTCGAGCGGGACCGGCGGACCCTGCTGGAGGAGCGGACGACGATCGCGCGGGAGCTGCACGACGTGGTGGCCCACCACATGTCGGTCGTCGCGATCCAGGCGGAAGCCGCACCGTACCGGGTGAAGAATCCGCCGCCGGAGCTGGAGGCCGCGTTCGTCACCATCCGGGAGAACGCGGTGGCGGCGCTGACGGAGCTGCGCCGGGTGCTGGGTGTGGTGCGGTCCGCGGACTACGAGGCGCCGGACGCCCCGCAGCCGACGCTGGCCTCCCTCGAGGGGCTGCTGGCCAATGTGCGGGAGGCCGGGCTGAAGGTGGAGAAGACGGTGACGGGTGCGGTGCGGGAGCTGCCGCCGGGCGTCGAGCTGTCGGCGTACCGGATCATCCAGGAGGCACTGAGCAACACCCTGCGCCACGCGCCGGGGGCGGTGGCCTCGGTCGAGGTCTCGTACGTCCTGGGCGGCCTGGGCATACGGGTCGTCAACGCGGCGGCGACCGGGGACGTGCGGCCCTCGCCGGGCGCCGGGCACGGGATCACCGGGATGCGGGAGCGGGTGGCCATGCTGGAAGGGGAGATGACGGCAGGGGGGACCGCGGCGGGCGGGTACGAGGTGGCGGTGTTCATACCGGTGCGCGGCCGCAAGGACGGGACGCAGGAGCCGGCGCCGGGGCGGCCGGCATGACGATCAGGGTGTTGATCGTCGACGACCAGATGATGGTCCGTGAGGGCTTCTCGGTCCTGCTCAACGCGATGGACGGAATCGAGGTGGTCGGCGAGGCGGTGGACGGCCGGGAGGCCATCGCCCAGGTGGCGGCGCTGCGACCGGACGTGGTGCTGATGGACATCCGGATGCCGGTGATGAACGGGCTGGATGCCACGCGGGAGATCGTGGCGTCCGACACGGACGCGAAGGTGCTGGTCCTGACGACCTTCGACCTCGACGAGTACGTGTACCAGGCGCTGCGCGCCGGGGCCTCCGGGTTCCTGCTCAAGGACGCCTCGGCCCGGCAACTGGCCGACGGGGTGAGGGTGGTGGCCTCGGGTGAGGCGTTGCTGGCACCCACGGTCACCAAGCGGCTGATCCTGGAGTTCTCGAAGCTCTCGGTCCCTCCGAGGCTCGCGGACCCGTCGGGTGTCGAGGAACTGACGGAGCGGGAGACGGAGGTGCTGGTGCTGATCGCACAGGGGCTGTCCAACGCGGAGATAGCGGACCGGCTCATCGTCGCGGAGTCCACGATCAAGACGCATGTGAGCCGGATCCTGGTCAAACTGGGTCTGCGCGACCGCACCCAGGCCGCGGTGTTCGCCTACGAGACCCGCCTGGTGACCCCGGCGTAGTCCCGGCGCGCGGGCGCCACGGGGCGACTTGCGGCCACGGCCTGGGCGTTCTCCTACAGTGACGGGATGGGCTTTGATCCGTGGGATGCCGCTTTCGTCGCCGATCCGTACCCCGCCTACCGGGAGTTGCGCGAGCAGGGCCGCGCCCTGTGGTGGGAGGCCACCGGGCAGTGGCTGGTGCCGCACTACGCCGATGTGAGCGCGCTGCTGCGCGACCGCAGGCTGGGCCGGACCTATCTGCACCGTTTCTCGCACGAGGAGTTCGGCCGCGCGGCCCCGCCCCCGGAGCACGAGCCGTTCCACGTCCTCAACGGGAACGGCCTGCTGGACCTGGAGGATCCCGCCCATGCGCGGGTGCGGCGGCTGGTGTCCAAGGCGTTCACGCCGCGGACCGTGGAGCGGCTCGCTCCCGCCGTGGACCGGCTCGCCCGGGAGCTGGTCGGGCAGCTCCTCGCCGACGGGGGCGGGGACCTGCTCTCCGTCGTCGCCGAGCCCCTGCCCGTGGCGGTGATCGCCGAGCTGCTCGGGGTGCCCGCCGAGGACCGGTCGCTGCTGCGGCCCTGGTCGGCGGACATCTGCGGGATGTTCGAGCTCCGCCCGGACGAGGAGACCGCGCAGCGGGCGGTACGGGCGAGCGTGGAGTTCAGCGCCTACCTGCGTGAGCTGATCGCCGAGCGGCGCAAGGAGCCCGGCGAGGATTTGATCTCCGGTCTGATCGCCGCCCACGATGAGGACGGCCGCCTCAGCGAGCAGGAAATGATCTCCACCTGTGTCCTCCTGCTGAACGCGGGCCACGAGGCCACCGTGAACACCACGGTCAACGGCTGGTGGACCCTCTTCCGTCACCCCGAGCAGCTCGCCGCGCTCGATCGCGAAAAGTTGTCCACAGCTGTGGATGAACTCATGCGCTTCGACACCCCGCTCCAGATGTTCGAACGGTGGGTGCTGGACGACATCACGGTCGGCGACACGGTCATCCCGCGCGGGGCCGAGGTCGCGCTGCTGTTCGGGTCCGCGAATCGTGATCCCGCCCGGTTCGAGCACCCCGACGTCCTGGACCTCGCACGGGCCGACAATCCGCACCTGAGCTTCGGCGCCGGGATCCACTACTGCCTGGGCGCTCCGCTCGCACGGCGGGAGCTGACCGCGTCGTTCGGGGCCCTGCTGGCGGACGACGTCCCGCCCCTGAGGCTCGTACGGGAGCCCCGGTGGCGGGACGGATACGTCATCCGCGGTCTGGACGAACTCCTCGTGGAGTTCTGAGGACTGACGCCCTGGCGGCTAGGCGGCCAGGTCACGGCGGCGCAGTGCGGTCAGACCGGCGGCCAGCAGAGCCCCGGCCAGCGCGGTCAGCACCAGCACCGGCGCCCACTCCATCGTCTGAGCGCCCGGCAGTTTGGGCAGGTGGGCGAAGGGCGAGAGGTACAGGACGCCCTGCGGGAGGTTCAGGGCCGGGCCGATCCAGCCCAGAGTCAGCGCGGCCCCGGCCACCGCCCAGGCGGCGGGCGCGTACTTCGGGGCGGCGCCGTGCAGGAGCGCGGCGAGGGCGCCGATCACCCACACCGCCGGGAGCTGGGCCAGGCAGGCGCCGACGGTCGCCGCGGTGTCCTGGAGGCCCCGGCCGTGCCCGATGCCCAGACCCAGCCCGGCCAGCAGCAGGATCAGCGCCGAACCGCCGAACGCGACGGCCAGGTGGCCGCCGGCCCAGCGCAGCCGGCCGACCGCGTTCGCGAGCAGCGGTTCGGCGCGCTGGCCCGACTCCTCGCCGCTCAGCCGCAGCACCGCCGAGACGATGTACAGGGCGGCGACCATGCCGAGCATCCCGGCCATCGTCGCGAGGAAGGCGTCGGCGATACCGCTCCGGCCGCCCATCCGCTCGATGATCTCGCGGGTCCGTTCGTTGTCGCCGACCAGCTGCGTGGCCCCGTCGGTCATCGCGCCGAAGACCACTCCGGCCGCCAGGAACCCGAGGCTCCACCCGGTCAGGCCGCCCCGCTGGAGCCGCCAGGCCAGCGCCCCCGCGCTGCCGAGCCGGCCCTCCGCCGGGCCCGGCCGGGCCGGCAGGAAGCTCATGCCGAGGTCGCGGCGGCCGGCCAGCGCATACGCCGCCGCCACCTGCACCGCCACGGCCGCCGTGAACAGGCCGAACACCCACCAGCGCGGGGCCGCGAAGGCCCGCACGTGCTCCAGCCAGCCCAGCGGTGACACCCAGGTCAGCGCGCTCGAACCCGCGGCGCTGCCGGCGTCCCCGGCGGCGCGCAGCACGAAGGCCGCGCCGACCAGTGCGCCGGTGAGCCCCTTCGCGAGCCGCGCGCTCTCGGTGAGCTGCGCCGCGATGGCGGCCAGGGCCGCGAACAGCATCCCGGTCGCGCCGATGCCCAGCCCGAGGGCCGACGCACCACCGGCTCCGCGCCCGGCGAGTCCGCCCGTCACGAGCAGAGCGGCCGACGCATTGGCGGTCAGCGCCGCCAGCAGCGCGGCCGTCAGCGGGGCCCGGCGGCCCACCATCGCGGCGGAGAGCAGCTCCTGACGGCCCGTCTCCTCCTCCTCGCGGGTGTGCCGGACCACGACGACCAGGATCATGATCCCGGCGAGCACTCCGGCGAAGACCCCGCCGCGCCATGCGGTCAGGGCGCCGATCGAGTCGCCGAAGACCGGCCCGTACAGGGCGCGCAGCGAGCCGTTGGCGTTCATCGTGGCGAGCAGCCTGGCCCGTTCGGCGCCCGTTCCGTAGACCGACTCCAGCGAGGCGGGCAGGCTGAGCACCGTCGTCGCCACGAGCATGATCCAGACCGGCATCATCACGCGGTCGCGGCGGAGCGCGAGGCGCAGCAGCGTCCCCGTGCCGGCGAATTGGTTCTTCATCGCGCCACGCCCGCCTTCAAGGTCCCGTCCGCGTCGTCGGCACCACCCGAGCCACCCGCGTCGACCGAGCCGCCCGAGCCGCCCGCGTCCTCCGCGTAGTGCCGCAGGAAGAGCTCCTCCAGCGTGGGCGGGGTCGAGGTCAGCGACCGGACACCGGAGTCGGCGAGCGCGCGCAGGACGGCGTCCAGCTTGTCCGTGTCCGCCTGCAGACGGATCTTCAGCCCCTGCACCTCCACGTCATACACGCCCGGCAGGTGCGCGATGCCGTTCGGCGGGCCGGCGAGCTCGGCGCTGATCGACGTACGGGTGAGGTGCCGCAGGTCGGCCAGCGTCCCGCTCTCCACGGTGCGGCCCTTGCGGATGATGCTGACCCGGTCGCAGAGGGTCTCGACCTCGCTGAGGATGTGCGAGCTGAGCAGGACGGTCCGCCCGGCGGCTCGCGCCTCGGCGACGCAGCGCTGGAAGACCTCCTCCATCAGCGGGTCCAGCCCGGAGGTGGGCTCGTCCAGGATGAGCAGTTCGGACTCGGAGGAGAAGGCGGCGACGAGGGCGACCTTCTGCCGGTTGCCCTTGGAGTACGTGCGCCCCTTCTTGGTGGGGTCCAGCTCGAAGCGCTCGATCAGCTCGGCGCGCCGGGCCCGGTCCAGGCCTCCGCGGAGCCGCCCGTAGAGGTCGATGACCTCGCCGCCGGAGAGGTTGCGCCACAGGGTGACGTCGCCGGGGACGTAGGCGACGCGGCGGTGCAGTTCCACGGCGTCGGCCCAGGGGTCGCCGCCGAGCAGCCGGGCGGTTCCGGAGTCGGCCCGCAGCAGGCCCAGCAGGACCCGGATGGCGGTGGACTTGCCGGCGCCGTTGGGGCCGAGGAAGCCGTGGACCTCGCCGGTGGCGACCGAGAGGTCGAGTCCGTCCAGTGCGCGGGTGCGGCCGAACGCCTTGTGGAGGCCGGCAACGCTGATTGCCTTCGTCATGTTTCTGAACGTACGCTACTTTCACAAACTTGTGAAGCTCGGGAATAACGTAAAGTCGGGAAGGTGGCGGACGACATGGATGCAGTGGATGCAGTGGAAGCACGGAACGCGGAAGCGGTCTCCCGCTTCGTCGAGCGGTTCGCCGCCCAACTGACGGAGGCGGGCATGCAGCGCATGGCCGCCCGGGTCTTCGCCCAGCTCCTCGCGAGCGACAACGGGGCGATGACCTCGGCCGAGCTGAGCGAGGCCCTGCAGATCAGCCCGGCGGCGGTGTCGGGCGCCGTGGCGTACCTGACGCAGGTGACCATGGTCAGCCGGGAGCGGGAGCCGGGCTCCCGGCGGGACCGGTACGTGCTGCACAACGAGCTCTGGTACGAGACGTTCACCCGCCGGGACCAGGTGCTCAGCCTGTTCGAGAAGACCCTGCGCGACGGGGTGGCCGGGCTCGGCAGGGACACGCCGGCGGGCGCGCGAATGGCGGAGACCGCGGAGTTCTTCGAGTTCCTGCAGACCGAGATGCACGGGATGATGGACCGCTGGCGGGCCCACCGCGCCACCCTGGACTTTTCCTAGCCGTGGTGCCGGAGCGTCCGGCCGTGGTCCCGGAGCGTCGGGGACGCCCCGGGACGACGGCCGTCAGCGCGGGACGGTGAGGGACCAGGCCGCCGGACGCAGGGTCCAGGTCCGGCGGCGGACCGGGCCGGTCACCACGGTGTCGGCGCGGTAGCGGAAGTCCGACCCCGAGACCGTCACCGCGTGCGCCCGCACCCGGACGGCCGAGCCGCCGGCCAGCCGGACCGTGACCTCCGCCAGGCCGGCGGAAACCCCCGGAACCACCGAACCGGTGGCCGCCGAACCCGGAACCACCGAACGCGGAACCACCGAACCCGTGCCCGCCCTGCCCGGGCCCGCCGAGCCCATGCCCGCCGAGCCCGGTGCCGCCGCGTCCGGCACCGGAACCACCCGCAGGTCCTGCACCGGCCGGTCCACGTCCACCAGGAGCTGCCCGTCCGCCTCCACCCGCAGCCGGTGCCCCACCGGAGCCCCCGTCGGGACCAGCGTCCGCACCAGCGAGCGGTACGCGCTCCACACCGACGGCCCCTGCGCCCCCGGTACCGTCCGGACGGGTGGAATCCGCAGATCCCCGAGCACCACCCCGTCGCTGTCGTCCACGAGCAGGTCGCGCGCCCGTACGGCGCCGTCCA
The DNA here is from genome assembly GCF_044745505.1 of Streptomyces sp. NPDC086989. NCBI lineage: Bacteria > Bacillati > Actinomycetota > Actinomycetes > Kitasatosporales > Streptomycetaceae > Streptomyces > Streptomyces sp. NPDC086989. The sequence goes on from NZ_JBIVAL010000003.1 coordinate 195,943, forward strand.
GCACCGACCGGGCCGCGGCCACCGCCGACAGCGGGACACCCAGCGCCCGCGCCAGCCCCAGCGACCCCACCTGCCCCACCGGAATCAGCGAAACGGCGCCGTCACCCAGCCCCCGCTCCCGGTACAGCAGCCCCACCGCGCGGACCAGCGCACGGTCGTCACCGACGATCACCGGCTGCCGATGACCCCGGCGGGCGAGGGCCCGCGCAAACTCCTCCTGCGAGTCGGGGAGACAGATTTTCGCTGCCGCGCCCGCCGACAGAACATCTTTCGCGATCCGCACGGACTCGCCGTCAAGACGGCGGGCGACCGGGTCGACGAGCACGAGCAGGCCGCCTACCGGCGCGCCCGCATGGCTCATGGTGGGCTCTGGAGCCGACACCTCGGTCCTTCCTCGGGTAGCATCTTTGTGCAAGAGGCCCTTGCGCTATTGCGCCAGGGCCTTCGTCTATTCCGGGGTACCGGTCCGACGGCTCAGCCTGCGGTGTACATCGTCGTACGCCCCCTGACCTTGGACATGCCCCATCCGGAAGAGGTGTACGCCTGTGCCCGCTCTTGTGCTGCTCGGAGCTCAGTGGGGTGACGAGGGCAAGGGAAAGGCCACCGACCTGCTCGGTGGATCTGTTGACTATGTGGTGCGCTACCAGGGCGGCAACAACGCCGGCCACACGGTCGTCGTAGGCGACCAGAAGTATGCGCTGCACCTTCTCCCTTCCGGCATCCTCTCCCCCGGATGCACCCCGGTCATCGGCAACGGCGTCGTCGTCGACCCGGCCGTCCTGCTCTCCGAGCTGCGCGGTCTGAACGAGCGCGGCATCGACACCTCCAAGCTGCTCATCAGCGGCAACGCACACCTCATCACGCCGTACAACGTCACCCTCGACAAGGTCGGCGAGCGCTTCCTCGGCAAGCGCAAGATCGGTACGACCGGCCGCGGCATCGGCCCGACCTACGCGGACAAGATCAACCGCATCGGCATCCGCGTCCAGGACCTGTACGACGAGTCGATCCTCACCCAGAAGGTCGAAGCGGCGCTGGAGGGCAAGAACCAGCTCCTCGCGAAGCTCTACAACCGCCGCGCCATCGAGGCCGCCGCGATCGTGGAGGAGATGCTCCAGTACGCGGAGCAGATCAAGCCGTACGTCGCCGACACCACCCTGATCCTCAACAACGCGCTCGACGAGGACAAGGTCGTGCTGTTCGAGGGCGGCCAGGGCACCCTGCTCGACGTCGACCACGGCACGTACCCCTTCGTCACCTCCTCGAACCCGACCGCCGGCGGCGCCTGCACCGGCACCGGCGTGGGCCCGACGAAGATCAGCCGCGTCATCGGCATCCTCAAGGCCTACACGACCCGCGTCGGCGCCGGCCCGTTCCCGACCGAGCTGTTCGACCAGGACGGCGAGGACCTGCGCCGCATCGGCGGCGAGCGCGGCGTGACCACCGGCCGCGACCGCCGCTGCGGCTGGTTCGACGCCCCGATCGCCCGCTACGCCACCCGCGTGAACGGCCTGACGGACTTCTTCCTCACCAAGCTCGACGTGCTGACCGGCTGGGAGCAGATCCCGGTGTGCGTCGCGTACGAGATCGACGGCAAGCGCGTCGAGGAGCTCCCGTACTCGCAGACCGACTTCCACCACGCGAAGCCGATCTACGAAAACCTGCCCGGCTGGTCCGAGGACATCACCAAGGCCAAGACGTTCTCGGACCTGCCGAAGAACGCCCAGGCGTACGTGAAGGCCCTGGAGGAGATGTCGGGCGCCCCGATCTCCGCGATCGGCGTCGGCCCCGGCCGCACCGAGACCATCGAGATCAACTCGTTCCTGTAGTCCGCCGGCCCGCCGACGGACGTGTGGGGCGGGGCTCCCGTGAAGGGAACCCCGCCCCACACGCGTACCCGGGCACGTGCAGGCCCCGGTCCGGCGCCTAAGTCGGTTGATCTTCCCCGGGGGCGGCAAGGTAAAAAGGGGTTCAACAACTCCGGCCACCTCTTGCGACCGGTACCCGATCCCCTGGGGGACCTCGTCTTGCGTACCCGCCTGCTCCGCAGAGCGCTCACACCCCTGCTCGCCGCCTCCGCCGTCACCGCCCTGGCCCCGGCCGTGGCGACGGCCGTCCAGCCCGGCGAGTGCCGGGGCAGCTCCACCGGACGCTCCGCGGACCTGCGTCCCGGCCAGCGCCTCGAATCCGGCGCGAGCCTGGTCCCCACGCCCGGCAAGCCCGAGCTGGCCATGCAGTCCGACGGCAACCTCGTCGTGTACGCGACCACCTACCCCGGCGGGCCCAAGCTCCCGCTGTGGAACAGCGGCACGTACGGCAACCCCGGCGCGTACGCCCTGATGCAGGAGGACGGCAACTTCGTCGTCTACCGCCAGGGCGGCGGCCCCGACACCGGTGGCGGCATCTGGCACACCGCGACCTACGGCAACCGGGCCAACTCCTACATCCGTGCCTCCATCAGGGACGACGGCGAGTTCAGTGTGAGCGGCCGCAGCGAGGACTGGTACTGGTCGACGGAGACCGGCGAGCAGCCCTCCAAGGTCTGCTCGACCGACGCCTCCTGGATCCGGGGCAACTGGGCCCAGTCCAACACCGCGTGGCTCGTGCTCCAGAAGGACAACAACCTCGTCATGTACCGCAAGCGGGACGGCAAGGCCATCTGGAGCAGCGGCACCTACGGCAACCGGAACGCCCTGAACCTGGAGATGGGGTACGGCGGCGACCTGACCCTGCACGAGGAGGGACCGAACCACACGGTCCGCTGGCGCACCTACACCGGGGGCAACTCGGACGCCTACGGCCTGCTCCAGGACGACGGGAACTTCGTCGTCTACAAGCAGAGCGGCGGCCCCGGCAGGGGCGGCGCCCTCTGGAACAGCGGTACCTACAACAAGATCTGATCCACCACGGGGGGAATCACCCATGCGCAACCGCCTGACCCGCAATGCGTTCATAACCCTGCTCGCCGCCTCGGCCCTGACCGGCCTGATCCCGGCCGCGGCACACGCCGCGCCCGCCACCCGGGACGGGATGGCCGAGTGCGACGAGCCCTACGACCGCCGCGAAACGGTCCTGAGCGTGGGCCAGCGGCTCACCCCGGGCCAGAAACTGACCAGTCCCACCCAGTCGACCGAACTGGTCATGCAGGCCGACGGCAACCTCGTGCTGTACGCGCTCGGCAACCCGGGCGGGCCGCGTCTGCCGCTGTGGAACAGCGCGACGTACGGCAACCCGGGCGCGTACGCCACCATGCAGGCGGACGGCAACTTCGTCATCTACCGCGAGGGCGGCAGCGCCCAGACGGGCGGCGGCATCTGGCACACCGACACCTACGGCGACCGGACCGACACGAACCCCCGGGCCAAGCTGGACGCGGACGGAAGCTTCCGGGTCATCGGGCGTCGGGAGAGCGAGTTCATGGGGCTGCACTTCTGGTCCCACAACCGGGAGCGGTCCACGAAGCTGTGCGCGAACGACGCGACACACGAGTACCGCTACCGGTTCAACGGGGACTGGGCCCAGAGCGCCTCCGTCTGGATGGTCATCCAGCCCGACAACAACCTGGTCATCTACCGCAAGAGCGACGGCAAGGCCATCTGGAACAGCGGCACGTACTGGGCGAAGTACTACACGATGGAGCTGAGCATCGCCGACGACGGCAACCTGCGGCTGCGCGACTGGTTCAGCCCGTACACGGTGGCCTGGAACGCCGGCACCGGCAACAACCCCGGCGCTTACGCACTGCTCCAGGACGACGGCAACTTCGTCGTCTACAAGGCGGACGGCGGCCCCGGCAAGGGCGGCGCGCTCTGGGCCAGCGGCACCTACAACCAGGTCTGACGGGGCGACGGCCCCCCTCTCCAGAGGGGGGCCGTGCCATGTGCCGGGCGGGGCGAACCGGGTCCTACCAGGCCAGTTGTGAGATCTCCTCGGCGACCACGGCGCAGGCGTCGGCGGCCGGGTCGATCAGCGGGAAGTGGCCGACGCCGTCGAGCAGCGTCAGCCCCACGGTCTCCCCGGCCTTGGCCGCCGCGGCCACGTACGACTCGGCCACCGACGGCGGGACCACGATGTCCTCCCGGCCGTGGACGACGGCCGTCGCGATCCCGGTCGGCAGCAGGGCGGCCGGGTCCGCGAACGGCAGGCGTTCGGCCCACTGGTCGACGCCGCCCAGCAGCTGCGCCGAGGCGCCGCCGCACACGCCGAGCTCCTCCGCGGTCACGAAGTCCGCGATGGGGGCCAGCGCCACCACGCCGCGCAGCAGCGGCGGGGACGGCAGCCTCCAGGCGGCCGGGGACCGGGGCGGCAGGACGTGCCGGGCCGCTGCCCACAGGGCGAGGTGGCCGCCCGCGGAGTGGCCGGTGACGACCGTGCGGCGGGCATCGGCCTGGGGGAGGTGGGCCGCGGCCAGGGCCGGGAGGGCGTCCATCGCGGCGGCGACGTCATCGAAGGTTTCCGGCCAGCGGCCCGCGATGTGACCCCCGGCGTTCTGGTGCGGCATCGAACTGCCGCGCCGATACTCGACGTTGGCGACGGCGAAGCCCCGGCGGGCCAGGAAGTCCGCGAGCGGGGTGATGTGGTGGCGGTCGTACGGGGCCCGCCAGGCACCGCCGTGCAGGACGACGACCAGCGGGGACGCGCCCGTGGCGGAGTCCGTGCGCGGGACGTAGAAGTCGATCACCTGGTCGGGGTGGTCCCCGTACGCCCCGGTCGCGTCGGGGGCGACCGGCGGATGGGCGAAGGCCGAGGCGGCCTCGGCGGCGTCCCGTTCGACTGCGGGGTCCGTCATCGGCTCAACCTCTCGGTAACGCGTGGGACTGGTGTTCCGGCAGAGCGGGACCGTATCAGTCCGGAACCGGACCGTTCATGGCGGGCGCCGGCCGCGACCGTGACGTACGGGGGCGGACGGAGCCGTAGCCCCACCCGCCCCCGTTGCCGTGACGTTTCGCCTCCGCGTCACCCGAAAATGTGACCCAGTGTCCGGGCGGCCCGCTCCGCGTCGGCGAAACCGACGTAGAGCGGGGTGAAACCGAAGCGCAGGACGTCCGGGGCACGGAAGTCACCGATCACACCGCGGGAGATCAGGTCGTCCATGACCTCGCGGGCGTTCTCGGTGCGCAGCGAGACCTGGCTGCCGCGCCGGTCGTGCGCGGCCGGGGTGACCGATTCGACCTTGCCGGCCGGGACGTACGCCGCGACGCATTCCAGGAAGAAGTCGGTCAGGGCGAGGGACTTGGCCCGTACGGCTTCCACCGAGACCCCGTCCCAGGCGTCGAGCGCCGCTTCCAGGGCCAGCATGGACAGGATGTCCGGAGTGCCGACCCGGCCGCGCACCGCACCGTCGGCCGGGGCGTAGTCCGGGGTCATCGCGAAGGGGTCCGCGTGGCCGTTCCAGCCGGGGAGCGGGGAGTCGAACGCGGCCTGGTTGCGGGCGGCGACGTAGAGGTACGCCGGGGAACCGGGCCCGCCGTTCAGGTACTTGTACGTACAGCCGACCGCGAGGTCGACGGCGTGCTCGTCGAGGCCGACGGGGAGGGCGCCGGCCGAGTGGCACAGGTCCCAGACGGTGACGGCCCCGGCGGCGCGGGCCGCCGCGGTGAGGGCCGGGAGGTCGTGGAGGCGTCCGGTGCGGTAGTCGACGTGGTTGAGCAGGACGACGGCGGTGTCCTCCCCCATCGCCTCCGCGGCGTGCGACGGGTCGACCGGGACGACGGTGAGGCCGGTCATCCGGGCCGCCGACGCCGCCATGTAGCCGTCGGTGGGAAACGTCGACGCGTCGACCAGCAGCTGTGTGCGCCCGGGGCGGGCCAGCCGGGCCGCCCCGACCAGGGCCTTGAACAGGTTGACACTGGTGGAGTCGCCGACGACCGTCTGGCCGGGGGCCGCCCCGATGAGCGGGGACAGCTTGTCGCCGATCCGCTCGGGAGCGGTCCACCAGGTGCCGGTGCTCCAGGACTGGATGAGCTCGGTGCCCCACTCGTGGGTGATGACCTGGGCCAGGCGCTCCGCGACGCCGGTGGTCAGCGCCCCCAGGGAGTTGCCGTCCAGGTAGACGACCCCGTCGGGGAGGGTGAAGCGCTCGCGGAGCTTGCCCAGCTCGTCGGCGGTGTCGAGTTCCGCGGCGCGGGCGGCCAGGTCCAGGGCGGCGCGGCTGCCGGGGACCCCGTTGCCGGGGACCCCGTTGCCGCGGGCTTCGTTCGTCGTGGGCTCATACATGGCTGCGCGCCGTCCAGAGCTCGGGGAACACGTTCTTGGTGGCGCGCTTTTCGAGCCAGGTCACGCCGGCGGAGCCGCCCGTGCCGGTCTTGGCCCCCATGGCGCGGCGGGTGGCGACGAGGTGGTCGTTGCGCCAGCGCCAGACGAGCTCCGCGACGTCCGTCAGCACCTCGCCGAGGCGGTGCAGGTCGAGGTGGGCGTCGGGGTCCGCGTACAGGGAGGTCCAGACGGCCTCGACCTCGGGGGAGGGCTCGTACCGCTGGGAGAGGTCGCGGTCCAGGACCGTCTGCGGGACGGGCAGGCCGCGGCGGGACAGCAGGCGCAGGACCTCGTCGTAGAGGCTGGGCTCGTAGAGGGCCTTCTCCAGCTCCGCGTGGACGCGCGGGGCGCCGCGGTGCGGGACGAGCATGGAGGCCGACTTCTCGCCGAGCAGGAACTCCATCCGGCGGTACATCGCCGACTGGAAGCCGGAGCCCTCGCCGAGGGCGGCGCGGTAGGCGTTGAACTGGCCCGGGGTGAGCTGGGCGAGCGGGCGCCAGGAGGCGTTGAGGGCCTCCAGTTCGCGGAGGGATCGTTTCAGCGCATCCATCGCGACGGAGATGCGGTCCTCGCGGAGGGCCTTCGCGGCCGTCTCCCACTCGTGGACGATGACCGTGAACCACAGCTCCATGACCTGGGTCGTCACCAGGAAGACCATCTCGCCCGGGTCGTCCGAGCGCAGGTGCTGGAGGTGGGTGAGGACGTCCGCCTGGACGTAGTCCTCGTACGGGGTCGTGCCGTCGAAGTCGAGGTTCGGGGTGTCCGAACCGGCTCCGGAGGCATCAAGGGTGTTCGACATCGCTGTCTCCTCGACACGTGCTTCCGGGTAGCGGTCCGCTCCTTCCGATGGGTGAGTGGAGCCCCGGTCCCCTGCCCGCATCATAGGACCGGTTGCCGGGCACCATCCAATGAGATGTGACCGGGGTCACAGTCACTTTTCGGACACTACGGCATGCCGGGGCCCCGCGCGCGGGGCCCCGGCAACTCGCCGCGCTCAGCGCGGCTCAGGCGCCCAGGACGTCCGCCGCCGTCTCCGACGAGTCGCGCAGGAAGGTCGAGCAGCGCTCGAACTCCTCCTTCTCGCCGATCGCCTCGGCCGCGCGGGACAGGGCGTACAGGGCGCGCAGGAAACCGCGGTTCGGCTCGTGCTCCCACGGCACCGGGCCGTGGCCCTTCCAGCCGGCGCGGCGCAGCGCGTCCAGGCCGCGGTGGTAGCCCGTACGGGCGTACGCGTACGACTCGACGGTGCGACCGGCGGCGAACGCCTCGTCGGCGAGGGTCGCCCAGGCGAGCGAGGAGGTCGGGTGCGCGGCGGCCACCTCGACCGCGGGCGTGCCCGCGGCGAGGGCCTCGCGGCCCGGCTCGTCGGGGAGGTGGGTGGGGGCGGGGCCCCCGAGCAGGTTCTGGTGAATGGACATGCACCAAGTCTGGGGTATCCGGCCCCTCCCGCGGAGCGGCGGCACCGCGTACGGGCGGTGCCCCAACCACCCCTGGTGCTCCTCCGGGTGGCCGGTGGTGGGCGCCCCACCACCGGTCGGCCCAGTCGTGTGCCCGGCGCACCTCCCCTGGAAGGGGGGCGCGGACGGACGGTAGGGGGGCCATCGACGAAGGGGGAGTCGTGAACACCAGCACCAGCACCAGCACCAGCAGCGCGATCAGCGGCACGTACCGGGGTGTCCGGGCGACGGCGGCGGGACGGCGCAACCCCGTCAACCAGGCCGCCGGGACCGCAGAGGCCGTCGAGGAGCTGTGCGCCGCGGTGTTCGCCTCCCTGCGGCGCCGGGACCAGCGGGAGCGCGGCCGCCAGTACGTACACGGGCTGCTGGCGGCTCAGGGCCGCAAGTCGATCCGGAACATCGCGCAGCAGATGACGGCCGGAGCGGGTGCCGGAGCGGGCGGTGCGGCGGCCGCGGAGCAGAGCCTGCACCACTTCATCGCGGCGTCCACCTGGGACTGGCAGCCGATCCGCGCGGCGCTGTCGCAGTACCTGGGCCGCACGGCCCCGCTCAATGCGTGGGTGGCGCAGCCGATGGCGATCCCTAAGGGCGGGGAGCACTCGGTGGGGGCGGGACACCGCTTCGACCCGCACCGGGGGCAGATGTTCCGCGGACAGCAGGCGTTCGGGATGTGGTTCACCTCGGCCGCAATGGTCACGCCGGTGGGCTGGCGGCTGTTCCTCGACGAGGAGTCGGGGACCACGGACGAGTCGTACGAGGAGTGCGCGGTGACGGCGGTGCTGGACACCGTCCGGGAGGCGCGCGAGTCGGGGACGGCAACCCGGCCGGTGGTGCTGGACATCCGGGACATCGCGACCCGGGCCACGCTGAACCGCTTCGCGGAGGCGCGGGTGCCGGTGGTGGGGCGGATCAGCCCCGAGGCACGGCTGCTGGTGACGGACCCGCGGCTGCCGGGCTTCGGCGCGGGGACACTGGCCGCGCGGGACGTCCTGCAGAACGTCAGGGGTCTGCGGATGCCGGTGGAGTGGCCCGACCCGGAGCTGCCGGGGGCACGACGGACCTCGCTGGTGGCGGCCGTCCGCGTGATGGTCCCGGACCCGGCTCCGGGACGGCGGCGCGAGGTGCTGCTGTTCGGGGAGTGGGAGGCGGCCAGGCGGCTGCCCACGCAGCTGTGGGTGACGGACATGGTGCGGACGGAGCCCGGCGCGCTGGTGCGGATGACCAAGACGGCGCAACGGGTGTCGGCGGCGGCCGGGACCGGAGTGCAGGAGGTCGGCCTGCGGGACTTCTCGGGCCGCTCCCTGCCGGGCTGGCACCGGCATGTCACGCTCGCTTCGGTGGCCCATGCGGCGCTCTGCCTGGCACCGGCGGCAGGCCCGGCCGCAGCCCCGGCGGCAGGCCGGGCAGCAGCCCCGGCGGCAGCGACCGCGCCGGCCCCGGCGCTCGCGCAGGCCCCCGTGCGGCACAGCCCGGTGCGCCGGGCCCGCGCCCACGCGGCGGTTCTGGCCGGCCGCTGAGCACGCACCCACGCCCCGGCCGGGGCCGGGACCCGGGGGTCCCGGCCCCGGCCGGGGCCGTGGCGCGCCCGCCGTCACCTGCGGTGGGGCCGGTGACTGGGCGTGTGCGTGGGTGTCTGGGGCTTCGGCGTCTGGGGGCTCGGCGACGTGGTGCTCGGCGCGCTGACGCGCTGGCAGTTTACGAAGACGAAGGGCTGGTTCTCGTTGACCGCGACAACGGTGTAGTCGACGTTCTTCTGGAAGCGCTTCAACAGGAAGTGCCCGGTGCTGTCGACGTTCAGGCGCTCGGTGCTCTCGCCGTCCTTGAGGTCACGGGGAGCCGTGAAGCCCTCACCGGAGATGGTGACCGAGGTCCCGTCCGCCGAGGGTGTGACCGTGCAGCTCGCAGCAGGTGCCGCACCGGCGGCCGGCGCCAGGACGAGCGCGCCGGACAGGACGAGCGGAAACGCGGACAGCGCAACCACTGCGCGTCGGATGTGCAGATGCATGAAGGTGCTCCCATCAGGGAGAAGCCAGGGAGTGCGGGCCGCGGAGCTGACGGCGCTCACCGTCACGGCGGTGTCCGAGGGCCGAAAGGCGACCGCCCATCCATGCTCACCCACCCTCCCGGAGCTGTCGACCGGAGGGGCGGGGACGGCCACGACGAAGGGCCCGGGCCGCCGTCGCGAGACGGCGCCCGGGCCCTTCGGCCGTGGCAGGGGGTACTACTTCAGCTTCGTGCCCGTCGAGCGCAGGTTCGCGCACGCCTCGGTGACGCGCTTGGCCATGCTGGCCTCGGCCAGCTTGCCCCAGGTGCGCGGGTCGTAGGTGGACTTCTTGCCGACCTCGCCGTCGACCTTCAGGACACCGTCGTAGTTGCGGAACATGTGGTCCGCAACCGGGCGGGTGAAGGCGTACTGGGTGTCGGTGTCGAGGTTCATCTTCACGACGCCGTTCTCCAGCGCGGTGGCGATCTCCTGCTCGGAGGAGCCGGAGCCGCCGTGGAAGACGAAGTCGAACGGGTTGCTCTTGCCGTACTTCTCGCCGACACCCTGCTGGAGGTCCTTCAGCAGCTCGGGGCGCAAGACGACGTTGCCCGGCTTGTAGACACCGTGCACGTTGCCGAAGGAGGCGGCCAGCAGGTAGCGGCCCTTCTCGCCCAGGCCGAGGGCCTCGGCGGTGCGGATCGCGTCGTCGACGGTGGTGTACAGCTCGTCGTTGATCTCGTGGCTGACGCCGTCCTCCTCGCCGCCGGTCGGGGTGATCTCGACCTCGAGGATGATCTTCGCTGCGGCGGCCTTGGCGAGCAGCTCCTGCCCGATGGCCAGGTTGTCGGCCAGGGTCTCGGCGGAGCCGTCCCACATGTGCGACTGGAAGAGCGGGTTCAGACCACGGGCCACGCGCTCGGCGGAGATCTCCAGGAGCGGGCGGACGTAGCCGTCCAGCTTGTCCTTGGGGCAGTGGTCCGTGTGCAGTGCGACGGTGACGTCGTACTTCGCGGCAACGACGTGCGCGAACTCGGCCAGGGCGACCGCACCGGTCACCATGTCCTTCTTGTACTGGCCACCCAGGAACTCCGCACCACCGGTGGAGATCTGGATGATGCCGTCGCTCTCGGCCTCCGCGAAGCCGCGCAGTGCAGCGTGCAGGGTCTGGGTCGAGGTCACGTTGATCGCCGGGTAGGCAAACTTGCCTGCCTTCGCCCGGTCGAGCATCTCGTTGTAGACCTCGGGGGTTGCGATGGGCATCTGTCCGCTCCTTGGATGTGCGGGGAGTGTGCGATTGCTGGCCCTGACCTGGGGGCGACGTAACCGTCGGGCTCATCTTTCCAGACTCCGCGCGGCACTCCACCCGTGCCGAGTGGACCGTTTCACGTGAAACACTCCGCGCCGAGGGGAAAGGGCAGGTCAGGACCTGTGCCCGGAGGCCCGGGGACCGAAGTCACCAGTTCTCCGGGCGGCCAGAATGCGAGATCAGGCGAGGTCGAGGTCGCCGAGCCGGTAGCCGGTGAGGTAGGGCAGGCCCGCCGCGGCGATGGCGTCCGCAGCCCCGCGGTCCACGATCGTGGCGACGGCGACGACCTCGCCGCCGGCCTCGCGGACGGCCTCGACGGCGGTCAGCGGAGACCCGCCGGTGGTCGAGGTGTCCTCGACCACCAGGCAGCGCTTGCCCTTCACGTCGGTGCCCTCGATACGACGCTGCATGCCGTGGGCCTTCTGCGCCTTGCGGACGACGAAGGCGTCCAGGCGGCCACCGCGCGCGGCGGACGCGTGGAGCATCGAGGTCGCGACCGGGTCGGCGCCGAGGGTCAGACCGCCGACGCAGTCGAAGTCCAGTTCGGCGGTGAGGTCGAGCATGACCTGGCCGACCATCGGGGCCGCCTCGCCGTCCAGGGTGATCCGGCGGAGGTCGATGTAGTAGTCGGCCTCCTTGCCGGAGGAGAGGGTCACCTTGCCGTGCACGACGGCCTTGTCCTTGATCTGCTGCAGAAGCGCCTGGCGCACGTCACTCATGGCCCCGAGCTTAATTGCGCCCCGGCACCGGCTGGGACAGCCGCCGCCAGGTCCAGGTCATGGAGATCTCCAGCGGGTCCACGGGGCTGACCAGGCGCGGCAGGGTGTTCAGCCCGTTCGGCGGCCCGGACTGCGGCTCCACGCAGACCGCCTCGGGCTGCTCGTCGTACACCACCACCCATTCGGCCCGGCTGGTGATCTTCAGTTCGACTGCGCCGGGCCAGGTCAGGGTGGCCTCGACGCCTTCCGGCATGCCGAAGCAGTCGTCCCAGGGGCCGGGCAGCGGGTCGATGCGCTTGCCCGTGGGGAGGTGGTCTTCCCCGCGCTCCTCCTGCCAGGCGGGCGCGAAGTCGAGGCGTACGTCCTCACCGCCGGCGCCGAGGTTGCGCCGGAACCAGGGGTGCCAGCCCGCCTGGGCCGGGAAGGAGTCGCCGTACGTCTCCACGCCCATGGTGACGGTCAGGGCATCGGTGCCGAGCTCGAAGATCTGGGTGACCCGGCCCGGGTACGGCCAGGGCTCGGCGAGGTCGTACGTGAAGGCCGCCGTGGTGTCGGTGACCCCGGCGGGGCGCCAGGGGGCGTCACGGCCGAAGCCGTGGATGGCGTGCGGCGGCTGGTTGATCGGCAGCTGGTGGACGGCGGCCCCGTCCCGGAACCGCCCGTTCGCGGTGCGTCCGCAGAACGGGACCATGGGGAACGCGCCGTAGTGGGGGCCTTGGCGCAACAGCTCGGTGCCGTCGATGCGCAGACTGCCGATCCGGCAGCCGTTCTCCTGGTCGATGGTCACCTCGGCGCCGGCCGCGCTCAGTTGCGTACTCATGCGACCGACTCTAACGAGGTGTCAGCGGCGTCGGCGCAGGGCTCGACCGACGACGACGGCCGAGGCCAGAGCCAGTGCGGCGGCCGGGGCGATCCAGCGCAGGTTCGCGCCGGCGCCCGCGTTCCCGGGGGCCGGGACCGGGGCGTAGCGGCCGCGCGGGGGTGCGTGGTCCACTTCCTCGGCGCTGCGGCCGATCATGGTGCGGCGGGCGTGGGCGGCCTCGGCGGGGGGCTGCGCGGCGGCGCCGAACTCCTCGATCTCGCCGAGGTCGCCGACCCGGCCGAAGTCGGGGAGCCCCTCGAAGTCACCGTCCATGAAGGGTTCCAGGGACGGGGGCGGCACATCGGTGTCGAAGACGGACGCGGTGACCTCCGTGACCCCGTCGTCCTCTCCACCTTCGCCCTCCTCTCCGTCCTGCGCGCCGGGCGCGCCGGCCTCGGCCTCCTCGGCCTCCTCCGCCTCGGCGATGACGTCGGTCACCGGTTCCGGGGGCCCGGCCAGCGCCGCGAGCTGATCGGCGGCCCGGTCCAGGAGCCGCTGGACGGCGGTCGCGGTCGCCTCGGGCGGGAAGGCGGCGGCCCGCCCGTCGGCGGTTCCCTCGGCGGTGAACTCCAGCCGGGTTCCGTCGTCCGCGGGGGTCAGCAGCAGTGCGAGGGCCAGCTTGACGGTGCCGCTGCCGCGGATCTCCGCGCCCTCTCCGGAGACGGTGAAGCGGTCCGGAGCACGTTCGGTGACGGTCAGGGCTCCGCGGTAGGTGACGGTGTTCCCGCCGACCCGCAGTTTGAGGCGGCCCGACACGGGCCCGGAGGCCGCGTCGGCGTCCTGCTGGAGCCCGGGTACGCAGCGTGCCACCCGGGCGGGGTCGCGCAGCACGGCGCGGAGGTCGTCTGCCGGTACCGGAACGAACACCTGATGCTCCATGTGGACGAGCCTACCGACGGGAGGCCCTCCCGCGCCCGGTGCGGCACCTACGAATACCGCGGGTGCGGGAGCGTCGACGGCGGCAGGCCCGCCACACGGGTGCGCTCGGCGTCGCGCTCGGCGTCGCGCAGGGACCGGGTGGACAGCGACCGCAGCCCCGGCGTGCCGGGATCCACCCGCAGCTCGGGGACCCGTTCCCGGCGGGCCAGTACGAAGCCCCAGTCCTGCGGTGGCGTCTCGGCGGTGCCGGGGCTGCGGTCGGGGCCGGCGGCGAAGCCGGAGAGCCGCCCGCCCGCGCTGTAGGGGGCGGTGTGCAGGCCGGCCGCGCGCAGGGTGGCCTCGACCGTCCAGTACGTGCGCGGGCGCGTGGCCAGCGGTCCGGCGTGCACGGCGATCCGCCCGCCGGGGTGCAGGGCCCGCGCGGCGAGCCCGTAGAACTCCTGGGAGTACAGCTTCGTGCTGGGCGTGATGCCCGGGTCGGGGAGGTCGGAGACGATCACGTCGAAGCCGTCCCGGCCGCCGGGGCCCCGCAGCCAGCGGAAGGCGTCCTGCGTGACGACCCCGAGCCGCGGGTCCTCGTACACGCGGCCGTTGAGCGCGGAGAGCATCGGGTCGGTGCGGGCGAGCCGGACCACGCCGGGGTCGAGTTCGACGACGGTGACGGAGGTGACGTCGCGGTAGCGCAGCACCTCGCGGGCGGCGAGCCCGTCGCCGCCGCCGAGGACCAGGACCCGGCTGTGCGGGCCGGTCATCGCGGGGTGCACGAGGGCCTCGTGATAGCGGTACTCGTCGTAGCCGCTGACCCGCAGCCGGCCGTCCAGGAACAGGTCGAGGGAGCGGGGGGAGCCGGTGGCGGGCCCGGTCAGGACGAGTTCCTGGACGCCGGTCTGCTCCGCGACGCGGACCTCGGCGCCGTACACGGCGCGCCGGGCGACCCGCTCGAAGTCGTCGGCGAGGACGGTCGCGCAGGCGAGGGCGGACAGCACGGTGACGTTCGCGATGATCAGCAGCCAGCGCGAGCGCCGGCTCAGGTCGCGGCGGAACAGCCACAGGACGAGGCCCCCGCCGACGACCGCGTTGACGGTGCCGGTCAGCATGGCACCGGTGAGCTGGCCGAGCACCGGCAGCAGCAGGAACGGGAAGGCCAGCCCGCCGACCAGGGCGCCCACGTAGTCGGCGGCGAACAGGTCGGCGACCGCGCCGCCGGCGTCCTGTCTGCGGATGCGCTGGATGAGGACCATCAGCAACGGGATCTCGGCGCCGATGAGCACGCCGATCGCGAAGGAGAAGGCCACGAGCGCGGGCCTCGACCCGCCCAGCCAGGCGAAGCTCGCGTACAGCGCCATCGCCGACAGCCCGCCGAGCAGCGCGAGACCCGCCTCGATGGCCGCGAACCCGACGGCGGGCCGGTTGCGGAGCCGTTTGGCCAGCAGGGACCCCACGCCCATCGCGAAGACCATGACGGACAGCACGACGGACGCCTGGGTGACGGAATCGCCGATGAGGTAGGAACCGAGGGCCAGCAGTTCCAGCTCGTACACGAGCCCGCAGGCGGCACAGACGAACACGGTGGCCAGCACGAGGAGTCGGCCGGTCCGGGGCCGTACGGGCAGGGCGGCCGGAAGGGTCGCCACGCCCCGCGGCTCCGGAGCCGGGAGCACCCGGCGCGGGACGGAACGGTCGATCATGCAGCGAACCGTACGTCACCACCCACTTGCATCCCGTCACCCACATGGGTGCAAGTGACGTACGGTTCCAGCCGGATGGCGTAACCGTGCGGGGGCGCTCACGACGCCCGCGCCCCCCGGAGGGCCGAGGCCGGGACCCGCCCCTAGCGTGCGGCGGACTCCAGGGCTCCGGCGGATGCGCCCGTCCGTGCCCCGACCCTCGTACGAGTGGCCACCAACTGGCCTTCCTGCGGGTATGCGTGCCAGGTTCGCCAGCGCACCTGCCCCTCGTGGCGCTGCGCGAGCATGGCGGTGAAGGCGTGCGGGCTGCCGGGAAAGGTTCCGGCCAACCCGTTCGGGTGGTCCGCGACCAGCGCGAGCAGCTCCTGCGCGCGCCCCGCGAAAGAGCCCTGCGACAGGGTCTCCACCCGCGCGGCGAACTCGTACTCCCAGTCACCCATCCGCTTCGCCACGCCGAGCGGCAGCGGCGTGCGGCTGCCGGGCATGCAGGCGACCGTCTCCGAGCAGAGCACCGCGCCCTCCTCCAGGAGCACCTGGTGCGAGGCTCCGAGCAGGCGCAACTCCAGCTTCGCCCCCGCCAGGTCGAGGTTCAGCACGGCCAGGGCGGGCAGCCGGTCCCGACCCAGTGCCCAGGCGAGATCGGCGGCACGCGTGTCGGTGTAGGAGGTCTGGAGGGTCGTGAGCATGAGTCGGCTCCGCAAACGCGCGAGGGAGATGGGCCGGGGCCCGCCAGCGGTAGTCAACGGGTGGGGGGACACCGGCACGGGTCCACAGGAAGTCCAGGGAGGTCCGAGGACTGGTCTACTCAACCGAGGGAATCATGAAAGGCACGGCACTCACAGCGTTTTTACCCAACTTGGTTGGGTTTACATCCCCCCGGGGGCTACTCAGTTCACGTGTTCAAACCCGGCCGTCCCGCGCGTCACGCCACACCGGCCCCGAAAGCCGGAACTTTCTCCTCCAGGATCCGGAACATCCGGATCCACCAGCGCGAACGTGAGGGCGCCCGGCGGAAGTTGGCTCCGCCGGGCGCCCTGCGCTCGCGGCGCCGGCTGCCCCGTGTCAGCTGGAGCCGCAGCCCCCGCCGCCACAGGAGGACGAAGAGCCCCCGCAGGACGAGGAGGAACCACAGGAGGAGGAAGAGCCGCACGAGGAGCTGCTCCCGCACGAGGAACCGCCGCCGCCCGCCCACCACGACGAGCCGGAGCCCGAGCCGGAGCCCGAACCCGCATCGGATCCGGTCCAGGCGCGGACCACCTTCACCACCAGGAACACGAAGGCCGCGACGGCCGCCACCACGAGCAGCAGAACGAAAACAGACATGACCCCAACCCCCCTCCAACGCCTCGGTCCCCCGAGAGCCGACTGTTCCCCAGCGGGCCGTGGCCCGCGTGAAGGGGGGATGCCCGCAGGCCACCCGGGCCAAAGCACACTTGAGCAAGTCCAGAGGTTGCCCCCAGGATTGCGCCCATGAGCGCACCCGTGGGCGGCAGCCGCCCCCTCCTGAACCGCCGCCTCGCCTCCTTCGGGACGACGATCTTCGCGGAGATGTCGGCCCTGGCCGCCCGCACCGGGTCGATCAACCTCGGCCAGGGCTTCCCCGACACCGACGGCCCCGCCGAGATCGCCGAGGCCGCCTCCCGCGCCGTACTGTCCGGCCGCGGCAACCAGTACCCGCCGGGCCCCGGCGTCCCGGAGCTGCGCGCCGCGATCGCCCGGCACCAGCAGCGGTTCTACGGCCTGCCCTACGATCCGGACACCGAGGTCCTGGTCACGGCGGGCGCCACGGAGGCCATCGCCGCCTCGCTCCTCGCCCTGCTCGAACCGGGTGACGAGGTCATCGCCCTGGAGCCGTACTACGACTCGTACGCCGCCTGCATCGCGATGGCCGGGGCCACCCGCGTCCCGGTCACCCTGCGCCCGCGCGCCCCGGGGTCCTCCCCGGCGGCGGCCGGCGGCGCGTTCGCGCTCGACCTCGACGAACTGCGCGCCGCGGTCACCCCGCGCACCCGCCTGCTCCTGCTGAACACCCCGCACAACCCGACGGGCACGGTCCTGACCCCGGCCGAGCTCGCCGCGATCGCGGAACTCGCACGGGAACGCGACCTGCTCGTGGTCACCGACGAGGTCTACGAGCACCTCGTCTTCGAGGGCGCCCACGTCCCGCTGGCCTCGCTGCCCGGCATGCGCGAGCGCACCGTCACCATCGGATCGGCCGGCAAGACGTTCTCCTTCACCGGATGGAAGGTCGGCTGGATCACCGCCCCGCCGGAGCTGGTCTCCGCCGTCCGCTCCGCGAAGCAGTTCCTGACGTACGTCTCCTCGGGCCCCTTCCAGTACGCCGTCGCGCAGGCCCTGGACCTTCCCGACGCCTACTTCGACGGCTTCCGCGCCGACCTGGCGGCCAAGCGCGACATCCTCGCCGACGGCCTCGCAGCCGCCGGCTTCCAGGTCTTCCGCCCGCAGGGCACGTACTTCATCACCACCGACATCACCCCGCTCGGAGAGAAGGACGGCCTCGCCTTCTGCCGCGCCCTGCCCGAGCGCTGCGGCGTGGTCGCCATCCCGAACCAGGTGTTCTACGACGACCAGGCCGCCGGCGCCACCCAGGTCCGCTGGGCCTTCTGCAAGAAGACGGAGGTCCTCGAAGAGGCCGTCGAGCGGCTGCGGCGGCTCTGAGGTCGGTGTCGCCCGCGGCCCGCGGGGGCCCATGGCTGATTTCACCGGAGGTTCCGACGGCATTCACACCCGCGGGGCGGTCCTGAGCTTTAGGGTGCCCGAGGCCCTCCTCGCCGGGAGGGCCTCCTTCACGCGGCGCGGGAAAGACGGGGGTCCATGGCGGCGACGGGCAGTGTGTCGGTTTCCGTAGGTCCGCAGGAGCTCCGGACCGGGAGGGTGCCCGCGGCCCTCGCCGCCCTCGGGGCGTTCGCCGCCGTCCGCGCCGGCGGCGCTCTGGTCCTCGCCACCGGGGCGTGGTGGGCCGGGCGCAGCCCCGTGCGCGTGCTCGGGCACTCCTGGGACTCCGTCTGGTACCTCGGCATCGCCGTGCACGGCTACGGCCGCACCCAGATGTGGGTCTCGTCCGGTCTCGTGCAGAGCGACCGCGCCTTCTTCCCGCTGTACCCGCTGCTCGTGCGGCTGGCCGGCGCCACCGCCTGGGCCGGGCTGCTGGTGGCCTGGACCGCCGCCGCGGTGGCCGCCGTCGGGGTGTACCGGGTCGGGGAGCTGGTGCTGGGCCCGCGCGCCGGGGTGCTGCTGGTGGCGCTGTGGGCGGCCACCCCGCACGCGGTCGTGCTGACCCTCGCCTACACCGAGCCGCTGCTGGCGGCGCTCGCCGCCTGGGCGTTGTACGCCGTGCTGCGCCGCCGCTGGCTGTGGGCCGCGGGCCTCGCCGTGCTCGCCGGACTGACCCGCCCGACGGGGATCGCCGTCGGCGCCGCCGTGACCGCCGCCGCCCTGCACGCCGTGCTCGTACGAAGATCCCGCGCGCCCGGGGTGTGGGCCGCCGCGCTGCTGGCCCCGGCGGGCTGGGCGGCGTACGTCGCGGCCGTCGGCATACGCACCGGGAGCCCCGCCGGGTACTTCACCGTGCAGGAGCGCTGGGGCTCCCGCTTCGACTTCGGCTCGTACACCACGGCCACCGTCTGGCGGGCGCTGACCGGCGCGCCGCTGCCGCTCGCCTCCTTCGTGACCGTGGCCGTCCTGGCCGCCGCCGGGCTCCTGGCGGTGCTCCTGCTGCTCGACCGGATGCCGGTGGCGCTGCTCGCGTACACGGCCGTCCTGCTGCTGATCACCTACGGCGGGGCCGGCTACTTCGAGTCGAAGCCCCGCTTCCTGCTCCCGGCGTTCCCGCTGCTCCTGCCGGTCGCCGCCGCAATGGCGCGAGCCCGGCCGCGCTCCGCGGTCGTGGCGACCGCGGGGCTGGCCGGGCTCTCGTACGGCTACGGGCTGTACCTGCTGCTGATCGCCCGCGTACCGCTGTGACGGACGGGCGACGACTAGGCGTCGTCGCCGCCGTCCTTGTCGTCGCCGTCGGTGGAGTCGATCTCCTTCTCCAGGCCGAGCTGCTCCACGAGCCACTTGTCGAACTCGATGGAGGCCCGGACCCAGCTGACCGTGGAGGAAACGAAGTGCTCCAGGCTGACGCCGGTGCCGATCAGCATCTGCGCCTCGCCGATCAGGCGGACGGAGCCGTCGTCGTGCGTGTGGCTGTAGACCTTCGGCCACAGGGTGCGGCGGTTCCAGTCGTCGATCGACTCGAGGAGCTGGGGCTTGTCCTCGATCGCGTGCGGACGGTCGTAGAACGTCCGCACCGAGAAGACCTGCTGCTCGTCCTCGCCGCGGAACATGAAGTACGTCCGGAACTCCTCCCACGGCGCCGCGAGGTCACCCTCGTCGTCGACGACGTACTTGAGCTCCATCTGCTCCAGCAGCTGCTTGACCAGATCCTGGTCGGGGACGACGGGGCCCGCCGGTCCTGTGGCCTGCGGATCGGGCTGCTGCCCACCGAAATTCGGAATCGAGGCCGGGTCGATGCTCACCGTGAATTTCCCTTCGTGCGGATGATGTCATCCTCCCCCATCCGGCCCTCCCCGTGTCCAGCCCCGACGGCTGCGATCCGCGCAGGGCGGACAGGGATCCGCCGGCCGGGGGGGCCGGGGCCCGGGGGCCAGACCCCCGGGGCGCGGTCAGAGCGCCTTGCCGACGATGAGGTCCTCGCCCGCCACGTCGACCCGGACCGTGTCGCCGTCGCGGACCTCGCCCGCCAGGATCTCCTTGGCCAGGCGGTCGCCGATCGCCGTCTGGATCAGGCGGCGCAGCGGGCGGGCACCGTACGCCGGGTCGTTGCCCTTGTCCGCCAGCCAGGCCAGGGCCTCGGGCGTGACGTCCAGGGTCAGGCGCCGGTCGGCCAGGCGGCGGGCCAGGCCGGCGATCTGGAGCTCGGCGATGTGCGCCAGCTCGTCCCGGGTCAGCGCGGAGAAGACGACCAGGTCGTCGAGGCGGTTGAGGAACTCGGGCTTGAAGGAGGCCCGGACCACTTCCAGGACCTGCTCGCGCTTCTCCTGCGCCGAGCTCGACGGGTCCATCAGGAACTGGCTGCCCAGGTTCGAGGTCAGGATGAGGATCGTGTTGCGGAAGTCCACGGTGCGGCCCTGGCCGTCCGTGAGGCGGCCGTCGTCCAGGACCTGGAGCAGGATGTCGAAGACCTCGGGGTGGGCCTTCTCCACCTCGTCCAGCAGCACCACGGAGTACGGGCGGCGACGGACGGCCTCGGTCAGCTGGCCGCCCTCCTCGTAGCCGACGTAGCCGGGCGGGGCGCCGACCAGACGGGCCACGCTGTGCTTCTCGGAGTACTCCGACATGTCGATGCGGACCATGGCCCGCTCGTCGTCGAAGAGGAAGTCCGCGAGGGCCTTGGCCAGCTCCGTCTTGCCCACGCCCGTGGGGCCCAGGAAGAGGAACGAGCCGGTCGGGCGGTCGGGGTCGGCGATCCCGGCCCGGGTGCGGCGCACGGCGTCCGAGACGGCCCGTACGGCCTCGCCCTGGCCGATCAGGCGGCGGCCCAGCTCGTCCTCCATGCGCAGCAGCTTCTGGGTCTCCCCTTCGAGGAGGCGGCCGGCCGGGATGCCGGTCCAGGCGCCCACCACATCGGCGATGTCGTCGGGGCCGACCTCGTCCTTGACCATCGCGGACTTGGCGCTGCCGGTCTTGGAGGCCTCTTCCTCCTCCTCGGTGGCCTCGGCCAGCTCGCGCTCCAGGGCCGGGATCTCGCCGTAGAGCAGCTTGGAGGCGGTGTCGAAGTCGCCGTCTCGCTGTGCGCGCTCGGCCTGTCCGCGCAGGTCGTCCAGGCGCTCCTTGAGCTCTCCGACGCGGTTGAGGGACTGCTTCTCCTTCTCCCAGCGGGCGGTCAGGCCCCGCAGGTCCTCCTCCCGGTCCGCCAGGTCCTTGCGGAGCTTGTCCAGGCGCTCGATCGAGGCCGGGTCCGACTCGTTCCTCAGCGCCAGCTCCTCCATCCGCAGGCGGTCGACCGAGCGCTGCAGCTCGTCGATCTCCAGGGGCGAGGAGTCGATCTCCATGCGCAGCCGGGACGCGGCCTCGTCGACGAGGTCGATGGCCTTGTCGGGCAGGAAGCGGGAGGTGATGTACCGGTCGGACAGGGTCGCGGCGGCCACCAGCGCACTGTCGTTGATGACGACCTTGTGGTGGGCCTCGTAGCGGCCCTTGAGCCCGCGCAGGATCGCGATGGTGTCCTCGACGCTCGGCTCGGCGACCAGCACCTGCTGGAAGCGGCGCTCCAGCGCCGGGTCCTTCTCGATCCGCTCGCGGTACTCGTCGAGCGTGGTCGCGCCGACCATCCGCAGTTCGCCGCGGGCCAGCATGGGCTTGAGCATGTTGCCCGCGTCCATGGCGGAGTCCCCGCCGGCGCCCGCGCCGACGACGGTGTGCAGCTCGTCGATGAAGGTGATGATCTGGCCGTCGCTGGACTTGATCTCCGCCAGGACCGTCTTGAGCCGCTCCTCGAACTCACCGCGGTACTTCGCGCCGGCGACCATCGCGCCGAGGTCGAGCGAGACCAGACGCTTGTTCTTCAGCGACTCGGGGACGTCGCCCTTGACGATGCGCTGCGCGAGGCCCTCGACGACGGCCGTCTTGCCGACGCC
The DNA here is from genome assembly GCF_044745505.1 of Streptomyces sp. NPDC086989. Taxonomy (NCBI): domain Bacteria; kingdom Bacillati; phylum Actinomycetota; class Actinomycetes; order Kitasatosporales; family Streptomycetaceae; genus Streptomyces; species Streptomyces sp. NPDC086989. Next base: position 217,755 of record NZ_JBIVAL010000003.1, read on the forward strand.
GGGCTCGCCGATGAGCACCGGGTTGTTCTTCGTACGGCGCGACAGGACCTGGACGACGCGCCTGATCTCCTGATCGCGGCCGATGACCGGGTCGAGTTTGCCCTCACGCGCTGCCGCCGTGAAGTCGGTGCCGAACTTCTCCAGGGCCTTGTACTGGCCCTCGGGGTCGGGGGTGGTCACCCGCCGTCCTCCTCGTGCGTTCTCGAAGGCGTCCAGCAGCTTCTTCGCCGTCGCGCCCTGGGCGGAAAGGACCTCACCGGCCGCGCCGCCCTTGGCGGCGATCGCGATGAGGAGGTGTTCGGTGGAGAGGTAGTCGTCGCCGAGCCGGCCGGCCTGCTGGTCGGCCTCGGCGAGTACGGCGAGCAGCTCACGCGTGGGCTGCGGAGGCGCGACCGTGGAGCCCGTGACGCTGGGCAGGGCGGCCAGCAGCTTCTCCGCGCCGACGCGGACCGCCGCCTGGTCGGCTTCGGTGGCCGCGAGCAGGTCGGTGATGTTCTCGTTGTCCTCGCCGGCGAGCAGGGCCAGCAGCAGGTGCGCCGGGGTCAGGTCCGCGTGGCCGTCCTTCACGGCCCGGCTGGTGGCCGCGTTCAGGGCGTCCCGGCTCTTGTTGGTCAGCTCGGCATCCACGGGCGACTTCTCCTCTCAGGAGCGGCTGTGAGTATGTCAGCGTGCGCAAAGTTGAGTCTATTCCACTCAAGGCCGCAGTCGTACCCTCAGGCCATGGCTCATGACGTACTCAACCCGACGCCCGAGTACCTCGCCTTCTGGCGGGAGCGGCACGTCTGCACCCTGACCACCCCGCGCCCCGACGGGACGCCCCACGTGGTGCCGGTGGGCGTCACGTACGACCCCGAGGCCGGCCTGGCCCGGGTGATCAGCAACAAGCACAGCAAGAAGATCCGCAACGTGCTGGCGGCTCAGGCGACGGAGCACGGCCCGGCGCGGGTCGCGGTGTGCCAGATGGAGGGGCGCCGCTGGGCGACCCTGGAGGGGCGCGCGGTGATCCGTACGGACGAGGCCTCGGTCGCCGAGGCGGTGGCGCGCTACGCGGAGCGCTACGGGCGGACGCCGTCGCCCAACCCCGACCGCGTCGTCATGGAGATCACCCTCGACCGGGCCATGGGCCGCGCCTGAACCGGCGGAGAAGTTCGGTTTTCACCTTGTCCGGTTCAAGCACTGGACGCGGACATCACAACGGCGCCATCGTGGTCAGGTCCACGATGGCGCCGTTGTGTGGGGGAAGCACCTGGAGCGATCTGCAACGACGGGGGAATCGCTTCAGGCACTGCGGGGGGTGGCGGTGGTGATATCGGGTTCGAAGAGCTGGTGGTCGCGCTGATCAAGGTTGACGAAGACCATTCCGTAGCGCACCTCGCAGCGGACGGGCTGCGGCGCGCCGCGGGGGCGGCGCAGGCATCGGTACGCCCGGACGTCTTCGTCCTCCTCGCGCGTGATGACGATGGGCTGTCCGAACAGGGTGACCATCAACGAATCGCCAGGGTGGGGGATGGCCGTGGCAAGGTCGATGAACTGCCAGCCGGAGCGGTAGGCAGAGGCCATTTCACGACGGAAACCGCGGTCGTCGGGGGTCATGCCGCGATCTCCGTGCCGAGGGCGCCGGCTTCGGCGTCGACGGGGGCGGAACGCCACCCGCTGTCCATCGGTGCCGCGCGCCATCCGCTGTCCTCCAGCGGCGCCGCCTGGAGGCCGGCGGCACCCCCTGCAGCGCCCCCCAGGGTGACCCCGGCAAGTCCCAGACCGGCCACAGCCGAGAAGATGACGGTGGCAAGCGCCGAGCGAAGCATTCTCTTGTTCATGGTCGGCTTCGTCCTCACTTGATGAAATCCTCTCCCCCGCCTGTCAGACGATGGCTCATTCAGGCACATCACTGCCACAGGGACGATGCATCATGTTCTTGCATGTTCAGGACCCTGGGGGGTGGAGATTTGACCATAAACCGAACAAAAGCGACACATCCCCACTCGGTCACCGAGCTGTGCAGCGAGGGGGCACGGCTCTACACGAGCGCGCTGAGGACGGGACGTATCGCACGTGGGGATGTCAAAACGGCACCCTGTCTGCTCGATCTGGCGTTGTTGCAGCCGGATCCTGATGACGCCAATTCGCTCCGTCCGGTTCCACCGGCGGTGGCACTCGCACAGCGGCTGCATCCGATCGAACGGGAGATCCGCGACAGACGTCGTGATTCCCTCGAACTGTCCGAGGCCTTCGAGCCATTTCTCGCCATCAGCGCGCAGAATCCGGCAAGCACCCACGCCATCACCGTGCTCGAGGGCTTCGACCCCATCAATGCCGCCCTCAACCTCGCCACGGCCGAGTGCCACACGGAGATGCTCACCATCCAGCCCGGCGGCGCCCGGCCCAGCCTGGAGCTCACCGAGGCCCTGGAACGCGACCAGCCGCTGACCGACCGCGGTGTCCGGATCCGGACCCTCTACCAGCACACCGTCCGGCACAGCCGCGGCACCCTCGCGTACGTCGACCTCCTCAAGGCCGGCAAGGTCGAGGTGCGCACGCTGGAGGAGCTCTTCGAGCGCCTCATCATCTTCGACCGGACCGTCGCCTTCATACCGGCCAGCGACGACCGCCAGGTCGCCCTGGAACTGCGCCACCCCGGGCTGGTCGACTACCTCATCAAGGTGTTCGAGCAGCTGTGGCACCGCGCGGTGCCGCTCCAGGAGGAAGTGACGTACCAGCACACCCGCGGCGGCATCTCGGGCGTGCAGCGCACCATCGCCCAGCTCCTCATCGAGGGCCACGTCGACGAGGCCATCGCCCGCCGGCTCGGCATGAACGTACGGACCTGCCGCGCGCACATCGCGAAGCTGGCCGGCACCCTCGGCAGCGGCAGCCGCGCCCAGCTCGGCTTCCTCATCGCCCGCTCAGGGATCCTGGAGGACGAGGGCGACTGACGCCCCCCGGCACAACGCGCAGGCCCCGCCCGGGGTTCCCGGGCGGGGCCTGCGCGTTGGCACGTCAGCGTCGGCCGTGGGCCGTGGGCCGCCGACCGTGAGCCGTGGGTCGCCGGCCGCTCCGGCGTCAGTCGCTCTGGCGCTTCGGCGCGGGGCGCCACACGACCAGGGCGTTGCCCGCAACCGGTGGCTGGTATTTGACCAGATCCCGCCGGTACGAGGCGTGCACCTGGGCCTCGCGCTGCTGGAGCACGGCCGCCGCGCCGTCCACCGCCGCCGAGAGCTCGGCCACCCGCTGCTGGAGCGCCGCGACCTGGTTCTCCAGCTCGATGATCCGCTTGATGCCGGCCAGGTTGATGCCCTCGTCCTGGGACAGCGCCTGCACCGTGCGGAGCAGTTCGATGTCGCGTGCCGAGTAGCGCCGGCCGCGGCCGGCCGTCCGGTCCGGGGAGACCAGGCCGAGCCGGTCGTACTGGCGCAGGGTCTGCGGATGCAGGCCCGAGAGCTGGGCGGCCACCGAGATGACGTAGACAGGAGTGTCGTCGTTGAGCTGGTAGTGGCTCCTGCGCCGGCCGTCCATGTTCATGCTCCCCTCGCGGACTCGAACAGCGCGGCGCGCGGGTCCTCCGACTCCGTCGCGTCGCGGTACATCTCCAGCGCCTCGCGGGCCTTGTCCGACAGCGAGGCCGGAACGGCGACCTCCACCGTCACCAGCAGGTCTCCGCGGGTGCCGTCCTTGCGGACCGCTCCCTTGCCGCGGGCCCGCATCGTGCGCCCCGTGGGGGTGCCCGGCGGCAGCTTCAGCGTCACCGACGGGCCGTTCAGGGTCGGGACCTTGATGTCGGCGCCCAGGGCGGCCTCGGCGATCGTCACCGGAACGGTGACCGTCAGGTTGTCGCCCTTGCGGCCGAACACCGGGTGGCCGTCCACGTGGACGACGACGTACAGATCGCCGGCCGGACCGCCGCGCTCGCCCGGAGCCCCCTTGCCGCGCAGCCGGATCCGCTGGTTGTCCGAGACCCCCGGCGGGATGCGGACCTGCATGGTGCGGGAGGACTTGGCCCGCCCGCTGCCCTTGCAGACGTCGCAGGGGGTCTCCGCGATCAGGCCGCGGCCCTTGCAGTCCGCGCAGGGGTCGGTCAGCGAGAAACCGCCGCCGCTGCCCCGCGAGACCTGGCCGGTGCCGACGCACGTCGGGCACACGCGCGGCGTGCCGTTCTTGTCGCCGGTGCCCGAACAGGCCTTGCAGGGCGCCTGTGAGGACATCCGGAGCGGGACCGTGGCCCCGTCCACCGCCTCCGTGAAGGAGAGGGTGACCTCCGATTCGATGTCCTGGCCGCGGCGCGGCTGGGTACGGGCCCCGGGGCCCGCGCCGCCGCGGTTGAACAGGCCGCCGAAGACATCGCCCAGGCCGCCGCCGCCGAACCCGCCACCCGCTCCGCCACCCGGCTGGGTGCCGCCGAAGAGGTCGCCGAGGTCGAAGTTGAACGAGCCGCCGCCCCCGCCCGGGCCGGGGCGGAAGCCCCCGTTGCCGAACAGGGTGCGGGCCTCGTCGTACTCCTTGCGCCTCTTGGCGTCGCCGAGGATGTCGTTCGCCTCGGAGATCTCCTTGAAGCGCTCCTCGGCCGAGGCGTCGCCCTTGTTGGCGTCCGGGTGGAACTCGCGCGCGAGCTTCCGGTACGCCTTCTTGATCTCGGCCTCGGTGGCGTCCTTCGGGACACCGAGGACCTTGTAGTAGTCCTTCTCGACGAAGTCCTTCGTGCTCATCCCCGGTGTCCCTCCTCTCGTACCGCTACTGGTTCAACGTCAGCCCTTGTCGGGGGCATCCGTGTCCTTGTCCGACGGCGCGTCGGCCTCGGCCGACTCGGACTTGGGGGCCGCTCCCGGCTGGGGCTCGGCCACCGCGACCCGCGCGGGGCGGATCGTACGCTCGCCGATCCGGTACCCCGGCTGCAGGATCGCCACGCAGGTGTCCTCGGTGACGTCCGGCGCGTACGAGTGCATCAGGGCCTCGTGGATCGTCGGGTCGAAGGGCTCGCCCTCCTTGCCGAACTGCTGCAGCCCCATCTTGGCCGCGGCGGTCTCCAGCGATTCGGCCACCGACTTGAAGCCGCCGACCAGCTCGCCATGGTCCCGCGCCCGGCCGATGTCGTCCAGGGTCGGGAGCAGCTCCGTCAGGAGGGACGCGACCGCGATCTCCTTGACGGCGACCCGGTCCCGCTCCACCCGGCGGCGGTAGTTCTGGTACTCCGCCTGCAGGCGCTGGAGGTCCGCGGTGCGCTCGCCGAGCGCGGTGCGGGCCTGGTCCAGCTGCGCCAGCAGAGCCGTACCGCTGTCCTGGGCGGACTGTGCTGCTGCAGAGTCCCCGGCCGGGGCCGCGGCCTCCTCCTCGGAGGAAGCTGGGGCCTTCGGCTCGGCGGCGTCGTCAGGCGTGCCGTCGGCGGGGACTTCGGGCTTCTCCTCGAAGCCCGGGGTCTCCTCCGACATCAGGCAGCGCCGCCCTTCGGCTTGTCCTCGTCCACGATCTCGGCGTCGACGACGTCGTCGGCGGCGTCCGCGGCACCGGCCTGGCCCGCGTCACCCGCGCCACCGGCGGCCTGAGCGGCCTGCGCGTCGGCGTAGAGGGCCTGGCCGAGCTTCTGGCTGACCGCGGCGAGCTTCTCGGTCGCGGTGCGGATCTCGGCGGTGTCCTCGCCCTTGAGCTTGTCCTTCAGCTCGGTGACGGCGGCCTCGACCTCGGTCTTGACCTCGGCCGGGACCTTGTCCTCGTTGTCCTTGACGAACTTCTCCGTCTGGTAGACGAGCTGCTCGCCCTGGTTGCGGGACTCGGCCGCCTCCTTGCGGCGGAGGTCCTCGTCCGCGTACTGCTCCGCCTCCTGGCGCATGCGGTCGACCTCGTCCTTGCCGAGCGAGGAGCCGCCGGTAACGGTCATCTTCTGCTCCTTGCCCGTGCCGAGGTCCTTGGCCGTGACGTGCATGATGCCGTTCGCGTCGATGTCGAAGGAGACCTCGATCTGCGGGACGCCACGCGGGGCCGGCGGCAGGCCGGTCAGCTCGAACATGCCGAGCTTCTTGTTGTACGCCGCGATCTCGCGCTCACCCTGGTAGACCTGGATCTGCACGGACGGCTGGTTGTCCTCGGCCGTCGTGAAGATCTCGGACCGCTTGGTCGGGATCGTGGTGTTGCGCTCGATGAGCTTGGTCATGATGCCGCCCTTGGTCTCGATGCCGAGGGACAGCGGGGTCACGTCGAGGAGCAGGACGTCCTTGACCTCACCCTTGAGGACACCGGCCTGGAGGGTGGCGCCGATCGCGACGACCTCGTCCGGGTTGACGCCCTTGTTGGCGTCCTGACCGCCGGTGAGCTCCTTGACGAGCTCGGCGACGGCCGGCATGCGGGTGGAGCCGCCGACGAGGACCACGTGGTCGATCTCGGACAGCTGGATGCCGGCGTCCTTGATGACGTTGTGGAACGGGGTCTTGCAGCGGTCCAGGAGGTCCGCGGTCAGCTGCTGGAACTGGGCGCGCGTGAGCTTCTCGTCCAGGTGCAGCGGGCCCTCGGCGGAAGCCGTGATGTAGGGCAGGTTGATCGTGGTCTCCGTGGAGGAGGACAGCTCGATCTTCGCCTTCTCGGCGGCCTCGCGCAGACGCTGGAGCGCCATCTTGTCCTTGGACAGGTCGACGCCGTGGCCGTTGGCGAACTGCTTCACCAGGTAGTCGACGACGCGCTGGTCCCAGTCGTCACCGCCGAGGTGGTTGTCACCGTTGGTGGCCTTGACCTCGACGACGCCGTCGCCGATCTCCAGGAGCGACACGTCGAAGGTGCCGCCGCCCAGGTCGAAGACGAGAATGGTCTGGTCGTCCTTGTCCAGGCCGTAGGCCAGGGCGGCGGCGGTCGGCTCGTTGACGATGCGCAGGACGTTCAGGCCCGCGATCTCACCGGCCTCCTTCGTCGCCTGACGCTCGGAGTCGTTGAAGTAGGCCGGGACGGTGATGACCGCGTCCGTGACCTTCTCACCCAGGTAGGCCTCGGCGTCGCGCTTCAGCTTCTGCAGAATGAAGGCGCTCATCTGCTGCGGGTTGAAGTCCTTGCCATCCAGGTTGATCTTCCAGTCAGTGCCCATGTGGCGCTTGACGGAGCGGATGGTCCGGTCCACGTTCGTGACCGCCTGGCGCTTGGCCACCTCGCCGACGAGGACCTCGCCGTTCTTGGCGAAGGCGACGACGGACGGCGTGGTCCTGGCGCCCTCGGCGTTGGTGATGACGGTGGGCTCGCCGCCTTCGAGAACGCTGACGACGGAGTTAGTGGTGCCCAGGTCGATGCCGACCGCACGTGCCATTTTGATTTCCTCCAGCTGACTTGAGTGGAACAGACTCAACCATGCCGCATGGCCGCGCGCGCGTCAACAGAGGTGAGTGGAGTCGACTCAACTTTTATCCCGGCCTTAAGCTCACTCGCAGGGCGCACTGCCTCGTACCCGCAGCTCACCGGCCTGCACCGGCCTCCCCCGGCCTCTCACCGGCAGCTCGCCCGGGACGCGCCGCGGCTTCCGGGGGCCGAGCGGGCGATGCTCGGCCGGCCCACTGCGCGGCACCGCGGAAACCGCCGGATACGCGGGCAGGGTGCCCCCATGCCGCTGCCGCCGCTCACGCTCCCTCCGGTCCGGCCGTTGCGCGAGCTCCTGCTCCTGCTCCTGCCGTCGCGCCCGGCCGCTTGCCGGCCGGACGTGTCCGCGAAGCGGGTGGTCGACCTCCTCGGGGCCACCGCGCTGCTCGGGCTGTTCGCGGTGCCGCTGCTGGCCGTCGGCGCCCTGCTGTACGCGACCCAGGGCGGGCGGGTCCTCGTACGGCAGCCGGCGGCCGGGCTGGCCGGCCGGCCGTTCCGGACCTGGCGGCTGCACACGGACGCGGCGGGCCGGCTGGGGGCGGCGGTCCAGCGGTGCGCCCTGGACGGGATGCCGCAGCTGCTGAACGTGCTGCGCGGGGAGATGTCACTGGTCGGGCCGCGACCGGAGGCCCGCACGGACCGGGCCGACCGGCTCCTCGTACGGCCTGGAATGACTGGTTTGTGGCAGGTCAGCGCACGCTCCGACCTCCCCTGGGAGGAGATGGCCCTGCTGGACCGGCACTATGTGGAGAGCCATTGGCTGGGGATGGATCTCGCGATCCTGGCTCAGACCCCTCGGGCGGCCTGTCGACACAGGCATGCCTGAGCGACACAGATCACCGCTCGCTCACCTACATTGCGGCGCGGGGAATGGGTAACCTCAAGCCTTGACTCAATAAGTTACCGCTTAGTAAGTCCCGCCCGAGGAGCCCTCCCATGCAACTCGCCGCGATCATCGTGTCGCTGGTCCTGACCGTGGTCGGCGTCGCGCTGCTCGCCCGAGCCGTGGCGCAGATCTACCGCTTCGTGAAGCTCGGACAGCCCGTACCGGCAGGCAGCCGTACGGACGATCCGAAGGCACGAACGCTCACCCTGGTCCGGGAGTTCCTCGGCCACAGCCGGATGAACCGCTGGGGCATCGTCGGCTTCGCGCACTGGTTCGTCGCCATCGGCTTCCTGACGCTGCCCCCGACGCTGCTGCAGGCCTACGGCCAGCTCTTCCAGGCCGACTGGGTGCTGCCGATCGTCGGCGACTTCCTGCCGTTCGAGCTGTACATCGAGTTCATCGGCGTCATGACGATCCTCGGCATCCTGGTGCTGATCGCCATCCGGCTGCTGTCGCTGCCCTCCCGGGCGGGCCGCAAGTCGCGCTTCACCGGCTCGAAGGCCTGGCAGGCGTACTTCGTCGAGTACGTCATCCTCACGATCGGGCTCGCGATCCTCACCCTGCGCGGCCTCGAGGGCGCGATCCACCACGTGGACTCGTACGAGCCGGCGTACTTCGCCTCGTACCCGCTGGTGCTGGCCTTCAAGAGCCTCTCGCTCGGCACCCTGCAGAACGCCATCTACTTCACCGCGATGATCAAGATCGGCGTCTCGCTGATCTGGATGATCGTCGTCTCGCTGAACACCAACATGGGTGTCGCCTGGCACCGCTTCCTCGGCTTCCCGAACATCTGGTTCAAGCGCAACGCCGACGGCGCGACCGCGCTGGGCGCGCTCCAGCCGATGACGAGCGGCGGCAAGGAGATCGACTTCGAGGAGCCGGGCGAGGACGACGTCTTCGGCGTCTCCCAGGTCGAGCAGTTCTCCTGGAAGGGCATCCTCGACTTCTCCACCTGCACCGAGTGCGGCCGCTGCCAGTCGCAGTGCCCGGCCTGGAACACGGGCAAGCCCCTGTCCCCCAAGCTCCTGATCATGTCGCTGCGCGACCACGCCCACGCCAAGGCCCCGTACCTGCTCGCAGGTGGCGGCAAGACCATGGAGGGCGAGGAGAAGGCGACCGCGGAGCAGCTGAAGGACGTCCCGGCGGCGGCCCTGGCCGAGGCGGAGCGCCCGCTGATCGGCACCGCCGAGGAGAACGGCGTCATCGACCCGGACGTGCTGTGGTCCTGCACCACCTGCGGTGCGTGCGTGGAGCAGTGCCCGGTCGACATCGAGCACATCGACCACATCGTCGACATGCGCCGCTACCAGGTGATGATCGAGTCCGCGTTCCCGTCCGAGGCGGGCACGATGCTCAAGAACCTGGAGAAGAAGGGCAACCCCTGGGGTCTGGCCAAGAAGCAGCGCGTGGAGTGGACCAAGGAGGTCGACTTCGAGGTCCCGATCGTCGGCAAGGACGCCGAGGACCTCTCCGAGTACGACTACCTGTACTGGGTCGGCTGCGCGGGCGCCCTGGAGGACCGGGCCAAGAAGACGACGAAGGCCTTCGCGGAGCTCCTCAACATCGCGGGCGTCAAGTTCGCGATCATGGGCGGCGACGAGAAGTGCACCGGCGACTCCCCGCGCCGCCTCGGTAACGAGCCGCTGTTCCAGCAGCTCGCCCAGGAGAACGTGGCCATGCTGAACATGGCCTTCGGCGAGGACGACGAGGACCCGTCGACGAAGAAGCCGAAGTCGGCGAAGCGGATCGTCTCGACCTGCCCGCACTGCTTCAACACCATTGCGAACGAGTACCCGCAGCTGGGCGGCGAGTACGAGGTCATCCACCACACGCAGCTGCTCCAGCACCTGATCGACGAGGGCCGGCTGCTGCCGGTGACGCCGGTCGACGGGCTGATCACGTACCACGACCCCTGCTACCTGGGCCGGCACAACAAGGTCTACACGCCGCCGCGCGAGATCATGTCCGCCGTGCCGGGGCTGCGGCAGCAGGAGATGCACCGCCACAAGGAGCGGGGCTTCTGCTGTGGCGCCGGTGGCGCGCGGATGTGGATGGAAGAGCGCATCGGCAAGCGCATCAACAACGAGCGGGTGGACGAGGCCCTTTCCCTCAACCCGGACATCGTCTCGACCGCCTGCCCGTTCTGCCTGGTGATGCTGACCGACTCGGTCAACGGCAAGAAGAACGACGGCCAGGCCAAGGAATCCGTCCAGGTCGTGGACGTGGCGCAGCTCCTCCTGGAGTCGGTGAAGGCTCCGGGCCCGACGGAGGAGGAACTGGCGGCGGAGGCGGCGGCGGCCGAAGCGGCGGCGAAGGCCGAAGCGGAGGCCAAGGCAGAGGCCGCGGCCAAGGCGAAGGCGGAAGCTGAAGCCAAGGCGAAGGCCAAGGCAGAGGCTGAAGCCAAGGCCAAGGCGGACGCTGAGGCGGAGGCGGAAGCGGCGGCCAAGGCCAAGGCGGAAGCCGAGGCAGAGGCTGCGGCTGCTCCGGCTGCGGCGGGGGAAGCTGCCGAGGCCGAGTCGGCGGAGGAGGCTGCCGCCGAGACCGAAGCCGCTGCGCCGGCCCCGGCCGACGCGGACGCCGCTGCAGAAAGGGCGGAGGCCACTGCGGAGGCCGAGCCGAAGGCGGAGGCCGAGCCGAAGGCGGAGGCCGAGCCCGCCGCCGAGCCGAAGGCGGAGGCCGAGCCGAAGGCGGAGGCCGAGCCCGCCGCCGAGCCGAAGGCGGAGGCTGACGCCGAAACGGCGGCAGAAGCCGACGCGGAGGCCGAGTCGGCCGCAGGCGCCGCAGCCGACCCCAAGGCGGAGGTTGCGGGCGAGGGCGGAAGCGCCAAGTAGCCCGTAGCGACGCGAGCAACGCAACGCCGGTGCGGCCGGTCCCCTGAGCGGGGGCCGGCCGCACCGGCGTTTCGGGTTCCGGGGGCGTTCGCGGACTCGCCGGCCGTGCCGGAGCCGGACGTCCTGCCTGGGGTCGGGCAGCCCGTTACGGAGCCGTCGGTCGCGGAGCTGTCGGTCGCGGAGCCCGCCGTACCACCCTTCGTACCGCCGCTGTCTTCGCCGGCACGGCCGCCGTCCTGGCCTTCCCGGTCGGGTCGGCCTCCGGCTGCGTCGCCTCCCCGACCCTTCGGTCCCGGCCCTCAAGCCGCCCTTCGGCACCACGCGCTGCCCCGGCTCCTCCGCCATCTGCGCCCTCGGTGCCCTCTACCCCCTCTACGCCCTCGGCGCGCTCCGCTCCGCCGTGTACTTCTCGATCAGCTTCCCGTCGAACCGGTACACCCAGCTGCTCCCGCCGCCCTTGCCGTCGATGACGACGAACTTCACGCGCTTCCCGTCCTGGACGATCCGGTACGTCCAGCCGTCGTTCTGCGCGCTCGGGTGCTTCAGGTCGATCGCTGCGAGCCGGTTGCCGTTCGGCGTGGAGATCGCCACGCGCTTGCCGTCGGGGCCGTCGATCAGCTTCGCGATCCGCCCGTCCGGCACGGCGATCCGGACCGAGCTCTCCCTCTTCACCCCGGGCCTCGCCTTCGGCCCGACCTCCATCCACGAGGTCACGGTCCCGTTCGGCTGGAGGACGACGTGCAGCCCGTTGCTCTGCCCGTACGTCGTGGCGCCCCCCTTGCTGACCAGCGTGTCCCGCTTCGTCGAGCCGGCGAAGACGTCGGCCTCGAAGTGGTCGTCGCCGATCTTGTAGACCTCGGCGACCGAACCGTCCGCGAGCTTGACGGTGGTCACGAAGACCCGGGCCGGCTTCGGCTGGACCGCCGGCTGCGGCGCGGCCGACGCGTCCGCGAACGCGGAGCCGACCGGGAGGGCCAGGACAGCGGCCGTGCCGACGCAGACAGCGGCGGTACGAAGGGTGGTACGGCGGGTGCTACGCATGTGGAGGGCTCTCCTCGTGTTCGTGTTCGTGCTCGTGCTCGTGGTCGTGGTCTACGGCGACGGACACGAAGCTACGGACCCGATATCTACGTATTCCGTAGACCATGTAACGAACCCCCGCAGACTGCCCTGCAACCCCGTAAACCGGACACGGGACCGGCTCCCCGGGGTTCCCCTAGGGGATGTCACAGGTCAGCCGCAAACAGTGCTTATTCCGGCGGCCCGTCCACGACGAACCCCGGGACCAGGTACGTTCGATCACGTGGCTGGATTCAGGATCGGACGCGGCAGGGACAACAACCGCGCTCCCCAACAACCCCCGCGGCAGCAGCCGTACGGTCAGCAGCAGCAACCGCCGCAGGCGCCGTACGGCCAGCAGCCCTACCCTCCCCAGCAGCAGTGGCCTCAGCAGCCCGCCGCCGGGGACCACGGCGAGCCCGAGTACTTCGACCCGTACGGACAGCAGCAGCCGCCTCACCAGGCCCAGCAGCAGCCCCCGTACGGCCACGGAGGCGGCGGCGGTGGCTCGTACGCGAACGACAACCCGGGGCACACCCAGGTCTTCGCGTACGGCGAGGACCCGTACAGCCAGGGCGCGACGTACCACGCGGGCGCCGCGGCGGCCGCACCCACGGGCCCGCGGCTGCCGTGGAAGGAACTGCTCCGCGGCATCGTGATGCGGCCGGGGCCGACGTTCCTGCAGATGCGCGACTACGCGGTCTGGGGCCCGGCGCTGATCGTGACGTTCCTGTACGGGCTGCTCGCGGTCTTCGGCCTCGACGACGCCCGCGAGGACGTCATGAAGGCCACCGTCCCCAACGCCATCCCGATCGTCCTCAGCGCGGCCGTGGCCTTCGTCGTGTGCGGCCTGATCCTGGGAGCGGTGACGCACACGCTGGCCCGCCAGCTGGGCGGCGACGGCTCGTGGCAGCCGACCGTGGGCCTGTCGATGCTGGTCATGTCGATCACGGACGCGCCGCGCCTGCTCTTCGCCGTGTTCCTGGGCGGGGACAACATGGTCGTACAGGTACTGGGCTGGGCCACGTGGGTGGTGGCCGGGGCCCTGTTCACCTCGCTCATCAGCAAGTCGCACGACCTGCCGTGGCCGAAGGCGCTGGGCGCGTCCGCGATCCAGCTGGTCGCCCTGCTGTCGATCATCAAGCTGGGCACGCTGTAGGCAGGGCACGGCACGTGAGGTCACGGCGCGGCACGGCACGGCACGGCGCCGCCGCGCGAGCCGCGCGACAGACAACGCAGCGGAAAGGGCCCCCACCACGACCGGTGGGGGCCCTTTCCGCTGCGGAGGGGGTCAGGCGTCGAGGACCTGGCCCTCACGCTTCACGACGGGCGGCTCGACCGACCACGGGAAGTTGATCCACTCGTCGGTCTTCTTCCACACGTACTCGCACTTCACGAGCGAGTGGGACTTCTCGTAGATCACGGCGGAGCGGACCTCGGCGACGTGGCCCAGGCAGAAGTCGTGAACGAGCTTCAGCGTCTTGCCGGTGTCGGCGACGTCATCGGCGATCAGCACCTTCTTGTTGGTGAAGTCGATCGCCTCGGGCACGGGGGCCAGCATGACCGGCATCTCCAGCGTGGTCCCGACCCCCGTGTAGAACTCGACGTTCACGAGGTGGATGTTCTTGCAGTCGAGCGCGTACGCCAGGCCGCCGGCGACGAAGACCCCGCCGCGGGCGATGCTCAGGATGATGTCGGGCTCGTACCCGTCGTCGGCGATGGTCTGCGCCAGCTCGCGGACGGCGCGGCCGAAGCCCTCGTAGTTCAGGTTCTCTCGTACTTCGCTCATGCCTCGTGCCTCACCTGCGTGCGGTGGAAGTTCTGGAAGGAGCGCGAGGCCGTCGGGCCGCGCTGCCCCTGGTACCGCGAGCCGTACCGCTCGCTCCCGTACGGGAACTCGGCGGGCGAGCTGAGCCGGAACATGCACAGCTGCCCGATCTTCATCCCGGGCCACAGCTTGATCGGCAGGGTGGCGAGGTTCGACAGTTCGAGGGTGACGTGCCCCGAGAACCCGGGGTCGATGAACCCGGCGGTCGAATGCGTCACCAGCCCCAGACGGCCCAGGCTGGACTTCCCCTCCAGTCTGGAGGCGATGTCGTCGGGCAGCGAGATGACCTCGTAGGTCGACGCGAGCACGAACTCACCGGGGTGCAGGATGAAGGCCTCGTCACCCTCCGGCTCGACCATCCGGGTCAGGTCGGGCTGCTCGACCGCCGGATCGATGTGGGCGTAGCGGTGATTCTCGAACACCCGGAAAAAGCGGTCGAGACGCACATCGATGCTGGAGGGCTGCACCATCGACTCGTCGAACGGGTCGATGCGGACCCGTCCGCTGTCGATCTCGGCCCGGATGTCTTTGTCTGAGAGAAGCACGTCCCGAGGATACGCAGTGCGCGCGGACCACCCGCAATCGAGAGGGGCGGCCCGCGCGCCTCGCCGCCTATCGCTTGACGGCCGCCCCGACCGGCACGGCATGCCTCAGCCGCGCACACCGCGGACACCGCAGCAGCCGCCCGGGCCCGATCCGGCCGGCACCGAGGTGCTGCAGCGGGAACGAAGCGGTACTGAAAACGTGCCCTTCGGCACAACGGACGACGGTGTTCTCCATCGAGTCCCTTTCCCCAACCTGCCGTACTGCGACGAATCGCCACATTAGGGGATGATCGCGACCCGCTCCAGCCGCCACTCCAGCACCCGGGAACCGCCACCGCGCACGGGTACGTTACGCCCCAACTCCCGTCCCCACGACTGTCGGTGCACCCCACACACGACGACGACCCCGCGGCGGATTCACCGGGGGTCGATCATGGGGTAGAGTGTGCAACGGTACAGCTCCAGGAAACTGGAACGCCGTGCGGATGTAGTTTAATGGTAGAACATGAGCTTCCCAAGCTTATAGCGCGGGTTCGATTCCCGTCATCCGCTCCACAGCAAAGCCCCAGGTCAATGACCCGGGGCTTTCGTGTTGCCTAGACCTCTCTACCCTTCCCGTGCCAGATCCGTGCCAGATGCTTGCTCGGCGGCCTTGGCCCGCAGCGCCTGCACCCGGGCATCGATGCCGGCCGCAACCTCCCGCTGACGCTCTGGATGTGTGGTCCGAGTGCTGGTAGATCATGGCCGCCTTCTCCGAGGACCGGCCGGCCCGCACCCTCGTGTCCTTCGCGTGGCCCCGACTGCGTCGACAGGGTGTGCTTCTGCCCGGTGTGACGAAGGTCGTAGAGGGTGGTCGCGGTCAGTGGACCGCCTATCAGTGTCCGGACCACCCCAGTTACTAACTGGCATGTATCTGGCATCTCTGGCATTTGGGTCTTCATACGCCAGGGTGCGCCATGGAACGCGATGGCCCGCCCTCTTGATTCGCCAGGGTTCGCCAGGGTGCGCTCGGTGGAGAACCACGGTTGAACGGCGGCACTCTGGGCAATGAAAGAGCCCGCCAGCACCGCTGTGGCTGCAACCGATTGCGGTACTGACGGGCATACGACGCTTGCAAAGGAAGCATCTCTATGAGTTTGACGCCTCGACGGTGGCCGCTGTCAAGCACTCTGGGCAGCCCCTGGGCATCGGTTGTCATCATTGTGGTTGTCGTCTGGCGCGTGCCTGCAGAACTCGTTGTGGCCGTACTGCCCTTGCTGGGAGGCGTGGTAGCCCTGCTGTTGGGCAAGGAGGCTGGCGAGCAGGAGACGGCGCCGTCTGTGCGACACGGTTGATCCTGCTAGCAGCGGCGTACGGCAACCGCAATGACTGTTGCTGACCTCTAGAACTACGGATCAGACGGTTGCGGAAGAGGAGACGGCTCGGCTTCGGCCGGGCCGTCTCAGTTTCCGTTTCATTCATCTCCGTCCGGGGCCGCCCATAGGGGACCAAGAGGCTAAGCAAGAATGGCGGCCGGCCGAGCGTGAACGCAGCTGAATGCCTGGGCACCCGCCCGTGATCGGTACCAACAGATTTCGGGGTGGACTGGATCGACTAAACGGACCTACCACTCCCGTCCCGTTCATGGGCGCAGGCCAGTGGCCTGCACGGGGCCCTTGTGCGCAACGGCGGCGAGGAGATCGCCAGATCGGAAGCAGGCCCTGCCGACGTCATCTTTCACGAGCAGGTCGCTCCCGACCCGGACGAGCCGCAGGGTGAGATCTACCACGCTGGGCCGCTCCCCGCTGCCGGGCGGTCTGGGCGTCGCAGCCCTGGACGGGCTCTGCTGGGCGGGTACTTCGCTGTCCTCGGGCTCTTCGCCCGGACGTTCCCACCAATGAGGAACACCTCGCCTTCCAGCTCGTCGGCCGCAGGGGGCGCAGGCCGCCGCACGGTTCGTCGGTGAGACGTACGGCGCCCTCCGCCTCCGGGGATCGTGAGCCTCGTGCCTCAAGGTTCCCTGGGACTGTCCGGGGCCTCATCGCCGCCTTGCGCGCCTCGCGAGACCGCTGCTGGATGTCCGGCCATTCGGACGTGCTCCCGTCACCGGCCGGTGTGCACCGGGGCGTGCACGGAAGCCGTGGGGTGTGCGCGGCCACCGGGAGGCGGTGCGATCAGGTGTGCTCCGGGGGCGAGAAGATGCGGTCCAGGTGGTGGTGGAGCACGGCGATGGCCGACTCCGGGGTGCGCTGGCCCACCAGGATGCTGGTGCCCAGGGTCGCCGTCATCGCGAGCAGACTGATCGCCTCCGTGCGCGGGGCGATCGCCGGGTCGGCCAGGCCTTCGGCCCGGGCCCGTTCGAGCAGGCCCGTCACGGCGTTCTCCGCGGCGTCGGGGTTGTCGATGAAGGGCTGCGCCGCGAGCGCCTCGTCGGTCACCGACAGGATCGAGTAGGAGCTGTAGAGCAGGTGGAAGGTGCGGCCCTCGTCGTCGGTGGGGAGGGAGGCCAGCAGCAGCGCTTCCACGGTCGCGCGCGGTCCGGGGTCCGCTCCGGCGGCGGCGAGGCGGGCGCCGACGCGTGCGGTGAAGCGGTCCGTCAGGTGCTGGAGCCCGTAGAAGAGCAGCTTCTCCTTGGTCTCGAAGTAGTACTGGACCAGCCGGAGCGACACCCCCGCCTCCGCCGCCACGTCGCGCATGCCGACGGCGTGCAGTCCCCGTCGCCCCGCCACCCGGATGAGTGCGTCGGCGATCTGGGCGCGTCGTTCCTCGTGGTCCACGCGCTTTGGCATGCCGGTGTCTCCGCCCGTCGGCCGCGTTCGCCGCCCGGCCTTCCCGGGTCTCTTCACGGCCCCTTCATGGTACCGCCGTACCACCATTATGATACGGTCGTATCACGAAGAACGGATCTTCCAGGAGGTGCCCCGTGCCCGAGACCACGACCCGCGTGCGCCGCGACGTCGGCCGCTACGTCAACGACACCCTGCGCGACCGCTACTTCGCCGCCTCCGACGTCCTCTACGCGATGGGTGCGCCCCTCCGCTCCGAGACGGACGTCGAGACGAGCTTCGGCACCACGCACGTCTACCGGTACGGCCCCGCGGACCCGGCCGCCGAGTCCCGCACCCCGGTGGTCCTGATCCACGGCGCGGGCTACTGCTCGGCGATGTGGTACCCCAACACCCCCGCGCTCAGCGCCGACCGGCCCGTCTACGCGCTCGACACCCCCGGCGACGCCGGGCGCAGCGTCCAGCGCGAGCCGATGTGGCAGCCCGAGCGGGCCGCGCAGTGGATGGACGAGGCCCTCGACGCGCTCGGTCTCGACCGGGTCCACCTCGTCGGTTCGTCCTACGGCGGCTGGCTGGTGCTCAACCAGGCGCACCTGCGGCCCGGACGGCTCGCCTCCGTCACCGCCCTCGACCCGGGCGGCCTGGAGAAGGTGGGCCTGCGCTTCTTCGCGTGGGTCTTCGTGAGCCTCTTCGCCTCGTTCGCACCCAAGGCGCTGCGTCCGCGGCTCGCCGCCTGGCTGGAGCAGCCCGTCCTCGTCGTGCCCGAGATGCGCACCTGGATCCACGCGGGCGCCCGGGCCTTCCGGATACGCCGCCCCGCCCCGCAGCCGCTGACCGAGGACGCGCTGCGCTCCATCCGCACCCCGCTCTACGTGATCATGGGCAAGCGCAGCCTGCTGGTGCACCCGCGACGGCAACTGGAGCGGGTGCCGCGCCTGGTCACCGGGGCCCGCGCCGAGATCGTCGGCGCGACCGGCCACGGACCGCAGATCGACCACCCGGACGTCGTCAACACCCGGATGCTGAGCTTCATGGAGGACGTCGACAGCACGCTCCGCCACTGACGTGCAGGGCGAGGCGGTCGGGACAGGCGGTCGGGGCGGGCGGTCGGGGCGGGCACTCAACTGTTCCGGCTGCGGACGGGCGTTCCCGCCGCTGCGGCGCGCGTACGCCAGCGCGTGTACTGCTGTTCGGGGTCGCCCGTGTACGACCAGGGGACCCGGGTGGCCCGGCCGTCCAGGAGTTCGAACACCGTGGCCGCCTCCGTGAGCAGTCCGGCGTGGACCAGGGCGTGGGCCAGGTGGTTGAGGTCGGCCACGTCCTGGGCCTGGACGGCCGTACGGAATCCGATCCAGCGCTCCATCGTCGTGCGCAGGTCCCACAGTTCGGCGTCGCCGTTCCAGTGGTGCAGCAGGTCCAGGCGGCCCGGGCCCTCCCGCTCCGCCCGGTGCCGGTACTGCTCCGCCCGCGCCACCTGCGGCAGGACCGCGAGGGGCGAGCCCAGCGGGGCGGCGGCCGCACGCTCCCGGGCGAAGGTGGACGCCTGGCCGTGCGAGCCGTGCCAGCGGGCGGACATGTAGCGCAGCCCCTGGTGGTGCGCCTCCCGGTGGTGCGGGTCGCGGGCGCAGAGCTCCTGCCACCACCGGCCCGTCTCGGCGTGTCCGCCCTCGTACAGCCGGGCCAGGGTCACCAGGGAGACCCACGGATGGGGGTCGTCGGGGGCCGCGTCGGCGGCGTGCAGGCAGATCCGGGCCGTCCAGTCGAGGCGGTTCGCGGCCGGCATCGTCCCGCGGCGGGCGACCGCGAACATCCGCATGACCTCGATGTCCGCGCGCAGCACGACCGCGTCGGCGCTGTGCGGTTCGGCGGACTGCCAGGCCTCCGCGACGCGCCGGTCCGCGGCGGCGTTCGCCAGCAGCCGGATGCGGTGGCTGCGCCGGTCCCAGTCGTGGGGGCCGCCGGCGGCGAGCAGGTCGCGCGGACCCTGCCAGCGGCCCGCGGCGACGTCCTGGCAGGCCTCCGCGAGGGCCTTGTCGCCGAAGGCCGGGTCATAGTGCGGCGCCGCGGCGGAACGGCGGCGTTTCCAGGCCATGACCATGCGGGACCCCCTCCTGGGAACATCGGATCAGAAGTCGGTGAGCAGTTCCCCGTTCCCGCCGCAGCCGCCCCTGGAGGCGGGGTCGGGGCCGGTGCCCCCGTACGCGGCGTCGACGGCGCGGGCCCGCCCGGGATCCAGCGGGACCCGACGGTGGTACGCGGGGGCGTGCCGTCGGGAGCGCAGCATCGGCAGGATGCCGAGCCCGAGGCCGCCGAGGCCGATGCCGAGGGCGAGGCCGTTCAGCTCGGCCACCGACCGTACGAGGATCCACACCATGAACAGCCCGCCGCCCAGCGGCCACAGGCCGACGAGGAGCAGGTTCCGTACGGACGAGAACAGCTCCCTGCGGTGGACGGCGACGGCGCAGAACGCGGTGAGGCCGTAGTAGAAGCAGATCAGGAGTCCCGTGCCGCTGACCGCGTCTGCGAGCAGCAGCGCCCCGGAGCGGCTGCCGGGAACCGACCCGGCGGCGACGGTGCACGCGAGCGCGACGCACACCACCACCAGGGTGGCCGTCCACGGCGTCCGCCGTCGGGGGTGGACGCGGCCGAACGCCGGGTGGAGGGTGCGGTCCCGGCCCATGGCGAACAGGGTGCGGGTGGCCTGGATCAGCGTGGTCTGCAATGTGGCGACGGTGGAGAGCAGCACCGCGAGGACGAGCAGCCGGCCGCCCCGGCCCGGCCAGACCGCATCGCCGAGGACGGTGAGGAAGGAGTCGGGGTTCTGCCGTACGACATCGGCGCCGACGAGGATGTTGACGCAGAGGGCGAAGACGACGAACAGCGCGGAGCACGTCACGATGCCGATCACCCCGCCCGGCCCCGGGCCGGGGCGGCCGCCTCGGGTCTCCTCGCCGAGGTTGCCGGTCACGTCCCAGCCCCAGTACGCGAAGACGGCGATCAACGCGCCGGTCATGAAGTGGTGTTGGCCGTCGAAGTGACCGAAACCGAACCAGGAGGGCGAGAATTCGGCCACGGTGCCGTCCTGCGACAGGGCGGCGACGGCGACGGCGACGAGCAGGACGAGCTGTACTCCGGTGATGACGCTCTGGGCGCGGGCGCTGATGCGGACGCCGTACATCACCACGCCGGCCATGAGCAGGAACCAGCCCGCCCCGACGGCCGTGGCCAGGGCGGTGTGCCCGGCCGGCCCGGCCCCGAACAGGGACAGCGTCGCGGCGCCGGCCGGGCGCGTGGCCGAGGCCATGAACACGGTGGCGCAGACGACGAGCGCCCAGCCGCTGAGGAAGCCGAGGAGGGGGTGCAGCGACCGGCCCACCCAGCCGTACGCGGCGCCCGCGCCGGGGTCGAGCCGGCCCAGGTGGCGGAAGGCGAGGGCGATGCCGACGACGGGGAGCGCGCAGTACAGCAGGACGGCCGGGCCGGCGACGCCGACGGCGGCTATCAGCGCGGGGAACGTGCCCGCGATGGTGTGGGCCGGGCCGCAGCCCGCCACGGCCATCACGACGGAGTCGAACGTGCCCAGCGCGTCCGCCCGCAGACTCCCTCCGGCGCCAGAGTTCTTGCTCACGATCACGTCTTTCCGGGGACGGGTACCAGCGGGCCGACTGCGCGGGCGTTCGCCTGCGACGCCCGTGCCGTGTGACCTGACGCGCCGGGCGGAGGAGGGGGGCGGGGAGGCGACGTGGGGAGGGGGACCGGGGGATCGGGACCGGGAGGACCGGGAGGGGCCGGAGCGTGGCGGTGG
The DNA here is from genome assembly GCF_044745505.1 of Streptomyces sp. NPDC086989. NCBI lineage: Bacteria > Bacillati > Actinomycetota > Actinomycetes > Kitasatosporales > Streptomycetaceae > Streptomyces > Streptomyces sp. NPDC086989. The sequence goes on from NZ_JBIVAL010000003.1 coordinate 238,794, forward strand.
CCGGCGCGTCGGAGCGCGGGCGGCCTCGCGGTGGCGTTCCCCGCCCTTGCAGTGCCGGGCCGGTCGCGGTTCGCACGACCGGGCGGCTGAACAGGAACCAGATCCTGCCCAAGCCGCCCGGGATGCGCAAGGGTTCCCGGGTCAGTCGCCCAGGACCGCCTCCAGGTCGATCCGCGCGAGGCGCTCGGGGTCCGTGAGGATGTCGAGCGCGACGACCTTCCCGTCCTTGACGGTGAACGCCATGACCGACAGGGGCTTGCCCTCGGCCAGCGCGAGCACACCCGGAAGGCCGTTGACGAGCACCGGACGGGCCACCGCGGCGAACCTGGCGAAGGTGATCGCCTGCGAGGCGACCTGTGCCGCCCCGCGCAGGACGGCGCTGGGGCGCAGCGCGCCGCCGTCGGAGCGGGCGATGATCTCGGGGTCCAGGAGGTCGACGAGCGCGTCGAGGTCACCGCCGCGCGCGGCGGTGAGGAACGCGTCGACGACCTCGCGGGTGCGCACCAGGTCGGCGTCGGGGGTGGGCGCGGCGTCCTGGACCCGGCGGCGGGCACGGCTGGCGAGTTGCCGGGTGGAGGCGGCGGTACGGCCGAGGACCGGGGCGATCTCGTCGAACGGGACGGCGAAGAGGTCGTGCAGGACGAAGGCGAGCCGTTCGGCGGGGCCCAGCGCCCCCAGGACGACCAGCAGGGCGATGCCCACGGAGTCGGCGACGAGCACCTCGTGCTCCGGATCGACGCCGGCGGGCCCGGTGACGACCGGGTCGGGGAGCCGGACGTAACCCTCCTGGTCGTACAGCGGGTCCTCACGCCGTGAGTGGCGCGACCGCAGCATGTCGAGGCACACCCGGCCGACGACCGTCGTGAGCCAGCCGCCCAGGTTCCCCACGGCGGTGACGTCCGAGCGGCTCAGCTTCAGCCACGCCTCCTGCACGGCGTCCTCGGACTCGCTCAGCGAGCCCAGCATCCGGTAGGCCACGGCCCGCAGATGCGGCCGGTGCTCCTCGAACCTCCGGGCCAGGGCGTCCTGCTCGCTCACCTGTCACGTCCTCGTGTCGTGATCGTCAGTGCACGACGCAACGTTAACCGGACGGCCTTCCCCGGAGTCCACATCATGGACAACTACGCTCAGGACATGAACGCTGAAGCCGCCGACGCGCTCGCCGCCGTGAAAGACGCCGACCGCAAGCATGTCTTCCACTCCTGGTCCGCGCAGGAGCTCATCGACCCGCTCGCCGTGGCCGGGGCCGAGGGCTCGTACTTCTGGGACTACCAGGGCAACCGCTACCTCGACTTCTCCAGCGCCCTCGTCTACACGAACATCGGCTACCAGCACCCCAAGGTGACGGCGGCCGTCCAGGAGCAGGCGGCCAGGCTCTGCACCGTCGCGCCCGGCTTCGCCGTCGACGTCCGCTCGGAGGCGGCCCGGCTGATCGCCGAGCGCACCCCCGGCGACCTCGACAAGATCTTCTTCACCAACGCGGGCGCCGAGGCCGTCGAGAACGCCGTACGGATGGCCCGGCTGCACACCGGCCGGCCCAAGGTGATGTCCGCGTACCGCTCGTACCACGGGGCGACGTCCACTGCGATCAACCTGACCGGGGACGCCCGCCGCTTCGGCAACGACAGCGCGACCGCCGGCGTCGTGCACTTCTGGGGGCCCTTCGCCTACCGCTCGCCCTTCTACGCGGCCACGGAGGCCGAGGAGTGCGAACGCGCCCTGCGCCACCTCGAGGACACCATCGTCTTCGAGGGCCCGCAGTCCATCGCCGCGATCATCCTGGAGACCGTCGGCGGCGCTCCGGGCGTGCTCGTCCACCCCGACGGCTACCTGGCGGGCGTCCGCGAGCTCTGCGACCGCTTCGGGATTGTCTTCATCCTCGACGAGATCATGGTCGGCTTCGGCCGCACCGGGCGGTGGTTCGCCTCCGAGCACTGGGGCGTCACCCCCGACCTGATCTGCTTCGCCAAGGGCGTGACCAGCGGTTACGTCCCGCTCGGCGGGGTCGCCATCTCGGCCGCCATCGCGGAGACATTCGCCCGCCGGCCCTACCCGGGCGGGCTGACGTACTCCGGTCACGTCCTGGCCTGCGCCGCCGCCGTGGCGACGATCAACGTCATGGAGGAGGAGGGCATCGTCGAGCAGTCCGCCCGCACCGGCGCGGAGCTGCTGGGCCCCGGCCTGCGCGCCCTCGCCGAGAGGCACCCCTCGGTCGGGGAGGTCCGCGGTCTGGGCACGTTCTGGGCCCTGGAGCTCGTACGGGACCGGCGCACGCGCGAGCCGCTCGTGCCGTACAACGCCTCCGGCGCGGACAACGCGCCGATGGCCGCATTCGGTGCCGCCTGCAAGAAGGGCGGGCTGTGGCCGCTGACCGCCGGCAACCGCATCCACGTCGCACCGCCCTGCAACATCGGCCCCGAGGACGTGGCCAAGGGCCTCAGGATCCTCGACGAGGCCCTGTCGGTCGCGGATACGCACGCCGTCTGACCTGCACGGACATGCGGTCGCCCAATCCGTGGGTGCCGCTCTCGGAGGATCCGCGCCATTACGAACAGCACGTGAACGTGCTGAAATCCGACAGAGCACCTACGGACCGGGATGCACGTCAGTCCCGGGGCGGTCCAGTGGGACCGAACGGCGGGGAGCGGGCCGACCGCTGGACGCCGGGCGTACGGGATCCAGTCAGCCGGACTCCGTGTACCCGAAGGAAGACAGCCATGAGCAAGCACATCCTGGCGCAGAACCAGTACGGCAAGGCCGAGAACCGCATCGTCAAGGTCACCCGCAAGGGCGCCGAGGGATCGTGGCACGAGATCCGGGACCTGAACGTGTCGGTCGCGCTCCGGGGCGAGTTCCGTGATGTCCACCTGACCGGCGACAACGCCAACTGCCTGCCCACCGACACCACCAAGAACACGGTGTACGCCTTCGGCAAGGAGCACGGCATCGCCTCCCCCGAGGCCTTCGGCATCCTGCTCGCGAAGCACTTCGTCTCCTCCCAGTCGCCGATCCGCGAGGCGCAGATCCGGATCGAGGAGTACGCCTGGGAGCGGATCCCGGTCCCGACGCGCAAGGAGCAGCACTCCTTCGTCCGCAAGGGCCAGGAGGTGCGCACCGCGCAGATCACGTACAGCGAGACGACCGGTCTGCAGGTCATCTCGGGTCTGAAGGACCTGACCGTGATGAACTCGACGAACTCCGAGTTCCACGGCTACATCAAGGACAGGTACACGACGCTCAAGGAGGCGTACGACCGCATCCTGGCGACGAAGGTCACCGCGCGCTGGGCGCACTCGGCGCTGGCCGGCGACGACGACGCTTTCGACTGGGACCAGTCGTACAAGAAGGTCCGCAAGAACATGCTGGAGGCCTTCGCCGAGACCTACTCGTACTCGCTCCAGCAGACCCTGAACCAGATGGCCGAGCGGGTGCTCGACAACTGCCCGCGGGTCAACGAGGTACGCCTCAACCTGCCCAACAAGCACCACTTCCTCGTCGACCTGGAGCCCTTCGGCCTCAAGAACGACAACGAGGTCTACTTCGCGGCGGACCGGATGTACGGCCTGATCGAGGGCACGGTCCACCGCGACGGCGTACAGCCGGTGATCGCGACGAGCGACTGGATCGTCGCGTAGGCACCGGCAGTACCGGGGGTCGTCCTCACGGTTCGTCCAGCGGCCGGCCGAGCTGGAGGTTCCACCGGCCGAGCCGCCCGGTGAGGGTGGTCACGGTGTCGGGGCGTACGTCCAGGCGCCAGAACGCGGCGGCCGGCAGCTCCAGCGCGTGCACGACGGCGGCCCGTACGACGGCCTGGTCGACCACCGCGCGATGGGTGCCCGCCGCCAGCCCGCCGAGCACGGCGCCGACGCGGGCGATCAGCGCGGCGACGGACTCCCCGCCGGGCGGAGCGTAGTCGGGGTCGGTCAGCCACCGGTGCACAGCGGCCGGATCCTCGGCGGAGACCTGCTCCAGGGTCCGGCCCGCCCATTCCCCCGTGTCCGGGCCGCGCAGGCCCTCGTAGCCCGGGCACGGGTCGCCGTGGCCGAAGCGGGCCTGGCGGGAAGCGTCGTCGAACGGACGTCTCACGAACTGAACTCGTACCACGGCGCTCTTCATAAGGGGAGCGTAAACGCGGTACGGTCTCGGACGACAACCTAAAAAAAGACGACGGTATGACGGAAGTACCGGTGAGAGTCCGGCACGGTCGCGCCACTGTGAATCCTCCCGGAGGGGGAGGGGAAGTCAGACCCGCCATGTCGTCGCGAGCACCACTGACCGGGACGCGTGTTCCCTCTGGAGGTACTGCCATGGCTCACTCCGCCGTGCCCACGACGGCCCCTGCCGTCGCCCCGATTTCGCTCTCCGCGCTCGCCCCCTGGGCCCTGTTCGTCGGCGTTCTCATGCTCGTCCTGCTCTACCTCGTCGGCGCCGAGCAGGGCGCCACCGCGATCTTCCAGGGCGACACCGTCCACGAGTGGATGCACGACGGTCGCCACCTCCTCGGCTTCCCCTGCCACTGACCTCCGGCAGGCAAGGGAAGAACCGAACCATGAACCCCATTTCACCCCGCGTCCTGCTGGTCCGGGGCATGCTGGCAGGCCTGTTCGCAGGCCTGGCGGCCTTCCTCGTCGCGTACGTCCTCGGTGAGTCCAAGGTCGACGCGGCCATCGCCATCGAAGAGGCGGGCCACGCCGCCCACGACCACGCCGAGGAGGCGGCCCCGGTCAGCCGGGCCCTCCAGGCCACGGCCGGCCTCGGCACCGGAACGCTCCTGTACGGGATCGCGCTCGGCGGCATCGCCGCGCTCGTCTTCTGCTACGCCCTGGGCCGTATCGGACGCTTCAGCCCGCGGGTCACGGCCCTGCTGGTCTCGGGCGGCCTGTTCGTCTCCGTCAACCTGGTCCCGTTCCTCAAGTACCCGTCCAACCCGCCGGCCGTCGGGGACCCCGACACCGTCGTCCGGAGGACCACCCTCTTCGTCCTGATGATCGCGCTGAGCGTGCTGCTGTCCTCGGCCGCGCTGATCCTGGGCCGGCGCCTGGCGCCCAAGCTCGGGAACTGGAACGCGTCGATCATCGCCACGGTCGCCTTCCTCGTGGTGGTCGGCATCGCCTACGCCACCCTGCCCGGCGTCAACGAGGTCCCGGCGGACTTCCCCGCCGCCCTCATCTGGCAGTTCCGCCTCGCGACGCTGGGCATCCAGATCGCGATGTGGACGACTTTCGGCCTCGCCTTCGGTTTTCTTGCCGAACGGTCTCTTGCCCCCGCCGCCCTGCCCAAGGAGGCTGTACAGCCCGCGAGCTGACGATGAGGGGGCCGGTGGGCCATGCAGACGGCGATCTGGGAATGGCGTGGCTGGACGGGCGCCGTCCCGTTATGGCTCAACACCGTGCTGCTGCTCCTGGCCCCTTTCACCGCGGTCACGCTCCTGGCCCAGGTCGGCGTCATCACGGCTCTGGCCGCCCTCGGCGGCCTGGCCCGCCACCTCTGGTTCGGTGACTACGGTCACCCGGCCGTCCACCTCGCCGCCGCCCTCATGGGGGCGGCGGCGGTCGTGTTCGTGGTCCTCTGATCGCCCGTTCGGCTGCATCTGTGGCAATGCCCCGCACACGGCCGGTCCACCCGCCGCCATCTGCGAAGACGTCCCGGCGGTGACGCCGACACGCCTGTGACGCGATGTCAGTCTCCGGCGTTGTAAGCGGTACTGACGGGCAGAGAAGGGTTCCACTGCTCTCAGGACACCCGGCCGCCGGAGCCGGGGGGATCGGACCAGGAGGGACTCCATGCCCCGCGCCAAGTGGGTGGCCGGCGTGCTGACCGTGGCTCTGCTGGGCACCGGCATAGTGATGCTGCGCAGTACGGAGGGCGCCCGGCCCACCGCGGCCACCGCCGCCGACGCACTGCCCTCCCGGGCACTGGGCCTGTCCGGCCACCGCCGGCTCGTCGAGCAGCTGGAGCACGCGGGTCATCACGCACCGGCCGGCAAGGGCTCCCGGCCGGCGCGGGCCGCCTCCATCGCACCCCTGCGGCCCGTACGGCCGCTGCGGCTGCTCATCCCCAGCCTGGGGGTCGACCTGCCGCTGGACGGCGACGGGGAGGAGGCCGCCTGGGACCGCGACGGCCCGGCACCGGGCTCGGCCGGCACCGCCGTGGTCACCGCCGCCGACCTGCCCCTCGCCCGGCTGCGGCGCGGGCTGACCATCGAGATCGCACGGGCCGACCGGCGTACCGCCGTGTTCACCGTCGACCGGGTGTCGCCCACCGTCAGCGGTCGCGGACAGCGGCCCGGACGTGCCCAACTGCGCCTGCTCAGCGGTGAGACCACCGTCCTGGCCCGGCTGACCGGCCACCACCGCACCGGCCGTCGCCACACCGGCTGAATCCGGCGGGCCGGCCCGCTGTCAGCCGAGGGGGGTGTCTTCGTCCCCCGGTCGGGGGCATTCTGCGGGCCGGTCGGGGAGTCGGCCGACGCGTCGGGGCAGACCCCTCGCATGAGCGGGACGCGGCATGCGCACACGGCACTGGCCAGGGCCCTCACGGCCGCCTGTGTCCTGCTGCTGTGCCTGTTCGCGGCCGGCCCCGGCGTCACGGCGGCCAGCGCGGCCACCGCCGCGGTCGAGCGCACCGGCTCCGGGGCGCCGAGCGAGCCCGGAACCCCCACCGAGAGGGAGTCCGATCCGGCCGCCGATCCCGAAGCCCGGGTCGCCGTACGACCGGTCGTGCGCGGGGTGCCGGGCGTACGGCAACTCCCGCGCCCGGTGTTTCACGTGAAACACCCCGGTCAGCCGGTACGCACAGAGGTGTGCGGGCCGGCCGGGCCGGCGCCGTCCGCGGTGACGGGGCGGAGTGTGGTCCTGCGCTGCTGAGGGTGCCGAGCAGCAGCGCGTCCCCCACACACCCCCGCACACCGTGAGGTTCCGGCATGCCCATCGACCCGTACGCCGCCCTGAACGCCATGCTCCGCGCCGAGGTCACCCGCTGCACCCCGACCGCCCCGAGGCCGCCGAGCCGTCGGACCGACGACGAGGACACCCCCGCCGCCCCGGCGACCGCTCCGGCCACCGGCTCCGAGGCCCCCTCCGAGAGCTGAGCCGCCGGACGACGTGCAGGCGCCGGTCCCGTGCGGGACCGGCGCCTGCCGCGCTCAGCGGATCAGGGATCGCGCGTGTGGTAGCGGTAGAACGCCGCCAGCCCGATGCAGATGCCGGTGATGAAGCCGACCCAGCACGAGCGGATGATCGAGTGGTCGGCCATGCTGTAGAGGTAACCCACCGCGATCCCGCCGAACGCGCCGTACGCCGCGGCGTGCAACTCCTGCATCAGCCGCGGGCCGAGGCGGGCGAGGGCGAACATGACGCCGGCGAAGACGACGCCGCACAGGATCCCGTAGAAGACGTTGCCCGTGGTGACCCCGCCGGTGTCGCGCCTCATGAAGGCCGCCCAGACCCCGTAGACCAGTCCCAGGAGCAGTGCCCGCGTCAGCTGGCCCTTCATCGTGTGGTCCGTGCCGGTCGCCTGCCAGTGCCGCCTCGGGGCGACGGGTGCCGCATGTGCCATGACAGGGCTCCTCTCTCCCCTCATCCAGGGCACACCCGCCACCCCCGACCGGCAAGTGGATCAGCGGCGCGGCCGCCACCCGCCCGCAGCAGCACCGCTCGCGCCCGACGGCGTCGCGGCTTTCCCTGGTGACGTGCGCACCTTCCTCTCGGCGGTACTCATCGTTCTCGTGGCCGTCCTCGTGCCCGCGAGCGCCGTCGCGTACTGGACGGACCACGAGCTCGGCAACGCCGACCGGTACACCGCCGCCATGTCCCCCCTGGCCGAGGACCCGGCCGTGCAGGGCGTCGTCGTCAGCCAGGCGGGCCGCGCCCTCGCCGGGCAGATCGACGCCGGCCCCTTCCAGAGCGGGGTCGACGCGCTGCTCGGCGAGGCCCTGCGCTCCTTCGCCGGCACGCCCGCCTACCGCACCGCCTGGGACGCGGCCAACCGTGCCGCGCACGCCGCCTTCCTCAAGGCGCTCACCACCGGCGACGGCGACGCCGTCACCATCGACCTGGCACCGGTGATCGAGCGGGTCAAGGGGGAGCTCGTCGCCGACGGCGTGCCGTTCGCCGACCGCATCCCGGTGACCCACGTGTCGGTCAAGGTCATGGAGTACGACGGCCTCGGCGCGCTCCGGAAGGGATTCCGCATGCTCCAGATCGCCGGTGTCTGGCTTCCCGTGCTGACCGTGGTGCTGGCCGCGGCGGCGATCGCGGTCGCCGTGCACCGGCGGCGCGCCGTGATCGCCACCGGGCTGGGGGTCGCCGTCGGCGCCGTACTGCTGTGGATCGCAGTGGCCGTCTGCCGCCGGCTCACCCTCGACGACCTGCCGGCCGACATCGACCGCGCGGCCGCCGCGGCGGTGTACGACGCCCTCACCGCGTTCCTGCGCACGACCGCCTGGGTGGTCCTGGCGATCGGGCTCGCCGCCGCGCTGGCCGCCTGGCTGACGGGACGACTACGCCGCACCCCATAAGCTCGGAACGTACCGACCCGCGCAGAACGCCCCGGAAGAACCCGAGAAGAACACAAGCCGAACGCAAGACCCCGGAACAGCGCAGAAGAACCGATTCACGAGCGGCCGCACGGAAGCTGAATGAGCACCGAACGCACCGAACAGATACCCCCCGGGCGCCCCCGGCACCATGCGCTGGCTCCGCCCGCCTGGCTGCTCAAGGGACTGCGTCCGAGCCCCGCCCCGATCCCCTGGGCCGCCGCCGCGCGCGCCGGAGTCGCGATGGCCACCCCGCTCGCCGTCGGCTTCGCCCTGAACGAGCCCGAGTACGGGGCCCTCGTCTCCATGGGCGCCCTGTCCGGGGTCATCGGCGACACCGCCGACGCCTACCGGATGCGGATCCTGAACATCGCCGTGCCCCAGCTCTTCGGCGCGGTCGGAGTCGCCCTGGGCACCCTGGTCTTCGGCCACGGATGGCTGGCCGTCGGCGCCCTCACCCTGATCGCCCTCGTGTCCGGGATGATCTCCTCGATCGGCACCGTCGCGTCCGTGTCCGGACTGCTGCTGCTCCTCAATGCAGTGATCGGCGCCGGCCTGCCGCTCCCCCGGCCCTGGTGGACGGCCCCCCTGCTGCTCACCGCGGGCGGACTGTTCGTCCTCCTGCTGACACTGCTGGGCTGGCCGCTGCGCGGCAGGCAGCCGGAGCGCGTCGCCGTGGCCGACACCTACCGTTCCCTCGCCGATGCCCTGGAGGCCGCGGGCGGACCGGAGTACGACGAGCGTCGGCGCCGGGTCACGCAGGCCCTGAACCACGCCTACGACCTGGTCCTGGGCCGCCGTGCCCGGGTGCACGGCCGCAGTCCCGCGCTCGTCCGGATGCTGGCCCAGCTGAACGTGGTGATCCCGCTGGTCGAGGCCGCACCCGCCATGCACCTGCGCGGCGCACCGCTGCCGCCCGAAATCCCGGCGGCCGTGCGCGATCTGGCACAGGCCGTGGAAGGGGGCCGCACCGAGCGGCCCGTACTGGACCTCCCCGCACCGCACACCCCCGCCGAACGGGCCCTCGACGCGGCCCTGCGGCATGCGGCGGCCATCGTGCACCTGCCCGATCCCGACCTGCACAACGTCGACGACCGGCTCGGCCGGCCCGCCTCGCTGACGGTCCGGGCCCGGCGGGCCGTGCGCGACATGATGCTGTCCCGCGCCTCCTGGCGGTACGGGCTGCGCCTCGCCCTGTGCATCGGGCTCGCCCAGTGCCTGGTCTCCCTAATCCCGGTCGAGCGGTCCTACTGGGTCGCCCTGACCGTCACCTTCGTCCTCAAACCCGACTTCGGGTCGGTGTTCTCCCGGGCCGTGCTGCGCGCCCTGGGCACGGCGGCCGGGCTGGTCATGGCCGCCGCCGTGCTCTCCGAAGTACCGCGCGGCTGGTGGGACGTGCCGGTCATGGTGGTGCTCGCCGCACTGATCCCCGCCTTCTCCGTCAAGGGGTACGCCTTCCAGACCGCCGCGATCACCCCGGTGATCCTGCTGCTCTCGGACCTCCTCAACCACCAGGGCTTCGACCTGATCCGGCCCCGGCTGCTGGACAGCCTGATCGGCTGCGCCATCACCCTGGTCTTCGGCTACCTGCTGTGGCCCGAGAGCTGGCGCACCCGCATCGGCGACCGGCTCGCCGACACCGTCGACGACGCGGCCCGGTACGTGGAACGAGCCTTCGGCGACCAGCCCGACACGGAGGCCGGGCAGCGGGCGGCTCGGACCGCCCGGCTCCAGGCCCGGCGGCGGATCTACCGGGACATGTCGGGGGTGCGCAACGAGTTCCAGCGGGCGCTGACCGAGCCGCCCCCGACGGGGGCGCGGGCCGCCGCCTGGTGGCCGCTGGTCGTCGCCGTCGAACGGATCGTGGACGCGACCACCGCCGCCCGGGTCCGGGTCAACCACGGGGCCGAACCGCCCGGCGCCGAGGAAGTGGCGACCGTCATCACCGATCTGCGGGCCCTCGCCGAAGGGGTGCGCAACGCCGACAACCCCTCCCAGCTGCGCCCCTCGGCCCCACCCTCGGGCGACGCGGACTCCGTACTGGCCCCGGTGCGCCAGGAGCTCGCCGCGGCGCGTGCGATCGCCTCGCCCGGCCACTGACCCGCCGCCGACCCCGGGCCGCCGTGGCACCGGGGCTCCCAAGGCCCCGGCACCGGCATGCGGGGCGTGAACGGGGTGGAGGTCGTACGGGCCGACATCAAGGCCGCCACCGCCCAGGACGGCGGGACCGGGCGCCTCGTCGACCCCCGGGCCGTGCAGCGGCTCGCGCCGTGTACACAGGCTGTGGACAGAGCCCGTCATATGGGCCGCCGGAATCGTGGCACTGGCCGGCCTCTTGCTCGCCCAGCGGATCCTGGCCACGGTGGAGCTGGGCCGAGCGGTGCGGCGGGCCGGCGCGGCCACCGGTCCGGACGCCTGGGTACGGGTGATCCGCGGCTTCGCCAACGCACCCGACGGCGGGGCAGTGACCACCCTCGGGCTTCCCGTCGGACGGCTGACGGACGGTGTTCCACGAGAACGTTTCACGTGAAACACCGCCCACCCCACCGGCCTTGGGGCCATGGGCGCGATCAGACGCCGATGTTCTTGCCGTCCTTGCGCCACACGGACACGACCGCCGGACGGACGATCTTGCCGGGGCCGTCGGGCCACACCGACTGGGGCTTCTCGACGGACGCGCCGTCGATCTCGCCCGGGTGCTGGACGGCGACCAGGACGCGCTTGTCCTGGACCAGCGGACCGCAGGTCTCGGCACCGCGCGGAACGGTCAGGAACTGCTTCAGCTCACCGCGGCGCTCACCGGCGGTGGCGACACCGAACAGGCCGTCGTGGGAGCCGAGCTGGTTGCCGTCCGTGGCGATCCACAGGTTGCCGTGCGGGTCGAAGGTCACGTTGTCCGGGCAGGAGATCGGGCTGACCTTGTCCTTCGGGAAACCCGCGAAGAACGTAGACGGGTCCTTCGGGTCGCCGGCGACCAGGAACAGGCGCCAGGCGAAGCCGTCACCGGCCGGGTCGTCGAAGTTCTCGGCGAGCTCCAGGATCTGGCCGTGCTTGTTCAGGTTCCGCGGGTTCGCCTCGTCCGCACCGGCCTTGCCGGCCTTGCCGCGGTCGGCGTTGTTGGTGAGGACGACGTACACACGGCCGGTGCGCGGCGAGGGCTCGATGTCCTCGGGGCGGTCCATCTTGGTCGCGCCCACTTTGTCGCCGGCCTCACGCGTGAAGACGGCCACCTCTTCGGCGGTCATGCCCGGGACGTGCGAGACGTTGCCGGAGGGAGAGGAGGTGAGGAGCTTGATCCACACGCCGGAGCCGTCGAACTGGCCGTCGGAGGGGAGCTTGCCCGAGCCGTCGAGCTCGGCGGCCGGGGAGTCGCCGGTCAGCTTGGCGACGTACAGGGTGCCCTCGTCGAGCAGCGTCAGGTTGTGCTCCTTCGCCGCGCGCGAGTTGCCCTTCTTCATCTGCTTCGACGAGACGAACTTGTAGAAGTAGTCGAAGCGCTCGTCGTCGCCCATGTAGACGACCGGGCGGCCGTCCTCGGTCAGGCGGGGCTGGGCCCCCTCGTGCTTGAAGCGGCCCAGCGCGGTGCGCTTGCGCGGGGTGGAGTGCGGGTCGTACGGGTCGAGCTCGACGACCCAGCCGAAGCGGTGCGACTCGTTGGGCTCCTGGAGCACGTCGAAGCGCTTGTCGAAGCGCTCCCACTTGCGCTCGGTGGCACCGGCCGTCACGCCGTAGCGCTTCAGGCGGGCCGCCTCGACGGGCTCGGTGACCTGGCCGGCGTTGGCGAAGTACTGGTTGAAGTTCTCCTCGCCGTGCAGCGTGGTGCCCCACGGGGTGGTGCCGCCGGAGCAGTTGTTGAGCGTGCCGAGGACCTTGGTGCCGGTCGCGTCGGCGGAGGTCTTCACCAGGGCGCTGCCCGCGGCCGGGCCGGTGAGCTTGAACTCGCTGGTCGCGGTGAGGCGGCGGTTGAGCTGGTGGCGGTTGACCGCGGTCAGCTTGCCGCTGCGGTGGTCCTCCTGGACGACGACGACGCCGAGGCCGTGCGCGGCCCAGGCGACCTCGACCTGCTCGCGGGTCGGGTTCGCCGGGTCGTAGCCCTTGAACATCAGGTTCTCGTCGGTGTACTCGTGGTTCGCCACGAGGATCTGCTGGCGCTCGTAGTCGCCGCCGAGCGGGAGCAGGGACAGGAAGTCGTTGTTGTAGCCGAACTGGCCGGCCTGCGCGGCGGCGGTCTGCTTGTCGGCGTTGAACGCCGGAGCTCCCTTGACGATGGGCTCACCCCAGCGGATGACCACGTTCTGCTCGTAGCCCTCGGGGACGGTGACCCGGTCGTCGGTGTTCGGCAGGACGGCCTTGAAGCGCAGACCGCGGGCGCCCGCGGCGTTGGCGGCGTCCGCGGCCGGGCCCTGGGCGTCGGCGGCGGGGGCGGCGGTGGCCGAGGAGCCGTTCCCGCTGAGGGTGACGGCGGTACCGGCGGCGGAGGCGACGGTGACGACGGCGGCGGAGCGCAGCATCGAGCGGCGGGAGTAGGCGCGGGCGATGACATCGCCGACGTACTCGTTGTCGCTCGTGTTCGGGACCTCGTGGAAACAGGCGTCGCCGCAGCGGTAGCGGCAGGTGAGGGCGGAACGGCCGCCGCCGTGCGGGTTCCCTATGAGCGGCAGAAGCTTGCGCACGAGTGTCCTCCGTAGATGCACGGGCGCCGACGTCATGTCGGTCGAATCCAGCCGTGACGGTAGGCGCGGGTTGCGCCAATGCGGCGGCGGCGAAATGAACGCGTGATGAACCGGGCCCGTCGGTGCGGGAGTTCGGCAAGATGGGGTGTGTGCTGTATGGGCCGGGCGCCACGAAGGGCGCCCCTGCCGAAGTTCCAGCCAGGCGGCCGATAACCTTACGTGTCCACTCTGGGCAGGGATCAACCGCGCAGCACGGACAAATGACGCACGCACTCATGCGAAAGGCCTGGCCCATGGGTATTCGGAGCTTGTTGCGCAAGGTGTTCGGACGGTCTGCCGAGCCGGTTCCGGAGATGACGGATGCCACGTCGGCCTCCGTCCCGAGCCAGGCGGAACGGACCCCCCTGGACGTGGCGGCCGAACTGGTCGCGGCGTCCTTCGACAACCCGACGGTTCCCCCGCAGTCCGCTCCGCGGGACCGTGAACCGGGGACCCTTCTCACCGCCCCGGCACCGGACCCCACGGTCCCGGAGGCCCGGCGCCCGTTGCAGCCGTCGGTCCAGCAGGACGCTGGGGACGCGCCTGCGGCGAAGCCGGAGCTCGTCACGGCCGAGGCCGACGCGCCTGCGGGGGAGCCGGTGGCCGAGACCCCGGCTGCCGAGTCGCAGCCCGAGGCCGAGGTTACGGCCGAGCCGGAGCCCGAGGTCGTCACGGCCCAGGCCGAGCCCGAGGTCGTCACGGCCCAGGCCGAGCCCGAGGTCGTCACGGCCGAAGCCGAGCCCGAGGTGGTCACGGCCGAGGCCGAAACCCCCGCAGCCGAAGCCGAGGTCGTCACCGCCGAGGCAGACGCGCCTGCGGCGGAGCCCGAGGTCGTCACGGCCGAAGCCGAGGCCGTCACCGAGCCGGAGGCCGCCGAGGCCGACGCGCCCGTGGCGGAGCCTGCAGTCGAGGCGGTAGCCGAGGTCGTCACGGCCGAAGCCGAGGCGCCCGTGGCGGAGCCCGAGATCGTGGCCGAGGCCGTCGCCGAGCCGGAGCCCGAGGTCGTTACCGCCGAGGCCGACGCCGAGCCGGAGCCCGAGGTCGTTACCGCCGAGGCCGACGCCGAGCCGGAGCCCGAGGTCGTTACCGCCGAGGCCGACGCGCCCGTGGTGGAGCCTGCAGTCGAGGCGGTGGCCGAGGTCGTCACGGCCGAAGCCGAGGCCGTCACCGAGCCGGAGGCCGCCGAGGCCGAGGCGCTCGTGGCGGAGCCCGAGATCGTGGCCGAGGTCGTCGAGGCCGAAGCCGAGGCCCCGGTAGAGGACGAGGCCGGCGTCGAGCTCGTGGTCGAGGCCGACGCCAAGCCTGAGGCCGACGCCGAGCCCGAGATCGCCGCCGAGCCCGAGGCCGAGGCCGCCGTGGCGGAGCCGCTGGGCGAGACCGCGGACGGGGGGCCGGCTCGGGCCCTGGGTGTCGTGAAGCGGCAGGCACCCGGGATCGTGGGGGCGTACAAGGCCGCGGGGCAGGTGCTCCGGGGCAAGGGCAAGGCCGGCGCGCGGGCCAAGGTGTACCTGGTCCTGGACCGGTCCGGTTCGATGCGCCCGTTCTACAAGGACGGCAGCGCCCAGCACCTCGCCGACCACGCCCTCGCCCTCGCCGCGCACCTCGACGACGAGGCGACCGTGCACACCGTGTTCTTCTCCACGGACGTGGACGGCACGGCCGACCTGGCCCTCGACGCCCACGACGGCACCTGGGTCGAGGCCCGCCACGCCGAGCTCGGCCGGATGGGCCGCACCAGCTACCACGTGGCCGTGGAGGCCGTCGTGGAGCGGTACCAGAAGGACGGCGGCGAAGGCCCCGCCCTCGTGGTGTTCCAGACCGACGGCGCCCCGGACAGCGTCCGGCCCGCCAAGCAGGCCCTCGCCGATGCCGCCGCCTCCGCGCCCGGCGTGCACTGGCAGTTCGTCGCGTTCGGCGACCACGACGCCAAGGCCTTCGACTTCCTGCGCAAGCTGGACGCCGAGAACGCCGGCTTCTTCCACGCCGGCCCCGCCCCGGTGGAGCTGACCTCCGCGGCGCTGGTCAAGGGCCTGCTCCAGAGCTTCTGAGCAGGCAGGGCGCATGACGAAGGGGCCCGGGATCCGATCGGATCCCGGGCCCTTCGTCATGCCGTGCCCGCTTAGCGGGCGGCGTCCGGGTGGACGGCCTCGGCGACCGGCTTGGCCTCCGCCGGCTTGGTCTCCACCGGCTTGCGCAGCGCGATGTTCAGCTCGCGCAGGCGGGACTCCTCCAGGACGGTGGGCGCGCCCATCATCAGGTCCTGCGCGTTGCCGTTCAGCGGGAAGGCGATGGTCTCGCGGATGTTCGGCTCGTCGGCGAGCAGCATCACGATGCGGTCCACGCCCGGGGCGATGCCACCGTGCGGCGGGGCGCCGAGGCGGAAGGCGCGCAGCATGCCGGCGAACTCGCGCTCGACGGTCTCGGCCTCGTAACCGGCGATCTCGAAGGCCTTCAGCATGACCTCGGGCTCGTGGTTGCGGATGGCGCCGGAGGACAGCTCGATGCCGTTGCAGACGATGTCGTACTGCCAGGCCAGGATGTCGAGCGGGTCCTTCTCCTCCAGGTCCTTCATGCCGCCCTGCGGCATGGAGAAGGGGTTGTGCGAGAAGTCGATCTTGCCGGTCTCCTCGTCCTTCTCGTACATCGGGAAGTCGACGATCCAGCAGAACCGGAAGACGTTCTCCTCGAACTGGCCGGCGCGCTTGGCGGCCTCGACCCGGACCGGGCCCATGATCTTGGAGACCTCGTCGAACTCGCCCGCGCCGAAGAACACGGCGTGGCCGGCGGCCAGGCCCAGGCGCTCGGTGAGGACCTTGACGTTCTCCTCGGTGAGGAACTTGGCGATCGGGCCGGTCAGGCTGCCGTCCTCGCCGACGCGGACCCACGCGAGGCCCTTGGCGCCGAGCGAGATCGCGTACTCGCCGAGGCCGTCGAAGAACTTGCGCGGCTGCGCGGCGGTGTCCGGGACGGCCAGCGCACGCACGTGCTTGCCGGCGAACGCCTTGAACTCCGAGCCCTCGAAGACGTCGGTGATGTCGACGAGCTCCAGCTTGGCGCGCAGGTCGGGCTTGTCGTTGCCGTACTTCAGCATCGACTCGCGGAACGGGATCCGCGGGAACGGGGAGGTGACCTCGCGGCCGCCGCCGAACTCGGTGAAGAGCTCGGTCATCAGCCGCTCGATCGGCTGGAAGACGTCCTCCTGCTCGACGAACGACATCTCGACGTCGAGCTGGTAGAACTCGCCCGGCGAGCGGTCGGCGCGGGCGTCCTCGTCGCGGAAGCACGGCGCGATCTGGAAGTAGCGGTCGAAGCCCGAGATCATCAGCAGCTGCTTGAACTGCTGCGGGGCCTGCGGCAGGGCGTAGAACTTGCCCGGGTTCAGGCGGGACGGCACGACGAAGTCACGTGCGCCCTCGGGGGAGGTCGCGGTGAGGATCGGGGTCGCCATCTCGTTGAAGCCGAGGGCCACCATCTTGTGGCGGATCGCCGCGATGACGGCGGAGCGCAGCATGATGTTGCGGTGCATGCGCTCGCGGCGCAGGTCGAGGAAGCGGTACTCCAGGCGCCGCTCCTCGTTCACACCGTCGTCGGTGTTGATCGTGAAGGGCAGCGGGGCGGCCGCGCCGAGCACCTCGACCTCGGCGGCCTCGATCTCGATCTCGCCGGTGGGCAGGTCGGGGTTGATGTTCTCCGAGCCGCGGGAGACGACCTTGCCGTCGACGCGGACGACGGTCTCCTTGGAGAGCTTGTCCAGGACGGCGGCCGCGGCGGTGCCGGGGCGGGCGACGAGCTGCGTGATGCCGTAGTGGTCGCGCAGATCGATGAAGAGGATGCCGCCCAGGTCTCGACGGTTGTGCAGCCAGCCGCTCAGCCGGACGTCGGCGTTGACGTCAGAGGCGCGGAGCTCGCCGCAGGTGTGGGACCTGTACCGATGCATCAGTCATCCAGTTCTTCGCGATACCAGGGTGGATTCAACCCTCCCAAGGTTACCGTCCGGGCCGGGGACCGTGCCTGCGTGCCCGCCGGCCCCGGTGAACAGGCACGCCCCGGGGATGACCTGTAAAGATGACCGGGTGCGCACCGAGGACGTCCTGGCCGCCATCGCGACGGGCCTGTGGCGGTGGGACAACGCCTCCGGAACGGTCACTCTCGACAGCGAGGCCGCCCGGCTGCTGGGGCTGCCCGCGGAGCCCGTCGTCCTCCCGGAGGTCGTCGTACGGTCGCGGTTCCACCCGGTGGACTGGAACGAGATCAACGGGATCGTCAACCTCGCGGTGGCCGAGGACACCCTCGCCGAGGCCCGACTGCGGATCATGGACGAGGACGGGCGGGTCCTGCGGACCGTGCGCAGCCGCTCCAAGCCGGTGGAGAACCGCTGCCCCGACGGCCGCGTCGACTACGAGCTGATCGGCACGATCCAGGAGATCGCCGAGCCGCAGCCCGGGACGACCGCCGTGCACACCCCGATCACCGGCGACTGGCGGCGCTCCCGCGAGGCGTTCCTGCTGGATGCGGGGCGGGCGCTCGCCGAGGCCCGGTCCACGGCCGAGGTGCTGCGGGTCGCCGCGTCGCTGTCGATGCCCGGCTTCAGCCCCGACGGGCTGGCGGTCTTCGGGGTGGCCGGGGACCGGCTGTCGATCATCGGGCACCACGGGCACGGTCCCGGGGACGAGGATCCCTTCACTGACATGCGGCTGGAGACGGACTATCCGGCCGCCGAGGTCGTGCGCACCGGCCGGGCGATCTACCTGCCCTCCCCCGAGGACTACAAGCGGCGCTTCCCGGCGACCTGGCCGCTCGCGCAGCGCTTCGGCCGGGTCTCGTGGGCCTTCCTCCCCCTGATCGTCGCCGGGCGCACCATGGGCGCCTGGATGGCCGCGTTCAAGCACCCGGTGTCCTTCTCCCCGGACGAGCGGTCCGTCCTGACGACGGTGGCCCGGATGCTGGCCCAGGCCCTCCAGCGGGCCGGCGTGGCGGAGTCCGAGCGGGAACTCACCTCCGGCCTGCAACGGTCGATGATGCCGACGGTGGGCCCCCACATCCCGGGCATGCGGATCGCCGCCCGGTACGTCCCGACCGGTGGCGGGCTGGAGGTCGGAGGTGACTGGTACGACGTGATCCCGCTGCCGTCGGGACGGTTCGCCCTGGTCATCGGCGATGTGCAGGGGCACGACGTACGGGCCGCCGGGCTGATGGGCCAGCTGCGGATCGCGGTGCGCGCGTACGCCTCCGAGGGCCACCGGCCGGACGCGGTGCTCTCCCGCGCCTCCCGCTTCCTGGCCGGCATCACCGATTCCCACGAGGAGTCCGACTTCAGCAGCCCGCGCTTCGCGACCTGCCTGTACGTGGAGTGCGACCCGGAGACCGGGCTGCTGGAGGCGGCCCGGGCCGGCCACCCCGACCCCGTCATCCGGATGACGGACGGCACGGTGCTGATGCGCCCGACCGCCGGCGGCCTGCCGCTCGGCATCGTCGCGGACACGGACTACCCGACCACGCAGTTCACGCTGGAGCCCGGCGAAACGATGATGCTGTGCACCGATGGGCTCATCGAGACCGGCGGCCACGACCTGGACACCGGCTGGGCGCGGCTGCGGGCGATCCTGGAGTCCGAGACGCACGAGCCCGGCACCCACGGCTCCGACGACCTGGAGGAACTCGCCGACCTGCTGGTGCAGGCCGTGCACGGGCCGTCCTCGCACCACACCACCGGCCCGCTGGCCGACCGCCGCGAGGACGACATAGCCGTCGTACTGCTGTGCCGGGACGGCGGCTGCGGGGCCCCGCCCGCACGGCCGGTGCGGCCGGCCCGCCGCACGATGCTGACGGTGGCGCAGGCGGAGCCGGAGCGGATCGCGGGCGCGCGCCGGCAGATCCGCGAGCTGCTGCACGACTGGGCGGACGCGGAGCAGGTGGACTCGGCGGTGCTCATGGTCTCCGAGATGGTCACGAACGTCCTCATGCACACGGACGGCGACGCGCTGCTGGTCGCGGAGGCCGCGGGCGAGCTGGGGACGCGGCGGCTGCGCATCGAGGTGGCGGACTCCAGCGACGAGCTGCCGCACAAGCGGCACCCGGGGGAGATGGCCTCGAGCGGGCGGGGCGTCCTGCTGACGGAGATGCTCGCGGACAGCTGGGGCGTGGACCCGCGCGGCGAGGGCAAGTCGATCTGGTTCGAGCTCCACGAGCGGTCGAAGCCGGACACCGCGCCGACGGACGCCGCGCTGACGGACACCGCGCCGACGGACGCCGCGCTGCTGCCGGCCCCGGACCTCGGCCCGGAACGCGGCCCCGAACGCGGCCCGGCCCCGGCTTCCCGGGTGGAACCGGGCTCAGGGGTGGTCTGAGACGACGCCGCGCCCGGGCTCGGGGGTACGGGGGCGTCCGCGTGGTTGGATGCAGCGGTGCCGACTCCCCTGCTTCCCCCGCCGGTCAGGCGGCTGGCCGCCTGGTGCGTGGTCGTCCTGCTCGTCACGGGCGTCCTCGCCGTCGGCGTGTGGCTGTGCATCGTCTTCAAGACCGCCGTCACGCCCGTCCTGCTCGCCCTCCTCGGAACCGCACTGCTCGGGCCGATGCACCGGCGGCTCGTGCGGATGGGCGTCCAGCGCTC
This sequence comes from Streptomyces sp. NPDC086989, assembly GCF_044745505.1. Classification (NCBI taxonomy): domain Bacteria; kingdom Bacillati; phylum Actinomycetota; class Actinomycetes; order Kitasatosporales; family Streptomycetaceae; genus Streptomyces; species Streptomyces sp. NPDC086989. The sequence goes on from NZ_JBIVAL010000003.1 coordinate 258,652, forward strand.
CCTCTCGGCCGCGCTGACCTGTCTGACCGTGCTCGTGGTGATCGGTGGCGCCGCGTACGTCGTCGTCCACGCCCTGATCGGCACCGGCGGTCAGATCCGCGACGCCCTCAAGCAGGCCGGGCGGTACCTCGCCGGGCACTTCGGGCCGGCCGGGACCTCGCTGGAGGACCTGGCGTCGAACGCCAAGGACCTGCTGGGCAAATTCGGCGGTACGGCCGCCTCCGGCGTCATCACCGGCATCAGCGTCGTCGGCGAGGTGCTCGCCATGGCCGTCCTGGCCCTCCTGCTGATGTTCTTCTTCCTGCGCGATTCCCCCCGCGCCGCCGGCGCCCTGCGCTCGCTCGCGCCCCGTGGCGCCGCAGACGTCGTCGAGGCGGTCGCGCGGCGCGCCTTCAGGGCCGTCGCGGGCTTCATGCGCGGCACCACGTTCATCGCGCTGATCGACGCCGTCTGCATCACGGTCGGTCTGCTCGTGCTCCGCGTCCCCGGCGCCGTCGGCCTCGGCGCCCTGGTGTTCGTCGGCGCGTACATCCCCTACCTGGGCGCCTTCATCTCCGGGGCGGTGGCCGTCCTCGTGGCCTTCGCCGAGCGGGGATGGTTCATCGGCCTGTGGACCGTGGGAGTGGTGCTCGCCGTCCAGGTGCTGGAGGGTCACGTCCTCCAGCCGGTGATCCAGAGCCGGACCGTCCAGATGCACCCGGCCGTCGTCCTGCTCGCCATCACGGCCGGGGCCAGTGTCGCCGGGATCCTGGGGATGCTGCTGTCCGTGCCGCTGACCGCGGCCGCGTTCGGTGTGCTGTCGGAGCTCCGGGGACGCTACGCGGGGGCGGAGCGCCCCGCGTAGCACCGGCACGGCGCGTCAGGAGTGCTGGTCCGCCGACTTCGTGCGCTCCCGGGCGGTGGTGGGGATGGTGCCCAGCCGGCCGGCCTGGAAGTCGTCGAAGGCCTGCTGGAGCTCCTGCCGGCTGTTCATGACGAACGGCCCGTAGTGCGCCATCGGCTCCCGGATGGGACGCCCGCCGAGGAGGATGACCTCCAGGTCCGGGGCGTGGGAGTCCTGGGACTCGTCGGCCCGCAGGGTGAGGGAGCCGCCCTCGCCGAAGACCGCCGTCTGCCCGGTGTGGACGGGCCGCCGGTCGGTGCCGACGCTGCCGCGGCCGGCCATGACGTACGCGAGGGCGTTGAAGTCCTCGCGCCACGGGAGGGTGACCTGCGCGCCCGGGGTGACGGTGGCGTGGATCATCGTGATCGGGGTGTGGGTGATGCCCGGGCCGGAGTGGCCGTCCAGCTCACCGGCGATCACGCGGAGCAGCGCGCCGCCGTCCGGGGTGGACAGCAGCTGCACCTGGCCGCCGCCGATGTCCTGGTAGCGCGGCGGCATCATCTTGTCGGAGGCGGGGAGGTTCACCCACAGCTGGAGGCCGTGGAAGAGCCCGCCGGACACGACGAGGGACTCCGGCGGGGCCTCGATGTGCAGGAGGCCGGCTCCGGCGGTCATCCACTGGGTGTCACCGCCGTTGATGACTCCGCCGCCGCCGTTGCTGTCCTGGTGGACGAAGGTTCCGTCGATCAGGTACGTGACGGTCTCGAAGCCGCGGTGCGGGTGCCAGGGGGTGCCCTTCGGCTCGCCCGGCGCGTACTCCACCTCGCCCATCTGGTCCATCATGATGAACGGGTCGAGGTACTGGTAGTTGATCCCGGCGAACGCGCGGCGCACCGGGAATCCCTCGCCCTCGAACCCACCAGGGGCGGTCGTGACGGCCAGCACCTTGCGGGCGGCGGTCTCCTGGGCGGGCTCGGCGACGCGGGGGAGCGTCAACGGGTTCTCCACAGTCACTGCAGGCATGGTCGGAACCTCCTTCTGCTTCGAGTTTAGTTGAAACTCGAACTTTCTGCCACACCCGACAGAACAGAAAGGGCCCCGGGGACATTCCCCGGGGCCCGAAGCCCTGCGCGGCGACGGCGGTGAGCCGTCTGTGCGGCAACGGCGCCTAGCCGTCTGTGCAGCAACGGCGCCTAGCCGTACATGCGGCGCATCGCGAAGTCGACCATCTGCTCCACGGCCTTGGCGTCGAAGACCATCCGGTGGTCACCCTCCATGTCGAGGACGAAGCCGTACCCGGTCGGCAGCAGGTCGATCACCTCCGCGCCCGTGATCACGAAGTACTTGGACTCCTTGCCGGCGTACCGGCGGAGCTCCTTGAGCGTGGTGAACATGGGGATCACCGGCTGCTGCGTGTTGTGCAGCGCCAGGAAGCCGGGGGTGTCGCCGCGCGGGCAGTAGACCTTCGACGTGGCGAAGATCTGCTGGAAGTCCTCCGCGGACAGCGACCCGGTCGTGAAGGCCCGCACCGCGTCGGCGAGCGACGGCGGCGAGGGCTCGGGGTACAGCGGCTGCTCGCCGTACCCACCGGCCATCTGCTGCGGGGCGGCGTACTGCTGCCCTGCGCTCACGTTCTGGTCGTAGCCGTACATAGGGCGAAGCCTACCGAGCGCCTCCGGCCCCGCGGACGCGCATTCCCGCCATGGTCGCGGACGGCGCCGCGGCCGGATCGCGGGCCACGGCCGGCCGGCGCGCGGGTTGACCCTGGTCACAGTCGACGGGCAGGGGGTTGCGTCTTATTACCCACGGGTAGCATCATGACGTTACCGATTGGTATGTACGAGGAACCTGTCTTCCCGAGCCTTAACGGAGCCGTCGCCATGGGGCACTACAAGTCGAATCTCCGAGACATCGAGTTCAACCTCTTCGAGGTGCTCGGCCGCGACAAGCTGTACGGCACCGGCCCGTTCGGTGAGATGGACACCGACACCGCCAAGAGCGTCCTGTCCGAGATCGCCCGCCTCGCCGAGAACGAGCTGGCCGACTCCTTCGCGGACGCCGACCGCAACCCGCCGGTCTTCGACCCGGCCACCAACACCGCGCCCGTTCCGGCGTCCTTCAAGAAGAGCTACGAAGCCTTCATGGACTCCGAGTACTGGCGGCTCGGCCTTCCCGAGGAGATCGGCGGCACCACCTCGCCCCGCTCCCTGATCTGGGCCTACGCGGAGCTGCTGCTCGGCTCGAACCCGGCCATCTGGATGTACTCCTCCGGCCCGGCGTTCGCCGGCATCCTCTTCGAAGAGGGCAACGAGGCGCAGAAGAAGGTCGCTCAGATAGCGGTCGAGAAGCGCTGGGGCTCCACCATGGTCCTCACCGAGCCGGACGCCGGCTCGGACGTCGGCGCCGGCCGCACCAAGGCCGTCCAGCAGGAGGACGGCTCCTGGCACATCGAGGGCGTGAAGCGCTTCATCACGTCCGGTGAGCACGACATGGAGGAGAACATCCTCCACTACGTCCTCGCGCGCCCCGAGGGCCACGGCCCGGGCACCAAGGGCCTGTCGCTCTTCCTCGTCCCCAAGTTCCACTTCGACTGGGAGACCGGCGAGCTGGGCGAGCGCAACGGCGTCTACGCCACGAACGTCGAGCACAAGATGGGCCTCAAGGCCTCCAACACGTGCGAGATGACTTTCGGCGACCAGCACCCCGCCAAGGGCTGGCTGATCGGCGACAAGCACGACGGCATCCGCCAGATGTTCATGATCATCGAGTTCGCCCGCATGATGGTCGGCACGAAGGCCATCGCGACGCTGTCGACCGGCTACCTGAACGCCCTGGAGTACGCCAAGGAGCGCGTGCAGGGTCCGGACCTCGCGAACTTCATGGACAAGACCGCGCCCAAGGTCACCATCACGCACCACCCCGACGTGCGCCGCTCGCTGATGACGCAGAAGGCGTACGCCGAGGGCATGCGCGCCCTGGTCCTGTACACCGCCTCCGTCCAGGACGCGATCCAGCTCAAGCAGGCCGCGGGCGAGGACGCCTCCGCCGAGATCGGCCTGAACGACCTGCTCCTGCCGATCGTCAAGGGCTACGGCTCGGAGCGCTCGTACGAGCAGCTCGCCCAGTCGCTGCAGACCTTCGGCGGCTCCGGCTACCTGCAGGAATACCCGATCGAGCAGTACATCCGGGACGCCAAGATCGACACCCTCTACGAGGGCACCACGGCGATCCAGGGCCAGGACTTCTTCTTCCGGAAGATCGTCCGCGACCAGGGCGCCTCCCTGAACGTCCTCTCCGAGACGATCAAGAAGTTCCTGGCCGAGGCCGCCGGCGGCGAGGAGCTGGCCGGCGCCCGCGACGCGCTCGCCAAGGCCGCCGTCGACCTGGAGGCCATCGTCGGCCAGATGATCGTCGACCTCACCGCCACCGGCGAGGACGTCAAGAACATCTACAAGGTCGGCCAGAACACCACTCGCCTGCTGATGGCCTCCGGCGACGTCGTCGTCGGCTACCTGCTGCTCAAGGGTGCGGCCGTCGCCGCCGAGAAGCTCGCCACGGCTTCCGCGAAGGACGTCCCGTTCTACACCGGCAAGATCGCGGCGGCGAAGTTCTTCGCCTCGCAGGTCCTGCCGAACGTCTCGGTCGCCCGCGCGCTGGCCGAGTCCGTGGACAACACCCTGATGGAGCTCGACGAGGCCGCCTTCTAGCCTCCGGTTCCCACCGCGCACCCACGGCCGGACCCTCCCCGGAGGGCCCGGCCGTGGTCGTACCCGGCCCCCGGACGCACGCCCGGCCAAGCCCCGGACGACGCTCCGGGCGGGCCCCGACGACGCTCCGGGCGGGCCCCGGGACGGTGCCCCGGCCTGGGGCATTCCCCGAATGTCGGCGGTCCGTGGGACGCTCGTAGACATGAGACCGGCAGAGCAGCACGGCAACAGCAGGGGGTACTCCGTCCCGACCGGGCGGCCGTACGCCCTCAAGGAGCTGCAGGCCGCCGTGGGCAGCCTCGGCGACCATCTGAAGGAGCTGTACGAAGGCGCCCACCCCGCCGAGTACGAGGCCGTGGCGGACGCGCTCTACACCGCCTTCCAGACCGCCGCCGGACTCGCCCCCGCCAAGAGCTACACCGGCTGCTCCGAACACCCCAACGGCGCCCTCGACCCCGAAGCGCCCGACGGCTGGGGCCGCTGTCTGATCTGCAACGACCGGCGCCGTCTGGGCCTGCGCGCCCAGGGCGCCCGCGGCGCCCGCGCAGCCGCCCCGCCCGCGGGGGAACAGCGCCGGCTGGGCTATCCCGTGCCCGACCCCCCGTACACCCTCCAGGCACTGCGCGAGCACCTGCGCACCGTCGAGGACCGCCGCTTCCACCTCGGCTTCTCCTCACCGCCCGAGGATTTCGTACGGATCGCGGACGACCTCCACCGGGCCTTCATCGTGGCCCGCGAACTGTCCCGCCCCCGCAACGCCTCCGGCTGCTCCGAGCACCCCGGCGCACCCATCGATCCGGATGCGCCGCCCGGCGAGGCCTGTATCTTCTGCGCCGGACGCAAGAGACGCGCGCAGCGCTCCGCGACGACCCCGGAGATGCTCCCGCGCATCCGCCGGGGCGAGCGCAGGCAGCTGCAACGCCGCTTCGAGCGCCCGCCGGGCTGAAAAACCGCCGGGAAAGGGACCACACGACCCGTAACCCCGGCGTTCCGGCCATCCGCCGCAGCCCGACCATGGCGAACACGACCGTCGTTAAGGTGAACCACATGAGCTCTCCCGCCCGCTTCGACCGCGGCCACACCGACGATCTGATGACCTTTCTGACGGCCAGTCCGTCGCCGTACCACGCCGTGGCCAATGCGGCCGAGCGGCTGGAAAAGGCAGGTTTCAGGCAGTTGTCGGAAACGGACGCCTGGGACTCGGGCAGCGGGGGCCGGTTCGTCCTCCGCGGCGGGGCGCTCATCGCCTGGTTCGTCCCCGAGGGCGCCTCCGCGCACACCCCGTTCCGCATCGTCGGCGCGCACACCGACTCCCCCAACCTGCGGGTCAAGCCGCTTCCTGACACGGGCTCACAGGGCTGGCGGCAGATCGCCGTCGAGATCTACGGCGGCACCCTGCTCAACACCTGGCTCGACCGGGACCTGGGCCTGGCGGGCCGGCTGAGCCTGCGGGACGGCACCGAGCGGCTGGTGAACGTGGACCGCGCGCTGCTGCGCGTCCCGCAACTGGCCGTCCACCTGGACCGGTCGGTCAACAGCGACGGCCTCAAGCTCGACAAGCAGCGCCACATGCAGCCGATCTGGGGCCTGGGCGAGGTCCAGGAGGGCGACCTCATCGCGTTCCTGGAGGAGGAAGAGGGTCTGCCCCAGGGCTCCGTGGCCGGCTGGGACCTGATGGTCCACTCCATCGAGCCGCCCTCGTACCTGGGCCGCGACCGCGAACTCGTCGCCGGCCCGCGGATGGACAACCTGATCTCGGTGCACGCGGGTGTCGCGGCGCTGGTCGCCGCCTCGACCGCCGACAAGCTGAACAACATCCCGGTGCTGGCCGCGTTCGACCACGAGGAGAACGGCTCGCAGTCGGACACCGGCGCGGACGGCCCGCTGCTGGGCAACGTGCTGGAACGTTCCGTCTTCTCGCGCGGAGGCACGTACGAGGACCGGGCGCGCGCCCTCGCGGGCAGCATCTGCGTGTCCTCCGACACCGGCCACGCCGTGCACCCCAACTACGCGGAGCGGCACGACCCCACGCACCACCCGCGCGCCAACGGCGGCCCGATCCTGAAGGTCAACGTCAACCAGCGGTACGCGACGGACGGCAGCGGGCGCGCCGTGTTCGCGGCGGCGTGCGAGCGGGCCGGCGTGCCGTGGCAGACGTTCGTCTCGAACAACTCGATGCCCTGCGGCACGACCATCGGCCCGATCACGGCCGCCCGGCACGGGATCCAGACGGTGGACATCGGCGTCGCGATCCTCTCCATGCACAGTGCACGCGAGCTGTGCGGTGCACAGGACCCGTACCTGCTCGCGAACGCGCTCGTCGCCTTCCTCGAGGACTGACGCGCCGAACGGGCCCAGCCCGCGCCGCGCCCCGCGCCCGCCCGCCCGAAGTTCCGGCGGGCGGGCGCGGGGCTTCGGCCGGGCGGGTCGATCTGCGGGCCGGTGCGGTGTGATGAAACGATGATGACAATCCGTCATGTTGTTCTGGACTCCTGTCACCCCCGGTCGACAAGGAGAGTCCCGTGCCCCGCCTGTTCCGAACGGCCCCCGTGCCCCGCACGGCCCGCAGACTCCGTCCGCCACGCACCGGCGGGGCCGTGGGCATCGCCCTCGCCCTGCTCCTGTCCGGCCCCGCAGCGGGCGCGATCGCGGCCCCCGCGCCGACGCCGCCCACGTCACCCAAGCCCTCGCTCCGGCTCACGGACCCGCGGATCGTCGCCCACTTCAACTTCGATGCCGGCCAGACACCCGAGAACATCGCCCTGGAGCCCGACGGCGCCGCCGACCTGACCCTCGCCCTGGCCCGCCAGGTGGTCCGCGTGGACCGGCACGGCGCCACCCGGCTCCTGGCGACCCTGCCCGCCGTCGCGAACCCGCAGACCCCCCTGGTGGGCGCCGCCGTCGTGTCCGGGATCGTCCGCACCAAGGACGGGTCGCTCTACGTCGCCTACAACACCGGCACCTCCGAGAGCGGCGTCTACCGGATCTCCCCGAACGGCAACGTCACCAAGTTCGTCGACCTGCCGGCGAACGGCTTCGCCAACGGCCTCGCCCTCGACGAGCAGCACAAACGGCTCTACGTCGCCGACTCCGTCCTCGGTACGGTGCGGCGCATCTCCCTCGACAAACAGCCCGAGGTGACGGCCTGGGCCACCGGCGCCGCCCTGGAGCCGTCCACGTTCATCGGGGCGAACGGCATCAAGGTGCGCGACAACGCCGTCTGGGTGTCGAACTACGACCGGGGCACGCTGCTGCGGATCCCGATCGAGAAGAACGGGGCCGCGGGCCCGATCAGGACGCAGGCCACCGGACTGACGGGGATCGACGACTTCGCGTTCGCCGGCCAAAGCACGACGGTGCTCGCAGCACTGAACACCGTCGACGGCGAACTCGTCCTGATCCGGCCCGACGGCACCCACACCGTCCTGCTCACCAGGGCGGACGGGCTGTCCGGGCCCACCGCGGTGGCGATCCGCCACCACCGCGTCTACGTGACCAGCGGCGCCTTCCTCACCGGCATCGACCCGAACCTGCTGATCGCCGACGTCGCGAAGCCCGAGACCGGGGACGGCAAGGCCGAGGACCACGGCAAGACGGAGGACAACGCCAAGGACGAGGACCCGGGCCGGCGCGAGGACCACGCGAAGGACGAGGACCACGCCAAGGACGAGGACCACGCGAAGGACGAGGACCACGCGAAGGACGAGGACCACAGCCGGGACCAAGACCAGGCGCGCGACGAGGACCACGGCCGGGACCAAGACCAGGCGGACGACCAGGCCGCGGATGACAACGGCGCGGACCAGGACGCGGACGAGGACGAGGACGAGGACAGCCGCACCAGGGGCTGATCCGTCCGGCCGGGGCCCGCTGGGGGCCCCGGCCGGAAGTCCGTCCACCCCTACGCGTCGAGTCCGGCCAGGACGAGCGGCAGCCGGGCGACACCCTCGGCGGTGACCGTCACCGGCACGCCCCAGTCCTGCTGGTGCACGTGGCAGGCCGGGTACTCGTTCGCCGGGTCGTCGTCGCAGGAGGCCGCCATCGCGGAGACGTGCAGGACCCCCTCGGTGACGTCCGGGTTCAGCGCCAGCTCCCGGAACAGGTCCGTCCCGGCCCCCTCGCCCGCCACCAGGAGCTCCGGCGGCGTCGAGGAGACCAGCAGCCGCGTCGAGGGCCCGTACCGGGTGTCGAGCTTCTGGCCGGCCGGCGCCTGGAACACCACGTCGAGGCGGAGCGTGCCCGGGGCGACCTCGGTGGCGGCCCGCTGGGTGCGGTGCGCGACGGCGTCGACCCGCACCGCCTCCTCGGGCAGCCGCAGCCGGGTCAGCCGGTGGCGGGCGGACTCCACCACCACGATGTCCTCGCCGACGAGCACGGCGTCGCTGGGCTCCCGAAGGTCGGTGGCCAGCGTGGAGACCTGGTCCGTCGCCGGGTCGAAGCGGCGCAGCGCGTGGTTGTACGTGTCGCACACCGCGACCGAGCCGTCCGGCAGGGCGGTCACCCCGAGCGGGTGCTGGAGCAGGGCCTGGCCGGCGTCACCGTCCCGGTGGCCGAAGTCGAACAGGCCGGTCCCGACCGCGGTCCGCACGGCGTAGCCCTCGCCCTCGGGCTCCACGTACCGCAGGGCGCTGTTCTCGGAGTCGGCGATCCACAGCCGGCCCTCCCCGGCGGCCGCGAGCCCGGAGGGCTGGGCGAGCCAGGCCTCCAGGGCGGGCCCGTCGTGCAGGCCCTCGCTGGTCGTCCCCGCGGCGACGGCGACGGTCCCGGTCTGCGGGTCCCAGGTCCACAGCTGGTGCACGCCCGCCATGGCGATCCACACCTTGTCCCGCCACCAGGCGACGTCCCACGGCGAGGACAGGTCCACCTCCAGGGCCGGCCCGGAGGTCGGGGACCCCTGCCACCACTGCCGGCCGGTCCCGGCGACGGTCTCGACGGCGCCCGTCACGGGGTCGAAGCGGCGCAGCGCGTGGTTGACGGTATCGGCGACGATCACGGACCCGTCGGGCAGCAGCGCGAGCCCCTGCGGCTCGCTGAAGCTGTCGGCGGTGAAGCCGCGCTCCCCGCTGCCGATGCGGCGCACGACGCTCTCGCCGTCGGCGGCCAGCTCCACGAGCTGGTGGCGCGTCGAGTCCGACACGAGCAGGTTCCCGCTCGGCAGCAGGACCGCCTTCCCGGGGAACCGCAGGTCGGTCGCCACCGGCTCGGGAGCCACGTACGGGCCGTCCCCGCGCCGCAGGGTCCCCTTGGCCTCGTGCTCGGCCTCGAGCTCCTCGACGAGCCGCGCGATGGCGTGCGCATGCCCCTCACCGGCGTGCTGCGCGACGATGTACCCCTCGGGGTCGATCACGACGAGCGTCGGCCAGGCCCGTACGGCGTACTGCTTCCACGTGGCCAGCTCGGGATCGTCGAGCACGGGGTGGTGCACCTCGTATCGCTCGACGGCGTCGACGACGGCCGCGTGCTCGGCCTCGTGCACGAACTTCGGCGAGTGCACGCCGATGATCACGACGGTGTCGCGATGCTTCTCCTCCAGCTCCCGCAGCTCGTCGAGGACATGCAGGCAGTTAATGCAGCAGAAGGTCCAAAAATCCAAGATCAGTACGCGACCTCGGAAATCGGCGAGCTTCAGGTCCTTCCCACCGGTGTTGATCCATCCGCCCTTGCCGATCAGCTCGGGGGCACGGACACGGGCACGCTTGCGGGGTGCGGGCGCGGGGGTGGGCGCCTGGGCAGCATCGTTCATGTTTCAAGCTTGCCATCCGCTTGTGAAGGCGGGATCACGGCCGTACGAAGCGAGCCCGGACGATCTGGCAGCGCTCATCAGCGTTGAACCTCACGCCCACCCTGCCTCGCCGGACGGCCATGCCGTTCGGGGTCGGTCTCGGCGTCGGCGGGCTCTAGGCGAAGAGGGTGCTCAGGCGGGGGAGGCGGGTGGAGGTCTCCGCCGTGTCGTCGAAGTCGAAGTTCCAGGACGGGTCCAGCGGCGGGTAGCTGATCGTGAAGGAGTCCGAGGGGAGTTGCCGGCCCGTACGCGCCTCGTACGCCGTCCAGGCGATCGAGAGGGCCTCCTCGTCCCACAGTTCCAGGCCCTCCGCCGCCGCCTCGCGGACCGCGGGGTGGTCCGCGAGGGAGTCGGGGTCGGTCAGGGCGCGGGCGAAGGCCTCCTCGCCCTGGGTCAGGAGCCAGCCGCGGAAGTAGTCGAAGCCGTCGTCCGAGCAGCCGCCGTTGATCACGTAGGCCGCGGCCCACAGGGGACTGCGGTAGGACTCCGCGAGCAGGTCCCACAGCACCTGTTGGGCCTCGGCTATCTCGGCCTCGGGGCGGCGCGCCAGCAACTGTGCGGCATACGCGGCCACTTGGTCGGGACCGGCCTCCGACCGGGCCGTCGCGATCAGCTTCCAGAACGTGTGCTTGTCCATGGGGAAAGCCTGGCATCCCCCTCTGACATCAGACGGTGAGGAAGGAGTGGAGGGATTCGGTGAGAGCGGTGATGAAGGACTCCCGCTGCGCCGCGGACACGAGGTCCAGGGAGAGGTACGGGTTCAGGTCCTCCAGCTCGACCAGGAGGAGTTCGCCGGAGGGGGCGCGGCAGGCGTCCACCCTCTGGATGCCGTGCGAGAGGGTGTTCCACTCGATGAAGCTGCGGGCGAAGCCGAGGTCCGCGGGGGTGGCCTCGTAGGGCACCAGCTCCCAGCGGCGGGCCGGGTCCGGGGCGTGGAGGGCGTACTGGAAGGCGTCGTCGACGAAGTAGAAGGACACCTCGTACGTGAAGTCGATGCGCGGCTGGATGAGGTTCTCCCCCGCCGGGCCGGCCGGGTGCGGGGTGAAGGTCAGGCCTATGGAGTCGGCGCCCTGCTTGGGCTTGACCGCGTACGAGGGCACCGACGGGAGCTTGGCGAGGTCGGCGGGGTCGTCGATCGTGGGGATCACCGGGTAGCCGGCGGCCGTGAGGTCGAGGAGGTACTGCTTGCCGGCCATGTCGCCGCGGCCGGTGAGCGGGTTGTAGACGCGGGTGCCGGCGGCGAGGGCGGAGGCGCGGAAGGCGTCGTACGCCTCCTGGTAGTGCAGGACCGGGCCGCTGTTGCGGACGATCACCGCGTCGAAGCCGGCCGCCATGCCCGCCGCGTCCAGCGGGTGGCACAGGGCGAGCGGGAAGTGCTCGCGCAGGCGGGAGGTGAGGAGGATGTCCTCGTCGCAGTAGCGGCGGCCGCGCGCCGGGTACGCCAGGTCGGTCACGTAGAGCAGGGGCATGGCGGCAACCTATCGCGGGCGTCGCTGCGGGCATGAAGTACCCGGTTCGGGACAAAACGCGGGTGCGGCCGTGCGCCCTGCCGGACGCGATGACGCCGGAGCGCCGGGGGCACCTCCCAGCGGTGGCCGGGGGAGACGACGGCTCGCGGCGACCGGAGGACCCGGACGCCGCGCTGCCGATCGCCTCGCCGTGTGCGTGCTCCGGATCGCGGAGAGGGAGCGCGAGGGTTCCGCGGCGTGGTGGCTCAGCGGCCCAGGCGGCGGTCCTTGAGGGCCGGGAACTGCTCGCGGGTCTCGGCGACCTTCGCCGGGTCCAGGTCGACGGTGAGGACGTCCTCGCCGGGGCCCGCCTCGGCCAGCACCTCGCCCCACGGGTCCACCGCCAGGCTGTGCCCGGCCTGCTCGACACCCGCGTGCGTTCCGGCCAGCCCGCAGGCGAGGACGTACGACTGGTCCTCGACGGCCCGGGCCCGGTTCAGCAGGGTCCAGTGGGACCGGCGGCGGGCCGGCCAGCCCGCGGCGACGACCATCGTCGTGGCCCCGGCGTCGACCAGGCCGCGGAACAGCTCGGGGAAGCGCAGGTCGTAGCAGGTGGCGACGCCGAGGGTCTGCTCCGGCAGGGTCACGGTCGTCAGGGAGTCACCGGCCGTCATCAGCACGGCCTCGCCCTGGTCGAAGCCGAAGCGGTGGATCTTGCGGTACGTGGCGGCCAGCTCGCCCGCTGGGGAGAGGACGAGGGCGGTGTTGTAGAGCGACCCGTCGCCGGCGCGCTCCACGACCGAACCGGCGTGCAGCCAGACCCCGGCGTCGCTCGCCGCCTTGGACATCGCCTCGTACGTCGGGCCGTCCAGGGGCTCGGCCTCGGTCTCGAACTGTTCGTAGGCGAAGGCGCCCACGGTCCACAGTTCGGGCAGGACGACGAGGTCCGACCCGGCCTGTTCCCGTACGAGATCGGCCACCCGGGCACGGCGTGAGGCGACCGACTCCCCGTCGGTCACGGCGATTTGGATCAGAGAGGCGCGCACAGTACCACCGTCCTGGCTTTCAAGCCGTCAACTCGGGCCTACGATCGTCACACGAAAGCACTGCCGGGGCGCTCACCGGCAGCGTAGTTTTGGAAGCAGTCCACACGCTTCCAGAAAACGCGCCACTGAACAGCACGCGAGGGGTCCCGTTGACCGTCCAGCCGCATCCCAGCCTCCAGCCCTATGCCGACGCGTGGACGCATTCCATCGAGGCGATATCCGAGCTGGTCCTCCCCCTGGCGGAGGGCGAGTGGAACCGGGCGACGCCGTGCCCTGGCTGGTCCGTCCGTGACGTGGTGTCACACATCATCGGCATCGAATGCGAGCAGCTGGGGGATCCGCGGCCGATCCACACCGTCGCGAGGGACCTGCGACACGTGGTCGACGAGTTCAGCCGGTACATGGAGGTGCAGGTGGACGTCCGGCGGCACCACACCGCGCCGGAGATGACGTCGGAACTCGAGTACACGATCATCCGGCGGTCGCGTCAGCTGCGCAACGAGAAGCGGGATCCGGCCACGATGGTGCGCGGGCCGCTGGGCGACCAGGTGACGCTGGAGCACGCGCTGCGGCTGCGCGCGTTCGACGTGTGGATCCACGAGCAGGACCTTCGGGCGGCGCTGGGCGTGCCGGGGAACTGGGACTCGCCGGGGGCGTACGTGGCGCGGGACCTGCTGCTCGCCGGGCTGCCGAAGGTGGTCGCGAAGCTGGCCGGCGCGCCGGCGAACTCGGCGGTGGTCGTCGACGTGCACGGCCCGGTGGAGTTCATGCGGACGGTGCGCGTGGGCGCCGACGGGCGTGCGACGGTCGACAAGGCGCCCTCGCTGGGGCCGGCCGTGACGCTGACGACGGACTGGGAGACGTACGTCCGGCTCGCGGCGGGGCGGGTCCGTGCGGGCGCGGTGGCGGACCGGGTGAAGATCGAGGGCGATGCGGAGCTGGCGGACGCCATCCTGGCGAACTTCGCCGTGACCCCGTAGGACCGTCGCCGCGGTGATCCGGCAACGGCCCCTCCTGGGCTATGCGGGCGCCGGCCTCGGGGATTCGGACGGGGTTCCGGACGCGGCGGGGGCGGCGGCCAGTCGGGTGCGTTCGCGGGTCAGGGCCTGGGGGCGCAGGCGCAGGATCTGGGTCAGACCCAGGAGTTCCACCGCGAAGACCGACGAGAAGGCGATCCGGTAGTTGTCGCCGGTGGCGTCCAGGAGGAGGCCCACGGCCAGCAGGGTCGTCATCGACGCGAGGAAGCCGCCCATGTTGGTGATGCCCGAGGCGGTGCCCTGGCGTTCCGCGGGGTTCGCGGGGCGGGCGAAGTCGAAGCCGATCATCGAGGCCGGTCCGCAGGTGCCCAGGACGGTGCACAGGGTGACGAGGAGCCACATCGGGGCGTGTGCGCCCGGGTAGGCGAGGACCGAGGCCCACAGCAGTGCCGTGACGGCGACGGTGCCCAGGGCCAGCGGGATGCGGGCCGACTGGCGGCGGCCGATGAGCTGGCCGTAGACGAGGCCGAAGCCCATGTTCGAGGCCACCACCAGGGTCAGCAGGCCCGCGGCGGTGGTCCGTGCCAGCCCCTGGTCCTCGACCAGGAACGGCATGCCCCACAGCAGCAGGAACACCATCGCCGGGAACTGGGTCGTGAAGTGCACCCACAGGCCCAGGCGGGTGCCGGGTTCGCGCCAGGAGTCGCGGATCTGGCGGCGTACGAAGCCCCCGCCGCCCGGCGGTGCCGGCGGCGGCTCGTGGCCCTCCGGGTGGTCCCTCAGGAAGAGGGTGAGGGGGACCAGGACGAGGAGGCCCGCCACGGCGCTGCCCGCGAAGGCCGGCACCCAGCCGACCCCGTGCAGGACGGGGGCCAGCACCAGGGTGGAGACGAGGTTGCCGGCCATGCCGACCAGGCCGGCCAGCTGCGCCATCAGGGGGCCGCGCCGGGCCGGGAACCACCGGGTGCCCAGCCGCAGTACGGATATGAAGGTCATCGCGTCGCCGCAGCCCAGCAGGGCGCGGGCCGCGAGGGCCATCCCGTACGTGGGCGAGAGCGCGAAGCCGATCTGGCCCGCCGTGAACAGGACCGCGCCGAGCGTCAGGACCCGCTTGGTGCCGAGCCGGTCCACCATCAGGCCGACGGGCACCTGCATGCCCGCGTAGACCAGGAGTTGGAGGAGGGAGAAGGTCGAGAGGGCGGAGGCGTTGACGTGGAAGCGGTCCGCCGCCTCCAGCCCGGCCACGCCCAGGCTCGTACGGAAGATCACCGCGACGAAGTAGACGGCGACGCCGATGGACCAGACGGCCACCGCCTTCCGGCCGCCCGGGGGGTCCCTGAACGGCGTCGGCGCGTTCACCTGCCCGGTCACCGGCCGGCCTTGCGCACCAGCGCCTCGACCCGGCCCACATGGGCCCGGACGGCGGCGGCCGCGGTCTCCGCGTCCCCGGCCCGCAGCGCGTCCAGGATCTCCGTGTGCTCGGCCAGCGTCCGCTCGACCCGCTCGGGGTGCGCGTGCAGCAGCGCCACGCCCATCCGCAGCTGCCGGTCGCGCAGCTGGTCGTAGAGCCGGCTCAGGATCTGGTTGCCGGCGCTGCGCACGATCTCGGCGTGGAAGCCCCGGTCGGCGGCCATCAGCGCGGGCAGGTCCCCCGACGCGGCGTGCCGGCGCTGCTCCTCGACCAGGGCGGCGAGCCGCTCCAGCAGGCCGGGCGGCGCCGGCACGGCCCGGCGTACGGTGAACTCCTCGACCAGCAGCCGGGTTTCGATGACGTCGGCGATCTCCTGCGCGGAGACCGGCAGCACCAGTGCGCCCTTCTTCGGGTACAGCTTCAGCAGCCCCTCGGTCTCCAGCCGCAGCAGCGCCTCACGGACCGGGGTGCGGGACACCCCGACGGCGTCGGCGAGTTCGCCTTCGGTGAGCAGGGTGCCGCCTTCGTAGCGGCGGTCCACCAGGACGGCCTGTTTGACGTGCCGGTACACGCGTTCGGCGGCGGTGACGGCGGTCGGGGCGTTACCCGTGGTGGTCGGGGCGGTGCCCGTGGCGGTCAGGGAGGGGGGCGCGGCTGACGGCATGCGCACAGGATAGATACATGAGCGGTGCACCGGTCGCCCCGTCCGCGATGTGGACCGCCGCCGGGGCCGCTGCATCGAAGGATGTACCCGGGCTTCGTCCACCGGCAGGACGTCCGGGCCGCCGCGCGCCGGGACGCTGGACCCATGGCCCACACCACTCTCGTCGCCCCCGGCGTGACCGCGACCCGGCTGCCGCTCCTCGACGTCCTGCGCGGTGCCGCCATCCTCGGCACGCTCATGACCAACGTCTGGATCTTCGCCTCCCCCGGCTCCGAGTGGGCCGTGCTCCAGGGCGGCCTGAACGCACCCGACCCGCTCTCCGACCCGTCCGCCGCACACATCGCCGAGTCCCTGTTCCGGTTCCTCGCCGACGGGAAGTTCCTGTCCCTGCTGACCATCCTGTTCGGGGTGGGCCTGGCCATCCAGTACGACTCCGCCGCCCGCCGCGGCGCGCCGTGGCCGGGCCCCTATCCGCGCCGGGCCGCGTTCCTCTTACTGGAGGGGACCGTCCACTTCGTCCTCGTCTTCGCCTGGGACGTGCTGATGGGGTACGCGGTCACCGCCCTGCTGGTGGCCTGGCTGCTCGCCCGCTCCGAGCGGGTGCGCGGGGCCGCGATGTGGACCGCGGCCGCACTCCACCTGACCCTGGTCGGCCTCGTGACGCTCGGGGACCTGGCCCGGCCGGACTCCGGGCCGAAGGCCCCGGATCCCGCCGCGGTCGCGCTGTACGCCCACCGCGGCTACCTCGACCAGGTCGGCTTCCGCCTCGACCACGCCCTCGCGCTGCGCATCGAGCCCGTCTTCTCCTTCGGACTGCTCGTCTTCCTGTTCCTCCTCGGCGTGCGGCTGCACCGCGCGGGCGCCTTCGCGCCGACCGCCGGCGGGCGCCGCATCCGGGTCCGGATGGCCGCCTGGGGCCTCGGCCTCGGGCTGCCGCTGGGCGCCGCCGCCGCGCTCGGTGGCCCCGACCTCTTCGTCCTGGGCCGCTACGGCATCGCCCCGCTGGTCGCCGTCGGGTACATCGGCCTGATCGGCTGCGCCCTGGACCGGTTCCGGGTGCCCGGGGCCGGCGCCCTCGGCTCCGTCGGACGCACCGCCCTGTCCTGCTACGTCGGCCAGAACCTGCTCTGCATGCTGCTCTGCTACGGCATCGGCTGGGGCCTCGCCGACCGGCTGGGCGCCAGCGGCCCCTGGTGGGTGATGGGCCTGTGGGCGGCGGTGAGCCTCGCCCTGCTCACCGCGTCCCGGCTGTGGCTGCGCCGCTTCGGGCGGGGCCCGCTGGAAGCCGTACAGCACCGGGTCCTCAGCGGGCGGGCGCCGCGCCCCCGGCCGCAGCCGTGACCTCCACCTCCAGGACGAACTCGTCGTACGGGGCCTCCTGCGGGTAGGGCGGGCGGATCTGCGCGAAGCGGATCCGGGCCCGTCCGCCGGGGCAGCGGCCGTGGACGACGTACGTCCGCTCCAGCGGCGCTCCCGGCAGGACCTGCACGGGCGGCGGCGGGGCCTCGTCCACGCTGACGGCGTCCGCGTCCCCGCTGACCTGCCAGGTCCACACGTACCCGCGGGCGCCGCGCCCGGTCAGGCGCAGCTCGTACGACTCACCGGCGCCGAGGGCGACCTTGCGTACCTCCACCCCGCCGACCTCCCGCTCAGACGGGGCCGATCACCGGCCCCTCGTGCCAGCCCGCCGGGTCCCGCCAGTAGTGCTGGAGCCGGCGGTCCGTGCGCAGGACGATGACCTCCAGGTTGAACCCGAAACTGCCCTGGAGCATCCCGGTGACGGCGAGCGCGTCGTGGCCGAACTCGGCGCTGCGCGTCCATGCGGAACCGGAGGCGTTGCCCCGCCACCAGTGCTCGACGCGGCCTCCTCCGCCGACCGCGCAGAGCTCGTAGTTCCCGGCGGTGTCCTCGTCCAGCGCCCCGTACTGCGCCTCGATCAGGCAGGGCGCGGAGGTGATGGCGCTGCCGAAGACCTCCCCGGGGCGCCAGGTGAACCCGTTCGGGTCGTCGCGCCACCACAGCTGCATCCGGCCGTCCGCACGGGTGGCGACGAGGTCGAGGTGGCGGCTGCGGGTCTGCACGAGGGCGGGCCCGAAGTGGGCGATGCCGGAGGCGAAACGGCCGCCGTCGTTCCAGGTCCAGGGGGCGCCGTTGATCCGCCACCAGTGGTTCAGGCGCCCGTCGGCGGTGCGGACGACCACCTCGAAGTTGCCCGGCTTGCCGTAGTCGCTCTGGATGAACGCCGGGGTCGAGCCGATCGCGGCGTCGCCCGGCCCGAAGGCGCCGCCGTCGCGCCAGACGCCGGCGGACTGCTCGTAGTACCAGTGGCGCAGCCGGCCCCCGGTGGTGACGTGCAGGGACTCCATGTTCCGGTTGTACGTGGTCCCGGTGAAGGCGGGCTGGCCGGAGGCGTCGTTCGCGTAGGCCTGCGCTCGGGCCCAGGGGAAGGGGGGATCGCCCTCGCGCCACCAGTGCTGGAGGCGGCCGCCGCCGGCGGTGGAGAGCATCTCGAAGTTGCGGTGGGCGCGGCCGTTGCCGCTCTCGTAGACGTTGCCGGCGTGCAGGCGGCGCTTGCTCCACGGGTCGACGTTGGTGCCGCGCAGCCCGCACTTGGCCCAGTGGTCGATCCTGACCTCGCCGTAGGCGATCCGCCCGTAGCCGCCGACGTGGTAGCCCGGACCCCACGAGTTCTTGAACAGCCAGCAGCCCGCGGCGTCGTCGTAGCCGACGATCAGCACGCAGTGGCCGCCCGCGAGGCGGTCGCTGGTGCGGTGGTAGACACCGGAGCCCAGCCCGAAGAAGTCGTCGTACACGTCGAAGCAGGCCGTCAGCGGGCCGACCGTGTCGAGCCAGACCTTCTGCTGCTCCACGTCGCCGAGGCGGACGTAGTCGGTGATCCGGACGGTACGGCCGGACCGGTCCCAGCTGGGGGTGTACTCGGCGCGCCAGGCGTCGCGGCGGTCGGCGGGCACGGTCGCCGGGGGCGGGGAGTAGGGCCAGCAGTCCGGATCGGCCAGGCCGCCGTTGCCCTTGATCCAGTCGAGGGCGGTCTCGGGGTTGGAGCCCTGGCCGCAGGTGAACTTCAGACCGTCGTGGACGTCCCCCTCCGAGCGCTCCGCCCAGACGTCGTGCTCGATGCGGGCCATGGACTCGACGAGGCCTGCGGCGCCGAAGGCCCAGCAGGAACCGCACGGGTTCTGGTCCTTGACCTTGGTGATCCACGGCCAGCCCCAGCGGCTGCGCCAGTCGACGGCGGCGGGCCGGGCCCCGACGGCCGCCCCTTGCACACCGGGCAGCAGCCCGTGGGCCGCCCGCCGCCGGGTGAGGTGCGGATTGCCGCTCTCGTGCCCGATGAGCCCCCGCAGATCGACGGAGCCGGCCTCCTCGGCGGGTGTGAGGTTCGCCCCGGGTTCCAGGCCGAGGGAGGGCCGGGGCACGGGCTCCTCGTCGGCGAGGTGCTCGATGACGGACCAGCGCGCTCCGTGCGCTGCGAGCCGTGCGCGCAGCTCCCCCGCCGTCCGGACGGGTTCGGATTCCGGTTCCGGCTCTGACTCTGGCCTTGACCCTGATCCTGATCCTGATCCGACAGACTGCTCCGGCATGGCGGCCCCCCAGCTGCAACCGTTCTGGTGCGAGAGCCGGGAGCGTCCACCGGGCGGCGGGGCGCGTCAAGGGTGTTCGTGAGGTCGCGCGGTCGCACGGAGGGGTCGTACGAGGTCGCCCGTCCGCCCCCGGTGCCGGGGGCGGCGCCGGGGGCGGACGGGGGCTCGGCGCCGGGGGTGCCGGCCGGGCCGCCTCCGCGGGTGCGGCGACGGCCGGGCCGGCTCGGCGCCGGGGCGCTAGTCGGCCGGTTCCGCGGGGGCGGCGGCGGGCATGCCGGGCAGTCCGAGGCCGGTGAAGACGGCTACCACTGTGGTCCCGAGGTCGGCCATGACGTTCGTGGCCTTGGCCTTGGCGTCGGTCGTGCAGTTGCAGGGGCCGGCCGCCTTGGCGACTTCGTCGATGGAGGCCTTGAGGTGGTCGACGGCGGCGGTCACGGCGTCCAGGCGGGCGCGGTTCACGGCCCGGTTCATCCCGGCCGGCGCCACGGCCGGCACGGCGGCCGGAAGCGTGACGGGCTTGGCCTCGGCCGGAGGCTTCACGACTGCCGCCGGGGGCACGGCCGGCTGCGCGGCTTCAACCGGCTTCACAGCCTCCGCGGGCGGCTTGACGGCCTCGACCGGGGGCTTCACGGCCTCGGCCGGAGGCTTCACCGCTTCCGCCGGGGGCTTCACAGCCTCCGCGGGCGGCTTGACGGCCTCGGCCGGGGGCTTCACAGCCTCCGCCGGGGGCTTGACGGCCTCGACCGGGGGCTTGACGGCCTCGACCGGAGGCTTCACGACCTGAGCCGGGGGCTTCACAGCCTCCGCCGGGGGCTTCACAGCCTCGACCGGAGGCTTCACGACCTGAGCCGGGGGCTTCACAGCCTCCGCCGGGGGCTTCACAGCCTCGACCGGAGGCTTCACGACCTGGGCCGGGGGCTTCACGGCCTCCGCCGGGGGCTTCACAGCCTCGGCCGGGGGCTTCACAGCCTCCGCGGGCGGCTTCACGACCTGGGCCGGGGGCTTCACGGCCTCCGCCGGGGGCTTGACGGCCTCGACCGGCGGCTTCACTGCCTCGACCGGGGGCTTGGCCGGGGTGGCCGGGGGCTTGGCCGCCTCTGCCGGGGGTTCGTCCACCGGGTTCTCGTCCGCCGGTGCGTTCGGCAGGACCACCGGGGTCACCACCGGGGCCACCACCGGGGTCATCGGCGTGTTCGCCGGCGGCTTGGCCGCGGCCTCGGGGGCCGCCGGGGCCGCCGCCGCGAAGGTCTTCCTCAGGCTGGCGAGCGCAGCCTCGATCTTCTGCTTGTGCGCGGCCAGGTCCGCGTCCGGGAGCTTGCCGTCCGGTGACCTCAGGACCTCCCCGAGGAAGTTGGTGACCGGGGTGATCAGGCTGCCTGCGGCACCCAGGGACTCGACCTGCGCGGTCAGCGCCTCGGCGCCGGGGATGGCCTTCTTCGCCGGAGTGGTCGCCTTGGTGGGGGCGTCGGCGGCACCGGCCAGACCGGGGGACGCGCCGAGCAGCGTCACGCAGAGGGCGGCGGGGAGGGTGTAGCGGGTGATGCGGTGCAAGATGCTCTCCTGTTCAGAGTCGGGGGGCACGGGGTTCGCCCCTGTCCACTCACCGCCACGCCGTCACATTCGGCAACCGGAGACGCGGCCGCGCCCCCCTCCAAACACACCGTGAATCACTGACCAAAACCCGCCTACCTGCACATATATCGTCAGCCACCCCGCTTGCTGCACCCGTGCCACCGTCACCTTGAGTGACCCTGGTCGGGTCCGGGACCTCCACCCCGGCCTGCCCCCCTTGGTCAGGCCGGAGTGGAGGAGTGTTCTGCCTGCCGTTCGGCGGTCCGCGGCCGCTCCCGGCGGACCGGGCGGCGGTCCGGCGCCAGCCCGTACCCGGCCAGGCCGATGGCCAGGACGAACACCGCGCAGGCCGCCTCGAAGGCGAACGCGTACCCGCCGGTCGCGGCGGCCGGATCACCGGCGGCCAGCAGGGTGGCCGTGCGGGCGTCGGCGGCGGAGGTGATCAGGGCGAGGCTGATGGTCGGACCGGCCAGGATGGCCGTGTTGACCACCGCCCCGGCCAGCGCGGACTGCTCCTCCGGGACCCCGCTGACGGCCCCCACGACCGCGGCGGACATCAGTGTGCCGATCCCCGCCGACAGGATGACCAGCCCGGCCAGGACGCAGGGGGTCGAGCCCGTGCGCAGCCCCACGCCGCCGATGAGGAACAGCCCCGCGGCGATGACGGCCAGTCCGCCGACCGCCACCGCGCGGACGCCGTGGCGGGCGACGATGCGCCCCGCCAGGAAGCCGACGCCGAGCAGCATCGCGCTGTACGGGATGAAGGCCAGCGCGTTCTGGAAGGCCGAATAGCCGCGCACCTGCTGGAAGTAGAGGGCCAGCAGGAAGGCGGTGCTCGCACCGATCGCCGGGCCGAGCAGCGCACAGACCAGCGCGGTCGCCCGGCGGCGCGAGGCGAGGAAGGCGAGCGGCAGCAGGGGTGCGCGGACGCGCTGTTGGGCGGCGACGAACACGGCGAGCAGGACCGCGCCGAGGGCGAGCGGGGCGAGCACCTCGGTGGCGGCCCAGCCGTGCGGGCCGACCATCACGAGGCCGTAGCCGAGGGTGGAGAGCGCGAGCGTGCCGAGCACCGCGCCGAGAAGGTCCACGGGGACCCGTACGGGGGCCGGCCCGGCCGGCAACGAGCGGGGGGCCAGGGCCAGTACGGCCGTGGCCGCGGCGGCGAGCAGCCCGAAGCTCCACCGCCAGGTCAGCCAGGTGACGAGCGCTCCGCTGAGGACGATGCCGACGGCGGCGCCGAGGCTGGCCAGCAGACCCCAGCGGGCCAGGGCGGCGGCCCTGGCCCGGCCTTCGGGGAAGACGACCCGCAGGAGGGCCATGGCCGCCGGGGCGGCGAGGGCGGCCCCGCAGCCCTGAAGGAAGCGGGCGGCGAGGACGGTGTGCGAGCTGGGGGCCAGCGCCGCGGCGAGTGAGGCGACGGCGAACAGGGCCGTGCCCCGGGTGAACAGCCGGCGCTGCCCCGTCCGGTCGGTGAGCCGGCCGCCGAGCAGCAGCAGGCCGCTGAAGGCGAGGCCGTAGGCGGCGCTGTCGAGGATGAGGTCGATCCGGCTCAGGCCGAGTTCCCGCTGCATGGCCGGGCCGGCGGCGAAGGTCACCGACACCGAGGCGTTGAGCAGGAGTTGCACGGCGCCGAGGATCGCGAACCGCACCCAGGTGCTGCGCGGGGCGGCCAGGGCCTGGGCCTGGGCCTCCGGGGAATCGTCCATGCGGCGAGTCTGGCAGTCACTGTCAGCGGCAGGGGGCGCCGCCGACTCAGTCCGTCAGGTCGGCCGGCGGGGTCTGCGTCAGGACTCCTTCGGCAGCAGGACGACGCGGCTGCCGTGCAGTTCGCCGTCCTCGATGCGCCGGTGCGTACGGGCCGCGTCCGACAGCGGAGCCCGCTCGATGGAGCGGGCGCGCAGCCTGCCGTTGGCCAGCAGGCGGTTGATCGCCCCAGCGGCCTCGGCGAGTTCGGCCGAGGTGGCGTGCGAGATCACGAAGCCGACGACGGAGCCGTCCTTCATGTAGAGCGGCCCGGCCGGCAGGACGGGCTGGGAACGGGCACCGGCGAGGAGCACGATCCGGCCGCGGGGCGCGAGCAGGGCGACGGCTCCGGCCAGGTCGTTCGTCCCGGAGGTGTCGATGTGGACGTCGACACCTCCGGGGCTGAACTCGCGTATGCGGTCGTCGAGGTCGGGGTCCTTGTAGTCGAAGACGGCCTCGGCGCCGAGCTCGAGGCAGTGGCCCGCGTCCCGCGCCGAGGCGGTGGCGATGACCCGGGCACCCGCCTCGACGGCCATGACGATCAGGGCGCTGCCCACGTTCCCGGCGGCGCCGGCGACGAGGACGGTCTCGCCGGGGCGGATGCGGCCGTGGGTGAAGAGGGCGAGGTAGGCGGTGCCGGCGGGGTGCACGACGGCGACGGCCTCGGCGGCGTCCACGGCGGCGGGCAGGCGGTAGAGCCGGTCGACGGGGACGACGGCCAGTTCGGCGGCGGCGCCCTGGCGGCCGCCGTGGCCCAGGCTGTTGCACCACACGCGGTCGCCGGGCGCGAAGCCGGGCGCGCCGGGTCCGGCCGCTACGACCGTGCCGACCAGGTCGCGGCCGATCACGAACGGGAACTCGACGGGGGTGCGGAAGAGCCCGGACCGGACGAAGGTGTCCACGGGGTTGACGGAGACCGCCTCGACCTCGACCAGGACGTCCGTGGGGCCGGGGGCCGGAGGGGCGACGTCGCCGTAACGGATGTTCTCGGCGGGGCCCAGTTCTTCGATGAAAGCTGCACGCATGGGGCGATCCTCGCAAGGGCCCGGGGTGTTCGCGCACCGTGTCGGGAAGGCTTCGTCAACTCCCGGAACGGGGCGCAAGCCGCCCGGAAACCGCCCGGAAGCCGCCGGGGAGCCGCCCGGGAGCCGCCGTGGTCATGGCCGGATCCGGGCATGACCGAAGGGCCGCTACGGGGGTGTGAGCGGCCCTTCGGAGAGGGGGGGAGCGTGCAGGAGCTGGCGACTCCGGCCGGGGGGGTTCAGCGGACGGACCGGCTGCGGATCAGAGGCCGGCCTCGGCGATGGCGCGGGTCTCGCGGATCTTCGTACCGAGCGCGGAGAGCAGCTGCTGGAGGATCTCGACGGTGGTCTCGTCCGTCAGGTTGCCGTGCTCGTCGAAACGCTCGTGGGCGCGGAAGATCTGCAGCTCCGGCTTGCCGACGACCTTGGAGTCCGTCCACAGGAACATCTGGCGCAGCGCGAGCTGGGCGCGGACGGTGCCGAAGTTGGTCGGCGCGGCGCCGGCAATGGCGACCGGCTTGCCGGTCAGCGAGGAGGCGAGGGCCGGGCGGCTCGCCCAGTCCAGGGCGTTCTTCAGGACACCGGGGATCCCGTAGTTGTACTCGGGGGTGGCGATGAAGAGGCCGTCCGCCTCGGCGATGCGGCGACGCAGGTCGGCCACGGCGACCGGCGCGGGGTCGACGTCGTGGTCGGTGTCGTAGGGCGGGATGTCGCGCAGGCCCTCGTAGATCTCGATGGCCAGGTCACCGGGGGCGAACTTCTGGGCGGCGCGCACGAGGGCGCTGTTGTACGAGGCGCCGCGCAGGCTGCCGGAGATGGCCAGGATCTTGAGCTCGGGCATGAACTGTCCTTCCGCGAAGGTGACATGCGCAGCGAATGCCGTGCCCGGCATGCCCCTGCGAGTTGAACGTCGGTGAATGAGCAGGAGTCTGTCCGCGCACGGGGCGCACCGACAACGGCGGACGGCCGTATCTGTCATCTGTCGGCGGGCCGGTCGGTGAGCGGGAGGCGGGCCGGCCGGTGCGCAGGACTCGGGCCGGTCGGTGCGCAGGACTTGATCGGGGACGGTCCCTCCCGTATAACTGACATCGAACTGAACTGAACTGTATGGTTCATTACAGCTCATCACCACCGGAGAGCGACGACCGCGAACGACGAGAGAAGGCATCATGACCACGCTGGGTTCCGCCACCGCCACCGCCACCGCCACCGCGCTCCGATCGGTGGCCGACGTGGTGCAGCCGGTGCACACGCTGGAGGGCGAGGGCTTCCCGGTCCGCCGCCCCTTCCCCACCCCGCGGATCCCGCAGCTGGACCCCTTCCTGATGGTCGACCAGGTCGGCCCGGTGGACCTCGGCCCGGGTGAGCCCAAGGGCGCCCCCGACCACCCGCACCGCGGCTTCGAGACCATCGCGTACGTCCTGGAGGGCGACATCGAGTACGCGGACTCCACCGGCAGCCGCGGCGTGGTGCCGCCCGGTGCGGTGCAGTGGCTGACGGCGGGCGCGGGCGTGGTGCACTCGGCCCAGCCGACGGACGCCTTCCGCACGGCCGGGGGCCTGCAGCACAACCTCCAGATCTGGGTGAACCTGCCGGCCTCCCGCAAGGGGCTGCGTCCGCGCACCCAGAACCACACGGCGCAGGAGATCCCGGTGGTCCGCACCCTGGACGGCTCCTGGTTCAAGGTCATCGCCGGCTCCGCGCTCGGTGTGACCGGGCCGTTCGACACGCAGGTCCCGGTGACGGTCGTGCACGCCTCGATCGCGCCCGGCGCGAGCGCGGAACTCCCGGCGCCGGCGGGCCGCAACGCGGCGGTGTACGTCCTGTCGGGCAGCGGCAGGGTCGCCGCGCGCGAGCTGGCCGACGGGGAACTGGCCGTCCTCGCCGACGACGGCGGCGCCGTCCGCGTCGAGGGCGGTCCGATCGGCGCCGACCTGCTCTTCCTGACGGGCGAGCCGATCGGCGAACCCGTCTTCCGTGCCGGCCCGTTCGTGATGAACACCGCCGAGGAGATCGACCAGGCCTTCGACGACTACGCGGCGGACCGCCTGGGCCGCTACGAGGACTGATCCCGGTCGCCGGACCCGACCACGACGGGGGGCACCGCGCCGGCTTCCGGCGGGTGCCCCCGGTGGCATTTCGGGCACGTAGCTACGATCTTCGCGTCATACAGGGGCACGGAGGGGGCGTCATGAGGCTGGTCTGGCTGGTGTGGCTCGTGCGGCACTTCGAGGAATTCGGCTACAGCCACGGGGTGTTGCGGGGCGTCATCGGCACGGTGGCCGTGGCCCTCACCGCCCTGCTCGTCGGGTACACCTTGCGCCGCTCCCGACCGGCCGCCCTCGCCGGCGCCGCCGCGGCCGCCGCGGCGGGCGTCACCTGGCTGACCCTGCACTGACGCCACGGGCGACGCGGGCGCGGGCGGCAGCGCGCGAGCGCGGCCAGCGGCGCAGGACGCGGGTAGCGCGCGGGCGGCGGCGCGGGCGCGGGCGGCGGCGCGGGCGCGGGCAGCGGCGCGGGCGCGGGCAGCGGCGCGGGCGCGGGCAGCGGCGCGGACAGCAGCGCAGGCGCGGACGGCAGCGCGCGGGCAGCAGCCAGGACGCGGGCGCGGGCAGCGGCGCGGACGCGGACGGCAGCGCGCGAGCAGCAGCGAGGACGCGGGCAGCAGCCAGGGCGCGGGCGTGGGTAGCGCGCGGGCGGCGGCGAGGACGCCGGCAGCAGCGCACGGGCGCGGACGCGGGTGGCAGCGCGGGCGTGGGCGCAGGCGCGGGCAGCAACGCGCCGACAGCGGCGAGGACGCGGGCAGCAGCGCACGGGCGCGGACGGGGGTGGTGCGCGGGCGCGGGTTCGGCGTGGGCGCGGGCAGCGGCGAGGACGCGGGCGGCAGCGCGGGCGGCCGTGGTCCCCGCGGCCGGGAGGAATGACCGGTCTGCACAGACGCGGACAGCGACGCGCATGCGGGCGGCAGCGCGGGCGCGGACGCGGGCAGCGGCGCGGACGCGGAGAGATGCGCGGACGCGGACGGCACGCGCGGACAGCAGCGACGCGGGCAAAGGCGGGCAGCGGGGCGGGCGCGAACGGCAGCGCAGACGCGGGCGGCCGCGCGGGCAGCGCAGGGGGCGGGGAGCGCCGGGGTCAGTCGCGCAGGAGGACGACCGCGAAGCCCGCCACCACGCCCAGCAGGATGCCGAGTACGCCGTACCGCGGCCTCGACTCCCGCAGTACGGGGAGGAGGTGGTCGGCGGAGAAGCGGCCCGGCCCGGTGAGGGTCAGGGCCACGACCCCGGCCAGCAGCACCGTTTCGAGCTCCACGCCCTTGGGGGCGAAGTAGGTCCCGGGGTTCCGCACGGCGAGGATGTTGACGAAGACGCCGATCAGGGCCGCGCCCGCCAGCGGCGTGAGCAGGCCGAGGGCGAGGCCGAGCCCGCCCAGCGTCTCGGACAGGCCGGCGACGACTGCCATGGTCTTTCCCGCCGGGTACCCGCTCGCGGTGAAGCCCTTGCCGAACGCGTCGAGCCCCGGACCGCCGAACCAGCCGAAGAGCTTCTGCGTGCCGTGGGCGGCCATGGTCAGACCGACGACCAGCCGCAGCACGAGCAGGCCGACGTCATGGGTGACGGTGGTGACGGGGGCGGCGGGACCCGAGGCGGCGCTGAGGAGCGAGCGTTCCCATTGCTGCGACGTCATGAACGTCCGTCCGTTCTTCCGCTTCTGCCTCCCCCGTGCGCGATGGCCACCCTAAGGGCTGTCCCGTGGGCCCTGGTGGATCGGCGCGCGGCGTCGGATGCGGTGCATCGCAAGCGGAGGGGCGTCCCCGTACTGGGCGTATTCGGGCGTTCCGACGACGCAACGAGGTGCCGTAGCCGGCGTCGTGCGCCCGCCGGGGATGACGGGACGGCCCTGAGGACGCCCGGCGGCCACGGCCCCGGCGAAACGGCGGGCGGCCGGGCCGGTGACCCGTTCGGCTCCCCCCTCCGGCCCCGGTCAGACCTCGTTCACGGCGTACTGGTGGAGGAACATGTCCACGCCGCCCTGGATGAGGCGCTCCGCGAGGTCCTCGTCGAGGGCCGTGCCGTACACCCCGTAGACCAGGTGGGGGGACAGGACCAGGCCGGAGAGCTGGAGGACGGCCAGCTCCATGTCGGGGATGCGGAGCAGACCGCGGTCGTCGAGCCGGCCCAGGGCCGTGGCCAGGGCCGCGTGCTGGCGGCCTGGGCCCTCCTCCTGCCAGGTGGCCCCGAGTTCGGGGAAGCGGTGGCGCTCGCCCGCGATCACGTTGCGCAGCGCCAGCACCTCGGGGGTGGTGAGGCCGGCGACCCAGGTGCGGCAGGCCTCCAGCAGGTCGGTGCGGACGTCGTCCGACTCGGCGAGCTTGGCCTGGATCACCGACTGGGCCACTTCCAGCGCCTCGTCGAGCGTCTGCCCGATGACGGCGTTGAACAGGTTCTCCTTGCTGCCGAAGTGGTTGTAGATGGTGACCTTGGAGACGCCGGCCTCGGCGGCGAGCTGGTCCACTCCGGCCCCGAAGCCCTCGCGGAGGAACACGGTGCGCGCCGCCTCCAGGATGGCCTCGCGCTTGCGCGCCGCGCGCGCCCCCGTGGGAACGGCCTGGTGGGGCTCGGTGGTGCCGGTCCGTGCGCTGCTCCGTGCGGTCATGTCGGTCCCTACTCCTCGGAAGTGCGGTGCCCAGTCTAGATCCCAACTGAACTGAACCGTTGCGTTCAGTTGAACTGAACTGTATGGTTCAGGAAGTGGGAGGCGCCAAACACGGCGCCGAAACACCGCAGTTGAGACGTTCCAGTCCAAAGGAGGCCCATCCCCATGAGCGACACCCAGACGCCCCTCTTCCGGTCGCGAGCCCAGATCCACGTCTCCGCCACGCCGGCCGAGGTGTACGCCGTGGTCACCGACCTGGCCCGGAGCGGCGAGTGGAGCCCCGAGTGCCTCGGCGGGGAGTGGACCACCGGAGCACCCGGCGCGGTCGGCTCGGTGTTCCACGGCGAGAACGAGCGCAGCGAGGACGTCGTCTCCTGGGCCCCCGTGGTGCGCGGCAAGTGGTCGACCTACGCCGAGGTCGTCGCCGCCGAGCCGGGCCGGACCTTCCAGTGGGCCATGCACAACAGCTCCGGCGAGAAGCAGGACAGCGTCTGGGGCTTCTCCATCGAGCCCGACGGCGAAGGCAGCCTGCTGGTCCACCACTTCCGGATGGGCGCCGCCACCGAGGGGATCACCGGCATCACCGCCGAGATGGACGAGGACCGCAAGCAGCAGTTCTTCGCCGAGTGGGGCGAGAAGGTCGCCGGCGACCTCGCCACCACCCTCGAACGCATCAAGGTCGTCATCGAGAAGGACCTCGCCGGGAACGGCCCCGTCCGGACCGGCGCCTGAGCACCCCGAACCGTCCGATTCGGCACCTCACCTCCATCACAGCTGACGTGGAAAGAGCCAGACGATGATTCTGCAGCGCATCGGGAACAAGGGAATCCGGCTCGGGACGCTCTTCGAGCGGGCCGCGAGAAAGCATCCGACGAACGTCGTGATCCTCGACCACGACCTGGACATAGCCCCGGCCCTGGGCCGCCGGGCGACGGTGGCCGAGGTCGCCGACCTGATCGACGACTTCGCCTCCCGGCTCTGGGCCGCCAAGGTCCGCCCCGGCCGCAGGGTCGTCGTCTACAAGTCCGACGGCTTCGACATCACCCTGCTGGCCTGCGCGGTCGCCCGGATCGGCGCCGTCCCGGTGCTGCTGTCCCCCAAGCTCGACGGCGAGACCGTCGCCGAACTCGTACGCCGCACCGACCAGCCCTACCTGCTCACCGACCAGGACAAGCTGGAGACCGAGCTGCCCGCCTCGGTCTTCGCGGAGGCCGAGCAGGTGCTGCTCACCTCCGGCAGCTACCAGGAGGCCACCGAGCTCGCCTCGCTCGCCGGGGTGCCCCGGGTCCCCGCCGTGACCATGCCGCCCGAGCACCCGACGCTCATCACGCACACCTCCGGCACCACCGGCACCCCCAAGCTCGCCGTCCACACCGGCGCCACCCTCCAGGCGCGCTACCGCCCGCAGGCCACGATCACCAAGCCGCTCATACCGGGCCGCGAGACCATCGCCATGCACGTCTCCTTCGTCCACTCCCGGCTGATCACCGCCCTCGCCATCTCCCTCTTCCGCGGCTTCCCGATCGTCGTCCTCGCCGACTCCGACCCCAAGCAGGCGGCCGACCTGTTCGCCCGGCTGCGCCCCGGCATCCTCGAAGCCCACCCCAACTCCTTCATGGAGTGGGAGGAGATGGCCGACGACCCCCGCGGGCCGCTGTCGAACGTGAAGCTCTTCAGCAGCACCTTCGACGCCATCCACCCGCGCACCGTGCAGCGGCTGCTCAAGGCGACGAAGCGCAGGGCACCGGTCTTCGGCCAGCTGTACGGGCAGAGCGAGATCGGCCCGGCCGTCGCCCGCTCCTTCTCCAAGCGCCGCGGGCTCGACGCCGACGGCCGCTGCGTGGGCATGCCCTTCCCCGGCATGACCGACGTCCGCGTCGTCAGCCGCAACGGACTGCCGCCGTCCGAGACCAACCCGGGCTTCATCGAGGTCAAGAGCGACGGCCGGATCGTCACCTACCTCGGCGAGCAGGAACGTTACGACAAGCAGGTCACCGACGGCTGGTGGCGCATGGGCGACGTCGGCTACCGCACCAAGTGGGGCTGCGTGCACCTGCTCGACCGCGAGGTCGACCTGATCGAGGGCTTCGGCTCCACCCTCGCCGCCGAGGACACCCTCTTCACCCGGCTGGACGAGCTCGCCGAGGTCATCATCATCCCCGACGAGAGCGGCCGCGCCGTCCCCGTCGTCTGCACCAAGGACGACAAGCCCCTCGACCCGGCCGCATGGAAGGCCGCCACCGCGGGCCTGCCCGCCATGGCGGACCCCGTCCAGTGGCGCCAGTCCGACCTGCCGCAGACCGCCACCACCAAGATCAAGCGGCTCGAACTCGCCCGCCTGATCGCCTCCGGCGCCGGCGCCGGCCAGCAGCGCACCGAGGAGAAGGTCTGATGTCGAAGCTGATCGTCGTCGGCGGCGGAATCGGCGGCCTCGCCACCGCGCTCGCCACCGCCCGTCAGGGCCACCGGGTCCTCGTCCTGGAGCGCGCCCCCGAATTCGCCGAGATCGGCGCCGGCATCCAGCTCGCCCCCAACGGCCTGCACGCCCTCGACCGCCTCGGCCTCGGGGACGCCGTCCGCTCCACCGCCGTCCGGATGGACGAGCTCCGGTTCATGGACGGGGTCACCGGCCGGCACGTGGTCAGCATGGACCTGACCGAGCGCTACCGCGAGCGGTTCGGCAACCCGTACGCCGTCGTCCACCGCGCCGAACTCCACACCAAGCTGCTGGAGGCCTGCCAGGCCTCCGAAGCCATCGAACTGCGCAGCGCCGTCACCGCCGTCGGGTACGAGCAGGACGCCACCAGCGCCTCGGTCGTCCTGGAGGACGGCGAGCGGATCACCGGCGACGCCCTGATCGGCGCCGACGGCATCCACTCCGCGATCCGCGCCCAGCTCGTCGGCGACGGCGCGCCCCGCAACTCCGGGATCACCGTCTACCGGGCCGTCATCCCGATGGAGCAGGTCCCCGAGGAGCTGCGCCACCTGACCTCGGTGACCTGGTGGACTGGCCCGCACTGCCACTTCGTGCACTACCCGATCGCCGGCGGCAAGTACCTCAACCTCGCGGCCAGCAGCGACAACCACGCCACCGAGGCCCTCGCCGGAGTCCCCGCCACCGCGGACGACATCCGCCGTGAGTTCGCCGCCCTCGGCGAGGACGCCCAGCGCCTGCTCGCCCTCGGCGAGGGGTGGAAGTCCTGGGTCCTCGTCGACCGGGACCCGGTCGACACCTGGACCGACGGCCGGGTCGCCCTGCTCGGGGACGCCGCCCACCCGATGCTCCACTACGTGGCGCAGGGCGCCTGCCAGGGCCTGGAGGACGCCGTGATCCTGGGCGACCTGCTCGACTGCGGCTCCGGCGAACTCCCTCAGCGCTTCGAGAAGTTCAACGCCGAGCGGCACGAGCGCACCGGCAAGATCCAGCTCCTCGCCCGGGAGAGCATCAAGCTCTGGCACACCTCGGGCGACGCCGTCGCCACCCGCAACGAGCACCTCTCGGCCCTCACCACCGACCAGCTCCACGACTACGTGGCCTGGATGCACGGCGCCCGCACCCTCGACGAGAACACCGCCCCGAACGGAGAGCAGCGATGAACACGAACCAGGGACAGAAGCAGGGACACCTCCAGGTCGCCATCATCGGCGCCGGCCCGCGCGGCCTCTCCGTACTGGAGCGCCTGTGCGCCAACGAGCGCCGCAACCCCACGCACTCCGCGGTCACCGTCCACGTGGTCGACCCCTCGGCGCCCGGCGCCGGCCAGGTCTGGCGCTCCGACCAGTCCCAGCACCTGCTGATGAACACGGTCGCCTCCCAGATCACCATCTACACCGACGACAGCGTCCGCACCGAGGGCCCCATCGAGCCGGGTCCGAGCCTCTACGAGTGGGCCAAGGACGTGGCCTGCGGCTCCGCCGACGAGGCGACCCTGGCCGAGGCCCGCCGACTGGGCCCGAACACCTACCCGACCCGCGCCTTCTACGGCAGCTACCTGCGCGCCACCTTCGAGCGGGTCGTCGCGAACGCCCCCGCGAACGTCACCGTCGAGGTGCACCGTTCCCGGGCCGTGGCCATGGCCGACACGCACGGCAGCCCCGGCGGGCAGCAGGGCATCCGGCTGGAGAACGGCACCCGCCTCAACAAGCTCGACGCGATCGTGATGGCGCAGGGCCACGTACCGGCGCGGCTGACGCCCCGCGAGGCGAAGACCGCGAGCCTCGCCCGGATCCACCACCTCACGTACGTCACGCCCGCCAACCCGGCGGACCTGAACCTGAACGTCGTCAAGCCCGGCGAGAACGTCCTGCTGCGCGGCCTCGGCCTGAACTTCTTCGACCACATGGCGCTCTTCACCGCCGGCCGCGGCGGCGAGTTCGTCCGGCAGGAGGACGGCCGCCTCGTCTACAAGGCCTCCGGCAACGAGCCGAAGCTGTACGCCAGCTCGCGCCGGGGCATCCCGTACCACGCCCGCGGCGAGAACGAGAAGGGCGCCTACGGCCGCTACCTGCCGCGCCTGCTCACCCCCGGGAAGATCGCCGACCTGCGCCGGCGCTCCGAGGACGGCGAGGGCATCAGCTTCTCCGCGGACCTGTGGCCGCTGATCTCCCGCGAGACCGAGAGCGTCTACTACGGCACCCTGCTGGAGACCCAGGGCCGCGGTGACGAGCGCGAGGGCTTCACCCGGCGGTTCCTGTCCCTGGAGTCCGCCGAGGACCGGGACTCGCTGCTGGACGTCTACGGCATCGACGCGTCGCAGCGCTGGGACTGGGAGAAGCTCTCCCGCCCCTACGGGGACCGCGAGTTCACCAGCCGTGAGGACTTCCGCGACTGGCTGGTCGGCTACCTGGCCAAGGACGTCGAGGAGGCCCGGGCCGGCAATCTGAGCGGCCCCCTCAAGGCGGCCCTGGACACGATGCGCGACCTGCGCAACGAGATCCGCCTCGCGGTGGACCACGGCGGCCTGACCGCCGACTCGCACCGCGACGACCTGGAGGGCTGGTACACGCCGCTCAACGCCTTCCTCTCCATCGGTCCGCCGGCCTCGCGCATCGAGGAGATGATCGCCCTGATCGACGCCGGGGTGCTCGTCCTGACCGGTCCCGGGACCGAGATCCGCGTCGACACGGCCGCCGGTGACGACGCCACGTTCATCGCCGCCTCCCGCACCGTCCCGGGCGAAGCGATCCGCTCCACGGTCCTGATCGAGGCCCGCCTGCCCGAGCCGGACCTGCGCCGCACCGACGACCCGCTGCTGCGCCACCTCCTCGACACCGAGCAGTGCACCACCTACCGGATCTCCGGCCCCGACGGCGCCAGCTACGAGTCCGGCGGCCTCGCGGTCACCGAGCGGCCCTACCGGCTCCTCGACGCCCGCGGCCGCGCCCACCCGCGCCGGTTCGCGTACGGGGTCCCCACCGAGTCCGTGCACTGGGTCACCGCGGCCGGCATCCGCCCCGGCGTGGACTCGGTCACCCTCGGCGACTCCGACTCCATCGCCCGCTCCGTCCTGGCCCTGCCGGCCGCGACGGTCGTCCCGCACGGCGTCGCGCCGCTGCCGGCCGAGACCGACCTGACGGGCGTCCTGGTATGAGCGCCGCCGCGTACGACGCGCTCACCGACGCGGGGCTGCTGTCGCCGGTACGGGCCGGCACCCCCGCCGAGGAGGCCGTCTCCGACCTGGCCTGGCTCCAGGCCATGCTCGACGCCGAGGCCGCCCTGGCCCGGGCCCAGGCCCGGCTCGGGACCCTCCCCGGGGCGGCCGCCGAAGCCGTCACCCGTGCGGCGCGGGCCGAGAACCTCGACCTGCGGGCCCTGGCGCTGGCCGCCCGGGAGACCGCGAACCCGGTGGTCGCCCTGGTGCAGGCGCTGACCCGGGTGGTGGCGGAGCAGGACACGCAGGGCACCGGGGCCGCCGAGTACGTGCACCGCGGATCCACCAGCCAGGACATCTTCGACACCGGCGCCATGCTGGTGGCCGGCCGGACGCTGAAGCTGATCCGGGCCGATCTGGCCCGGACCGCCGAGGCCCTGGCCCTGCTGGCCGGCGAGCACCGCGACACGGCGATGGCGGGACGCACGCTGGCCCTCCAGGCCGTGCCCACCACCTTCGGACTGAAGGCGGCCGGCTGGCGGCAGCTGGTCCTGGACGCCGACCGGCGGCTGGCCCGGGTGCAGGAGGACGGGCTTCCGGTGTCGCTCGGCGGCGCGGCCGGCACGCTCGCCGGCTACCTCGAATACGCCCGGATCGACGGCGCGAAGCGCTCCCCGGAGCCCGGCGCCTACCTGGACGACCTCGTCGGGGCCTTCGCGGACGAGACCGGACTGGCCCGGCCCGCGCTGCCCTGGCACGTCCTGCGCACCCCGATCGCGGACCTCGCCGCCGCGCTCGCCTTCACCGCCGGAGCCCTCGGCAAGATCGCGATCGACGTGCAGAACCTGGCCCGCACGGAGGTCGCCGAGGTCGCCGAGCCGGCCGTGGCCGGCCGCGGCAGCTCCTCGGCCATGCCCCACAAGCGCAACCCGGTCCTGAGCACGCTGCTGCGCAGCGCCGCCCTCCAGGTGCCGGTGCTGGCCACCGGGCTCGTGCAGTGCCTGGTCTCGGAGGACGAGCGCTCGGCCGGGGCCTGGCACGCCGAATGGCAGCTGCTGCGCGAATGCCTGCGGCTGGTCGGCGGCGCCGCCCACACGGCGGCCGAGCTCGCCGCCGGACTCACGGCCCGGCCGGAACGGATGCGGGCCAACCTGCTGCTGACCGGCAGTCAGGTGGTGTCGGAGCGGATCGCGGCCGTGCTGGCGCCGGAGTTGGGCAAGGCAGCGGCGAAGCAGCTGCTGACGCGGGTCTCGGCCGAGGCCGAGGCGAGCGGCCGGCCACTGTACGAACTGCTTGCGGCGGAGCCGGTGTTCGCGGGACGCCGGAGCACGCAGGAGCTGGCGCAGCTGTGCGATCCGGGCGCGTACACCGGAGGCGCGGGCGCGCTGGTGGACAAAGCCCTGGCCCTTAAGTGAACTGAACTGTATGGTTTACATAGTTAGCCGCCACGAACAGAAAGCCGAGGAGCCATGACGCCGCCGCCCGCACGGCCCGCAACCCGACGCTGGATCGAGGACTGGGACCCCGAGAACGAGGAGTTCTGGCAGCGCTCCGGCAAGCGGACCGCCCGCCGCAACCTGATCCTCTCCGTCCTCGCCGAGCACGTCGGCTTCTCGGTGTGGAGCATGTGGTCGGTCCTGGTCCTCTTCATGTCGCCCGCGATCGGCCTGGGGTTCACCCCCGCCCAGAAGTTTCTGCTCGTCGTGGTCCCCACCCTGGTCGGCGCCGCCCTCCGGCTCCCCTACAGCTACGCCGTGACCCGCTTCGGCGGCCGCAACTGGACCGCCTTCTCCTCGGCCGTCCTGCTCGTCCCCACCCTCGCCGCCCTGTACTTCGTCCAGCGCCCCGGAACCCCGCTGTGGGTTTTCCTGCTGATCGGCGCCGCCTGCGGACTCGGCGGCGGCAACTTCGCCTCCTCGATGACCAACATCACCGCCCTCTTCCCGCAGCGCCTCCAGGGCTGGGCCCTCGGCATCAACGCGGGCGGCGGCAACCTCGGGGTCGCCGCGGTCCAGCTGATCGGCCTGCTCGTCATCGCCACCGCGGGCAGCACCCACCCCGCCTACGTCATCGCCGTCTACCTCCCCCTGATCGCGGCCACCTCCCTGCTCGCCGCGCTGAGGATGGACAACTTCGCGGCCGTGCGCAGCGCCCCCGGCGCGCAGCGCGAGGCCGCCCGCAACCCGCACACCTGGTGCATATCCCTCCTCTACGTCGGCACCTTCGGCTCCTTCATCGGCTACGGCTTCGCCTTCGGGCTGGTCCTGCAGAGCCAGTTCGGCGCCACCCCGCTCCAGTCCGCCTCGTACACCTTCCTCGGACCGCTGCTGGGCTCCCTGTTCCGGCCGCTCGGCGGCCTGCTGGCCGACCGGTGGGGCGGGGCCCGGATCACCCTGCTGACGTTCTGCGCGATGGCGGCCGGCACCGGCGTCCTGCTGCTGGCCTCCGCGCAGGGCTCGTACGGGCTGTTCATCGTCGGCTTCACCGCCCTGTTCGTGCTGACCGGCATCGGCAACGGCTCGACGTACAAGATGATCCCGGCGGTCTTCGCCCGGCAGGCCCAGGACGACGTCACCTCGGGCCACGACGCGCAGGCGGCCTTCGCCAGGGCCCGCCGGCTCTCCGGTGCCGTCATCGGGATCGCCGGTGCGGTCGGCGCCCTCGGCGGGGTCGGCGTCAACCTGGTCTTCCGCAGCGCCTACAGCGGCACGGAGAAGTCCGGCGAACCGGCCTTCGTCGCCTTCCTCGGCTTCTACGTGGTGTGCGTCCTGGTCACCTGGGCCGTGTACCTGCGGCGGCGCCCGCAGGACGCGGTGGCCACCGCGGCGGCCACCGGGACGACGGGGGGCACGACGGTCCGGGCGGAGGTCTCCCGTGTCTGACCTCCGCCGCACCACCCCGACCACCGAAGCCGCCGAAGCCACCGCGACCACCGGCACCGAGACCACCGGCAACGCCGGCGCCCGGGCGAGCGGCACCGTCACCACCCACTGCCCCTACTGCGCCCTCCAGTGCGGCACCCGGCTCACCCGCCGGGACGGCCGCACCGCCGTCGAGCCGACCTCGTTCCCGGTGAACCGGGGCGGGCTGTGCCAGAAGGGCTGGACGGCCCCCGCCCTGCTCGACACCCCCGGCCGGCTCACCCGGCCGCTGGTGCGCGGCGCGGACGGCCGGCTCGCACCCGCCACCTGGGAGAGCGCCCTCGACACGATCGCCGCCCGGCTGCAGGAGATCCGCGCCGCACACGGCCCCGACGCGGTGGGCGTCTTCGGCGGGGGCGGGCTCACCAACGAAAAGGCCTACCAGCTGGGCAAGTTCGCCCGGGTCGCCCTGGGCACCAGCCAGATCGACTACAACGGCCGGTTCTGCATGTCCTCGGCGGCGGCCGCGGGTTCGGCGGCCTTCGGGCTCGACCGGGGCCTGCCGTTCCCCGTCACCGACCTCGGCGGCGCCGACGTGATCCTGCTCGCCGGGGCCAACCCCGCCGAGACCATGCCGCCGCTGATGCGCCACCT
The DNA here is from genome assembly GCF_044745505.1 of Streptomyces sp. NPDC086989. Lineage (NCBI taxonomy): Bacteria > Bacillati > Actinomycetota > Actinomycetes > Kitasatosporales > Streptomycetaceae > Streptomyces > Streptomyces sp. NPDC086989. Next base: position 296,211 of record NZ_JBIVAL010000003.1, read on the forward strand.
GACCGGAGCGCAGCTCATCGTCATCGACCCGCGGCGCACCGCCACCGCCGAGGGCGCCGCCCTGCACCTCCAGCCGGCGCCCGGCACCGATCTCGCGCTGGCGCTCGGCCTGTTCCACCTCGCCGTCGTCGAGGGCCGCACCGACCGGGGCTACCTGAACAAGCGGACCACCGGCTTCGACGCCGCCTGGGCGCGGGCCGCGGCCTGGTGGCCCGAGCGGGTCGAACGGGTCACCGGGGTCCCGGTCGCCGAGATGCGCGAGGCGGTCCGGCTGCTGGCCGGCGCGGAGCGGGCGTACGTACTGACCGGGCGCGGAGCCGAACAGCACAGCAAGGGCACCGACACGGTCGCCGCGTTCATCAACCTGGCCCTCAGCCTCGGCCTGCCCGGCCGCGAGGGCAGCGGCTACGGCTGCCTCACCGGCCAGGGCAACGGCCAGGGCGGCCGCGAGCACGGCCAGAAGGCCGATCAGCTGCCCGGCTACCGGATGCTGACCGACCCCGCCGCGCGCGCCCACGTCGCCGGGGTGTGGGGCGTGGACCCCGACGTGCTGCCGGGCCCCGGCCGCAGCGCGTACGAACTCCTCGACGCGCTCGGCACCGGCGGCGGCCCGCGCGCCCTGCTCGTCTTCGGCTCGAACCCGGTGGTCTCGGCGCCGCACGCCGCCCGGATCGCGGACCGGCTGAACTCCCTGGACCTGCTGGTCGTCGCCGACTTCGTACCGTCCGAGACGGCGCGGATGGCGGACGTCGTCCTCCCCGTGACCCAGTGGGCCGAGGAGGAGGGCACGATGACCAACCTCGAAGGCCGGGTGCTGCGCCGCCGCCGGCTGCTGTCCCCGCCCGGCGAGGCCCGCAGCGACCTGGAGGTGCTGCACGGCCTCGCCGTCCGGCTCGGCCAGCCCGCGCACCGCTTCCCGGCCGCGCCCCGCGAGGTCTTCGAGGAGCTGCGGCGGGCCTCGCGCGGCGGCCCGGCCGACTACTCCGGCATCAGCTGGGAACGGCTCGACGCGGGCGAGGCCCTGCACTGGCCGTGCCCCGCGACCGCCGGGGACGAGGCGGCGCACCCCGGCACCCCCCGCCTGTTCCTCGACGCCTTCGCCCACCCGGACGGGCTGGCCCGGTTCGCCGAGGTCGAGCACCGCGACGGCGCCGAGACGCCCGACGCGGCGTTCCCGCTGTACGCGACGACCGGGCGGGTGCTCGCCCAGTACCAGTCGGGCGCGCAGACCCGCCGGATCCCGGAGCTGGCCGCGGCCGCGCCGGAGGCCTTCGTGGAGGTGCACCCCGACACCGCCGCCCGGTACGGCCTGGCCGACGGCGACGCGGCCGAGGTCAGCTCGGCCCGCGGCAGCACGCTGGCCCGGGTCCGGCTGGTCCCCTCGCTGCGGACCGACACGGTGTTCCTGCCGTTCCACTTCGCCGGGGCCGGCCGCGCCAACCTGATCACCAGCCCGGCGCTCGACCCGCGCAGCCGGATGCCGGAGTTCAAGGTGTGCGCGGTGCGGATCGGGCCCGCGCCCCTTGCGGCGCCCCTTGCGGCGCCCCTTGCGGCGCCCGGGACCGCGGAAGCGGTCCGGCCGTGAGCGCGGGCGAGGTGCTGGTGGTCGGCGCGGGACCCGCCGCGCAGCGGTTCGCGGAGCGGCTGCGCCACCATGGACACCGCGGCGGCGTGACCCTGCTCGGCGCGGAGCCGCAGGCCCCCTACCAGCGGGCGCTGCTGTCCTGCGTCCTGGACGGGACGCTGCCGGCCCCCGCCCTCGCCCTTCCCGCGCTGCCCGCGGGCACCCGCCTGCACACCGGGGTCACGGTGACCCGGATCGACCGCGCCCGGCGGCTCGCGTACGGGGACGACGGCTCCGTACACCCCTACGACACGCTGGTCCTGGCCACCGGGTCCCGCGCGGTCGTCCCCCGCATCCCGGGGCTGCCGGCCGGGGCTGCGGCGGCGCTGCGGACCCTCGCCGATGCCCGGCGGTGCGCCGGCGGGCCGCGCGGGGCCGCCGTCGTCGTCGGCGGCGGGCCCCTCGCGGTCGAGTCGGCCGCCGCACTGCGTCGCGCCGGACACGAGACGGTGCTCGTCCACCGCGGCCCGCACCTCCTGGACCGGCACCTGGACGCCGCCGGGGGCGTGCTGCTCACGCGGGGCCTGGAGGACCTCGGGATCGAGGTCCACACCGGCCGCACGGCCGTCGGGTACTGCGCCGGCAAGCTCACCCTCGACGACGGCCGGGTCCTCGCCGCCGACACGCTGCTGCTGTGCACCGGCGTCGTCCCCGAGACCGGGCTCGCCCGCCGGGCCGGACTCACCGTCCGCACGGGCGTCGTCGTCGACGGGCTGCTGCGCACGGACGACCCGCACATCCACGCCATCGGCGACTGCGCCGAACACCCCGGGGACACGGCCGGACACCTCGAACCCGCCTGGGCACAGGCCGAGTCCCTGGCCCGGACCCTCACCGGAACCCCGGTGCGCCACCTCGGCACCCGGCGGATCACCCGGCTGCGGGTGCCCGGCGTCGACCTCGTCGTGCTGGGACGCGGCGGGCCGGCCCCCGAGCGCGCGGAGGTGGTCGCGTTCTCCGACCCGGCGCGCCGCCGCCACGCCCGCCTCACCCTGCACGGCGGGCGGATCACCGGGGCGGTGCTGCTGGGGCTGCCGAGGGCCATCGCCGCCGTGAGCCGGCTCCACGAGCTCGACCTGCCGGTGCCGGCCGGGCGGCTGGAGTTCCTGCTCGGCATCGCACCGGCCGCGCCGGGGGCCGACGCGCTCCCCGACGAAGCGGTGGTCTGCCGCTGCAACAACGTCACCAGGCACACCATCACCGAGGCCTGCCGGTCCGGGGCCGCCGACGTGGCGCAGGTCGCCGCGGCGACCCGGGCCACCACCGGCTGCGGGGGCTGCACGGACGCCGTCCGCGCCCTCTGCCGGGCCCTCCCGGCGGGTCGTGACGCCGGGCCGGACGTGACGCCGCGGGACCGGCGCGACGCGCCGCCGACGCCGGCCGGACCGGCCGCGGACCAGGACCACGGGCCCGGCGATCCGGCCGGCGCGACCGACGAGCCGGGGCGTGCGCCCCGAAGGAGTGGGGAACGATGACCAGGACCCTCGTCGTCGCCGGACACGGCATGGCCGGACACCGGCTCGTGGCCGACCTGCGGTCCCTGGACACCGCCGGGCTCTGGCGGATCGTGGTCCTCGGGGAGGAGCCGCACCCCGCGTACGACCGGGTCGCGCTGTCCTCGTACCTCGACGGCCGCAGCGCCGCGGACCTCGCCCTGGCCGGGCCCGGCTTCGCCGACGACCCGCTGCTGGAGCTGCGGCTGAACACCGGCGCCGCCGCCGTGGACCGGGCGGCGCGCACCGTGACCACCACCGCCGGTGACGTCGTCGCGTACGACGCGCTCGTCCTGGCCACCGGCTCGCGGCCGTTCGTCCCGCCCGTACCGGGCCACGATCTGCCCGGCGCCTTCGGCTACCGCTCGCTCACGGACCTCGACGCGATCCGCGCCGCCGCCGTACCGGGCCGCCCCGGCGTGGTGATCGGCGGCGGACTGCTCGGCCTGGAGGCCGCGAACGCGCTGCGGCTGCTCGGCATGGAGCCGCACGTGGTGGAACTCGCCCCTCGGCTGATGCCGTTGCAGGTGGACGCGGCCGGCGGCGCTGTCCTCGGGCGGCGCGTCGCGGAGCGCGGGCTGCAGGTCCACTGCGGGGTGGCGACGGCCGCGCTCCGGGCGGGCCCGGACGGCGCGGTGGCCTCGGTCGCCCTGGCCGACGGCAGCACCCTGGACGCCTCCCTGGTGGTGTTCTCGGCGGGGGTGCGGCCGCGGGACGAGCTCGCGGGCCCGGCGGGCCTGGCCACGGGCGAGCGCGGCGGGTTCCTCGTCGACGAGCTGTGCCGGACGCGGGACGAGCGGATCTGGGCGATCGGCGAGTGCGCTGCCGTGTCGGGGCGCTGCCACGGGCTGGCCGCGCCGGGCTACCGGATGGCGGCCTCGGTGGCGCGGCAGCTGCTGGGCGGGGCCGGGGACCCGTTCGGGGAGGCGGACCTGTCCACGAAGCTCAAGCTGCTGGGCGTGGAGGTGGCGAGCTTCGGCGACGCGCACGCGGCGACGGCGGGCGCGGTGGAGCTGAGCCGGCTGGACGAGGCTGCGGGCACGTACGCGAAGCTCGTGCTGGACGCGGACTGCGCCACCCTGCTCGGCGGCATCCTCGTTGGGGACGCGCGCGCGTACGGCGAGCTGCGGCCCTACGTCGGCCTGGGCCTGCCGGCGGCGGGGCACCGGCTGCTGGCCCCCGCGGCCTGAGCCCCGTACGGCGTGCGGCGCCGGACGCACGACACCGCCCTTCGGGTTCCGGAACCCGAAGGGCGGTGCGGGGAGGGCCGGGTCAGACGGTTTCGAGCGTGCGGTCGTCCCGGACGGCGGCCTCGGCGGCCGCGGCCTTCGCGGCCCTGGCCTTGCGCGAGCTGGAGAAGCGGCGCGTGATCGGCGCCTCCACCCAGGCGTACAGGGCCCAGGAGAGCAGCACCGCGACGACGATCTGGGCGGCGATCAGGGCGATGCCGGCCGGGGTCGAGTAGAGCTGGTCCCCGAGCAGTTCGCGGGAGTAGGCCAGGACGATGTAGTGGAGCAGGTAGAAGGCGAAGGAGATCTCGCCGAGCCAGATCATGAACCGGTTGTTGAACGGCGTCGGCTTGTTCTCGGCGTCGCGCAGGGCGACGGCCGCGATCAGCAGCACGATCGGGACGAGGGTGACCGAGCGCTGCGCGTACAGGTGCTCCACGTTCATCGCGATGCCGTACGTGACGGCCAGCAGCAGCGCGGACCAGGTCGTGCCGATGTTGCGCCAGCGGCCCGCCATCACGGCGCGGGCGACGAGGATGCCGAGGGCGAAGTCGAGCAGCCGGACGGGCGGCAGGACGTACGCGAACCAGTACTGCACGGTCGAGGTGCCGTCGGCGCCGGGCATCTGCATGCCGCCGCCCGGGATGACCGCGTAGGTCAGCGTCGGGGTGAGGAAGATCGCGGCGACGACGCCGGCGATCCAGTACTTGAGCCGCGCCGGGTCGATCCTCTTGATGAACAGGAACAGGGCCGGGAAGGCGAGGTAGAAGATCGCCTCGGCGCCCAGGGACCAGCTCGGCGGGTCCACGCTGAAGTTGGTGGCGAAGTCGGGCACCCACACCTGCACCATCAGCAGGTTGACCACGGCCTGCCAGGGCTTGGTCATGACGGCCGCGAAGGTGACCAGCGCCAGCGCCCAGGTGATCACGTAGTTCGGGTAGATCTTGACGAAGCGGCGGCGCCAGAAGGCGCGCATCGTGTCCTGGTCGCGGGCCGACCAGGTGAGCACGAAGCCGCTGAGGACGAAGAAGAAGGTGACGCCGAGGGCGCCGGCCTGCGAGGCCCACTTGGCGAACGCGTCGTTGGCCGAGTCGTCGGCGAAGAGGCGGATCCACGGGACGCCGAGGGAGGCGTGGAAGAAGAAGACCAGGAGGGCGGCGGGGAAGCGCAGGCCGGTCAGCGACGGGAGCCGGGGCGGTCTCGCGGGTCTGGAACCGACCGTTCCATTCATGGACATGACAAAGACGCTCCTTGTGCGGTGTCGGGAGGGTGGGCGGGGCGTGGGGGGATGGCCGTACGGAAAGGCGGGTCCGGACCGCGGCGGCCGGCAGGGCGGCGGCCGCGGCCCGGACCCGTCAGGCGTGGTGCGTCAGTCGCGGATGACGGTCTTCGTCCGCATCAGGAACTCGCCGAGGTAGCCGTCGTGCGGAACGCCCGGCCGGATCCAGTACGTCGGGTGGTCACCCAGGTAGACGTTGCTGATGGTGGGCTCCTGGAGCAGCGCGTCGATCAGCGCCTCGTCCTCGGTGAACGCGGTCAGCACCAGCGAGTTGCGCAGCGGCCCGATCCCGTCGGCGGGCGACCACGGCGCCACCCACACGCAGGGGAAGGGCAGTTCGATGCCGGCCTGCTCGGCGTCCGGCCGCTCCAGCCGGTGCACGGCCGGGCGCAGTACGGCGCTGCCGTCGCCGAGCTCCTCCACGACGCCGTCACCGCCGAGGTGCGCCGTGGTCCCGGCCGCCTTGGCGAGCAGGAACCTCTCGATCGCGCGGGCCCCCTCCACGGGCTGCACCGCGAGGACGGCCTTCTCGTCCTCCGGCGGCAGGCTGGGGATCGTGGCCAGGCGCTCGGCGATGGCCTGCGCGAGCGGCTCCGGATCCCCGTCGATCAGCACGGTGGTGGCGTTGATGCAGGCCACACCGCCCTGGTGGCTGATGGAGTCCACGATGGTGTCGAGGTGGTCGCGCCAGTCGACACCGGCCGGGACCAGCATCTTGGAACGGCCCGGGCCCTGCGGCAGCACGTTGGTGCCCGCGTACTTGCGCACCACGTCGTCGCCGCCGTACACGAGGCCGTAGTCGGCGCTGCGCAGGATCTCGTCCGCCGCCTCGTAGTCCGTCGGCAGCAGCACGACCTGGTCGGGGCCGAAGCCCGCGGCCCGCAGCGCCGAGATCAGCCGGTGCGGGGTGAACGGCTCGCGGCGCGAGGGCCGCACCGCGACGCGGTAGCCGAGCGCGAGGGCCTCGACCCACAGCGAGTGCGGCCCGGGGTGGTTGCCCGCGGCGTGCACGGCGAACACGTCACCGCGCCGGGTCCACACGGCGCTGCCGCTGCGGGTGTCCTCGGCGCGCCAGTCGTCCACCGCGCCCGCCGGCCGCGCCTGGTAAGCGGCGAACCGCGACTGCTCGGTCGCCTCGATGATGGCGGCGGTCGCGGCCTGCACGACACCGATGGGCACGCCGGAGACCCGGGCGACCGTGTGCTCGTACGCGGCGAACGACAGCCCGTCGATGGTCTCCTCGGCGAAGATCTTCCCGGCGCGGGCCAGCGCCGCCGTCCGCTCGTCGGCCGGCAGCGACTCGGCCTTGCGCAGGGCGTCCATCGCGCGGGTCACGAACAGCTTCGGGACCAGGCTGAGTTCGGCGACCGGCGCGCCCGTCACATCGGTGACGGTCGTGCGCTTGCGCGCCCGGAACGGTCCGGCGGGCCCGAGCGCGTCCAGCGTGATCAGGCCGGCATTCATTAATAGACCCCTTCGATGACGGTCTCGTTGTCGAACTCCTGGACCGGCGCGATGTCCGCCACGGAGTCGCCGAGCTGCCAGACGCCCTCGGGGCCGGGCACCCGGGTCGCGTAGTCGCGCTCCAGGTTGTTCGGCATGAACAGGCTCTTGCTGATGTGGTGCATGACGACCTGGCCGCGCTCGCCGTACGGGACGGTCTCGCGCGTCGCGGGGTCGACCACGTCGAAGATCATGTGGGGGGAGAACGGGTCGTAGATGCACGGGTCGTCGTCGGACAGGCCCGGACGCTCGCTGGCGTTGCCGAGGATCATCGTCGAGCCGTAGCCGCTGTAGAGGTGCGCCTTGGGGAAGACCTCGGTGCGGTACAGGTAGCGGGTGTCGGCGTCCATCTGGGTGCCGACCCAGTTGATCGCCTTGACCTTCTCGTCGATGAGCTTGGCGAGGTCGTCACGGCGGGCCAGGCGCTCCAGGACCGGCGGCGTGCACATCAGGACGCCGATGTCCTGGGTCTGGAGCAGGAAGGCGACCTGGTCGACGATGTGCTCGGCGTACGCGCCGGCCTCGGCGCCCTTGCCGTCGGAGATCAGCTTCTTGACCCAGCGCGGGTCGAGGTCGACGGTGAAGGCGAGGCCGCCGCGGAAGGCGGTCTGCCGCTTGATCACGTCACCGACCATGTGGGGTCCGGTCGGGGCGACGACCAGCCAGTTCACGTTCTGCGGGACGCCGTGCCGGTCCAACTGGGCGCTGCTCCAGGCGAGCAGCCGGTCCAGCCACTCCTGGAGCAGGACGATCCGCTTGGGGGCGCCGGTGGTGCCTCCGCTCTCGTAGACGCCGACGACCTCGGGCTTGTCCCCGTAGCCGCGGGGTATGAGGTCCTCGGCCCGTACGTCGCGCAGTTCGTTGGCGAGGTTGGGGAACCTGTTCAGGTCGGCGAAGCCGCTGATGTCGGTCAGCGGGTCGAACCCGAGAGTTCCTGCGCGTTCCAGCCAGAACGGCGAACCCGTTTCCGGGGAGAAATGCCACCGCAGGGCGGCGCGCAGGAATTCGTCGGGGTCCGGCTGGGTGTCGAGTGGAAATTCCAGCAAGGGATCAACGATGGACACAATGCTCCTTCCGGATACGGAGTAACGCCGTACTCCGGGCATCGTGCGCCGGGCCGCGGGAGCCGGTCCACGTTATTCGGGTGAGTACGTCAACTGTCTGTGTCAGGTCAGCTGGATCCCGACGGTCCGGTTTGCGCCACCGCTGTCCGGGAGTTCGTCGAGCTCCATTCCGAAGTGGGTGCGGTAGGCGTCCAGGAGGTCCTGGTCGCTCGAAGGCTTCTCGATCGTGCGCTCGCCCCCCTCGATCCTGACCAGGCGCCCGCCCTTCAGGGTGACCCGGCCGTCCGCGAGCGCCAGCGAGCAGAACAGCTCCTGGAGGAACGGCGAGTCGGGGCTGCTGCGCCACCACCACAGGGTGGGCCCGAAGTCCTCGAGGCGGCAGGCCCGGTCGTCGATCCGGTAGAGCGGGACCCCGTTCAGGGACACGTCGAACCCGCCCTCCGCGGCCGCCTCGACCCGGTACTCGCCGTGCGGGTCCCGCTGCACGTCAGCGGTGGTGAAGCGGAGCGGATGGCGGCTGTTGCGGCCGAATCCGGCGTCGACCAGCCAGGGCTGCCCCTCCAGGGTCACCCGCAGGGCGAGGTGGCACATCGCCGGCCCCAGCCCGTCGGGCCGGTAGACCCGGCCGGGCAGGATCTCGACCTGGTGGCCGAGGGCCTCCAGCAGGACCGCGAGGGCCGAGTTCACCTCGTAGCAGCCGCCGCCTCGGCGCCGGCGCACGATCTTGTCGACGGCCCGCTCGCCGAGGTGGATCTCCCGGTCGAGGTGGTAGTCGATGTTTTCGAAGGGCACCGAGAGGACATGCCGCTCCTGAAGGTGGCGCAGACCCGCGAGATCGGGCCGCTCCGGCCTCTTCGCGCCAATTCGGTCGAGGTATTCGGCCACTCCTGCGTCGTCCAGCATCGCATTCTCCTTGACGATTCGAACCCGGCAGCGTACGCCGAATGAAAATACACGGCCACCGGTGGTCCCCGAATCGAGCTGACGGACAATCCGGCACCTGACAAAGTGCCCTTCCACTTGTTGCCGCGTTCTCGCGCGGTTACCAGCATCGGATGGTCCGGAGTCATCCGACGCGGCGCATTCGGTTCGAATGGGCACCGTGGAGTCGGCGTGACTGACCACCCGCCGAAGACGATGGAGAACCCACGGCAATGGCCACCTCTGCCGCCCCCAGCCCCTCGCCTGAAACCGGATCCCGCGCCGGAGCCGGCACCGTGCTCGCGCACACCAGTGCCGGTGTGATCGCCGGGGAGCGCTCCGGCCGGCTGTCCGTCTTCCGCGGCGTCCCGTACGCCGCGCCGCCGGTCGGCCCCCTGCGCTTCGCCTCGCCCCGGCCGCCCGTTCCGTGGAGCGGGGTGCGCGACGCCACGGCGTTCGCCCCCGAGTCCCTCCAGCCGATCATCCCCGGCAGCGGCGAGGACTCCCTGTACGCGAACGTCTGGACACCCGCCCCGACCGGCTCCGCCGACGCCGGCCCGGACACCGACGCCGAAGCCGCCAAGCCGGTGCTGGTCTACATCCACGGCGGCGGCTGGATGGTCGGCGGCGGCAGCCTGCCCGTCTACGACGGCGCCCGCCTCGCCGACCGCGGCGACCTCGTCGTCGTCACCTTCAACTACCGCCTCGGGGCCCTCGGTTTCGGGCTGCACGAGGACTTCACCGATCCCGACACCGGCGACTTCGCCAACTGGGGCCTCCAGGACCAGGCGGCGCTGCTGCGCTGGGTCCACCGCAACGCCGCGGCCTTCGGCGGCGACCCGGACAACATCACGGTCGCCGGCACCTCCGCCGGCGGCGCGAGCACCTGGCAGTTCGCGCTGCTGCCCGAACTGCGCGGGATCATCCGCCGCATCGTCCCGATCAGCGCCTGCCACGTCTGGGAGCCCGCCACCTCGCTGTCCCCCGCCGACTCCCGGCAGGCCTACGAGGCCGTCGCGCGCCGGCTCGGCACCACCGTGCCCGGCCTGCGGGAGGTCCCCGCGGCCGCCCTGATGGACGCCTGGGAGGAGGTGTTCGGCGGGCTGCCCGGCGAGCGCGAGGTCGGCAGCGGCCGCGAGTTCCGCGGCCCGGTCGTCGACGGCCGCTGGATGAGCGCCTTCGACTACGAGCTGCCCACCCCCGAGGTGCCGGTCCTGGCCGTCCACACCCGTACCGAGGGCTCGTTCTACACCGGCCCCTGCCCGCCGCAGCCCACCCCGACCCCGCCGCCCACCGACGCGGCGGAGCTCCGCGAAGCCGTCCGCGGTGTCCTGGAGAAGGGGATGGAGAAGGTTCCGTACGAACTGGCCGACGCCTGCATAGCCGCCTACCGCGAGGCCGCGGAGGCCGACGGGCTGCCGCAGGACCCGCTGTCGCTGTGGACGGAGATCTGGGGCGACGCACTGTTCCGCTACCAGATCGTGCGGCTGTCCGAGCGGCACGCCCGCCACGGCCGCTCGCCGCAGTACGTCATGGAGTTCGCGCAGCCCGTCCGAGCCCCCCACCACGGCACCCCGCACGAGGCGACCTCGCCGTTCCTGTTCGGCACGTACGCCGACCCCGCGGCGATCTCCGCCACCTACCCGGTACCCGGGACCACTCCGCTGTTCCACGACGGACCGCACGAGCGCGCCGTCTCCGAGACCTTCATGGACCTGGTGGCCGCCTTCGCCCGCGACGGCGTGCCCACCGGCCCCGGTGCTCCCGCCTGGCCCGTCTTCGACCCCGAGCGCCCCAGCACGCTGGTCCTCGGCGGTGAGCCGATCGCCGAGATCGCCACCACGTCGAAGGCGCGCCAGCTGCGGTTCTGGGACGAGTCCGGCTGGGTCCCGCGCACCTGACCTGCCCCGCGGCCGCCCTGCCGCCTCCCAGCAGGCCGGCTCCCGCCCCCAGACACGAATGAGGTTCCTGTCATGGCAACACTGGAAACACCCGCCGAGACCGCCGCACCGGCGCAGGTGCCGGAGAGCCCCACCTCCCTGAAGAGCTGGTTCGCCGTCATCTCCGTCGCCGTCGGCATCTTCACCCTCGTCACCGCGGAGCAGCTGCCCATCGGGCTGCTCACCTCGGTCGGCGGCGCCCTGCACGTCTCCGAGGGCACCGCCGGGCTCATGGTGACCGTGCCCGGCCTCGTCGCCGCGCTGTCCGCACCGCTGATCCCCGTGGTCGTCGGCCGCATGGACCGCCGCTTCCTGCTCGTCGGCCTGATGACCGTGATGGCCGTCGCCAACCTGGTCACCGTCCTCGCGCCCAACTTCGGCATCCTGCTCGCCTCCCGCGTCCTGGTCGGCATCACCATCGGCGGCTTCTGGGCCATCGCGGGCGGTCTCGCGTTCCGGCTCGTGCAGCCGGCGGCGATCCCCCGGGCGACCGCGCTGATCTTCGGCGGCGTCGCCGCCGCCAACGTCCTCGGCGTACCGACCGGCACGCTGATCGGCGGACTCGCCGGCTGGCGCACCGCGTTCGCCACGCTCGGCGTCCTGGCCTTCGTCGTCCTCGTCGCCCTGCTCGCCCTGCTGCCGTCGCTGCCCGCCACCCGGCCCGTCAGCGTGCGCGAGCTGATCGGCCAGTTCGCCAACCGCGGCGTCCGCTCCGGCATCATCGCGACCGCCCTCATCGTCACCGGGCACCTCGCCGCGTACACGTACGTCAGCCCGATGCTCCAGCAGGTCTCCGGCATCGACGAGGACCTGATCAGCGTCCTGCTGCTGGGCTTCGGCGTCGCCGGCATCATCGGCAACTTCGTCGCCGGCGCGGCCGTCGCGAAGAACCTGGGCCGCACCATGGCCGCCATCATCGTCGCGCTCGCCGCCGCGATGCTGCTCTTCCCGCTCCTCGGCAAGACCCAGGCCGGCGGCATCGCCCTGCTCGTCCTGTGGGGCCTGGCCTTCGGCGGCGTCTCCGTCAGCCTCCAGACCTGGATGCTCAAGTCCGCGCCCGACGCGATGGAGGCCGCCTCCGCCCTGTGGGTGTCCGTCTTCAACCTGGCCATCGCGCTCGGCGCGCTCGTCGGCGGTCTGATCGTCGACCAGGTAGAGCTGATCACCGTGGCCTGGCTGGGCGGCGTCGTGGTGCTGCTCACCGCGCTCACGCTCCCGAGCCTGCGCACCGCCGGCAAGGACGCCCGGTGAGCACCCCGTCAGACGAGAAGGGAACCTCCTCCGTGACCACCACCGCCGTGACCGACGACGACTTCGCCGCGCTCGCCGCCGAGCTGCGCGGGCCGCTGCTCCTGCCCGGCACCGACGCCTACCAGGACGAGACCGAGGTCGGCTTCAACCGGATCCTGGCGGACAGCCGGCCCGCCGCCGTGGTCCTCGCCGACGGCACCGCCGACATCATCGCCTCGGTGCGCTTCGCGGCCCGCCGCGGCATCGCCGTCGCCGTCCAGGCCACCGGGCACGGCGTCGCACGGCCCGCCGACGGCGCCCTGCTGATCAACACCCGCAACCTGCGCGGCGTCCGGATCGACCCGCGCACCCGCACCGCCCGCGTCGAGCCCGGCGTCCAGTGGAGCCGGGTCATCGAGGAGGCCGCGGCCTTCGGCCTGGCCCCGCTCAACGGCGCCTCCCCCGGTGTCGGCGTCGTCTCGTACACCCTCGGCGGCGGCCTCGGCCCGCTCGGCCGCTCGTACGGCTACTCCGCCGACCACGTGAAGAACATCGACCTCGTCACCGCGGACGGCGAACTGCGCCTGGTCTCCCCCGAGGAGCACCCGGAGCTGTTCTGGGCGCTGCGCGGCGGCAAGGGGAACTTCGGCGTGGTCACCTCCATCGAGATCGGCCTCTTCCCCGTCGCCCGGCTCTACGGCGGTGGCCTGTTCCTGCCCGGCGAGCACATCGACGAGATCCTGCGCACCTGGCGCGACTGGACGCGGACCGTCCCCGACGCGATGCAGTCCTCCATCGCCGTGATGCGCTTCCCCGACATCGACGTCCTGCCCGAGCCGGTCCGCGGCCGTTTCCTCGCGCACATCCGGATCGCCTTCAACGGTTCGAACGAGGAGGGCGAGGAACTGCTGCGCCCGCTGCGGGCGATCGCCCCGGCCGTCCTCGACACCGTCGCGGACATGCCGTACACCCGGGTCGCCGAGATCAACATGGACCCGACGATGCCGTTCGTCTACTACGAGCGCTCCACCCGGATCCGCGAGCTCGACGACGCCGCCGTCGACACCCTGCTCCCGCTGATCAAGGAGGGGGTGGACGCGGTCCGCCCCGGCATCGAACTGCGCCACCTGGGCGGCGCCCTGGGCCGCCGGCCCGAGCACCCCAACGCCCTGCCGCACCGCGAGACCGCGTACACGCTGTTCGCGGGGGCCCCGGTGTGGCCCGAACACATCCAGGACGTGCGTGAGTTCCAGGAACGGCTGATCGAGACGATGGAGCCCTGGCGCATCGGCGGCCCGTTCCTCAGCTTCATCAGCGCCCTGGAGAGCACCCCCGAGCACATGCGCTCGGCGTACGACGGGGCGACGTACGCCCGGCTCGTCGAGGTCAAGGACGCCTACGACCCGCAGAACGTGTTCCGCGTGAACCACAACATCCCGCCGACGGGGTGGTCCCGATGACGGAGGAGAGGACGAAGACCATGCTCAGCGATGCGATGGTGGACGCGTACCTGGAGCGCATCGGTGCGCGCCGGCCCGAGAGGGCCGATATCCACGCCCTGCGGCACCTCCAGGAACGCCATGTGCTGTCGGTGCCCTTCGAGAACATCGACTACCACGTCGAAGGCGCCGAGCTGGGCCTCGACCGCGAGTTCCTCTACGAGAAGATCGTCACCCGGCGGCGCGGCGGCGGCTGCTACGAGCTCAATCCCTCCTTCGGGCACCTCCTGGAGGCGCTCGGCTTCTCCGTGGAGATCCTCGCCGGCCAGGTCTTCCTCGGCGGCGCGTTCGGCGCCCCGCTGTGCCACCTGGCGCTGCGCGTGCGCGTGGACGGCCAGGACTGGCTGGTCGACGCGGGCTTCGGCAAGAACAGCCGGTTCCCGCTGCAGACCTGGTCGGAGGAGGTCCAGAAGGACCCGCACGGCGATTACCGGGTGACGCGGCCCGAGAAGGGCTTCCTCCAGGTCCACTTGAACGGGAACATCCAGTACCGCCTCGACGAGCGGCCGGTGCGCATCGACGACTTCCACCCGACCCTGTGGTGGTACCGCACCGCGCCGGATTCCGTGTTCCTGCACAACCTCATCGCCTCGATGCAGAGCGACGCCGGCCGGGTCACCGTCAACGGACGTGAGCTGACGCGTACGGACGAGAACGGCACCGTGACGACCCTGCTCGCGGACGACGCCGCCCTGCGCGCCGCGTACGAGGAGCACTTCGGCATCGTCATCGACCCGGCGGCGATGCCGAAGCAGCCGGACGTCGACCCGGCGGTCCGTATCATCATGCAGATCGACTGATTTCTCTTCTCCTTGTCGACGATCCCCTGTGCCGCACGCATTCACGCGTGCGGCACAGGGGTTTTTCATGGACCTGACGGATCGATACCCGGTCTATACCTCCCGTGAATTCACTGCGCCATCATAGGAATTGCCGGAATACACACCGATTCCTTGGGAGAGATTCACATGCGTAAGAGCACCCGCATCAAGGTCGCCGTTTTCGCGGGCGTCGCCGCGCTCGCCACCGCGACGGCCGTCACGGGTTCTGCGAACGCCGCGGTCGAGGGCGGCAGCGGCTGCTACACCCTGCCCGGCAGCTGGAAGGTCGTCGACGACAACAGCCACGAGACCTTCCTCGGCAGCTACTACGGCGCCACGAGCGCCACCGCCGGCGTCGTCAACTTCACCTCGCCGAACAACACCACGACCGCCTCGCACGGCGAGTGGCGCCTGACCGGCTGCGGCACCTACTCCGACACCGACACCGCCTTCCTGATCGGCACGGACGGCAAGGCCGCCTCCACGATCACGTTCAAGGCCAACATCACGGTGACGGGCAAGAACACCGCCAACTTCGACTTCGCCTTCACCATCAACAACCTCGACGGCTCCTTCGTCACCAGCGGCGCCTCCACCGGCAAGGCCACCCGCATCGCCGTCCAGCCCCGCTGACCCCCGCAGCGCCCCCGCACCATCCCCGCCGCACCCCCGCTGCACCCCTCAGGCGCCCGCCGTACGGGCCCGGCTCCCCCCGGCCGGGCCCGTACGGCTTTGTCGTGCGGCCGGCCCGCGTGCCCGCGTGCCCGCGCCCACGCACCGGCACGCGGGCGTCCAGGCACGCGGGCACGCGGGCACGGCCAACGGAACGGGGCCCGTGGTGCGCACCGGCCGGGTGCGCGCCACGGGCCCCTCAGGGTCCGTACGAGGGCTCAGGAGGGTTCGGGGGCCGGCAGTGCGGCGACGACCACCGCGGCCTCCTCCTCGGTCAGCTCGATCTCGAACTGCTTGGCCAGCAGCTCGCGCACCTCCGCGTCCACCACGTACCGGACCTCGACGCTGCCGTCGGACCGGGTCAGGGTGAGCTTGCGGTGGTTGAGGTTGAGCCGCCAGTCCTCCGCGATGCGCTCCAGGAAGACCCGGCCGGTGAACGGCGAGCTGGAGTGCGTGGAGATGAAGTAGTTCGCCACCACGCAGTCGATGTGGTGGTGGCCCTCCGTGGCGTACCAGTACAGGGGGAACCAGTCCTCGCCCCGCCGGAGCGAGAGCACCCACTCCTTGTCGGTGCCCTTCACCCGGGCCAGCCGGTACACCCAGCCGTTCTGCTCCGAGACGATGCCGTCGCGGACCGGGATCGGCTCCAGCGGGCCCTCGTCGCCGAAGCCGACGTCGGCGAGGTACGTCTCGTCGCCCACGGCCACGCTCAGGATCAGGTGCGTACGGGGCAGCGGCTTGGGCGCGTCCAGGATGGGCCGCGCGTACAGCCGGGTGACCTCGTACCCGAGGCGCTCCAGCAGGACGGCGAAGAGCATGTTGTGCTCGTAGCAGTACCCGCCGCGCCTGCTGCGCAGGAGCTTGGACTGCATGACGTCGACGTCGAGGCCGATGCCCCGCCCCAGCAGGATGTCGAGGTTCTCGAACGGGATGGTCAGGGCGTGCGCGCGGTGCAGCCGGCGCAGGGTCTGCGCGTCCGGCTCCAGGGGCCCGGTGACGCCCAGGCGGTCGAGGTACGCCTGGACGTCGAGGCGGTCGGCCTGCCACTGGGCGGCGCTGCCGATGGGCCGCATGCTCAGCCCTTCTTCTCGCTGTCGAGCATGGCCATGCCCTCGGCGTCGAAGCGCGTGCCGGCGACCTCGTCGGCGGGGACGGCCCGCTCGATCTCGGCGACGTCCTCGGCGGTGAGCTCCAGGGACAGCGCGCCGAGCGCCTCGGTCAGCTGGTCGCGGCGGCGGGAGCCGACGACGGGGACGATGTCGACGCCCTGGGCCATGGCCCAGCCGATCGCCAGCTGCGAGGTGGTGACGCCCTTGGCCTCGGCCACCTTGCCGAGGGCCTCGACCAGCTGGAGGTTGCGGTCGAGGTTCTCGCCGCTGAAGCGCGGGAAGTTGCTGCGGCCGTCGTCGGAGGCGGCGGCCCGCTGGTGGTTCCAGCGGCCGGACAGCAGGCCGCGGGCGAGCACCCCGTACGCGGTGATGGCGGTGCCGAGCTCGCGCGCGGTCGGCAGGATCTCGTCCTCGATGGCGCGGGAGAGCAGCGAGTACTCGATCTGCAGGTCGGCGATGGGGTGCACGGCGGAAGCGCGGCGCAGGGTCTGCGCGCCGATCTCCGACAGGCCGATGTGCCGCACGTGACCGGCGTCGACCATCTCCTTGATGGCGCCGATGGTCTCCTCGATCGGCACCGCCGGGTCGAGGCGCGCCGGGCGGTACACGTCCACGTAGTCGGTGCCGAGCCGCTGGAGGGTCTGGGCGAGGGAGTTCTTCACGGCCTCGGGGCGGCAGTCGACGCCGAGGATGCCGCCCGACGGGTCGCGCAGGACGCCGAACTTGACGCTGAGGGTGAGCTGCTCGCGGTCGTGGCTCTGCAGCACCTCGCGCAGGAGGAGCTCGTTGTGGCCGCTGCCGTAGAAGTCGCCGGTGTCGAGGAGGGTGATCCCGGCGTCGATGGCGGCGTGCGCGGTGGCGACTCCCTCGGCCCGGTCGGCGGGCCCGTAGAAGTCGGACATGGACATCAGGCCGAGGCCGAGAGCGGATACCTCGGGGCCGGCCGAACCAAGTGATCGCAGCTGAGTCATATACCCCAGCATTGAGCAGGCCGCTGTGGCGCAAAAACCATTCCCTGCCGGTCTGTCAGGTCGTGAATGGCCGGATATCGATGGGGATTCCGCTGCGCCGGTTGAGATCATCGAATGCATGACAGAAACCATGCGCACCGTCCGCCAGGAATCCCTCGGCGGAATTGACGTACTGAACTTGACGGATTCCCCGCTCCCGATTCCCGGCTCCACCGAAATTCTGGTAAAGACCCACGCCGCCGGCGTCAATCCCATCGACTGGAAGATCCGCGCGTACGGACTGTGGCTGACCCCGCCGTTCGGCGTCGGCTGGGACGTCTCCGGCACCGTCGTGGCGGTCGCGGCGGGCGAGAACCGCTTCAAGGTCGGCGACGAGGTCTTCGGCCTGCCGTCCTTCCCCCACGAGGCGGCCGGGTACTCGGAGTACGTCGCGGCGCCCGCCCGGCACTTCGCGCGCAAGCCGGGCAGCCTCGACCACGTCTCCTCGGCCGCCCTGCCGCTCGCCGGGTCCACCGCCTGGCAGGCACTGATCGACGGTGCGGACCTCCGGGCGGGCCAGCGGGTGCTGATCCACGCGGCGGCCGGCGGCGTCGGTCACCTGGCCGTCCAGATCGCCAAGTCCCGCGGCGCGTACGTCATCGGCACGGCCAGCGCGGCCAAGCACGAGCTGCTGCGCGAGCTCGGCGCCGACGAGCTGATCGACTACACGGCGCAGGACTTCGCCGACGCCGTGCAGGACGTCGACGTCGTGCTCGACCTGATCGGCGGCGACTACGAGGACCGCTCGCTGCGCACCCTGCGCCCCGGCGGGCTCTACATCGGTGTGACGAACCCGCTCGCCATCGAGGAGATCACGGCGAAGGCGACCGCGGCGGGCGTCCGCGCGATCACGGTCAACGTGGCCCCGGACCACGTCGTGCTGGCGGAACTGGCTGCACTCGCCGACGCGGGCCGGCTCCGCCCGCTGATCGCGGAGACCTTCCCGCTCCAGGAGGTGCGCAAGGCCCACGAGCTCGGTGAGTCGCAGCACACCACGGGCAAGATCGTTCTGACGGTCTGAGCCGGGGCCGCCGTACCGCCCTCGGCCCCGGGGCGGTACGGCGGACGCGCGGTGACACACGTCGGGCGCACGCGTCGGGCCCGCGCATCGGGCGCACTGCGGCACGGCGGTGACAAAAACAGATGCGACGACCACTTAAAGTGATCATGTGTTGTCACCGACGATGTCGGTATGACGGGATCTCCCTCATCCGGGTCGGACGGCGCCGACGACGCCGACGACGCCAAGGCGCAGCGGGCAGGGGTACGGCAGGAGGCCACCGCGTCGGACGCGGCCCGCGTCTACCAGGCCGGCCGCGACCTGCGCATCCTCGACCTCCGCGTTCCGCGCGGCATCCGCAACGCGCTCGTCGCCCTCGTGGTCCTGGCGCTGCTCGGCGGCGGGGCCTGGGCGGTGGTGCGCTGGGTGCTGCCGTCCTACGCGCCCACCTACAAGACCCAGTTCCTGATGGACGCCACCGCCGTCGCGGACTCCGGGGACGCGGACGCCGTCGCCGCCTCCCTGGGGACCGTGGTGGGCAACGCCGGCGACTCCGACGCCCTGGCCCTGCGCCGTTTCGGCGGCGAATGCGGCGCGGACGGCAACACCGCCCGGCTGGTGGACTTCGGCACCGACAACCGGCAGGACATCGTCCGCGCCGCGCGGCAGGCCCCCGCGGGCGGCAGGGCCACCCTGCTGCGGGGCATCGTCCAGGCCGTGGACGACTTCTCCACCACCTTCTCCTCCACCTTCGCGCTCGGCGCCGGCCAGCGCGCCAAGCAGGTGAACCGCATCGTCGTCATCACCCGGCACGGCCGGGACGCCTGCGACGACGACACCGACTTCGTCCGGCGCGAGATCGGCGAGCGGATCCGCGCCGCCGGCCTGGACATCGAATTCCGGCTGATCGGCTACCAGGTGCCCGAGAACCAGAACGACAGCCTGAAGTCGATCGCCGCCGCCGGCTCGAACCCGGCCGAGCCGGTGTTCGCGCACACTCAGGCGGACCTGGACGCAGCCCTCGCATGGTCGACCAACACCGAACCGGTCCTGCGCAACGCCACGCGGATCGTGGACGTCCTCAACCCGGCCGTGACCCGCATCAACACCGCCGCACAGGAGATCGTCGAAGGCCGGCTCGACGAGGCCGGACAGAACCTCGACCGGGCCCGGGAACCCCACATCGGCACCGAGTTCGAAGACCTCGGCGGGCGCGCCGGGACACCCGAGGGCCGCGACATCAACGACCGGGCGTCGAAACTGCGGGAGCAGCAGAAGACCGTGCTCGACGCGGCCGACCGGCTGCTGGCGGCGGCCCGCTCCAAGACGCCGCTGGGCCCCCGGCACGCGGCCTTCGAGAAGGCCGCCACCGACTACAACACCCAGGTGGACGCGATGAACAAGGCACTCGCCACCCTGCGCGCCCAGGCCCCGGCCGCCCGATGACCACCCCTGCGGCCCGGCCGCGCAGGCGCTGGTTGCGCATCACCCTGGCCGTGCTCGCGGTGGCCGCGATGGGCATCGGGGCGACCGTCGTGTACGTCGTCCGGTCGACCCCGCAGTACCGCACCGCGTTCCTCGTCGACACCTCCGACGCCGGGCCCTCCGATACCGCACCCTTGGACGCGCGGCGGGACTTCGGCGCCCTCGCCGACTCGGTGGGCGCGGCGGTCCGCAACGCCGGGGACGGCGACGCGCTCTCGCTGCGCCGCTTCGGCGGCGGCTGCGGCGACGCGGACAACACCGCGGAACTCGTCGGCAGCGGCACCGGCAACGGGAAGCGGATCAGCGAGGCGGCCCACGCGCTGGAACCCGGCGGGAAGGCGACCCTAAACAGCGGGCTCCTGGCCGCGATCGACGACTTCTCCGGGCGCTACCCGTTCCGCGGCAGCAAGCGCAACCGCATCGTCGTGGTCACCACCCGCGGCACCGACGGCTGCGGCGGCGACCCGGCCGCGATGAACGCACACGTCCGCGACCGCATGGACCGGCTGGGCCTGCACCTGGAGTTCCGCTTCGTCGGCTACCGCGTGCCCGTCGCGGAGCAGGAGGTCCTCACGCGGCTGGCCACGGCGACCCGGAGCGCCGCGCCGCAGTTCGCGCAGGACGTCGCCGAGCTGAACGCGGTGCTGGAGAAGCTCGTGGTCCCCGCCCAGCCCGAGGCGAAGCCGATCGAACTGCCGCTCCAGGAGGCCGCCGTCACCGCGTGCACGCAGGACGGCGCGTCCGGGCAGAGCCTGCCGAGCGTGCCGCCGCAGGCGCAGCCGCCCGTCCCGCGCTCGGTGCACCTGCCGCGCCAGGTCCGGCTGCCGGCCGGGGCCGCGGTCTACGGCGGGCGTCCGGACAACTACCTGATCGGGCCCGCGGGCGGCAGATGCGCGTTCACCTACTTCGCATCCGGATCCACCTGGCAGATGGGCCAGGGTGCGGACCCCGTCGTCATGGAGGGGCACGGGCAGGGCCTGACGGTCGAAGAAGTGACCGGCGAGCTCCGCGACTGCCTCTCGTTCGGCCGGACCGCGCCCGAACTGCTGCAGCATCTCGCGCCGGACGTCACGGAGAGCGCCTGCAAGGAGGCGGACCGAGGAGAGCTGACGAACGTTCCGAGCGGTGTCCCGGGGCTCTACATCGGAACGGAACGCTACGTCGGCCCCATTGACGACCCGTCGGGCATCGACGTCAAGGCCACGCTCACGGTCCTGCGGTTCGACCGCGAGAAGCCCGTGCAGAGCACCTTGGCCTGCCTGCTCCCCAAGGAGCAGGCGGACATCTGCACGGCCTCGCTCGTCTACTTCTTCCTCCAGCAGTCGGCCGGGACGAACCTCTCCGACGCCGACCGCGACCGCGTGGTCGCCGCCCTCAGCACTCCCCTCCCGTGATCAGGCGATGCGCAGTCCGGCGAGGTACGAGCGGACGTTGCGGCGGGTTTCGGCCACGGAGTCGCCGCCGAACTTCTCCACGACCGCGTCCGCGAGGACCAGGGCCACCATCGCCTCGGCGACGATCCCCGCCGCCGGAACCGCGCAGACGTCGGAACGCTGGTGGTGCGCCGCGGCCGCCTCACCCGTGGCCACGTCCACCGTCGCGAGGGCCTTCGGGACGGTCGCGATCGGCTTCATCGCGGCCCGCACCCGCAGCAGCTCACCCGTGCTCAGACCGCCCTCCGTACCGCCGGAGCGGCCCGAGGTCCGCCTGATGCCCTCAGGAGTGGCGACGATCTCGTCGTGCGCCTGCGAACCCGGCACCCGCGCCAGGTCGAAACCGTCACCCACCTCCACACCCTTGATCGCCTGAATGCCCATCAACGCGGCCGCGAGACGCGCGTCGAGGCGGCGGTCCCAGTGGACGTGGGAACCAAGGCCGACCGGCACCCCATACGCCAGGACCTCGACCACACCACCAAGGGTGTCGCCGTCCTTGTGGGCCTGGTCGATCTCCGCGACCATCGCCTTCGACGCGTCCGCATCCAGGCAGCGCACCGGATCCGCGTCCAGCCGCTCCACATCCCCCGGCGTCGGGTACACCCCGTACGGGGCCCTGGCCGAGGCCAGCTCCACCACGTGCGAGACGATCTCGATCCCCGCGACCTCCTTGATGAAGGAACGCGCGACCGCACCCAGCGCCACACGGGCGGCCGTCTCACGGGCGCTCGCCCGCTCCAGGACCGGCCGTGCCTCCTCGAAACCGTACTTCTGCATACCCGCCAGATCGGCGTGGCCCGGCCGCGGACGCGTCAGCGGCGCATTGCGGCCGGTGTCCTTGAGCAGCGACGGATCGACCGGGTCCGCCGACATCACCGTCTCCCACTTCGGCCACTCGGTGTTCCCGATCATGACCGCCACCGGAGAACCCTGCGACAGGCCGTGCCGCACACCGCCCAGGAACGTGACCTCGTCCTGCTCGAACTTCATCCGGGCACCGCGGCCATAGCCGAGCCGGCGCCGGGCCAGATGATCCGCCACCAGCTCGGTGGTGACCGGAACGCCGGCGGGAAGACCCTCCAGCGTCGCGACCAGTGCCGGTCCGTGCGACTCTCCCGCGGTCAGCCAACGCAACCTGCTCAACGGGCCGACCCGGTCCCGAAGTCGTACGCGTCGTGCAGCCACGCCACCTTGTCGTACATGTCGTCGTCCGACAGCGACGCCAGCATCGCGTTGCGCTCGACGCGCGCGTCGCCCGCCGCGTGGTAGAGCTGTCGCCCCATCTCCCGCGCCACCAGCTGCACCCGCCCGGTCCGCTCGCGCCGCGCCGCGTTGTACTTCTCCAGCCGCTGCTCGTAGTCGGCCGGGCAGCCGTCCAGCAGCCCGCTCAGCAGCACCGCGTCCTCGATGGCCTGGCAGGCGCCCTGGGCGGCGTACTGGAGCATCGGGTGCGCTGCGTCGCCCAGCAGCGCCACCCGGCCCTCGGTCCAGCGGTCGACCGGGTCGCGGTCGCACAGGACCCAGGCCTTCCAGTCCCGGCCCAGCTCCAGCAGCCGCCGGGCCGCGCCGGACAGTTCGGGGAAGGAGTTCAGGACGTGGTCGTGCTCGGCCGGCACGCCCGCGACGGCCTCGGTGGCGCCGTCGTCGCGGGTCGCGGCGAGGTTGAAGTGCTCGCCGCCGGCGATCGGGTAGTGGACGAAGTGCCACTTCGGGCCGGCCCACAGGGTGACGGTGTTCCACCGCAGCTCCTCGGGAACCTCCGACATCGGGATCACCGACCGGTAGATGGTGTGCCCGGACACCCGCGGGGAGCCGTCGGCGACCATCTGCTGCCGGATGGCGGAGTGCAGCCCGTCCGCGCCGATCAGGGCGTCGCCGGTGATGCGCCGGCCGTCCGCGAGGACGGCGGAGACCGTGCCCGCCTTCTGCTCGTACGCGACCACGTGGTGGCGGCCCAGCAGTTCGACGCCGGGATGCCGGCGGGCGGCCTCGAGCAGCGGCAGGTACAGGTCGACGCGGTGCACGACGGCGTACGGGTTGCCGAACCGGGCCCGGTACTTCTCCTTGACCGGCATGGCGGTGACCTTCTCGCCGGTCGTGCCGTCCATGAAGCGCAGCTCGTCGATGAAGACGGCGCGGTCGCGGACGTCCTGGCCCACGCCCAGCAGGTCGAGGGCGTGGAAGGCGTTCGGGCCGAGCTGGATACCGGCGCCGACCTCCGTGAACACGTCCCGGCGCTCCAGCACGGTGACCCGGTGTCCGCGCTTCGCCAGTCCGAGCGCCGCGGCGAGGCCACCGATGCCACCGCCGGCGATGAGTATGTCGGCCATGGGGTTTCTCACATCCCTTTCGTTGTCAGTGACTGTGGGTGCCCGAGCGGTGGGCCGGGAAGAGCCGTTCCAGTTCGGCGTGGAAGCCGGGGAAGGTCTTGCCGACACAGGACGGGTCGTCGAGCGTGATGCCGGGGACGCGCAGGCCCAGTACCGAGAACGCCATGGCGATCCGGTGGTCCCGGCGGCAGGCGATCCGGGCCGCGACGGGACGGCCCGGGTGGACGGTGAGCCGGTCCGGTCCGGACACGGTGCGGATGCCGAGCGCCCGCAGGTTCTCCTCGACCGCGGCGATCCGGTCGGACTCCTTGAGCCGGGCGTGCCCGATGCCGTACACCGTGATGGGGGCGTCGGCGAGCGGGGCCACCGCGGCGAGGGTCATGAACGTGTCGGAGATGTCGCCCATGTCGATGTCGAAGCCGCCGCGCAGCGGTCCGGTGCCGGTGACGGTGGTCGCCCCGTCGGTGATCTCCACCCGGGCGCCGGCCCGGCGCAGCACCTCCACGAAGCCGAGGTCGCCCTGGACGCTGCCGCGGCCGAGGCCGGGCACCGTGACGGTGGTGCCGGTGACGGCGGCCGCCGCGAAGAAGTACGAGGCGGTGGACGCGTCGGGCTCGACGTCGAGTTCGGCGGCCCGGTAGCCGCCGGGCAGCACCTGGATCGCGCCGCCCTCGAACTCGTCCACGTACGCGCCGAAGTGGCGCATCAGCGCCTGGGTCATGGTGATGTACGGACGGCTGACCAGGCCCGCGCCCCGCACGGTCAGCGGCTGCCGCATCAGCGGCCCCGCCATCAGCAGTCCGGTGAGGTACTGGCTGCTGAGGGAGGCGTCCACGGTCAGCTCGCCGCCGCTCAGGCCGCGGGCGGCGACGGTCAGCGGCAGTCCGCCGACGGGCTCGGTGACCCGGGCGTCCGCGCCGAGCCGGCCCAGCGCCTGCGCGAGGGGGCGCAGCGGCCGGGCGCGCAGCTGGTCGGTGCCGTCGAAGGTGAACGTGCCGCCCCCGGTCGCGGCGAACGGCGGCAGGAACCGGGCGG
Organism: Streptomyces sp. NPDC086989; assembly: GCF_044745505.1. NCBI lineage: Bacteria > Bacillati > Actinomycetota > Actinomycetes > Kitasatosporales > Streptomycetaceae > Streptomyces > Streptomyces sp. NPDC086989. The sequence continues at coordinate 320,891 of NZ_JBIVAL010000003.1, forward strand.
CGGTGCCCGCGTCCTCGCACCACACCGAGCCGCCGGCGGCCGGGGCGCGTCCGCCGCCGGTGACCTTCCAGCCGTCACCGTCCGCGGTGACGGAGACGCCGAAGCCGGTCAGCGCCTCCCGGAAGGCGAGGGTGTCCTCGCTGACCAGCGGCGCCCGCAGCAGCGAGACCCCGTCGGCCGCGGCGGCCAGCAGCAGCGCCCGGTTGGTGATGCTCTTGGAGCCCGGGATCCGGGCGGTCAGTGCGGACGTGGCGGTGTTCACGCGCGCTCCCGGTGTCCGGCGCGGGCCAGGCCGGCCCGGGCGGTGGCGGCGACCCGCTCGGCGCAGAATCCCGGCTGCTCGCGGAACGCGGAGTACGGGCCGCCCGCGACGAACTGGTCGAGGCGGGGCGGGATTCCGGCGTCGCCGAGCAGCTGGTACCAGCCGAGCGCAGAGCCGGCCCGGACGGAGACCCGGGCCCGGGCGCCGCACGGCCGCTGCGGGCCGGCGGCCGGCACGACCCGGGCGGCGATGCCCTCGCGGCCGAGGATGGCGCGGGCGTCGCGGGCGATGTGCACTTCGCTGCCGGTGGCGATCAGCACGACGTCGGGGTCGGTCCGCAGGCGGCCCTGCTTGGACCAGCCGGGCTCGCCCGGATCGGCGGCGGTGGACGGGGCAGTGGTCGGGGGAGGGGTCAGGGGAGTGGTCACGGCTCTACTCGCTCGTCTTGCGGTCGAGCACGAGGTCGTGCCCGACGATGTACGCGGCGGCGTCGGAGCAGAGCCAGACCACGGTGTCCGCGATCTCCTCGACGCTGGCTCCGCGCCCGAGCGGGCAGGGGCTGATCGCGTTGATGCGGATGGACTGGGTGACGTACTCGCGGGCCGCGGTCCGGGTCAGGGCGCTGACGGCGGCCGTCGAGGCGGCGTACGCGCCGAGGCCGGGGAGCATGCCCTGGGAGCCGATGTTGCTGGCGGTGTTGACGATGACGCCGCCGCCCGCGGCCCCCATGTGGGCGATCTCGTGCTTCATGGAGAGCCAGACGCCGGTGAGGTTGGCCGTCAGGGTGCGGGCCCAGACCGTCTCGTCGATGTCCGCGACGGACTGGTGGGGGCCGAGTTCGGTGGTGTTGTTGAAGGCCACGTTCAGGGCGCCGTGGCGGCGCACGGTCTCGGCGACGACGTATCCGGCGCCGGTGGCGGCGCCGGGCGTCGTGTCCGACACGTCGGCGACCACGCTGTCGGCCCGGCCGCCCTCGTCGCGGATCAGTTTGACCGTTCCTTCGAGCGTCTCCGGGTGGCGGCCCGCCACCACCACCAGCGCGCCGAGCCGGGCGAAGGCAACCGCCGCTGCCCGGCCGATGCCTTCGCCTCCTCCGGTGACGAGGACGACCTGGCCGTCGAACCGTTCAGACATCAGCGTTCTCCTGATTCTCCGCGTCGGATTTACCGGGAAGGCGCTCCGGGGAACGCCACCAACCAACCGTCACACTGCAAGAGACGGGCCCTGGTGAGGCAGTGGAATCCGGTCACTTCGTCAGGTCCTCCGGGCAGGTGACGTAATACCCCGAGCCGCTTTGACACCGTGGTTCACCGGGCCGATGCTGCACGCCGGCCCAGCGGCGGAAAGGGGAGATCAATGCTGACGCTTTCATGGACCCGTCCGGTCGTCGGCGCAGCTCAAGAGGGGTGTCCGGCCCCCACACGGGAGAGCTTGTGGCAGGCTCTGCTCCACAAGGCGGAGTTCCCCACCGGATATGTTCCGGCCATAAAGGAATGCCGGATCAACGAGCGGTACGCCGATGGATTTCTCCGGGAAATCCGGCGCGGCGAGCTGACGTTCCTGCAACGCGTCACTCCGCAGGAGAGTGCCGGTCGCATTACCTACCGGCATCTGAACGACACCGACATCGCGGAGATACGCAACGAGATCGGCGAGGACGAGGACGGCCGGCTCACGCTCACGCTGAGCATCACCCTGACCGACCGCCCGGCCGCCGCGATCCTGGCGCAGAACACCTATCTGCGGGACCTGGACAGCGATTTCCACGGCACGCTGGACGCCATGACGGAGGTCCTGCGGGACGTCCTGAGCAAAGGGGCGTAGTCCCACGACGACGGCCCCCCACAGCCCCGGAGAGGGGATGCGGGGGGCCGCCCGTGTGCGCGCGGGTCACACCCTCCCGGGCAGCAGGGGGACGCCCTCGACGGTCGCCTCCACGTCGAACACCGTGTACGAGGCCGGGGCCCGCCCGATCAGCTCGGCCGCCCGCGGGGCCAGCGGCTGCGCCGCCGCCTCCGCGGTCTCCCACAGCATCACCGCGCCCCAGCGCTGCGTCTGCGGGTCCGCGATCCAGAACTTCAGGCGCAGCCCCTCGACGGCGGCGAACCGGTCGATCGCCTCGTCGTGCAGGTACGCCCGCAGGGACTCGATGGTGTGCCCCGAGCCCTTCAGGTCCCACCAGGCCACGGTCGCCTTCATACGGCCCGCTCCCGCAGCAGTCCGGACAGGGCCTCGCTGACGATGCGGATGCCGTCCTCGGTGAGCACCGACTCGGCGTGGAACTGCATCGAGCGGAAGCCCGGCCCGCGCAGGGCGTGCACCTCCCTGGTCCCCGGCTCCCGGCACACCTCGACCGTGCCGATCCCGGGCACCTCGACGGAGTCGGAGGCGCTCTGCGCGGCGAAGGTGTTGTAGAAGCCGACGCGCTCGCGCCGTCCGAACAGCTCGATCTCCCGCTGCACGCCCTGGTTGGGCTGGTCCCGGCGCTTGAGGGAGAAGCCCAGCTTCGTGCTGAGCACCTGGTGGCTGAGGCAGACGGCGAGGAACGGCCGTCCCTCGGCGAGGAGGACGTCCACCGCGGACCGCAGGTGCGCGATCTTCGGGTGGTCCACGTCGCGCGGGTCGCCCGGCCCCGGGCCCATCACGACCAGGTCGTACGGGGCGAAGCTGTACGGCTCGTCGAACCGGCAGACCGTGACGTCGGCCTCCATGGCCCGCAGCTGGTGCTCGATCATCGCGGTGAACATGTCCTCCGCGTCGACCACCAGCACCTTGCGGCCCACCAGCAGCGGCACCGGCCGGGCCCGGGAGGCGTCGTCGTCCAGCCAGAACCCGGCGATCGTGGCGTTGCGCCGGCTCAGCGCCGCCCGGACGTCCGGGTGGTCGCCGAAGCGGCGCGGCCCCGACCGCTCGAACATGGCGAGCAGGCCGGCCGCCTTCGCCCGGGTCTCGGCGACCTCGGACAGCGGGTCCGAGTGGCGCACGAGGGTGGCGCCGACGCCGATGCGCATCCGGCCGCCGGCGTCGATGTCGGCGGTGCGGATCAGGATCGCCGAGTCCAGCGTCCGCTCGCTGTTCTCGTCCTGGCCCATCAGGGCCAGGACGCCGCTGTAGTAGCCGCGGCCATGGGGCTCGTACTTCTTGATGACCCGGCCCGCGCTCTCCAGCGGGGACCCGGTGACGGTCGGTGCGAACAGGGTCTCGTGCAGGATCTCCCGGGGGTCGCGGGAGGTGCGGCCCTCGATGAAGTACTCGGTGTGGGCGAGGCGGGCCATCTCCTTGAGGTACGGCCCGACGACCCGGCCGCCCGATTCGCAGATCCGGGCCATCATCTTGAGTTCCTCGTCGACGACCATGTACAGCTCGTCGGCCTCCTTGCGGTCGGCGAGGAAGTCCATGACGCCGGGCAGTTCGGGGCCCGAGGCGGGGAACCGGTACGTGCCGCTGATGGGGTTCATCACGGCCCGGCCGCCGGAGAGGCTCACGTGGCGCTCGGGCGAGGCGCCGATGAGGGTGCGCCCGCCGGTGTGCACGATGAACGTCCAGTAGGCGCCGGTCTCCCGTTCCAGCAGCCGGCGGAAGAAGCGCAGCGCGGCGGCGACGGAGTACTCGCTGATGTCGGCCACGAAGGACCGCTTCATCACGAAGTTGGCGCCGGCGCCGGTGCCGATCTCGTCCGCGATGACGCGGCGGACCGTCTCGGCGTACGTGTCGTCGTCGATGTCGAAGTCGCCGCCCGGCGCGAGGTGGACGGGGGCGTCGGGGATCGCGGACAGGACCGTGTCGAGGGGCACCCGGCCCTGCTCCTCGATCACCATCGCGAGCAGCGGGGTGCCGTCGTCGGGGGCCTCGAAACCGCGCTCGGCGAGCTGCCGGTACGGGACCAGGGTCAGCACGTCCTGACGGGCCCCGGCGCCCGCCTCGACGTCCCGCAGCGGGATGTCGGCGAGCGTGGCCGCCTCGGTGAACTCGCCCAGGAACAGGTCGAGTTCACTGGTGACGGTGGTCTCCGGACGGTGGATCAGCGCGAAGGACGGCGGTCGGCCGGTCAGGATCCGGCCCAGCAGGTCCGCGGTCATGCGGATTCCCCTCCCGCTCCCGCGTACGCGGCCACCCGGTCGGGGAGGGCGGTCAGGAGCTCCTTGGTGGTGGTGAGGCGGGCGCAGCGGCCGGCGGCGTACTCGAGCGCCATCCGGTGCTCCTCCCAGCTGAAGTCGGCGATGGCGTCGGCGACCAGGAAGGGCTGGATGTCGTTGGTGAACGCGTCGACCGCGGTCATCAGGACGCCCACGTGGGCGTACACCCCGCAGATGATCAGCTGGTCGCGGCCCCGGGCGCGCATCCGCTCCAGCAGGTCGGTCTTGAAGAAGGCGCTGTAGCGCCACTTGGTGAGCATCCAGTCGCCGGCGGCGGGTGCCACCGGGTCCACGACCTGGCGGTGCTCCGGGCTGGGCTGCATGCCCGGGCCCCAGAAGTCCTTGAGGAGCCCGCGCTCCTCGGGGGTCATTCCGCCCGGCTGCGCCGTGTAAGCGACCGGGATGCCGAGTTCGGCGGCGCGTACGCGCAGCTCGCCGGCGTTGCGGGACAGGTCCACGACGGGCTGCTCGCCCGCCGGGAAGGCGGCCAGGAAGTACTTCTGCAGGTCGTGCACCAACAGGACGGCGCGGTCCGGATCCACGTCCCAGTCGACGGCGGAGGCGGGCAGGTCGGCCGCCGACGGCATCGGATAGGGGCTGATCGCAGGTATGCCTGCCATGCCTTTCTCCCTCTCGTTCACGCTCTCGTTCACGGTTCGCTGACGGGTCGCACCGTTCTCAGGCACCGAGCGCCGCACCGCCGTCCACGGTGAGGTCGTGCATGGTGATGTGGGCGGCCTTGTCGGAGAGCAGGAAGACCACCGCCTCGGCGACGTCCTCGGGACGCGCGAGCTTGCCGAGCGGGATGCCGACGCGGTACGCGTCGGGGACCCCGTCGATGGAGGCCCGCGCGCTGCTCTCGTCCTGCCACATGGAGTTGAGCATGGGGGTGTCCGTGGAGCCCGGCGCGACGAGGTTCGCGCGGATGCCGAACTTGGCGACCTCCAGCCCGAGGCACTTGGTGAACATCGTCGCGGCGGCCTTGGAGGCGGCGTACGCGGACATCTCGGTACGGGCGGTGCCCGCGGCGTTGGAGGCGATCGTGACGATCGCGCCCCGGCGGCGCGGCACCATGCGGTTGACGACGGCCCGGGAGACGAAGAAGACCCCCGTGGTGTTGACCGCGAACGTCGTGCTCCACTCCTGGTCGGTCAGCTTGCGCGCCTCGGCGAGCCGCAGCACGCCGGCCGCGTTGACGAGGAAGTCGAGCGGTCCGACGAGCGCCTCGACGTCGTCGACCAGCGATTCGACGTCGGCGCTGGCGGTGACGTCGGCCGGGAACGGGTCGACCCGCCCGCCCTCCTCGCCGACGGACTTGGCGACGTCGCGCAGACGGTCGGCGTCCCGGTCGACCGCGGCCACCCGGACGCCCCGGGAGGCCAGGGCGCGGACGATGGCCTCACCGATGCCGCCGGCCGCTCCGGTGACCAGAGCGATCTTTCCTTCCATGGAGTAACCCCCTCTTTCTTCTTCGGCCTCAGCCGCGCCAGGCGGAGGCGACTTCGATGGCCTGCTCGGAATTGAGGCGCGGGTCGCAGAACGAGGTGTACTTCTCGCCCAGCTCATCGACGTGGTATTCGTCGGAAACACATTCGTGGACCTGGTCCGGGGTGGTTTCCAGGTGGAGGCCGGCCGCCACCCCGCCGTTGTCGACCACGGCCTTCTGGAATTCCTCGACCTCGCGTACGACCGTTTCGACGTAACGGGTCTTGATGCCACCGGGCGCACTCACGGTATTTCCGTGCATGGGGTCGCACATCCACAGCACCGGGTGACCGGCCTCGCGGACCGCGCGGACCAGCTCCGGCAGCTTCTCGGCGGCCTTGCCCTGGCCCATCCGGGAGATCAGCGTGAGCCGGCCCGGCTCGCGCCGCGGGTCGAGCCGCCCGCACAGCTCCACCAGCTCGGCCGGGGTCATCTTCGGACCGACCTTGGTGGCGACCGGGTTGGCGATCGACGCGAAGAGCTCGACGTGGGCGCCGTCCAGCTCGCGGGTGCGCTCGCCCATCCACGGCCAGTGCGTCGACGTCAGCAGCACCGAGCCGTCCGGCTGCGTGCGCAGCATCGGGCCCTCGTAGTCGAGCAGGAGCGCCTCGTGGCTGGTCCATACCGGGGCCTCGGCCGCGGAGGGGCGCCCCTCGCCGTGCCAGCCGAGCGAGGCCATGGCCCCCGAGGCCGCCTGGTAGCCGGCGACCAGCCGCTGCGGGTCGGGCCGGCGCAGCTCGGGGTCCGGTTCCGGGCTGTTGACCATGTGCCCGCGGTAGACGGGCAGCTCGACCCCGGCCACCGTCTCGGTCGGGTTGGAGCGGGGCTTGCCGAACTGGCCGGCCAGCCGGCCCACCCGGATGACGGGCTTGAGCGAACGCGTCTTCATGACACCGGCCAGCACATCGAGAAGCGCCGCCTTGCGCGCCACATAGCCGGGGGTGCACTCCGCCGGGTCCTCCGCGCAGTCGCCGCCCTGGACGACCTGCACCTCGCCCCGCGACGCCGCGGCGAGCAGGGCGCGAAGGTCTTCGACGTCCTCCCGGCGAACGAGTGCGGGCGACTCCGCGAGTTCGGCCCTGGCATTCTCCAGGGCGTCTTCATCCGGCCAAACGGGCTGTTGGCCCGCGGGCAATGATTTCCAGCGTGCAACACCGTGCATGCGGCACCTCCCAGTGCTGAACCTGCCGTGACATCAGATGCAGCCAGAAGTCTGTGAAACAGCTATTCGAGTGAACCACCACAGATTCGCCACTCCGTCAGGTGGGTGCATATTCGGTCAGGTCGAAAGGAGGATTCCGAAATCGACCTGACGCATCGGCCGGAAGGGCGCGGCCGGACTTGCGGGAAACCCTTTAGGGTCCGCGCGCGCGACGGGAAACGGGACACCGGGCGCCCTGTACTTGACACACCACCAACGGTTTCATTTCAGGCGCATGTCATGACGCCCTAAGGTCGGTCCCGTGGTGAGTCAAGGAGCGGGAGCGCTGCTGAAACAACTGGTGTCCGAGGGGGTCTCGCCGTGGCTGAGCGCGCAGGATCCGCAAGAGTTCGACGCCGGAGTCCGGTATCCGACCCTGGGCGCCCACTTCCACAACGCCCTCGCACCGGCGGGCAGCACCCTGGCACAGCTCCGCCGGGCCTGCGACCTCCTGCTGCCCGTGTTCGAGGCCGGCAGGGGCATGGTGGGCCAGGTGTCCGTGCCCGTGTCCCCGCACCGGGCCCATGACGCGAAGGCCCTGGGCGCGGCGGCCCGTGCCCTGCACCGGTCGGTGGCCCGCCCCAACGCGCTCGTGCGCATCCCCATGACCCCGGCGGGCCTGGAGGCGATGACCGACTGCCTCGCCGAGGGAATCGGGGTGCACGCCGCGATGGTCTTCTCGGACGAGCGCTACGCCGAGGTCCTCGACGCCTATGTCGCCGGCCTGGAGCGGTCGCTGTCCTGCGGCCGGCCGCTCGGCGACGCCCCCATGGTGGCCTCGTTCCCGGTGGGCCTGTTCGACGCCGCCGTCGACGCCCGGCTGGACGAGCTGGGCGTCGGCCCCCGCCACGAGGTGCGCGGCGCCGCCGGCCTGGCCGTGGCCCGCAGGATGTACCGGCTGCGCGAGGAACGGCTGTCCGGGGACTGGTGGCGGGTGCTCCGGGCCAACGGCGCCCCGCAGCCGCGGCTGCTGTGGGGCACCGGCGCGGACGGCGGGGTGGGCGCCCTGGTGGGCTGGAACACCGCGCTCGCCCTGTCCGTCGACACCCTGGAGGCCGCCGCGCTGAAACCGGAGCTGAGCGGCGACACCCTGCTCAACGCCGACGCGGAGGCCACCTGCGCGCTGCGGGCCCTGGAGCGGCTCGGCGTCCCCGCCCGAGGGGTCGCAGCCGCGCTGGAGACGGCGGAACTCGCCCGCCTCCAGCGCGGCTGGGGGATCAGAACGGGATCCGGGCTCGCTTCCGCTCCGGGAACCGGGTGTTCGTCAGCGCCAGCAGCGGAGCTGCCTTGACGGCCGTCTCCTCGTACTCGGCCGCCGGGTCGGACAGGGCCACCACGGCCCCGCCCACCCCGTACCGGACCCGGTCGGCGGTGATCGTGGCGGTGCGGATCACGATGCTCAGGTCCGCGGCGCCGGACAGCGAGAAGTAGCCGATCGCGCCCGAGTACACCCCGCGCGGGCCGGCCTCCAGCCGGTCGATGATCTGCATCGTGCGCAGCTTGGGGGCTCCGGTCATGGAACCGCCCGGGAAGGCGGCGCGCACGCAGTCCACCGCCGACGACTCCGGCCGCAGGCGCGCCCGTACCGTGCTCACCAGCTGGTGCACGGTGGCGTACGTCTCGACCCGGAACAGGTCGTCGGCCTCGACCGAGCCGGGCACCGCGCACCGGCCGAGGTCGTTGCGGACCAGGTCGACGATCATGAGGTTCTCGGAGCGGTCCTTCTCGTCCGTCAGCAGGTCCGCGATCAGCTCGGCCTCCTCCTGCGGAGTGGCGCCGCGCGGCCGGGTGCCCTTGATGGGGGAGGACTCGACGAGCCCGTCCCGCGAGACGCGCAGGAACCGCTCGGGCGAGGTGCTGAGCACGGACAGCTCGCCGAACTGGAGCAGCGCGGCGAACGGCGCCGGGCTGCTGCGGCGCAGGGTCCGGTACGCGGCCCAGGGGTCGAGGCCGGCCTCGGTCTCGGCCATGTTGGTGAGGCAGACCTCGTACGTCTCGCCGGCGGCGATCTCCTCCAGGCAGCTGCCGATGAGGTCCAGGTAGGCGCCGCGGTCGTGGCGCAGGCTGATCTCACCGCCGGAGGCGGCCGGCCGGGGCTCGGGCAGGCTCAGTCCGGCGAGTGCGGCGAGCCGCTCCCCCGTGCCGATGAGCCAGGCGTCGGCCGCGGCCGACGACTGCTCGCCGGTCCCCTCCACCAGTGCCAGCAGGTACGTGGCGTTCTCGGCGTGGTCGAAGACCAGGGCGCGGTCCGCGAAGACCATGGTGGCGTCGGCGACCGGCGAGCGGTGCACGAGGTCGCCGCCGCACTCGGCCTTCAGTTCGTAGCCGAGGTAGCCGACCCAGCCGAGGGTGAAGTCGAACGGCAGCTGCGGGAGTTCGGTGTGCAGGGAGCGCAGGTCGCGGTCGAGCCACTCCAGGAAGGGGGCGGCGACGAGTTCGCTCCCGCCGCCCGCCGACTCGACGGTGACGCACCCGCTCCACACGTCGGCGGTGGCGACCCGGGCGAGCGGTCCGGTGGCGTCGCCCATGACCGAGAACCGGCCGCGGTCGCCGCCGGGCAGGCTGCTGTCCAGCCAGTAGGCGTGGTCGTTGCCGCGGAAGAGCTGGTCGTAGACGGTCTCGGGGCACCAGCGCGTGGACAGCCTGCGCGCGGCCACCCGCAGCCGGCGCACCGGGGGCTCCTCGGCGGGAGCGGGCACGGAGGCGGGCACGCGAGCTGCGGCCCGAGCGGCAGCGGGGACGGGAGCGGGCACTGGAGCCCGACGCGGGGTCCCCGGCATCCGGTCCGGGCGGTCCGCCCGGTGGGCGCGGGTCAGCCCGGCGAAGTTTGCAAGCAGCTCGATCCCGTACTGACTGCAAATCGACTCGGGGTGGAACTGCACCCCCCACATCGGCCGCGACCGGTGCCGCAGCCCCATCAGGATGCCGTCCGGGGTCCACGCGGTGGCTTCGAGCCCGTCCGGCAGGTCCGTCACGGCGAGCGAGTGGTACCGGACCACCTCCAGCGGTGAGGGCAGCCCCGCGAACAGCCCGGTGCCGTCGTGCAGGACGGGCGAGGTGCGGCCGTGCCGGGGCTCCGGCGCCCGGTCGACCGTGGCGCCGTGGACATGGCCGATCCCCTGGTGGCCGAGGCAGATGCCGAGCAGCGGCAGCGTCGAGCGCTCGATGATCTCGGTGCACACGCCGAAGTCGGCGGCCCGGCGCGGAGTGCCGGGGCCCGGCGAGATGACGACGTTGTCGAAGGCGTCGAGTTGTGCGATCTTCCAGTGCGGATCGTCATTTCGGACGACTTCCGGCTCCCGGCCATTGACCTCGGCCAGATAGTGGAAGAGGTTATACGTAAACGAGTCGTAATTGTCTACAAGAAGCGTACGCACGATGAAATATCCCCCCGGCTAAATCAAGCCTGGATTGGCTTGATTTCGAGCAGCATGTGCTCGACCATGTCCTCTCCGTACTCCCCCTCGCGGACGCGGCAGCTCGCCAGCGTCGACAGCTCGCGCCCGCTGACGTCCGCCAGCTCGTGCAGCGCCGCGAGGTCCCCCCGGTCGCTGAAGTGCAGCAGGACGCGGCCGCCCGGGGCGGTCCAGTGCACGGCCTGCTCCAGGTAGCGGCGGTGCGCCCGGTAGCCGGTGTCCACGTACGCCCGCTCGTGCACCGACTTGTACTCGTAGCCCTCCGGCCCCATCACGTAGTTGGAGCTCCAGAACACGAGGTCGAACCGCTCGTCCTCGCGCAGACCGGAGAACAGGTCGCTGTGCAGGGCCTGGAGGCGGTCCGCGACCCCGTGCCGGTCCGCGTTGACGGCGGCGTTCTCCACGGCGGCGGGGCTGATGTCGGCCGCCACGACCCGGTCGTACCCGGCCAGCGCGGCCGTCACGGCGATGACGCCGGTGCCGCACCCGATTTCCAGGAAGGAGCCCGAACGCGGCTCCGTCGAAAGCGCGTTGAGGCCGAGCAGTTCGAGGGCCACGCCCGTGGAGGGCGAGTAGACGGGGGCGAAGACCTCGTCGAACAGGTCCCACTCGCGGTCGCCGAGCGTGAACACGCGGGGTCGGTCCTGCCGGGTCAGCGACAGGCGGCTGCGGAGCAGCGACCGCTCGTAACTCTGAAGCTGAGACAGCTGTGACAGCTGAGACATGCGAATCCCCCCAAGGAAACGACAGGCTGTGGTGACGGCGCCGCCGGGGCCGACGGTGGTGCCGGCACCGGAACGCTCGGTGATCAGCCTGCCCTTGAGTGAGCCTCGACCAGAAGGTGTTCAGATGACAGCGTCGCTCATGGACCGTGGTGACGCGATCACCCTCCGCGTCCCTGACCTGGACCACATCTCAAGTGTTTCTTGACCGGTTCTTGCCCCAAGAGATACTTTCAGGCAGGCCAGGGATTGCTTGCACCTCGGTTGGTGCAAACGTGAACGGCTTTATGGGGGTCGGGGGAGAAGTCGTGGTTGACCACGCTTACGAAATGCTGGAACTGCTGAACAGAGAGGCGCCCGCGGCTGCCTTCGACGACGTGGTCCGTAAAGCACGTGAGTCCGGCCTGTCCGGGGACGCCCTCGCCCAGCTGACCAGGGCCAGAGACCAGAGTCTCGGCATCCGGGCGCTCTTCGTGCGCCGCCAGCAGCGCGAGGCCGGCCTCGCCGCCCTCGTGGACACCGCACGTGACCTGACCCTGCCGTACGACCTCGACGAACTCCTGAAGGTGATCACGCGCCGGGCCCGGCTGCTGCTCGGGCTCGACATGGCCTGGGTGAGCTTCGACGACCTCGACGCGCAGTGCTCCAGGGTCCGTTCGGCCGACGGCCACGCCTCCGCGCTGACCATCGGGTTCGCCATCCCGCTGACCGGAGGGGGCGTCGGCAAGCGCGCCGCGGACGGTTCCGCACCGTTCTGGTCGGCCGACTACATGAACGACAAAACCTTCCAGCACAGCCCCGTCATCGACGAGGTGGTGCAGGCCGAGGGGCTGCACGCCGTCATGGCCGTCCCGCTGCGGCACGCCGGGACCGCCCTGGGAGCCCTGTACGTCGCGGACCGCAACATCCGCCACTTCACCCCGGACGAAGTGTCGCTGATGAGTTCGCTCGCCGACCTCGCAACCGTTGCGATCGAAAAGGCCCGGCTGCTGGAGCAGACCCGGTACGAGGTCGTGGAACTGGAGCAGGACACCTCCCGCGCCCGCGACTCCTCCACCACCGCCCGCCAGCTCCGCGAGACCCACGGCCGGCTGCTCGACCTGGTGCTCCAGGGCGGCGGCCTCGGCAACCTGGCCGCCGAGGCGGTCAAGGGGCTCGACGGCACGCTGCTCGTACGGGACGCGGCCGGGCGCAACCTCGCCTGCCCCGGCGGCGAACCCCCCGTGCTGAACGAGGCGGAGGTCCGCACCGTCCTGCTGGACGCACACACCGACCGGCAGCCGCGCAGCACGAGCGACGGGGTGTGGATCGCCTCGGTCGCCGCGGGCGACGAGATGCTGGGCACGCTCATCCTGTCCTGCAAGGAGCCCGTCACCGACCGCCAGGTCCAGCTCCTCGCGCTCACCGCCCAGGTCACCGCCGTGGTGCTGCTGATGGAGCAGGGCATGGCCGCCGCCGAGGGCCACATGCGGGACGAGTTCTTCCACGACCTGCTGCGGGGCACCTCGCTGTCCCCCGTGCAGATCGCGGAGCAGAGCCGCCGCCTCGCGCTGAACCTCGACGAGCCCCACGTCATCGTGATCGCCCGGCCCGAAGGCGGGGTCCAGGGCCGCGTGGTCGCCTGGGCCGCCTCGTACGCCAACCGCCACCACGGCCTCAAGAGCGTCGACGGCGACGTCGTGGTGCTGCTGCTGCCCGGCACCGAGGCCGGGGCCATCGCCCGTACGGCGTCCAGGGAACTCTCCGAGGTGCTCGGCAAGCCCGTCACGGCGGGCTCCGCCGGCCCCGTGGACGATCCGGCCGGCATCGTCCACATGTACCAGGAGGCCCGCCGGGTCCTGGACGCGGTCGCGGCCCTCACCGGCGCCGGCAGCACCGCCTCCCCCGACGAGCTGGGCTTCCTCGGCGTCCTGCTCTCCGAGAAGCCGGACATCACCGGTTTCATCAACGACACCATCGGTCCCGTCCTGGACTACGACGACCAGCAGTACACCGAGCTGATCCGCACCATGGAGGCGTACTTCGCCTCGGCCAACAGCCCCTCCAGGGCCGCCGAGTCCCTGCACGTCCACCCCAACACGGTCTCGCGCCGACTGGAACGGATCACCGAGATCCTGGGCGAGGACTGGCAGAAGCCGACCCAGGCCCTCCAGGTCCAGCTGGCCCTCCAGCTCCAGCGGACCCGCCAGGCCCTGAACAAAGCCCCCCGCGCCGGGCAGCCGAGGCAGATCATCGGCTAGCCGGCGACGGCGCGCTCGGTGAGCATGCGGACCGCATGCGCGGCGGAGGCCAGGGTGGTGTGCCGGTGCCAGCCGCCGAAGGAGCGGCCGCCGAAATCGGTGAGCCCCACCTTCTGCGAGATGTTCACGAAGTCCGCCTCGACGTTCTGGGCGCGCTTCGCGAGCCGCAGCAGCCCGCCGGGCGGCGCCTGCGTCATATCGCTGATCCAGCACTGCTCGGGCCAGCCCCGCGGGTCGTTCCACTCGCCGAACAGCAGCAGCGGACGGGGCGACTGCGGCAGCTCCACCCGTACGCCGACCACCAGCGTGGTGCGCTGCTGGAGGGTCAGCGGGTCCACCCAGGTCACCGGGCGGCGCAGGGTGCGGGCCATCAGCAGCAGCTGATGGGCGGCGAGCTCGCGGTTGCCGCTGCTCGGCAGGACCGGGTCCACGCAGCGGACCCGCAGCGAGCCGCGGGCCGACGCCACGAAGTGCATCCCGACCGGGCCGAACCGGCGGGCCACCGCGGCCGGGTCGACGTCGGGCAGGTCGAACACCACCGGCCGCCGGCTCTGGCCGACCCAGTCGCGCAGTTCCTCGACGGCTCCGGCCGCGCATTCGAGGGGCGTGGTGGCCAGTTCCGACTCGTGGACGTTGGGGGAGAGGGGGCCGACGCTCTCGCGCCACTTCTGGGTGAGCGCGAGCCGCCAGTTCACCGGGCAGCTCTGGTCCTCGCCGACGGACCACACGCCGAACGCCACCTGGCTGTTGACCATCTGGCCGCGCTCCGGCACGAAGCGGCGGGCCACCCCGACGGACTCCGTGCCGGCCTTGGAGATCACCACCGGCTGCACGACCCAGGCGCGGGGACGCAGCGCCCGCTCCAGGTAGCGGGCGAGGGCGGCGCGCACCGGACCCCAGTCCCAGGTGGACGACACCACGAAGTGGTGCAGGCTCTGCTCGGCCGCCCGGTCGCCGACGTGCGCCGCGATGTTGCGTATCGACTTGCGGCCCTCGGCCTTGAGCAGGCCGCGCAGGTACACCTCCCCCTTGCGTCGCTGGTCGCTGCGCGGCAGCGAGGCGAACAGCTCGGCGCAGAGTTCGTCCACGACCAGGTCCGGTACGAACCGGCTGCTCAGGGTCTCCAAGCGTTCGAGACTCGGTGCGCTCATGATGGATCCATCCCTTCCCCCGGTGTTCTCTCCAGCTCCTCAACCCTGCGGCCGGGCACGGCGGGAGAACCAGGTGGAGCGGTCACACACATTCGGCCCCGCGTGCACGGGGGGTCATCAGCCCCGACCGGACCACGGGAACCCGGATGATCATTTGACGGAGTCCCCGACAGGCCCTTGGCCTGGGCAGCAATGGCTCGCAGACTCCTGGAGCCCCGCTCGCGGCGGACCGGACCACCCGCCCCGTCCGCACCACGCCCGGGCCGTTCCGGGGGAGAGGTGCCCCGCCCACCACCGCGCCGCTCCCGCACGGTGGCCCGGCCACCACTGCGCAGCTCGGCGACGGGCCCGGCTAGGGTGTGCCCGTATGGGGACCTGGACCGCACCGAGCGCCATAGAACGAGAGCTGTACGAGGCCAAGAGCGCCGGCGCCTGGGACCGGTACCTGGACGTGCTCGCCCGCTCCGAGCTGTTCCTCCCCCAGTCCCGCGCACAGGTCGACGCCGAACCCTCGCACGCCCGCTTCCACCCGGTCGGACACAGCCTGCCCGTGTACACCGCCGGCATGCTGCCCGTGCCCACTCCCGAGACCGTGTTCGTGCGCCAGCGCCTCTCCTGGTTCGCGGGCGTATGGGAGCGGCGCGACCCCGCGTACCTGGCGGTGAACCCCGGCACCCCCGTCGAGGCCTACCTGACCACGGGCCCCGCCGACCTCGCCCGCTGGCGCGCCCATGCGGACGCGGCCACCGGCTGGGGCCTGCCCGTCGGCGAGGTGCACGCCCTGCACGTCGGCGGGCCCCTGCACGGACCCGTCGCCCGCGGACTCGCCGTGGGCGCCCATCTCTGCGTGACCAACGGCGAGTTCTGGAACGCGCTGGCCTACCACGGCGGCGGCTACACCCGTGAACGCGAACGCCTGCGCAAGTGGTGGGGCATCACCACCCGCGAGGAGTGGCTGGACGTCCTGCACCGCATGCTGAACGCCGAGATCGTCAGCCCCGTCTGGGAGTTCGCCCTGCGGGTCCGCCGGATCCTCGCCTCCGACTTCGCCGGGCCGGTCGACGCCGAGCACTGGCGGCACGCCGCCGAGGCCAGCCTGCGCCGCAGCGCCGAACGGGCCGCCGAGCCGCAGCTCACCCCCGACGGGGTCACGGTCGCACAGCCGCGCCCGACCGCCGAGGTGGAGGGCGAGATCACCGGCGTGCACCGCCTCATCGGCCGCATCACCCGGTACGAGCAGCGCTTCCGGGCCGACGGGCTGCTGCCCGAGGACGGCTACGTGCGGTCCGTCGAGGGGTGGGACGTCGGCCGGGCCTCCCAGATGGCCCGCTGGGGTCTCGGCGCCCGCTACGGCACCCTGGAGGAGACCGAGCGCGCCGTGCTGCGCGCCGGTGAGGCGGCCGTCGAGACGTACCGCTCCTGGGCGGACTTCTCGGCCGGGTACCTGCTCGGCCGGTGCCTGCACTTCGACGAGGAGGAGTTCGGCGAGTGGTACGACAGCTCCCTCGCCACGCACCTGACGCTGACCCGGGCGCCCGCCAGCCCCTGGCTCAACATCCCCTGGAAGTAGCGCCGGCAGCCGACCTGCCCCAGTAACGGCGAATCCTTGGACGGTCCCGGAGCAGGCCAACTAGCCTCGCCCGCATGACCATTGTGCTGAACGAGACGGTTCGCAAGCTGCTCGACTCCCCGCACCCGGCCGTGCTCTCCACCATCGACCCCGACGGCAGTCCGCAGAGTTCGGTGGTCTGGGTGACCCGGGACGGCGGCGACGTGCTGGTCTCCACCGAGCAGGGGCGCCGCAAGGAGCGGAACATCGCCCGGGACGCACGCGTCGGGCTGACCGTGTTCGACACCGCCAACCCGTTCGTCTACGTGGAGATCCGCGGCACGGCCACCCTCACCGAGGACACGGGCCGCGCGGTCGCCGTCCGCATCGCCGAGGAGTACATGGGGCCGGGCGCCGGCAAGGAGTACGCCGAGGGCCCGGCCGAGAACGTCCGCGTCGTCGTCCGCATCACCCCGACGAAGGTGCTCGGCAACGCCGCCAAGGCGGGCTGAGCCGGGGTGGGGCCTCTCCCCCGCCGCGGCCTGTGGCCACGGGGCTGTGACCACGGGCTGTGACCACGGCCTGTGACGACGGCCTACGGGAGCCGCGGGCGCAGCCGTGACCAGGCGTCGAGGGTCGCGGCGAGCGGTTCGCCCTCCGGGAGGTGGGGGCGGACCGCATCCGTCCAGCGGAGCAGGTTCTTGATCCGGCGCAGGTGGACGATCTCCGCGCGGGGCAGGTCGCGCCAGTGCCCGGCCCGCGCGGCGGCCTGCGCCGGCGTGAGGTCGACCAGCGCGAGCAGCTCCCGGCACAGGGCGGCCGGATCGCCGCCGCGGCCGGGCCCGAACTCCCGGATCAGGTACCCCCGTACGAAGGCCAGCTCGATCCCCCGCACCAGGTCGGACGCGCCCTCCGCCTCCGCGCAGCGGTACGCCGCAGCCACCGCCACCCGCCCCCAGCGCAGCCGGGTCTCCTCCGGCAGCCGGTCCTCCTGCATGCCGCCCACGGCCAGCGCACGCAGCGTCCGCGGCCGCGGCTCGTCCAGCAGCGGCGGACCGGTGGCCAGCCAGGCCTCGATGTCCTCCAGCGCGTGTCCGCCGGGCGGGACCGCGGTCAGCACCTGCCCCCGGGCGAGCAGGGCGACCAGGGCGCCCGCGAGGTGGACCCTGGCCACGTGCCCCGCGTCGAAGAAGGCCACGGTCCGCCCGTGCCGCTCGATCCGGCGCAGCCCGAGCCGCAGTGCCCCCACGGCGTAGACCTGTCCGGTGCGCGCGACCCCGCCCAGACAGCGGACCACGCACACGCCGCCCGTGACGTCGGCCTCCTCGACGGAGTACACCTGCAACTCGGCAATGGCCACCCGGTCCCCCTTCCCCGGGCGGGAGGCTACCGCCCCCGTCCCACCTCGGGTACGCCGAAGGCCCCCTCGCGGTGCGGTGGCGAGGGGGCCTTCGGATGTGCGCCGCGACCGGTGCGCCTACGACCAGGTGACGAGGCGGCGGGGGTGTTCCAGGACGGCCGCGATGTCCGCCAGGAAACGGGAGCCGAGCTCGCCGTCGATGAGCCGGTGGTCGAACGACAGCGCCAGCGTGGTGACGTGGCGCGGCTTCACCTTGCCCTTGTGGACCCACGGCTGGAGCTTGATCGCGCCGACCGCGAGGATCGCGGACTCACCGGGGTTCAGGATGGGCGTGCCGGTGTCGACGCCGAAGACGCCGACGTTGGTGATGGTGAGGGTGCCGTTCTGCATGTCGGCCGGGGACGTCTTGCCTTCGCGGGCCGTGGCGACCAGCTCGGACAGGGCCGTCGACAGCTCGGGCAGCGTCTTGGCGTGCGCGTCCTTGATGTTCGGGACGATCAGGCCGCGCGGGGTGGCCGCCGCGATGCCCAGGTTGACGTAGTGCTTGAGCACGATCTCCTGGGCCGCCTCGTCCCAGGAGGCGTTGACCTCCGGGTTGCGGCGGACGGCCACCAGCACCGCCTTGGCGATGAGCAGCAGCGGGTTGATCCGCAGTCCGGCCAGGTCGGGGTCGGCCTTGAGCTCCTGGACCAGCTTCATCGTGCGGGACACGTCGAAGGTGATGAACTCGGTGACGTGCGGCGCGGTGAACGCGGAGTTGACCATGGCCTGGGCGGTGACCTTGCGGACGCCCTTGACCGGGATGCGGGTCTCCCGCGCCGACGCCTCGCCGGCCGCCGCCGGGGCGACCGCGGCGGCCTGTGCCTGGACCGGCACCGCGGCGGGCGCCTGGGCGGCCGCGGCCTGCGGGGTGAGTGCGGCCGCCGCGGCGGCGTGCACGTCCTCGCGGGTCACGACCCCGCCCTCCCCGGTGGGCACCACGGAGGCCAGGTCGATCCCGAGGTCCTTGGCGAGCTTGCGCACCGGCGGCTTCGCCAGCGGACGCTCGCCGGCGCCGTGGCCGTTCCCGTTCAGCGCGGGGGCCGGGGCGGCCTCCGGCTGGGCCGGAACGGCGGGCAGCGCGGCCGGTGCGGCCACCGCGGCGGTGCCGTTGCGGTCGGCGCCGGTGCCGGGTACGGCCTTGCGGGGGCGGCGCTTGGTGGAGGCCTGGGAGACCCCGTAGCCCACCAGGACGGGCTGGCGCGCGGCGGGGGCCGGCTCCTCGGCGGGCGCCGGGGCCGCGGCGGGTGCCGGGGCCGCGGCGGGTGCCGGGGCCGCGGCGGGTGCGGCGGCCGGTGCGGCGACGGCCGCGGCCGGGGCCTCGGCCTCCGCCGGGCCCGTCTGCACCGAGATGATCACCTGGCCGACGTCGACCGTGGTGCCCTCCTCGAAGAGGAGCGCGTGCACGGTGCCGTCGAACGGGATCGGCAGCTCGACGGCCGCCTTCGCCGTCTCGACCTCGCAGACGACCTGCCCGTCGGTGACGGTGTCACCGGGCTGGACGTACCACTTGAGGATCTCGGCCTCGGTGAGGCCCTCGCCCACGTCGGGCATCTTGAATTCGCGGATGGTCACAGGGCTCTCCTCAGTACGCCAGCGAGCGGTCGACGGCGTCGAGCACCCTGTCCAGGCCCGGCAGGTACTCGTCCTCCAGGCGGGCCGGCGGGTACGGGGCGTGGAAACCGCCCACGCGCAGCACCGGCGCCTCCAGGTGGTAGAAGCACCGCTCCGTGATGCGGGCGGCGATCTCCGCGCCCGTGCCCAGGAACACCGGGGCCTCGTGGACGACCACGAGCCGGCGCGTCTTCTCCACGGAGACCTGCAGCCCGTCGAAGTCGATCGGGGACATCGAGCGCAGGTCCACGACCTCCACCGACTTGCCCTCCTCGGCCGCCGCGGCCGCAGCCTCCAGGCAGACCTTCACCATCGGGCCGTAGGCCGCCAGGGTGATGTCCGAGCCCTCGCGGGCGACCCGCGCCGTGTGCAGGGAGTCCGGGATCGCGTCGGTGTCGACCTCGCCCTTGTCCCAGTAGCGCCGCTTCGGCTCGAAGAAGATCACCGGGTCGTCGCTGAGGATCGCCTGCTGGAGCATCCAGTACGCGTCGCTCGGGTTCGACGGGGAGACCACCTTCAGGCCCGGGACGTGCGCGAACAGCGCCTCGGGGGACTCCGAGTGGTGCTCGACCGCGCCGATGCCGCCCGCGTAGGGGATGCGCACGACGACCGGCATCTTGACCTTGCCCAGCGCCCTCGCGTGCATCTTCGCGAGCTGCGTGACGATCTGGTCGTACGCCGGGAAGACGAACCCGTCGAACTGGATCTCCACCACGGGGCGGTAGCCGCGCAGCGCCAGACCGATCGCCGTGCCGACGATGCCGGACTCGGCGAGCGGGGTGTCGATGACCCGCTCCTCGCCGAAGTCCTTCTGGAGGCCGTCGGTGATGCGGAAGACACCGCCCAGCTTGCCGACGTCCTCACCCATGATCAGGACCTTCGGGTCCGTCTCCAGGGCCTTGCGCAGGGACTCGTTGAGCGCCTTCGCGATCGACATCTTCTCGACAGCCATCAGTGACCCTCCTCGAAGGACGCGAGGTAGGCGGCGAACTGGGCGCGCTCCTCGTCGACGAGCGCGTGCCCGTCCGCGTAGACGTTCTCGAAGATCGCCATCGTGTCCGGGTCGGGCATGGCGCGCACGACCTCGCGCACCCGCTTGCCGAGCGCCTCGCTCTCGGCCTCCAGGGCCTCGAAGAAGGCCTCGTCGGCGCCGCCGCTGGCCAGCAGGTAGGTCTTCAGGCGCAGGATGGGGTCCTTCGCCTCCCAGGCCGCCGTCTCCTCGTCCCGCCGGTACTTCGTCGGGTCGTCGGAGGTGGTGTGCGCGGCCATCCGGTACGTGAACGCCTCGACCAGGGTCGGGCCCTCGCCGCGGCGCGCCCGCTCCAGCGCCCAGCGGGTGACCGCCAGACAGGCCAGGACGTCGTTGCCGTCCACGCGGATGCCGGGGAAGCCGAAGCCCTGGGCGCGCTGGTAGAGCGGCACGCGCATCTGGCGCTCGGTGGGCTCGGAGATCGCCCACTGGTTGTTCTGGCAGAAGAACACCACGGGGGAGTTGTAGACGGCCGAGAAGGTGAACGCCTCGGCGACGTCGCCCTGGCTGGACGCGCCGTCGCCGAAGTAGGCGATCACCGCCGAGTCCGCGCCGTCCTTGGCCACGCCCATCGCGTAACCGGTCGCGTGCAGCGTCTGCGAACCGATGACGATCGTGTACAGGTGGAAGTTGTTGGTGTTCGGGTCCCAGCCGCCGTGGTTCACACCGCGGAACATGCCGAGCAGGTTGGTCGGGTCGACGCCGCGGCACCAGGCCACACCGTGCTCGCGGTAGGTCGGGAACACGTAGTCGTCGTCGCGCAGCGCGCGCCCGGAGCCGATCTGGGCGGCCTCCTGGCCGAGCAGCGAGGCCCACAGGCCCAGCTCGCCCTGGCGCTGGAGGGCGGTCGCCTCGCCGTCGAAGCGGCGGGTCAGGACCATGTCGCGGTACAGCCCGCGCAGGTCCTCGGTCGTGATGTCCTCGACGAAGGAGAGGAACTCCGCGGCGTCGGGATTGTCCGCTGCGCTGACCCGTTCCCCTTCGGGCGTCAGCAGCTGTACGAGCTGGGGCTCGGCGTTCTGCGCGGTGGCGGCAGCCTTGGCAGCGGGGGCCTTGGCGGCGCTCGCCGCGCCTGCCGCCCGCTTGGTGCCGCTGCTGCGTCGCGGCTTGCGCGCGGCAGTGCTCTCCACGGTCACGTGTTGCTCCTCCGTCGGTCCGGCTCCCGGGTTCTCCGGGGTCCAGTGCGGCTCACCCGTATCCGTACCAGCGCACGGGGTGGGTGCGCTTCGTGTGCGGATGCGAGCGTGACAGGTGCCCCGGCAAGTGCCCTGCGCAATGCACGTTACCCAGTACGCCGCATAACTGCGAAACCCCACTTGACCTGCGTTTTTGCTTGGATTTCCAAGTAAATGCACAGCGCGGGGAACAACCACTGGTCACAGCCTTGCAGGGGGCCGGAACAACGGCACGTTATCCCGGGTAACGACGGCAGGGAAGGGGTGAGTGTGTGAAACTGAGTTCGTGCGCGAAGACGGAAAAATCAAGGTATTCCTCCTGGACGACCACGAAGTGGTACGCCGCGGTGTCCATGAGCTCCTTTCGGTCGAAGAGGACATCGAGATCGTCGGCGAGGCGGGCACCGCCGCGGATGCCCTGGTGCGCATTCCCGCCACGCGGCCCGACGTGGCCGTGCTCGATGTGCGCCTGCCGGACGGCAGCGGGGTCGAGGTCTGCCGTGAGGTCCGCTCCCAGGACGAGGACGTCAAATGCCTGATGCTCACCTCGTTCGCCGACGACGAGGCGCTGTTCGACGCGATCATGGCCGGGGCCTCGGGCTACGTGCTCAAGGCGATCCGCGGAAATGAGCTGCTGGGCGCCGTACGGGACGTCGCGGCCGGCAAGTCGCTGCTGGACCCCGTCGCCACCGCACGGGTGCTGGAACGGCTGCGCGACGGCAAGAACGGCAAGGGCGACGACCGCCTGGCCCACCTCACCGAGCAGGAGCGGAAGATCCTCGACCTGATCGGCGAGGGCCTGACGAACCGCGTCATCGGCGAACGGCTGCACCTGGCCGAGAAGACCATCAAGAACTACGTCTCCAGCCTGCTGTCCAAGCTGGGCATGGAGCGCCGCTCCCAGGCCGCCGCGTACGTGGCCCGGCTCCAGGCCGAGAAGCGAGCCTGACCCGCCTCCGTTCGCGGAACTGTTCGGTCCGGTCCCGCATTTCCCGGACGGCGCGGTGTTCGACCCCGTCGACATGCGAATCGAGCCCCAGTTCGTCACCGTGCACCCGCTGGCAGGAAATCCGGACCGGGAGTACGAGCACGCCCTCTGAGCTGCTCGTACGCCGATACACGCGGACGGGCCCGGCGGAATCGAATTCCGCCGGGCCCGTGCGCGCCGCGCGTTAGTTCCCGTCGCCCAGCGGGTCGGGGGTGGACCCTCCCCCCGTGCCGCTCGACTTCGACGGCGAGGACGAAGGCGACTTCGAAGCCGACGGCGAGGCCTTCGAGGCGGACGGCGACGGCGAGAAGGACGGCGACGTCGAAGGGCTGGCGCTCGGCGTGAACTTGCTGCTGCGGGTCGGGTTCGGCGTGAAGTCGTCCGACGAATGCGTCGACGGCGTATCGCGCGACGGGGTGCTCTGCTGCTCGGACGGGGTGCTCTGCTGGCTGCTCGAAGAACTCTGGACGGTCTTCGGGGTCTTGTCGTCCGTGTGCTTGTTGGACACCGAGTTGACGGCGTAGGCCACGCCGCCCGCGATCGCGACGATCGCCAGCACCGCGAACAGCCACAGCTTCCAACGGCCGCCGCCGCGGTCCTCGTAGCCGTCGTAGCCGTCGCGGCCGCCCGGTCCACCGCCGTGGCCGTGGTTGTCGTACCCGCCCCCGCCGGGGAAGGCCGAACCGTCGTCGGGGTTCAGCGGCGGCACGATCGGCTGCTGGAACTGCGAGGTCGTGGCGTGCGCCGGATAGTTCTGCTGCCCGCCCGCCGGACCCATCGGCATGGCCGTGGTCTGGGCACCGCCGCGCCCGTGGGGCAGGGCCATGGTGACCGGGCCGGTGTTCCAGGTGCCCGTGTTCGGCCCCTGGTCGTGCAGCATCTGGAGCGCGTACTGGACCAGCCCGCGCATCTCCTCGGCGCTCTGGAACCGGTCGTCCGGGTCCTTGGCGAGGGAGCGCATGACGAGGCCGTCGAGCTCCTGCGGGATCTGGTGGCCCTCCGGCAGCTGCGAGGGCGGCACGGGCGCGTCCTGCACGTGCTGGTAGACCACCGAAAGCGGGGTCTCGCCGGTGAACGGGGGCCGCAGCGCGAGCAGTTCGTACAGCAGGCAGCCGGTCGCGTACAGGTCGGAGCGGTGGTCGACGGCCTTGCCCAGCGCCTGCTCGGGCGACAGGTACTGCGGGGTGCCCATGACCATGCCGGTCTGGGTCATCGTCGACTGGGCGCCGTGCAGGGCGCGCGCGATGCCGAAGTCCATCACCTTGACCGCGCCGGCGTCCGTGATGATCACGTTCGCGGGCTTGATGTCGCGGTGCACGATGCCGTGCTGGTGCGAGTACGCGAGGGCTTCCAGCACGCCCGAGACGATGATGAGCGCCTGCTCGGGGCCCGGGGCCTCGGCGCTGATCAGCAGGTCGCGGATGGTGCGGCCCTCGACCAGCTCCATGACGATGTACGGCACCGTGTTGGGGCCGACCTTGTCCTCGCCGGAGTCGTACACGGCGACGACGGCGTGGTGGTTGAGCCCGGCGACCGACTGTGCCTCACGCGTGAAGCGGGCCTTGGAGACCGGGTCCTCCGCGAGGTCGGCGCGCAGCAGCTTCACCGCGACGGTCCGGCCCAGCCGGACGTCCTCGGCGGCGAACACCTCCGCCATGCCGCCGCGGCCCAGGCGGTGGGTGAGCCGGTAACGGCCGTCGCCGACCAGACCGCCGGCGCCCCAATGCTCAGGACCGTCGGCCATCCCGGCGCCGTTTCCCTCGGGTTCGGGTGCCATCAGTCCTCGCCGTCGTCTCTCTCGGCCGCCGCTTCGCGGTAGGTCCTTTTTCCGTGTGCTCCGATGAACGCTACAGCCTCGCAACAGGTCGCCGTCCGGACATCCGCATGTGTACGGGTGTGGTCACGGAACGGGTACCCGGCTTGACGTGTGCTTGCCCTCCGGCAGACTGGGCGCGACATGCGCTCAGCCAGACGCGTAGGGACACATCCCGAGGGGAAGCAACAGTCATGAGCCAGGACGGCACTCAGGGCCAGTACGCAGGCGGCTCTCTGGCCGGTGGCCGTTACCAGCTAAGGGACTTGCTCGGTGCGGGTGGCATGGCATCCGTCTACCTTGCGTACGACACCGCGCTCGACCGCCAGGTCGCCATCAAGACCCTGCACAGCGACCTCGGCCGCGAACAGTCCTTCCGCGAGCGCTTCCGCCGCGAGGCCCAGGCTGTAGCGAAACTGTCGCACACGAACATCGTCTCGGTATTCGATACGGGCGAAGGAGAAGTGACGTTCAGCGGTCCCGGGGCGGGCGACGCCGCGGTGATGCCGTACATCGTCATGGAGTACGTCGAGGGACAGCCGCTCGGCTCCGTGCTGGAGGCGGACATCCGCCAGTACGGCGCGATGCCCGCCGACAAGGCGCTGAAGGTGACGGCCGACGTACTGGCCGCGCTGGAGGTCAGCCACGAGATGGGCCTGGTCCACCGCGACATCAAGCCCGGCAACGTGATGATGACCAAGCGCGGCGTGGTCAAGGTCATGGACTTCGGCATCGCCCGGGCCATGCAGTCGGGGGTCACCTCGATGACGCAGACCGGCATGGTCGTCGGCACCCCCCAGTACCTCTCGCCGGAGCAGGCGCTGGGGCGCGGCGTGGACGCCCGCTCCGACCTGTACTCGGTCGGCATCATGCTGTTCCAGCTGCTGACCGGCCGGATCCCGTTCGACGCGGACTCCCCGCTGGCCATCGCCTACGCCCACGTACAGGAGGAGCCGGTCGCCCCGTCCTCCGTCAACCGGTCGGTCAGCCCGGCGATGGACGCCCTGGTGGCGCGGGCGCTGAAGAAGAACCCGAACGAGCGCTTCCCCACGGCCGCCGCCATGCGCGACGAGATCGCGCGGGTGCTGGCGGCCGGCCAGACCGGCGCCCCGGCCATCGTCCCGGGCGCGCACACCGGGTCGAGCGGCGCGGGCGTCGGCTCGGCCGTGTTCCCGCCGGTGGACTCCGGGTTCCAGGCGCCGCCGGCGCACTCGCTGCAGCAGCCGTACGCGCCGACCCCGACGCCCTCCCCCTACGCCCCGCAGACCCCGCCGCCGGTGGCCCAGCCGCACGGTCAGGGCGGGTACGCGTACCCGCCGCAGCAGCAGGTCGCGCACCAGCAGCAGTACGCGCCGCAGACGCCTCCGCCGTTCACCATCTCGCCGTCGGCCGGCACGGGCCCGTCCACCCAGGGCGGCCGGGCCGGCGCAGCCGGCGACAAGCGGAACATGCCCGTGGTGGTCGGCGCGGTCCTGGTGGCGCTGCTGGCGGTCGGCGGTCTGATCGCGGCCATCGCGTCGGGCGGCGACGACGACAAGGACAAGGCGGGCGGCGGGGGCGCCTCGCCCTCCACCTCGGCGTCGGCCTCGGCCAAGGGCGGCTACAAGGGTCCGGACACCTCGCGCACGATCGACTCGGCCAAGTGCAAGGACCCGGTCAAGTACTTCAGCGACGCGACCAAGTACACGGCGCCCGACCTGCGCTACAAGAACCTGCTCTCGGTAAAGGAGTGCATCCAGGCCTCCGGCGGCAAGTACAAGATCGTCGAGAAGGACGAGGCCGTGTACGGCAAGGACACGGTCCTCGACCAGAACCCGCGGCCCGGCGACAAGATCGACAAGGAAGGCACGGAGTACACGCTGACCGTGTCGACCGGCAATCCGGAGTAGTCCGCGCGACACACCCGGCATCCCGGGCGACCCTGATGGGGCGCCCGGGATGCCCGCTTTGCCCCATTATGTAAACCTGAGCAGAACATCTCGGCTGCTCGGGACGGGAGGGGCCCCCGTGACTCAACGCCTCCGCGCGCAGCGCTGGCTGGCCGGGGCCGCGGTGGCCGCCGCGCTGTCCTCCGCCGCCCCCGCCGCGTCCGCCGCCGCGTCCCCGGCCGGCCGGGCGACCACCGTCCGCCCGCTCTCGCCGGCCGCCCCGGCCGCTCCGGCCGCCTCCGTCGCGGCGCGCGGAAGAGCCCCCGGCAGGGCCCCCGCGAAGACCCCCGACACCGCGCCGCGGACCGACGACGCCGACACGGACCCCCTGGCCGACGTACCCCACGAGGCGTACGAGGAACTCGCAGGCAGCGCCGCCGGGGTCGGGCGGGAGCGGCCCGGGCGGCCGGCGGCGGAGCCCGCGAACCCCGACACCGTGCTGGCCGCCCGCCCCGTCCTCCCGGCGCGCCCGCAGCACCTTCCGGCCGAGCCCGGCCGGGTGCCGCGGAACCGGCAGGACCCGCAGGTGCCGCGGATGCCGCGGGTTCCGCAGGTGCCGCAGGTGCCGCCGCCCCAGCGGGTCCCGCCGGTTCCGCCCGTTCCGCGGGACCCGCAGAGCCCGCCCCCCGTGGTCACCGCGATCGGCACCGGGCCGAACGAGCGGGCCGCCGACCTGGCCGCGCACCTACTGCCGCTGGGCACCGGGTTCGCCCTGATGGGGCTGGGTCTGGGCTATCTGGGGATGCGGCTGCGCAAGGGCCTCTGAACCCCGGCCCGCCGCCTCCCGCCGCCGCACCCGAGGCGGCCTCTCCCCCTTGCGGCCTACGTCCCAGGATGGTTGCGCGGTCGGACATACTCGGTATACATACTGAGTATGTCTATCCGCCACGGCCTTCTCGCCCTGCTGGAAAGGGGTCCTCGGTACGGCTCACAGCTGCGTACCGAGTTCGAATCCCGCACCGGCTCCACCTGGCCGCTCAACGTCGGGCAGGTGTACACCACCCTCGCCCGCCTGGAGCGCGACGGCCTCGTCGCGCCCGGTGGCGAGGACGCCGCCGGGCACACCCTCTACGCCATCACCGGCTCCGGACGCGCCGAGCTGTACCAGTGGTACGAGCGTCCGGTGGACCGCACCAACCCGCCCCGCGACGAGCTGTCCATCAAGCTCGCCATGGCCGTCGGCGCCCCCGGCGTGGACATCCGCGCCGTGATCCAGGCCCAGCGGCACGCCACCATCAAGGCGATGCAGGACTACACCCGGCTCAAGGCGCAGGCGCTCGCCGCGATCGAGAGCGGGAAGACCCGCGAACGCGACGACGTGGCCTGGCTGCTGGTCCTGGAACAGCTGATCTTCCAGACCGAGGCCGAGGCCCGCTGGCTCGACCACTCGGAAGCGCGCCTCGTACGGCTCTCCCTGCCGGCCGACCGGAGAGCCGAGCCGGAACCGCCCCAGGCCGCCGAAACCATCTCCGACGCCGTCCCCGACGCCGTCACCGCACCGCGGCGCCGCTCCTTCCGCGCTCCGCGGAGCTGACGCCACCACCGTTCCCAGGGGGGATCCCCATGCCTGACCAGCAGTCCGCACCCCACATACCGCCCGCTCAGCCGGACCGGTCCGCACGACCCGTCCTCCAGCTCGACAAGCTCGTCCGCACCCACGGCAGCGGTGCCACCGAGGTGCACGCCCTGCGCGGCATCGACCTGGCCGTGCACCCGGGCGAACTCGTCGCCGTCATGGGCCCCTCCGGTTCGGGCAAGTCCACGCTGCTCACCCTGGCCGGCGGCCTCGACACGCCCACCAGCGGCCGCGTCGTCGTCGAGGGCACCGACATCACCGCTGCGAGCCGCAGGGAACTGGCCGCACTGCGCCGCCGCAGCATCGGGTACGTCTTCCAGGACTACAACCTGATCCCGGCCCTCACCGCCGCCGAGAACGTGGCCCTGCCCCGTGAACTCGACGGGACCTCCGCCCGCAAGGCCCGCGCCTCCGCGCTGGCCGCCCTGGAGGAGATGGGCCTCGGACAGCTCGCCGACCGCTTCCCCGACGAGATGTCCGGCGGCCAGCAGCAGCGCGTGGCCATCGCCCGCGCCCTCGTCGGCGACCGCCGCCTGGTCCTCGCCGACGAACCGACCGGCGCCCTCGACTCCGAGACCGGCGAATCCGTCCTCGCCCTGCTGCGCTCGCGCTGCGACGCCGGCGCCGCCGGGATCCTCGTCACCCACGAACCGCGGTTCGCCGCCTGGGCGGACCGCGTGGTCTTCCTGCGCGACGGCAGCGTGGTCGACGAAACCCTGCGCAGCAGCGGCGCCGACTCCCTGCTGTCCGGTCAGGCGGGCGGCCGGTGAAGTCCTCGTACCACGCATGGGTCGCGGCGATCCGGATCGCCCGCCGCGACGCCTGGCGCGCCAAGGGCCGCAGCGCCCTCGTCCTCTCGATGATCGCCCTGCCGATCATCGGCGTGAGCGCCGCCGACCTCACCGTGCGCAGCGCCGAGCTCTCGCCCGGACAGAGGGTGACCCGTCAGATCGGTGCGGCGGACGCCCGGCTGAGCGGATCCCAGCTCACGGGTCCCGTCTACCAGGACGTCGAGGGCAGGAACGCCGTGCCCGTCGGCGGCTTCGACAAGTACACCCCCGCCGCGGAGCCGGACCCGAACGTCCTGGCCTCCGCGATCCCGGCAGGCGCGCAATCCCTCAAGGACAGTACGGCGCACACCAAGATCCGCACCCGCTACGGCCTGCTGGACACCGACCTGCGGGAGATCGACTCGGCCAGCCCGCTGGTCAAGGGCATGATCGAACTGAAGCGGGGACGGCTGCCGCAGGAAGCGGGCGAGGTCATCGCCACACCCGCCTTCCTGGAGGAGTCCGGGTTCTTCGTGGGCTCCGAGTTCCGCGCACGCGGCTCGGAGACGTGGTACCAGATCGTGGGCGCCTACGAGCTGCCCTCCGAGCTGAAGAAGACCGAGGTCATCGCCCCGCCCGGCACCCTGCTGGCCCCGCTCGACAAGGCCTTCCAGGCCGCCGGGGTCCCCGGGGTGGTCGCCACCGACAGCTACCTGGTCAAGGTCGGCGGCGACGGTTTCACGTGGAACACGGTCAAGGCACTCAACGCGAAGAGCGTGCAGGTGGTCTCCCGCGCGGTGTACGTCGACCCGCCCGCCGAGTCCGACGTGCCGTACATCGCCCAGCAGAAGGAGCTGGGCTACTACTCCCCGCACAACGGGCTCCCGACCACCGAACTGGCCGTCCTGGCCACGGTCGTCGGCCTGGCGATGCTGGAGATCTGCCTGCTGGCCGGACCGGCCTTCGCCGTCGGCGCCCGGCGCTCGCGCCGCCAGCTGGGCCTGGTCGGCGCCAACGGGGGCGACCGGCGCCACATCCGGGCCGTCGTGCTCTCCGGAGGACTGGTCATCGGCGCCGCGGCCGCCCTCAGCGGCACCGTCCTCGGCATCTCCCTCACCCTGGGGCTGCGGCCGGTGCTGGAGGAGTACCTGGGCGCGCGCTTCGGCGGCTTCACGTTCCGCCCGCTGGAAATCCTCGGCATCGCCCTGCTCGCCGTCGTGACCGGCCTGCTGGCCGCGGTCGCCCCGGCCGTCACCGCCTCCCGGCAGACCGTGCTGGCCTCGCTGACCGGCCGCCGCGGGGTCCGCCGGGCCAACCGGGTGCTGCCCGTCCTCGGCCTGATCGCGCTCGCCGCCGGCGCCGCGATCGCCCTCTACGGCACGGCCTCCCGGATGGGCTCCACCGTCGTCGCGGGCGGCAGCGCCATCGCCGAGCTCGGCATCGTCGCCCTCACCCCGGTGCTGGTCGGCCTGTTCGGGCGGCTCGGGCGGTGGCTGCCGCTGTCGCCGCGGCTGGCGCTGCGCGACGCCGTCCGCAACCGGGGCCGTACGGCCCCCGCCGTGGCCGCCGTGCTGGCCGCCGTCGCCGGCACCGTCGCCGTGGCCACGTACCAGCACAGCTCGGAGATCCAGGCGCGCCACGAGTACGTCGCCGACCTCCCCGACGGGGTGGGAATGGTGGCCGTCCACGAGCTCGGCCGCAGCAAGGACATGGGTGCCGTCCGCGAGGCGGTGACGCAGGAACTCCCGGTGTCCGTACGGGCGGACGTGGGCTACATCTCGTACGGAAAGCCCGGGTGTGAGCGGTTCACCGGCACCGAGGGCTGCGGCCGGGTCGACATCATGCGTCCCAGGGAGCAGCGCTGTCCGCTGTACGAGGCCAAGGACGGGATCGACTCGTTCAGCGCCGCGCAGCGCAAGGAGCTGCGCAAGGACCCGCGTTGCGCGTACAACCGCCACCCCGTGCAGTTCACCGCGGTGGTCGCCGACGAGAAGCTGCTGACGGCGCTCGCGGTCACCGATCCGGGCGCGGTCTCCGCCCTGAAGGAGGGCAAGGGCGTCTCGTTCGACCGGCGCAACGTCAAGGACGGCAAGGTCACCGTCCGGCTGATCGACAACAAGCACGACGTCTTCGAGCCGGGCGTCGATCCGCAGGGGGAGGACAAGGTCTTCGCCGTCCACCAGGCACCCGACACCGCCGAGGGGTACGGTCTGGAGCTCATCCTGCCGCCCGCGGCGGCACAGAACGCCGGACTCACGGTCCTGCCCTACGCCTCGTACTTCACCCTGGACGGCACGGCCACCAGCCGGCAGAAGCAGCGGGTGGCGGCGCGGATCGACCAGATCGGTGTGGAGGCCCCCGTCACCATCGAGGCCGGCTACCAGGCCGAACCCGACATCACGGGGCTGGCCCTGACCGTCTTCGCGGGCCTGGTGACCATCGGCGCGGCCGGCATCGCCACCGGACTCGCGCAGGCCGATGCCGAGGCCGATCTGAAGACCCTGGCGGCGGTCGGCGCCCCACCGCGGGTGCGGCGCACGCTCAGCGGCTTCCAGTGCGGCGTGGTGGCCCTGATGGGCGTGGTGCTGGGTTCGGCGGCGGGCATCCTCCCCGGGGTGGGCCTGCGGCTCGTCCAGCGGCGGGAGACCGAGCACCTCATCGCGGTGTCCGGCTTCGCGAACGACTCGGTGTACGTGCCGATCGCGATGCCGTGGGGGACCCTCGCCGGGCTGCTCGTCGTCGTCCCGCTGGGCGCGGCCCTGCTGGCCGCCCTGGTCACCAAGTCCAGCGGCGCCGTGGCGCGGCGCGAGGCGGGCTGACGGTCACGGTGCGTTCTCGCCCCCGTACAGGGTGGATCACGCCCGTACGGGGGCACACCGAGTGAGTACGACGGTGTGCGAGAGAATGACGGCATGGAGATGCCGAGGAGTGAACGGTCGCAGGACAGCCCCCCGAACGGCCTGATCGTGGGACAGGACGGGATGCCGGTCGGCGGCGCCGATGACGAGTCGCGCGAGGTCCCGGTGACGGAGATGGTCGAACAGCCCGCCAAGGTCATGCGGATCGGCAGCATGATCAAGCAACTGCTTGAAGAGGTGCGCGCCGCACCTCTGGACGAGGCCAGCCGGGTCCGTCTCAAGGACATCCACGCAGCGTCCGTGAAAGAGCTGGAGGACGGTCTGGCCCCCGAACTGGTCGAGGAACTGGAGCGCCTCTCCCTGCCGTTCACGGAGGAGGCCATCCCGTCCGAGGCGGAACTGCGCATCGCGCAGGCCCAGTTGGTGGGCTGGCTCGAGGGACTGTTCCACGGCATCCAGACGGCCCTGTTCGCGCAGCAGATGGCCGCGCGGGCCCAGCTCGAACAGATGCGCCGGGCCCTGCCGCCGGGCGCCCCGACGGACGAGGAGGACGGTCACGGGGCCATCCGCTCCGGCCCGTACCTGTAAGCAGTGCCCCCACCCAGGGCCCGGCGAGGCCGGGCCCCGGGCGCGCCTCCGCCAGGGTCCGGACATGCCTCGGACGGGCGCCGGACGTGCCCCGCGGCGTGCCCCCGGACGCCTCTCCGGACGAGACCCCGGTAAATGCAGTGCCCCGCAGGGGACATGGCCCGCGCATACTCGGGGGTATGACCTACGACGCGATCGTCCTGGCCGGCGGAGCGGCCCGCCGCCTCGGAGGCGCGGACAAACCCGCCCTCCACGTGGGCGGCCGCGCCCTGCTCGACCGCGTCCTCGACGCCTGCACCGACGCCTCGACCACCGTCGTGGTCGGGGGCCGCCGCCCCACCGCGCGCCCGGTCCACTGGACCCGGGAGGACCCGCCCGGCGCCGGCCCGGTGGCCGCCCTGGACGCCGGTCTGCGCGCGACCACCGCCGAACTGGTCCTCGTGCTCTCCGCCGACCTCCCGTTCCTCGACCGGGCCACCGTCGAGGCCCTCCTGCGCGCCCCCTCCCCCGCCGGCGACGGCGCTCTGCTGCGCGACCCCGACGGCCGCGACCAGCCCCTCGTCGCGGCCTACCGCGCCGAACCGCTGCGCCGCGAGATCGCCCTTCTGGCGACCGAGCACGGCGGCCTCTCCGGGCTCCCCCTGCGCGCCCTCACCGCCGAGCTGGAGCTGGCCAAGGTGACCGATACTGCGCCACTCGCCTCCTTCGACTGCGACACCTGGGACGATCTCGCCGTCGCCCGAGCCCGGATCAGGGAGCATGGAAAAGTGCTGGACCAATGGATCACCGCCGTCAAGACCGAGCTGGGCATCGACCTCACCGTCGACACCAAGACCCTGCTCGACCTCGCCCGTGACGCCGCACACGGCGTCGCCCGGCCCGCCGCCCCCCTGACCACCTTCCTGGTCGGATACGCGGCGGCCCGGGCCGAAGCCACCGGCGCCGACCCCGTCGCCGCCGTCGCCGAGGCCTCCCGCAAGGCCGCCGACCTGGCCCTGCGCTGGGCCGCCGAGGCAGCGCCCGAAGCCCGAGAGAACGGCTCAGGATGACCCCCACCGACGCCGACCACGCCCTCCGGGCCCTCGACGAGGCCCTGGCCCTGGTCAGCCGCGACCCCCGCCCCGGAGCAGCCGGAGCCCACCGCGCCGCCTCCTGGCCGGACGCCCGGGAGACCGCCGCGCGCGCCGGATCCGCCGGCCTGCCCCGCACCCACCGGGTGCCCTTCGCGGACGCGCTCGGCGAGGTGCTGGCCCAGCCCCTGGAGGCCCTCACCGACCTGCCGTCCTTCGACACCTCCGCCATGGACGGCTGGGCGGTCGCGGGCCCCGGCCCCTGGACCGTGCGCCCCGGCGGCGGGGTCCTGGCCGGCTCCGACCGCCCCGAGCCGCTGGCCGACGGCGAGGCCGTCCGGATCGCCACCGGCGCCCGCATCCCCGCCGACACGACCGCCGTGATCCGCAGCGAGCACTCCCACGAGTCCGGCACCCAGCTCCACGCCGACCGGGCCGTCCTCACCGGCCAGGACATCCGCGCGCGGGGCCAGGAGTGCCGCTCGGGCGACCTGCTGCTGCCCGCCGGCTCGCTCGTCACCCCCGCCGTCCTGGGCCTCGCCGCGGCCGCCGGGTACGACGAGCTCACCACCCGGCCCCGGCCCCGCGTGGAGATCCTGGTGCTCGGCGATGAACTGCTCACCGAGGGCCGCCCGCACGAAGGCCTGATCCGTGACGCCCTGAGCCCCATGCTCGGCCCGTGGCTCACCCGGCTCGGCGCCGAGGTCACCGCCACCCGGCGGCTCGGCGACGACCCGGCCGGAGCCAAGGCCCTGCTGGACGCCGTCACCGGCTCCGACGCCGATCTGGTCGTCACCACCGGCGGGACCGCCTCCGGCCCCGTCGACCACGTCCACCCCGTCCTGCACGAGGCCGGTGCCGAACTGCTGGTCGACGGGGTCGCCGTACGCCCCGGACACCCCATGCTGCTGGCCCGGCTCGGGGGCGGGACCCCCGGCCGGGACGCCGTCCGCCACCTCGTCGGACTGCCGGGCAACCCGCTCGCCGCCGTCTCCGGGCTGCTGACCCTCGCCGAACCGCTGCTGCGCGCCCTGGCCGGCCGCCGCCAGCGCCCCCGGTACACGGTCCCGGTCCAGGGCGACGTGCCGGGCCACCCGTACGACACCCGGCTCGTGCCCGTCCTGCTGACCGACGAACACGCCGTGCCGCTGCGCTACAACGGTCCGGCGATGCTGCGGGGCGTGGCCGCCGCCGACGGCCTGGCCGTCGTACCCCCGCACGGTGCGCGCAACGGGCAGGACCTGGAGATCCTCGATCTGCCGTGGGTCTCCGGAGGATGTTTCACGTGAAACTGCACGGCCAGGACGCGATGGCCCGCGGCGCCGACGAGAAACTCGTCTCACGGCGCATCAAGCTGCCCAAGCGCGTCGTGGAGAAGCCCCTGCGGCAGGTCGGCAAACGCCTGCTGATGGCGCTGTTCGTGCTGTTCCTGACGGTCCTGATCGTGTGGCTCGACCGCGACGGCTACCACGACAACGCCAACGAGCAGGTCGACCTGCTCGATTGCGTCTACTACGCCACGGTGACCCTGTCGACGACCGGCTACGGCGACATCGTCCCGTACAGCGACAGCGCACGGCTGACCAACATCCTGCTGATCACCCCGCTGCGCGTGCTGTTCCTGATCATCCTGGTCGGAACCACCCTGGAAGTCCTGACCGAGAAGACCCGGGAAGAGTGGCGGCTGAACCGCTGGAGGAAGAACTTGCGCGAGCACACGGTCGTCGTCGGCTTCGGCACCAAGGGGCGCTCGGCCCTCCAGACGCTGCTGACCACCGGCCTCCAGAAGGAGCAGGTCGTCATCGTGGACCCGAGCGCCAAAGTGATCGACATGGCCAACGCGGAGGGCTTCACCGGGGTGGTCGGCGATGCCACCCGCTCCGACGTCCTGCTCCGCGCCGAACTCCAGAAGGCCCGTCAGATCGTCATCGCCACCCAGCGGGACGACACCGCCGTGCTGGTCACGCTGACGGCCCGGCAGATGAACCGGGGTGCGAAGATCGTCGCGGCGGTCCGCGAGGAGGAGAACGCCCCGCTGCTGCGCCAGTCGGGCGCCGACGCGGTCATCACGAGCGCGAGCGCGGCGGGCCGGCTGCTGGGGCTCTCCGTGCTGAGCCCCAGCGCGGGCACGGTGATGGAGGACCTGATCCACCAGGGCAGCGGACTGGACCTGGTGGAGCGGCCCGTGCGGAGGGCCGAGGCCGGCAAGGGCGTACGGGAGACCGAGGACCTCGTGGTGAGCGTGCTGAGGGGCCACCGGCTGCTCGCGTACGACGACCCGCACGCGAGCCCGCTCCAGCTGACGGACCGTCTCATCACCATCGTGCGGGCGTCACCGCCCTCGTCCCCGCCGGTGACCCTGGGACCCGCCGACTGAGGACTGGCCCGACATCCGGTAGCCCGGCCGTCGGCATGCGGTGGCGTAACCTCCGGGCCATGCATGCGATCACCATCGAAGAGCCCGGCGGCCCCGAGGCCCTCGTCTGGGCCGAGGTACCCGATCCGGTGGCCGGGGAGGGCGAGGTCCTCGTCGACGTCGCGGCGAGTGCCGTCAACCGCGCCGACATCCTCCAGCGCCAGGGGTTCTACGACCCCCCGCCCGGCGCCTCCCGCCACCCCGGCCTGGAGTGCTCGGGACGGATCGCCGCCCTCGGGCCGGGGGTGTCCGGCTGGGCGGTGGGCGACGAGGTCTGCGCCCTGCTCGCCGGCGGCGGATACGCGGAGCGCGTGGCCGTCCCCGCGGGCCAGCTGCTGCCGGTCCCGGCCGGCGTGGACCTCGTGGCGGCGGCCGCGCTGCCCGAGGTGGCCTGCACCGTGTGGTCGAACGTGTTCATGGTGGCCCACCTGCGCCCCGGCGAGACGGTCCTGGTGCACGGCGGCTCCAGCGGCATCGGCACGATGGCGATCCAGCTGGCCAAGGCGGTCGGCGCGACGGTGGCCGTGACCGCCGGCGGCCCGGAGAAGCTGGCCCGCTGCAGGGAGCTGGGCGCGGACATCCTGATCGACTACCGCGAACAGGACTTCGTGACGGAGCTGCGGGCCGCGACGGGCGGCGCCGGAGCGGACGTGATCCTGGACATCATGGGCGCCAAGTACCTGGCCCGGAACCTGGACGCGCTGGCCGTGAACGGGCGGCTCGCGGTGATCGGGCTCCAGGGCGGCGTGAAGGCCGAACTCAACCTGGGCGCACTGCTGTCGAAGCGGGCGGCCATCACGGCGACCTCGCTGCGCGCACGGCCCCTGGAGGAGAAGGCGGCCATCGTCGCGGCGGTACGGGAGCACGTGTGGCCGCTGGTGGCGGCGGGCCGGGTCCGCCCGGTCGTGCACGCCGCGTTCCCGATGCGGGAGGCGGCCGAGGCGCACCGGACCATGGAGTCGAGCACCCACGTGGGCAAACTCCTGCTGACCACCTGACGGTCTGACCACCTGACGACCCTGACCGTCTGGCCGTCCGGCCGCGTGATCGCCGGACCGCCCGGTCCGGGGCCCCCGTGCCACCGGGGCCCCGGACCGGTGGGTCACAGGGAGCGCAGCAGGACCGCCGGGGACTCCACGCAGTCGGCGACGTACCGCAGGAAGCCGCCGGCCGTGCCGCCGTCGCACACCCGGTGGTCGAACGTCAGCGACAGCTGTACGACCTGCCGGACGGCCAGCTCGCCCTGGTGCACCCACGGCTTCGCCACGATCCGGCCCACCCCGAGCATCGCCGCCTCCGGGTGGTTGACGATCGGCGTGGACCCGTCGACGCCGAACACCCCGTAGTTGTTCAGGGTGAACGTGCCGCCCGTCAGGTCCGCCGGGGCCAGCTTCCCCGTCCGGGCCAGCTCCGTGAGCCGGGCGAACTCCGCCGACAGCGATTCCGGGTTCCGCGTCCCGGCGTCCCGGACGACCGGGACCACCAGGCCGCGCTCGGTCTGCGCCGCGAAACCCAGGTGTACGGACGGCAGCCGCACGATCTCGTTGGCCGCGAGGTCCACCGTCGAGTTCAGCTCCGGGTACTTCGCGAGCGCGGCCGTGCAGATCCGGGCCAGCAGTGCCAGCACCGAGATCTTCGGCCCGCCCACGGCGTTCATCGCGGCCCGGGCCGCCATCAGCTCGGTCGCATCGGCGTCGACCCAGCACGTGGCGTCCGGGATCTCCCGGCGGCTGCGCGACAGCTTCTCGGCCACCGCGCCCCGCAGGCCCTTCAGCGGGATCCGCTCACCGGCCACCGCGCCGGCCACGGGGGCGGAGGCGACGGGGGCGGCCGCCGGCTGCGGCGCGCGCAGCGCCGCCTCGACGTCGGAGCGCAGGATCAGACCCTCGGGCCCGGAACCGCGCAGCGCGCGCAGGTCGATCCCGTGGTCCCGGGCGATCTTGCGCACCAGCGGCGAGATCACGGCCACCGGACCGGCGGTCGCGGCGGGAGCCGCGGCAGAACCCGCGACGGGAGCCGCGGCAGGTGCGGCGACGGGAGCGGCCGTGGGTGCGGGAGCCGGGGGAACCGGCGCTGCGGAGCCAGGTCGCACCCGCCTCCGACGCGCCGTGCGCGAGTGGTCCGTCCCGTAGCCGACCAGGACGTTGCCGGAGCCGGAATCCCCGGACTCCGCCGCCTCGTCCTCGCCCGCACCCACCGCCACCGTGATCAGCGGTGCTCCGACGGGGAGTTCCGTGCCCTCCTCCCCGAACCTGGCGGTGACCACACCGCCGTAGGGGCACGGCACCTCCACCATCGCCTTGGCCGTCTCGACCTCGACCACCGGCTGGTCGACGGCGACGACGTCGCCGACCGCCACCAGCCAGCGGACGATCTCGGCCTCGGTCAGTCCCTCCCCGAGGTCGGGGAGCTTGAACTCCATTACCTGCGGCATCAGTTCTCCCACTGCAGGCGGGCCACGGTGTCCAGGATCCGGTCCACACCGGGCAGATGGTGCTTCTCCAGCATCGGCGGCGGGTACGGGATGTCGAAGCCCGTCACCCGTAGCACCGGCGCCTCCAGGTGGTGGAAGCACTTCTCCTGGATGCGGGCAACGATCTCCGCGCCCGGCCCGGCGAAGCCGCCGGCCTCGTGGACCACCACGGCGCGCCCGGTTCGGCGTACGGAGGCCACGACCGTGTCCTCGTCGAACGGGACGAGCGAGCGCAGGTCCACGACCTCCAGGTCCCAGCCCTCCTCGCGCGCCGCCTCGGCCGCCTCCAGGCACACCGGCAGGGAGGGGCCGTAGGTGATCAGCGTCGCGCTGGTGCCGGTACGCCGGACGAGTGCCTTCCCGATCCCCGGCACGGCCGCCGGCGTCTGCGGGTTCCACTGCGCCTTCGACCAGTACAGCCGCTTCGGCTCCAGGAAGACCACCGGGTCGTCGCTCGCGATCGACGCGCGCAGCAGCCCGTACGCGTCCTCGACGGTCGCCGGGGTCACCACGTGCAGGCCGGGGGTGGCCACGTAGTACGCCTCGGAGGAGTCGCTGTGGTGCTCCACCCCGCCGATTCCGCCGCCGTACGGCACCCGGATGGTGATCGGCAGCGGCATGGCGCCGCGCGTGCGGTTGCGCATCTTCGCCACGTGCGAGATCAGCTGTTCGAACGCCGGGTACGCGAACGCGTCGAACTGCATCTCCACGACCGGCCGCAGCCCGTACATGGCCATGCCCACCGCGGCGCCCAGGATCCCGGCCTCCGCGAGCGGCGTGTCCGTGCAGCGCTCCTCGCCGAACTCCTTCGCGAGGCCGTCCGTGATCCGGAAGACCCCGCCCAGCGTCCCGACGTCCTCGCCCATGACGTGGACCGTCGGGTCCTCCGCCATCGCGTCGCGCATGGCCCGTCCCAGGGCCTGCGCCATCGTCGCCGGCTTCACGGCCACCGTGGTCACGACTGCTCCTCCGCCTCGAGCTCGGCGCGCAGCATCTCCGCCTGTTCGCGGAGCCGGCCGGTCTGCTCCGCGTAGACGTTCTCGAACAGGTCCATCGGGTCGAGCACGGGCTCGGCGTTCATCCGCTCGCGCAGCGTCGCCGCCATCGCCTCGGCGGCGTCCTTGGCCTCCTGGACGCCTGTCGCGTCCAGGATCCCGCGGGCGGTCAGCTCGCGCTCCAGCAGATCCACCGGGTCGTGCGCCTTCCATGCCTCGACCTCGGCGTCACCGCGGTAGCGGGTCGCGTCGTCGGCGTTCGTGTGGGCCTCGATGCGGTACGTGACCGCCTCGATCAGCGTCGGCCCGCCACCGGACCGGGCCCGCCGGACGGCCTCGGACAGCACCTCGTGCATGGCCGCGACGTCGTTGCCGTCGACGAGACGGCCGGGCATCCCGTACCCGACGGCCTTGTGGGCCAGGGTGGGGGCGGCGGTCTGCTTGGCCAGCGGCACGGATATCGCGAAGCCGTTGTTCTGGACGAGGAAGACCACCGGGGCCTGCCAGACGGCGGCGAAGTTCAGCGCCTCGTGGAAATCGCCCTCGCTGGTGCCGCCGTCGCCGACCATGGCGAGCGCGACCACGTCGTCGCCGCGCAGGCGGGCCGCGTGCGCCAGACCGACCGCGTGCGGCAGCTGGGTGGCGAGCGGGGTGCTCAGCGGTGCGATGCGGTGCTCGCGCGGGTCGTACCCGGTGTGCCAGTCGCCGCGCAGCAGCGTCAGTGCCTGGACGGGGTCGAGTCCGCGCGCCACGGCCGCGAGGGTGTCGCGGTAGCTCGGGAAGAGCCAGTCCTGCTCCTCCAGGACCAGGGCGGCCGCGATCTCGCAGGCCTCCTGCCCGACGGTGGAGGGGTAGACCGCGAGGCGGCCCTGCCGGGTCAGGGCGGTGGCCTGTGCGTTGTAGCGGCGGCCGCGCACCAGCTCGGCGTAGCAGCGGCGCATCAGCTCGGGATCGAGCTTCTCCGCGGCCGGCGTGCCCAGCACCCGGTACGGCTCGGGGTCCGGGAGCAGCGGAGCGGCATCCGTACGGGGCCTCCAGGCGGGCGGCGGGGTGGATCGGTGGGACGCACCGGCACCGGGCAGCTCTTGGACCGTCATGGCGGCGTACACCTCCTCGTGGGAAGCGGGCAGGGCGGTGCCTGGGGGTCCCGCCGACGGTGGCCGGGGGAGTGAGGCGCCTCACCAACCGATTGTTCGGTCGATGGCGCAATTTGGCTACAGGCGGCTCCAGGCTGTGGACAAAGTGGCGCCGGGGCCCTGGGATGGGTGCAGGACGTCCAG
The DNA here is from genome assembly GCF_044745505.1 of Streptomyces sp. NPDC086989. NCBI lineage: Bacteria > Bacillati > Actinomycetota > Actinomycetes > Kitasatosporales > Streptomycetaceae > Streptomyces > Streptomyces sp. NPDC086989. The sequence continues at coordinate 361,026 of NZ_JBIVAL010000003.1, forward strand.
GAGAGGGAGGCAGTGGGCAATGCCGGATGAACAAATGGCCGCATCGGGTTCCACGCCGGGATCGGCGCCGGTGCCGGCGGGCGGCGCGCCGTGCGCCCCACAGGCACCACCGCGCCCCCTGGACCCCATCGACCGTTCCATCATGCGCTTGCTCCAGGCGGACGGCCGCGCGTCGATACGGTCGGTGGCCGAGCAGGTCCACGTGTCCCGCGCGAACGCCTACGCCCGGATCAACCGGCTGATCGACGACGGGGTGATCCGCGGGTTCACCGCCCGCGTCAACCACGAGAGGGCGGGCCAGGGCGCCTCCGCGTACATCACCCTGAAGATCGTCCAGAACTCCTGGCGCACGGTCCGGGAGAAGCTCCGCGAGCTGCCGGGCGCGGCCCACATCGCGCTGGTCAGCGGCGACTTCGACGTCCTGCTGCTGGTCCACACCCCGGACAACCGCACCCTGCGCGAGCTGGTCCTGACCCGCCTCCAGTCCATCCCGGAGGTCCTGTCGACCCGCACGCTCCTGGTCTTCGAGGAGACGGACCTGCTGGCACCGGGCCCGGGCAGCGGCCCGGCCATCTCCGAGGAGTAGCCGCGCCGCGTCCGCCGGGGACTGCGGGACGGCCCTCAGCCGCGGACGGTCCGCAGACCGTCCAGAGCCATGTGGACGACCGCGTCGGCCAGCTGGTCCGCGGTCGTGCCGGGGTGCGGGCGGTACCACTCCACCAGCGAGTTCACCATCCCGAACAGCAGGCGGGTGGCGAGCCGGATGTCCACGTCCGCCCGCAGGTCCCCGTCCGCGGCCGCGGCCTTCAGCAGCTCCGCGACCTGGTGGTCGAACTCGCGGCGCCGCTCCAGGGCCCAGCGCTCGGTCCGGGTGTTGCCCCGCACCCGCAGCAGCAGCGTCACGTACGGGAGCTCGGCGACCAGGACCTCGACCGTGCGGCGCGTGACGTACTCGACCCGCTCTACCGCCCGGCCGCGTACCGCGCCCGGCTCCTCCAGTACGGCGAAGAGCCCGTCGAGCGCACGGCTGACGGCGCGCTGCAGGAGCTCCTCCTTGCCGGCCACGTGGTGGTAGATCGAGGACTTCGAGATGCCCGCCGCCTTGGACAGGTGCTCCATGGAGGTGCCGTCGTAGCCCCGCTCGTTGAAGACCTGGACGGCGACGGACAGCAGGGTCTCGGGGGTGTAGGTGTCCCGCCTGGCCGTCGTCATTCGGTCTCCTCCACGGGGCTCTCGTCGCCCTCTTCTCCACCCTCGGCGTAGCCGAGCTTGAAAAGCGCCAGCGAGGGCGCGTAGCGGCCGCCGGGACAGCGCTCGTCGAGGTGGTGCAGCAGGTCGTACGCCCAGTCCCGGCCGAGCCGCTCGTGCCATTCGGACGGGCCCAGCGGGTAGTTGACGCCGAGCCGCATCGCCGTGTCGATGTCCTCGGCGGTGGCCGCGCCGCGGGCGACGGCGTCGGCGGTCAGGTCGATCAGCATCGCGACCGTACGGGCCACGATCATGCCGGGCACGTCGCCGATGACGGAGACCTTCTTGCCGAGCTTCTGGAACAGGCCGACCGCCTCGGAGAGCGTCCGCTCGCTGGTGTCCTCGCCGGCGGAGAGCGCGATCCGGGTGGCGCCGCGGTAGTCGAGCGCGAGGTCGAAGTAGACGACGTCGGCGAACTCGATCGAGGTCTTGCCGTCCGCGAGCACCAGCTGGCCCTCGCCGGGCAGCTGGATGTACGGGCCCCCGTGCTCTGTCTCCGTGACGGCGATCCCGGCCTCTTCCAGGAGCTCGACCAGCCCGGCGGCCGGACCGAGGTCGCCGACCACGGTGACCTTGTCCGGAGCGGCCTCGGGACCGGCGGTGTGCGGGGCCGCGGCCTCGGCGTCCGGGCCGTACGGGAACCAGCCGTGGCCCGTCTTGCGGCCCAGGCGGCCCGACTGCACCAGCCGGCGCTGCGCGAGCGACGGGGTGAACTTGGGGCTCCGGAAGAACGACTCCCAGACGGAGCGGGTGACGGCCTCGTTGACGTCCTGCCCGATCAGGTCGGTCAGCTGGAACGGGCCCATCTTGAAGCCGCCGCTCTCGCGGAGCACGGCGTCGATGGTGGCCGGGTCGGCGCCCTGCTCCTCGTAGACCGCGAAGGCCTCGGCGTAGAAGGGGCGGGCGATCCGGTTGACGATGAAACCGGGGGTGTCGGCGCAGCGGACCGGCGTCTTCCCCCAGCCCAGCACGGTGCGGTACGCGAGCTCGGCGGCCGCCGGGTCGGTCGCGAAACCGCTGACCACCTCGACGAGCGGGAGCAGCGGAGCCGGGTTGAAGAAGTGCAGGCCGAGGAAGCGGCCGGGGTGCGCCAGGCCGGCGGCGAGCTCGGTGACGGAGAGGGAGGAGGTGTTGGTCGCCAGCAGGGTGTCCGGCGCGACCACGCCTTCGAGGGCTTCGAAGACCGCGCGCTTGACGGCGACGTCCTCGACGACGGCCTCGACGACGAGGGCGGCACCGGCGAGGTCGGCGACGGCGGAGGTCGCACGGATCCGGCCGATCGCGTCCTCGGCCGCGGCTCGGTCGAGGCGGCCCTTCGCGACCATGCGGTCGACGCGGTCCTGGACGATGGCGACGCCGCCGGTGGCCAGGTCGTCGCTGATGTCGTAGATCAGCACCGGGTGACCGGCGAGGAGGGCGACCTGGGCGATGCCCTGCCCCATGGTGCCGGCGCCGACGACCGCCACAGTGCGGGACCGCTCGATTGCTGTCATGTCCTGATCCTCCCGCACCGGGTTGTCCACAGGTCCGCCGGGCCCTCTTGTCCCGACCGATCGTTCGGTTACTCTAACTCCAGTCTGCTCTTCTTCACCCGCCCCTGCCTGATCTCAGTCTGCGACCCAGCCTGATCTTGCCCGGCTCAACGAGGAGTTGGTCCCTGATGGCCGCCGAGCTCACCGTCCCCCAGCTGTCCGACAAGCACAGCTCCACCCTGGAGCAGGCCCTGGCGGCCATCCGCAGCCGCGCCTACTGGTCCCCGCATCCCGAACACCCCAAGGCCTACGGCGAGAGCGCCCCGGCCGACGGGCTCGCCGCGTTCGAGGCCGTCCGCGGCACCCGCCTCGACCTGGGCCAGCCCGGCACGGACGGCTGGACCGGCGCGGAGGTGTCCCCCTTCGGCCCCGAGCTGGGCGTCGAGTACCCGCACGTCGACCCCGACGTGCTGCTGCCCGCGATGAAGGCCGGCATGGGCGCCTGGCGCGACGCCGGACCCGAGGCCCGCGCCCTGGTCTGCATCGAGATCCTGGCCCGTATCGGTGCGCGGACGCACGAGTTCGCGCACGCGGTCATGCACACCAGCGGCCAGGCCTTCATGATGGCGTTCCAGGCGGGCGGCCCGCACGCACAGGACCGCGGCCTGGAGGCGGTGGCGTACGCGTACGCGGAGCAGACCCGCGTCCCGGCCAGCGCCGACTGGTCGAAGCCGCAGGGCAAGAAGGACCCGCTGGAACTGGGCAAGACCTTCACCGCCGTCCCGCGCGGCATCTCCCTGATGATCGGCTGCAACACCTTCCCGACCTGGAACGGCTACCCGGGCCTGTTCGCCTCGCTGGCCACGGGCAACGCGGTGCTGGTCAAGCCGCACCCGCGGGCCGTGCTCCCGCTGGCGCTGACCGTGAAGGTGGCCCGCGAGGTCCTCGCCGAGGCCGGGTTCGACCCGAACCTGGTGGCGCTGGCCGTCGAGCGGCCGGGCGAGGGCATCGCCAAGACGCTGGCCGTCCGCCCCGAGATCAAGCTGATCGACTACACCGGCTCCACCGAGTTCGGCGACTGGCTGGAGACCAACGCCCGCCAGGCCCAGGTGTACACGGAGAAGGCCGGCGTCAACACGGTCGTCGTCGACTCCACCGACAACTACAAGGGGATGCTCTCCAACCTGGCGTTCTCGCTGTCCCTCTACAGCGGCCAGATGTGCACCACCCCGCAGAACCTCCTGATCCCGCGGGACGGCATCGAGACGGACGCCGGCCACAAGTCGTACGACGAGGTCGTCGCCGACCTCGCGGCGTCGGTCGGCGGCCTGCTGGGCGACGACGCCCGCGCCAACGCGCTGCTGGGCGCGCTGGTCAACCCGGACGTCAAGGCCCGCCTGGAGGCGGCCGCCGCCCTCGGCGAGGTGGCCCTGGCCTCGCGCGAGGTGGCGAACCCGGAGTTCCCGGACGCGGTGGTCCGCACCCCCGTCATGGTCAAGCTGGACGCGGCCAAGCCGGACCCGGAGGCCCCGTACCTCTCCGAGTGCTTCGGCCCGGTCTCCTTCGCGGTGGCCGTGGACTCCACGGCGGACGCGCTGGAACTGCTGCGCCGCACGGTGCGCGAGAAGGGCGCGATGACGGTCGGCGCGTACACGACGTCGGCGGACACCGAGCGGGCCATCGAGGAGGTCTGCCTGGAGGAGTCGGCGCAGCTGTCGCTGAACCTCACCGGCGGGGTCTACGTCAACCAGACCGCGGCGTTCTCGGACTTCCACGGCTCGGGCGGCAACCCGGCGGCCAACGCCGCCCTCTGCGACGGTGCGTTCGTCTCGAACCGCTTCCGCATGGTGGAGATCCGCCGCCAGGCCTAGTCGGCCCGGGGCCCTCCCCAGTGGAAGAGGGCCATGGCCACGCTCGTGGCCAGGTTGTAGCTGGACACCTGCGGCCGCATCGGCAGGGACACCAGGTGATCGGCCCGGGCGCGCAGCTCGGGGGAGATCCCGTGCCGCTCCGAGCCGAAGGCCAGCAGGGCGTCGTCCGGGAGGGTGAGGGCGCGGATGTCCTCGCCCTCCGGGTCGAGCGCGTAGAGCGGCCCGGCGGGCAGGGTGTCGAGCTCCACCCGGTCCACGGTGGTGGCGTAGTGCAGCCCGGCCCCGGCCCGGACCACGTTCGGGTGCCAGGGGTCGAGGTCGCCGCGGGTCACCACGCCCGTGGCACCGAAGCCCGCGGCCAGCCGGACGACGGCACCGACGTTGCCGAGGTTGCGCGGGTTGTCGAGCACCACGACGGGCGCCGTCCGCGGCTGCCGGTCGAGCCGGGCCCGCCCCGCGGCCCGGTCGGGCCGCACCGCCAGCGCCGCGACCCCGGTGGGGTGGACGCGGGGCAGGAGCGTGCGCAGGTCGGCCCTGCGCACCAGCCGCCCGACCTCGTCCGCGACGTCGGGAGCCAGCTCGCCGGCCAGGGCCCGCACGGCGTCCGGATCACCGGCGACCACGTCCCGCACGTCCGCCCCGAAACGCAGGGCGTGCTTCAGGGCGTGGAACCCGTCGAGGACCACGAGGTCCCCCCGCTCGGCCGCGCCCTGCCACTCCCGCCCGCTCAGCTCACTCATACCGCCGAGCCTACGGTCCCCCGGCCTGCACCTTCCCCGCCCGGCCGACCCGGTTCCCCCGCCTCCGGGGCGGGCCGCGCACCGGCAGCCGCGGGGGCCGCGGCCGGGGCCGGCACGGCCGCCCGCACCCGGCCGGCGGCCTTGGCGCCGAGCCAGACCAGGAACCCGGTCGGCAGGAACACCGCGTCGGCGGCGATCATCGCCATGGAGAAGAACGGCAGCCCCAACAGCACCGCGATCCCCGCGTGCTCCATCATCATCAGCGCCAGCAGCACGTTCTTCACCCGCCGGTTGAACACCGTGAACGGAAACGCGACCTGCACCACCACCGTCCCGTAGGACAGCAGCATCACCAGCGTCCCGCTCCCCGCCAGCACCGCCGACAGCCCCGGCCACGGCGTGAAGTAATCCAGTCCGAGCGGGTAGTACAGCGCGGTCCCGTCCTGCCACCGCGTTCCCTGGATCTTGTACCAGCCGGCCGTCGCGTAGATCAGGCAGACCTCCGCCATGATCACCAGCATGCCCGCGTTGTGCACCAGGTTCGCCAGGACGTCGAGGACCGCCCGCCCCTCCCCCTTGGGCTCGTACCGGTCCACCATCCACCACACCGCCGACACGACCCACAGCGCCGCGAACGCCGCCAGCCAGCCATAGCCGAACGACGCGGTCACCGCCCCGTACGCGAACACCGCGCCCAGCACGACCCACAGCACCGGTCCGGCCGCGCCCTCCGAGGCCGACCCCCGCAGCCGTGCGCGGCGCGCGTCCAGCGACCACACCTGCGCGCACCGGGTCAGCACCAGGTACATCGCCATCAGGTGGATGACGTTGTCCCCGCCGTCTCCCATGAACACGCTGCGGTTCTGGAGGGACAGCACCCCGATCATGAACACGACGGACGTCGCACGCGTCCGCCAGCCCAGCATCAGCAGCAGACCGGAGAGCACCGACACCGCGTACACGGTCTCGAACCAGAGCCGCGAGTCGGACCACATCAGCACCGTGAAGGCGTGGTTCGAGGCGATCAGCCGCTCCGCCAGCGCGAAGCTCCAGGGTCCGTGCGGCCCGTACAGCTCGCCGCGGTTCGGGAACTCCCGCAGCAGGAAGAGCAGCCAGGTCGCCGAGAAGCCGATGCGCACGACGGCGCTCTGGTGGGGGCCCAGCGCCCGCCCGCTGACCTGCGCGACCGCCCGGCCGGCGGCGGCGCGCGCCCGCCTCAGACCGTCCACCACGGCAGCTCCCGGTAGTAGGTCCTGGTGTCGGTCTTCTCGTCGCTCCACGGCGGCGCCGGCACCGCCCGCGTCGCCGAGCGCAGCTGGATCCGCACGATCTCGCCCCGCACGCCCCCGTCCTGCGTGAGCCGCCTCAGCGCGATCCGCCGCAGGTACTGCTCCGACAGTTCGCCGCGCTCGCCGATCGGCCTGTTGTCCTCGTCGTGTGAGCCGGTGAAGAAGTCCCAGGCCCGCCGGAGCTCGTTCTGGCGGGTGTGGCTCGGCAGCAGGCCGTGCCGGATCTGCGCGGCGTCCTGCGCGGAGAGGTCGTGCCAGTCGCCGGAGACCGGCTCGCCGCCGGGGGCCGAGCGGGTCTCCGCCCGCGCCTCCACCGCGATGTTCTGCTGGAGCGGGTTGGGTGCGAAGAGCTTCCAGTTCTGTTCGAACTCGGGATAGATCCAGTCGTCGACCGTCTGCGCGTGCTGCTTGCTCACCGTGTTGGACGGGGCGACGTGCAGGAAGACCAGGGCCAGGTGTCCGCAGGCGGCGAGGCCCACGGCGGCCAGTGCGAGGGCCGTGACGACGCGGTACGGGGCGGACAGACCGGCTATTCCGGGAGCCCGCTGCGCCGCCGGGCGGGCCGCGGGACCGGCCGGCGGATCGACGGGACCGGCCGGCGGAACGACCCGCGGAACGACCGGCGGAACGACCGGCGGAACAGCGTCTTCCGCGGGCTCGCGCTCGTTCGAATCCATCCCGCCCCGATCGTCCGGCGTCCACAGGGTCCACCTCAGAGGTTGACACCCTACGGGCCGCCGACCCACCATTGAAGAGTACGAACCGAACGATCGGTCGGTCGGGCGGTCAACAATCTCTGGCAGGGGGCCGGGATGGTGGCAGTGACCCCGGAAACGGGGCAGGACTCAGGCCTCGGGGCTGACCTCGGGGCACAGCTCGCGGCAGCCTTCGACGCCGCCGTGGCGGCCGACGAGCGCGTCGAGCCGCGTGACTGGATGCCCGAGGCGTACCGCGCCTCGCTCGTCCGCCAGATGGCCCAGCACGCCCACTCCGAGATCATCGGCATGCAGCCCGAGGCCAACTGGATCACCCGCGCGCCCTCGCTGCGCCGCAAGGCGATCCTGATGGCCAAGGTGCAGGACGAGGCCGGGCACGGCCTCTACCTGTACAGCGCCGCGGAGACCCTCGGCACCAGCCGCGACGAGCTGCTCGACAAGCTGCACTCCGGCAAGCAGAAGTACTCCTCGATCTTCAACTACCCCACGCTGACCTGGGCCGACGTCGGTGCGATCGGCTGGCTCGTGGACGGCGCGGCGATCACCAACCAGGTGCCGATCTGCCGCTGCTCGTACGGGCCGTACGCCCGCGCGATGGTCCGGATCTGCAAGGAGGAGTCCTTCCACCAGCGCCAGGGCTTCGAGCTCCTCATGGCCCTGTCCAAGGGCACCGAGGCGCAGCACGCGATGGCGCAGGACGCGGTGAACCGCTGGTGGTGGCCCTCCCTGATGATGTTCGGCCCGCCCGACGACGAGTCGGCGCACTCGGCGCAGTCCATGGCGTGGCGGATCAAGCGGCACTCCAACGACGAGCTGCGCCAGCGCTTCGTGGACATCGCCGTTCCGCAGGCGGAGGCCCTGGGCCTGACCCTGCCGGACCCGGACCTGAAGTGGAACGAGGAGCGCGGGCACCACGACTTCGGCGCGATCGACTGGGCCGAGTTCTGGGACGTGCTCAAGGGCAACGGCCCCTGCAACGAACAGCGGATCGGCCAGCGGCGCCGGGCGCACGAGGAAGGCGCCTGGGTCCGCGAGGCGGCCGCGGCGTACGCGGAAAAGCACAGTGCACAGAGCACGGCGAGGAACGAGGAGGCACGGGTATGACGCAGAACTGGCCCCTGTGGGAGGTGTTCGTGCGTTCGCGCCGCGGCCTCTCGCACACGCACGCGGGCAGCCTGCACGCACCCGACGCGGAGATGGCTCTGCGCAATGCTCGCGACCTCTACACCCGGCGCAACGAGGGCATCTCGATCTGGGTGGTCCCCTCCACCGAGATCACCGCGTCCTCCCCGGACGAGCGGGACCCGTTCTTCGCCCCCTCGGCGGACAAGCCGTACCGGCACCCGACCTTCTACGAGATCCCCGAGGGGGTGCACCACCTGTGAACGGCACCGATGTCACGGCTTCCGATGTCACGGCTTCCGGCGTCACGGCTTCCGATGTCACGGCGTCGGCGGCCCTCGCGCTGGGGGACGACGCCCTGATCCTCTCCCACCGCCTCGGCGAGTGGGCGGGCCACGCCCCCGTCCTGGAGGAGGAGGTCGCCCTCGCGAACATCGCGCTCGACCTGCTCGGCCAGGCCCGCCTCCTGCTGTCCATGGCCGGCGACGAGGACGAGCTGGCGTTCCTGCGCGAGGAGCGGTCCTTCCGCAACCTCCAGCTGGTCGAGCAGCCGAACGGGGACTTCGCCCACACCATCGCCCGGCAGCTCTACTTCTCCTTCCACCAGCACGAGCTCTACGCGCAGCTGGCCGCCGGTGACGGCCCGTTCGCCCCGCTGGCGGCCAAGGCCGTCAAGGAGACCGCGTACCACCGCGACCACGCCGAGCAGTGGACCCTGCGGCTCGGCGACGGAACGCAGGAGAGCCGCGCCCGCATGCGGACCGCCCTGGACGCCCTGTGGAAGTACACCGGCGAGATGTTCCAGCCGGTGGACGGGATCGACGGCGTCGACTGGGCCGCCCTGGAGGAGCGCTGGCTGGCCGCCGTGGGCGGCGTCCTGGAGCGGGCCGGGCTCGCACTCCCCGAGGGCCCGCGCACCGGAGCCTGGGCCGCCGGAGCCGGCCGCCAGGGCCTGCACACCGAGCCCTTCGGCAGGATGCTCGCCGAGATGCAGCACCTGCACCGCAGCCATCCGGGGGCGTCATGGTGACGGACGCGCCCCGCGCCACGGCCCCGGCCGGCGACCCCGCGGCCACCGAGGCCGTGACCCGCCTGGAGGCGGAGCTGGCCGCGATCGCCGGCTCCGTGCCGGACCCCGAGCTGCCCGTGCTGACCCTCGCCGAGCTCGGCGTGATGCGCGGCGTGCGGATGTACGAGGACGGCCACGTCGAGGTCACCCTGACCCCGACCTACACGGGCTGCCCCGCCATCGAGGCCATGTCCGCCGACATCGAGCGGGCCCTGACCGGCCACGGCATCCCGGACGTGCGGGTGCGCACCGTCCTGGCCCCCGCCTGGTCGACCGACGACATCAGCGCCGAGGGGCGGCGCAAGCTGGCCGAGTTCGGCATCGCCCCGCCGCGCCCGCACGCGGCCGGCGGGCCCGTCCCGGTCGCCCTCTCGGTCCGCTGCCCGAACTGCGGGTCGACCGAGACCGAACTGCTCAGCCGGTTCTCCTCCACCGCATGCAAGGCGCTGCGCCGCTGCACCGCCTGCCGTGAACCGTTCGACCACTTCAAGGAGCTGTAGATGGCCGCGTCCACGCCGTCGCCCACGTCGGGCTCCGGGCGCCCCGGGCGCCACGGCGCCTTCCACCCGCTGACGGTGGCGGCCGTCGACCGGCTCACCGACGACTCCGTGGCGCTGACCCTGCGCGTCCCCGAGGAGCTGCGCGGCGAGTACCTGCACGCCCCCGGCCAGCACCTCACGCTGCGCCGGCGCACCCCTGAGGGCGTGGAGGTCCGCCGTACCTACTCGATCTGCTCGCCCGCCCCGGATCCCGCGGGTCCGGGTCCGGCGGCGCTGCGGGTCGGTGTGCGGCTGGTGGAGGGCGGCGAGTTCTCCACGTTCGCCCACAAGGAGATCGCCGCCGGGGACGTGCTGGACGTGATGGTCCCGGCCGGGCGGTTCGTGCTGGAGCCGGCCGCCGCCCCGGCCGCCGGGCACTACGCGGCGATCGTCGGCGGCAGCGGCATCACCCCGGTGCTGTCGATCGCCGCGACGCTGCTGGCGGCGCGTCCCGACGCCCGGTTCTGTCTGGTCCGCAGCGACCGGACGGCCGCCTCGACGATGTTCCTGGACGAGGTCGCCGACCTCAAGGACCGCTTCCCGGACCGGTTCCAGCTGGTGACCGTGCTGTCCCGCGAGGAACAGGAGGCCGGGCTGCCCTCCGGCCGGCTCGACGAGGAGCGGCTGAAGGCCCTGCTCCCCGCGCTGCTGCCCGTCGCGGAGGTGACGGGCTGGTTCCTGTGCGGCCCGTACGGGCTGGTCATCGGCGCGGAGCGGGCGCTCGGCACCCTCGGCGTGGTCCGGACCCGGATCCACGAGGAGATCTTCCACGTCGAGGACACCGCTCCGCCGGCCCCGGCCGCGGCGCCGTCCCACGTCCGGGTCACGGCCCGCCTCGACGGCCGCTCCGGGACCTGGCCCGTCCAGGACGGCGAATCCCTGCTCGACGCCGTGCTGCGCAACCGCGCGGACGCCCCGTACGCCTGCAAGGGCGGGGTCTGCGGCACCTGCCGGGCGTTCCTGGTCACGGGCGAGGTCCGGATGGACCGGAACTTCGCGCTGGAGGCGGAGGAGACGGAGGCCGGGTTCGTGCTGGCCTGCCAGTCGCACGCGGTGACCGAGGAAGTGGAGATCGACTTCGACCGGTGAGGCAGCGCCGACTCCGGCGCACGGCCTTCCCCGGGCGCGGCGTTGCCGGCGCACGGCGTTCCCCGGGCGCGGCGTTCCGGCGCACGGCGTTCCCGGGGTCGTGCCGCTTCGGGCTGTGCTTCTTCCCCAACCTGCTCTATCTTGACGCACCGTCAGGTCCGGACGGGACCTGACGGCATCCGGTGCGCGCGGGAGGACAGGCAGTGGACTTCACCTTCACCGAGGAGCAGCAGGCCGCCGTCGAGGCGGCGCAGGCCGTCTTCGCGGACGTCGCCCCGGACGGCGTCCCCAGCCCCGCCCTGACCCCGGGGGCCGTCGCCGAGGACTTCGACCGGCCGCTGTGGGCCAAGCTCGCCGCGTCCGACCTGCTGAGCCTGGTCCTCGCCGAGGAGCACGGCGGCGCGGGCCTCGACGCGATCGCCCTGTGCCTGGTGCTGCGCGAGGCGGCGAAGGTGCTGGCCCGGGTGCCACTGCTGGAGCACTGCGCCACCGCCATGGCCGTCCAGGCCCACGGCAGCCCCGAACTGGCGGCCGCCCTGCTGCCCGGCGCCGGGCGCGGCTCGCTCGTCCTGACCGCCGCCGCCCACGGACGCAGCGGCCACGATCCCGCCGAACTCGCCGTCACCGCACGACGCGAGGGCCCGCTCTGGATCCTCGACGGGGTCCAGACGGCCGTCCCGTGGGCCCACGGCGCCGACTGGATCGCCGTACCGGCCCACGCCGGCGAGGGGGAGGCCGTCCTCGCCCTCGTCCCGCGCACCGCCGAGGGCCTCACCCTGGCCGGCCAGGTCTCCACCAGCGGGGAGCGGCTCGCCGAACTCGCCCTGGACGGCGTGCGGGTGCCCGCGACGCACCTCATCGACACGGCGGACGCCTGGGAGCGGCTCCACCGGCTCCTCACCACCGGGACCTGCGCCCTGGCGCTCGGGCTCGGCGAGCAGGTTCTCACCATGACCAGCCAATACACCGGCAGGCGCGAGCAGTTCGGATTCCCCGTGGCCACGTTCCAGGCCGTCGCCGTCCAGGCCGCCGACCGCTACATCGACCTGCGCGCCATGGAGGCCACCCTCTGGCAGGCCGCCTGGCGGCTCGACGCGGCGACCGGCGGGGCCGGCGGCCCGCTGCCGGTCGCCGGGGACGTCGCCGTCGCCAAGATCTGGGCCTCGGAGGGGGTGCGCCGGGTCGTACAGACGGCCCAGCACCTGCACGGCGGCTTCGGCGCCGACACCGACTACCCGCTGCACCGGTACCACGCGTGGGCCAAGCAGCTGGAACTCCAGCTGGGCCCGGCCGCAGCGCACGAGGAGGCGCTGGGCGACCTGCTGGCCACCCACGCGCTCGCCTGACGCTCCGGGACCGGCGCCCGGCACGACCGGCACGACGGGACGGGCCCTAGAGCACGAAGGCCGGGTTCCCGCTGTCGGTCACCATCGGGCGCCCGGCGCCGTCCCAGGCCTGCATGCCGCCGTCGATGTTCACGGCGTCGATGCCCTGGCGCACCAGGTACTGGGTGACCTGCGCGGAGCGCCCGCCGACCCGGCACATCACGTGCACGCGGCGGCCGTCCTCAACGGCCTCCGTCAGCTCACCGAAGCGGGCCACGAAGTCGCTCATCGGGATGTGCAGGGCACCCTCCACGTGTCCGGCAGCCCATTCGTCGTCCTCACGGACGTCGAGGACAAAGCCTTCGGAGGGCACCGCGGCGGCGTCCACCGAGGGAAGCGGTCCGAAGTTCATACGTCGCCTTCTCTCATCGCAGATCTGTCTCCCAACCTATCGGACGGCACCCGCGGCGCGGCCGCACCTGATCACTGAGCGGCCAGATCCGCCAGCTCCGCCTCGCGCTTCGCGACATCCGCGAGCAGCTGCTCCGCGATCTCCTCCAGCAGCCGGTCCGGGTCTTCGGGCGCCATCCGCAGCATCGATCCGATCGCGCTGTCCTCCAGCTCCCGGGCCAGCACCGACAGCAGTTCCTTGCGCCGTGCCAGCCACTCCAGCCGGGCGTAGAGCTCCTCGCTCTCGTTCAGCTGCCGCACCGCCTCCGGTACGGGACCCGCCGCCCACTCGTCGGCCAGCTCGCGCAGCAGCTGCTCGTCGCCCCGCCCGTAGGCCGCGTTGACCCGCGCGATGAACGCGTCCCGGCGCTCGCGCTCCGCGTCGTCCCGGGCGAGGTCCGGGTGCGCCCGGCGGACCAGCTCGCGGTAGAGGCGGCGGACCTCCTCCGTCGGCCGCACCCGCTGCGGGGGCTGCACCGGGCGGTCGGTGAGCATCGCGGACGCGTCGTCGGAGATGCCGTCCGCGTCCATCCAGTCGTGGAACAGCTCGTCCACCCCGGGCATCGGCATCACCAGCGAACGGGCGTCATGGGCCCGGCGCAGGTCCTCGGCATCGCCGCTGCGCGCCGCCTTCGCCTCGGCGATCAGCGCGTCCAGCTCGTCGAGCCGCGAGTACATCGGGCCGAGCTTCTGGTGGTGCAGCCGGGAGAAGTTCTCGACTTCCACCCGGAAGGTCTCCACCGCGATCTCGAACTCGATCAGCGCCTGCTCGGCTGCCCGTACGGCCCGCTCCAGGCGCGCCTCGGGACGCTCGTCGCCCGTCTCTTCAGTCTGCTGCTCGCTCACCCGGCCACCCTAAGGCCGGTCGGCCCGGATCGGCGTTTCACCGGGGCACCTCCCGGCGGTGGCCGGGGGAGGGACACCGACCCGGGCCCGCGACCGCTCAGACCCCGGCCTCCGCCGCGATCCGCCCGGACTTCACCGCCGCCACCAGGTGGGCGTGGTCGGCCTCGCTCCGGTCGGCGTACGCCACGGCGAACGTGGCCATCGCCTCGTCCAGCTCGTCGTTCTTGCCGCAGTACCCGGCCAGCAGCCGCGGATCGGCGCTGTGCGCGTGCGCCCGGGCCAGCAGGGCACCCGTCATGCGCCCGTAGTCGTCGATCTGGTCGGCGGCCAGCGCCGCGGGGTCCACGCTGCCCTTGCGGTTGCGGAACTGCCGCACCTGGTACGGCCGCCCCTCCACGGTGGTCCAGCCCAGCAGGATGTCCGAGACCACCTGCATCCGCTTCTGGCCCACCACCACCCGGCGGCCCTCGTGCTCCTCGGCGACCGTCTCGAAGCCCAGCGCGGCCAGGTGCGGCAGCAGCACGGACGGCCGCGCCTCCTTCACCTGGAGCACCAGCGGCTCGCCCCGGTGGTCCAGCAGCAGCACCACGTACGAGCGGGTGCCGACGCTCCCGGTGCCCACCACCCGGAAGGCCACGTCGTGGATGGCGTACCGGGCCAGCAGCGGCAGCCGGTCCCCCTGGAGGGTCTTCAGGTACGGACCCAGCGAGGCCGCCACGGCCGCCGCCTCCGCGTCGCCGACCCGGCGCAGCACCGGCAAGGCGTCCACGAAGCGGCGCCCCCCGTCGGGGCCGGCCTCGGTGGACTTGGCCGCGAACCGCGCCGACGTGTTGTTGCGGGCCTTCTCCGAGACCCGCTCCAGGGTGCCCATCAGGTCGTGGGCGTCGGCGTGCGAGACGAGCTCCTCGTCCGCGATGGCGTTCCAGGCGTCCAGCGCCGGCAGCTTGGCCAGCAGCCGCAGGGTCCGCCGGTACGCGCCGACCGCGTCGAGCGCGGCCGCCCGGCAGGTGTCCTCGTCGGCGCCGGCCACCCGCCCGGCCAGGACCAGCGAGGTCGCCAGCCGCTTCACGTCCCACTCCCACGGCCCGAACACGGTCTCGTCGAAGTCGTTCAGGTCGATCACGAGCCGGCCGCGGGCATCGCCGTACAGGCCGAAGTTCGCCGCGTGGGCGTCGCCGCAGATCTGTGCGCCGACTCCGGTCACCGGGCCGGCGGACAGGTCGTGCGCCATCAGCCCGGCCGATCCGCGCAGGAACGCGAACGGGTTCGCGGCCATCCGGCCGACCCGTATCGGCGCGAGCTCGGCGACCCGCCCGACGTTGGACTCCTCCACGGCCCGCACCGCGTCCGGCCGCCCGGCCGGAGCCTCGAAGTGCGCGTGCGCCGAGCGCGGCACCCGCAGGCGCAGGGCCTTGCCCGCCTCCTTGGGGGAGCCCGCCACGACCCGCGGCGCGTATCCCTCGACGACCGGGATGCGCCCGCCGCCCGCCGGGGCCACCGCGCCCGTCGTCCCGCCCGTGCCCGCTGCCGGCTCCGCCACCCGCTGCTCCGGTACCGCCACCATGCGCGCCGCCCCCGCCCGTGCCCGTCGGACCGTCCGGTCCGACAACATCAATTCGGGCTGACCGTATCTACAGCCCGGCGTCCCTGGCCAGCAGGGCGGCCTGAACCCGGTTCTCGCAGCTCAGCTTCGAGAGGATCCGGCTCACGTACGTCTTCACCGTCGCCTCGCTCATGTGCAGCCGCCGGCCCGCGTCCGCGTTGGACAACCCCTCGCCGAGCAGCGCCAGCACCCCGCGCTCCCGCTCGCTCAGCTCCGCCACCCGCCGCCGGGCCTCCTCGCCGCGCGCCGCGCCCCGCCCCGAGGCCAGCTGGTCGACCACGTGCCGGGTCGCCCCGGGCGACAGGTAGGCGTCCCCGGCGGCCGCCGCCCGCACCGCGCCGATCAGCTCGCCCGGCGCCGAGTCCTTCAGCAGGAACCCCGCTCCGCCCGAGCCCAGGGCCCGCAGCACGTTCTCCTTCTCGCCGAACGTGGTCAGGATCAGCGCCCGGACCTCCGCCGCCGCCCGCCCCAGCTCACCGAGCGCGGTCAGACCGTCCATCACCGGCATCTGGATGTCCAGCAGCATCACGTCCGGCGCGTGCGCGCGGGCGAGGTCCACGGCCTCGCGGCCGTTCGCCGCCTCCGCGACGACCTCGATGTCCGCGGCCGAGGTCAGGATCATCCTGATCCCGGCCCGGATCAGCGGCTCGTCGTCAGCGATCACCACTCGGATCACCTTGGCTGTCACCCGTGCTCCTACTGCTCGGCCTCGTACGACTGCTTTTCGACGAGCTTGCCGTCCTTGAAGCAGAACCGGAAAACGGTACTGGTGGTCAGCTGCGAGTCCTCCGACGACAACAGCGCCAGACACCGCGTGCCCTCGGGCCGCTCCGGGCCCTTGCGGTCCAGGCCCGCGGTCATGAAGCTCTCGCCGTCGGGCAGCCGGTTGCGGACCGCCTCCTCCGAGTCGCCCACCCGCACCTTGTCGTAGTCCTCCCGGCTGATCATCGCGTTGCCCGCCGAGCCCACCAGCAGGACCATCCCGGCGCCGATCACGATCACCAGCAGCACCACCGCCGCGACGGCTATGCCGCAGCCCATCGCCACGCCCCCGGCCCGGCCCCGGGCCCGTACCGCCAGCTCCCGGTCCAGCGCGGCCCAGTCCATCGCGGGCGCCGCAGCGGAACCCGCCTGCGCCTGCGCCCGCTGCCCGAAGTCGTCGGCTATGTCCTGCGCCCCCGCCGGCTCCGCCCCGTACGGGAGCACGCCGGCCACCCGGAACCCTCCGCCCTCGGTCGCGCCCGCGTGCACCATCCCGCCGACCAGCCGGGCCCGCTCCCGCAGCCCGGTGAGCCCCTGCCCGCCCGACACGACGTCGCCGACGCCCGGCCCGGCCGCCGGACCGTTGGCGATCTCCACCACCAGCGAGTCCTCCTCGTAGCGCAGCGCCACAGCGATCGGCGCTCCCGGGGCGTGCTTGTACGCATTGGTCAGCGCCTCTTGCACGATCCGGTACGCCGCGTGGTCGCACGCCGCGACCAGCGGCCTCGGCCGCCCCGACACGGTCATCCGTACGTCGGGCCCCGCGCTCCGCGCCGCCTCCACGATCCCGGCGATCCCGGCCACCCCGCGCGCCGCCGGCCCGGCCTCCTCCACGGGCACCGGCGCCTCGACGCCGTCCCGCAGGATTCCGACGACCTCGCGCAGCTCGTGCATCGCGGCGACCGAAGCCTGCCGCAGGACGCCCACCGCGTCGCGCTGGCGGTCGGTGAGCTGCGGATCGACCTCCAGGGCTCCGGTGTGCACGGCGATCAGCGCCAGCTGGTGCCCCAGGCTGTCGTGCATGTCCTGGGCGATCCTCTGGCGTTCCCGCAGCCGGGCCTGCCCGGCGACCATCGCGCTCTCCCGCATCAGCTGGCCGTTGCGCTCCTGGAGGGCCTGGAGCAGGGTCCGGCGCTGTGACCAGTAGCGGCTGGCCAGACCCGGCATCACCGTCGTCGCGAGGAACATCAGCGTGGAGAACACGATCACCAGCACGGGCCGCTGGTCGGACCACGCCTGCAGCACGCCGAAGCCCACCGAGGCGAGGAAGGCCAGGACGAACGCGGTCAGCGCCCGGCCCACCCCGACGATCCGGCGCCCCGCGGACCAGCCCAGCAGGATCATGGCCAGGAACGATCCGGGCAGGAACGGGGAGACCGCCGCGGCCGTGATCAGGGTCGTCGCCGGCAGCCGCCGCCGCAGCAACGTGAGCAGCACCACAGCCACGACGCTGCCGGCCGTCCGCTGCGCGCTGCCGTTGTCGAGCTCCTCGACCCCCAGCCCGATCAGTGCGAGCACCGCGGCGAGCACCAGGTCCCCCGCGAGCGCCCGCCGGGTCCAGGGCTCGGGGCCCTTCAGCCAGTCCCAGCCCGCCCGCATCCTCGCCGTCGCATCCACGCGACCGACCCTAGACACCGCCGCCGCCGGCCGGCCGTCCCCTTTCGTCGCGGCCCCGCCGACGAAAGTCGTCCCCCGCCCCTCAGGACCGGCCGTTCGAAGCCGGAACGGGCGGGCGGCGACGGCGGGTTCCCCGACGGCCGGATCCGCCGGTCCCTCAACTGGTCCCGTATTGCGGACCGTTGCGGCTTCGGCCGGACAACCCGAGGGCGTAGGGACCGGGAAACACGAAACGGCCGCCACCGCTTTCGCAGTGACGACCGTCTCGTCGATGTGGGCGAGGGGGGATTTGAACCCCCACGTCCCGAAGGACACTGGCACCTGAAGCCAGCGCGTCTGCCGTTCCGCCACTCGCCCGAGCAGCGCCCCAGTGGATCTTCCCTTTCGGGCCGTTCCCCTGGCGACGTCGAAACATTAGCACGTCGGACGGGGTGGATTCACATCGCTTTCCCCGCACCCCCGGTCCCGGCTCACAACGCCCCTCCCGCAGTGCACTCCCGGTGCGGGACACTGTCCCCTGAGCGCCCCTACGATCCCTTGTGAGTACCAACACTCATGCGCATGGGACCCAGGGGGAACCAGCCGAATCCGCCACGCGTGGATACGATCAGTAAGCAGTACAGGGCGACAACGACGGAGGAGGTGCCCCATGGGAGTCCTGAAGCGGTTCGAGCAGCGACTCGAAGGTCTGGTGAACGGCACCTTCGCCAAGGTGTTCAAGTCCGAGGTCCAGCCCGTCGAGATCGCCGGCGCCCTCCAGCGCGAGTGCGACAACAACGCGACGATCTGGAACCGCGAGCGGACCGTCGTCCCCAACGACTTCATCGTCGAGCTCAGCGCCGGTGACTACGAGCGCCTGAGCCCCTACTCCGGCCAGCTCGGCGACGAGCTCGCGGGCCTCGTCCGCGACTACGCCAAGCAGCAGCGCTACAGCTTCATGGGCCCGATCAAGGTCCACCTGGAGAAGGCCGACGACCTCGACACCGGGCTCTACCGGGTCCGCAGCCGCACGCTCGCCTCCAGCACCTCCCAGGCGCAGCCGCAGGCTCCCCAGAACCAGCAGGGCGGCTACGGCTACCCCCCGGTCGCCGCACCGCCGATGCCCGCCGGACCGCCCCCGGGCGCGGCCGCGCGCAGGCCGGGCGGCGGCGGACCGGCTCCCGTACCCACCGCAGGCGCCACCCGGCGCCACTGGATCGAGATCAACGGCACCCGCCACCAGATCTCGCGCCCCACGCTCGTACTCGGCCGAAGCACCGAAGCCGACGTGCGGATCGACGACCCCGGCGTCTCGCGCCGGCACTGTGAGATCCGGACCGGAACGCCCTCGACGATCCAGGATCTCGGGTCCACCAACGGCATCGTGGTGGACGGGCAGCACACCACCCGCGCTACGCTCCGCGACGGCTCGCGGATCGTCGTGGGCAGTACCACCATCATTTACCGGCAAGCCGAAGGGTGAAGCGGGGGCAATGTCAGAGCTGACCCTGACGGTCATGCGGTTGGGTTTCCTGGCCGTTCTGTGGCTGTTCGTCATCGTGGCCGTCCAGGTCATCCGCAGCGACCTCTTCGGTACGCGCGTCACGCAGCGCGGCTCGCGCCGCGGCAGCGCCGCCGCCGGGGCGCCGGCGCAGGCCGGCCGCCAGGCCGCCGCGCCACCGCAGCAGCGCCAGCGCCGCGGGGCGCCGACCAAACTCGTCGTCTCCGAGGGCACCCTCACGGGCACCACGGTCGCCCTCGCCGGGCAGACGATCACGCTGGGCCGCGCGCATGACTCCACCATCGTGCTGGACGACGACTACGCCTCCAGCCGCCATGCCAGGATCTACCCCGACCGTGACGGCCAGTGGATCGTCGAGGATCTCGGGTCCACCAACGGCACGTATCTCGACCGGACCCGGCTGACCACCCCGACGCCCATTCCGCCGGGCGCCCCGATCCGCATCGGCAAGACCGTCATCGAGCTGCGGAAGTAGTACGAGAATGAGCGAGCGGAGCGAGCGAGCCGCGGCAGTCCGGCCCATCCGGGACACGGATCCGAGCGCGCTCCCGACCGGAGGGTGGGCAGTGTGGCTCGAGACCGGTTGTACCCGGAGGAATCGACTGGGCAGGTGCGCATGAGTCTGTCCCTGCGGTTCGCCGCCGGATCCCACAAGGGCATGATCCGCGAGGGCAACGAGGACTCCGGCTACGCCGGTCCCCGTCTCCTCGCCGTGGCCGACGGCATGGGCGGCCAGGCCGCCGGCGAGGTCGCCAGCTCCGAGGTGATCTCCTCCCTCGTGCAGCTCGACGACGACGTCCCGGGCTCCGACATCCTCACGTCGCTGGCCACGGCGGTGCAGCGGGCGAACGACCAGCTGCGCGTCATGGTCGAGGAGGACGCCCAGCTCGAGGGCATGGGCACCACCCTGACCGCGCTCCTGTGGACCGGCCAGCGCCTGGGACTCGTCCACGTCGGCGACTCCCGCGCCTACCTGCTGCGCGACGGCGTCCTCACGCAGATCACCCAGGACCACACCTGGGTGCAGCGCCTCGTCGACGAGGGCCGCATCACCGAGGAGGAAGCCACCACCCACCCGCAGCGCTCGCTCCTCATGCGGGCGCTCGGCAGCGGTGACACCGTCGAGCCCGACCTCTCGATCCGCGAGGTCCGCACCGGCGACCGCTACCTCATCTGCTCCGACGGGCTGTCCGGCGTCGTCTCCCACCAGACCCTGGAGGAGACCCTCGCCGACTACCACGGCCCCCACGAGACCGTGCAGGCCCTGATCCAGCTCGCCCTGCGCGGCGGCGGACCGGACAACATCACCTGCATCGTCGCGGACGTCCTCGACACCGACAGCGGCGACACCCTGGCCGCCCAGCTCAACGACACCCCGGTCGTCGTCGGCGCGGTCGCCGAGAACCAGCACCAGCTCTTCGACGGCGGCAACGCCATGCAGACCCCGGCGGGCCGCGCCTCCGGCCTGGGCCGCCAGGTCCCCCCTCCGGCGGGCGCGTTCGGGCCCCCCGGCAGCGGTGACGCCCCCGGCTACGGATACCCCGACCAGGGCCAGGGCGGCGGCGCGTACGGCACCTTCGGCGAACCCGACCCGTACGACGACGACTCCCGCTACGAGGACACGTACGACAAGCCCCGCCGGCGCCGCGGCAAAGGGCGCAAGTGGACCACCCGCACCCTGATCCTGCTGATCGTCGCCGGTGTCGTCGGCGGCGGCCTGTACGCCGCGCACCGCTGGACCCAGACGCAGTTCTACATCGGCGTCAAGGGCGAGCACGTCGCGCTGTTCCGCGGTATCAGCCAGAACCTCGGGCCCCTGGAGCTCTCCAAGGTGGAGACCGACCGGCCCGACATCGAACTGAAGTACCTGCCGCCCTTCAAGCGCAAGCTGGTCGAGGCCACCATCACCGAAACCAGCCTCGACGGCGCCCGTCAGAAGATCGACGAACTCGGCGTCCAGGTCACCGCCTGCAAGAAGGACGGGGAACGCCGCGCCGCGGAAGCGCAGAACCCACCAGCACCCGGCCCCAGCCTGACTCCCTCGGAGCAGTCGCTGGTCGGCCTCTGCGGCAAGCAGTAGTAGACACCCGCGGGCACAGGGGGCCTGCCACACCATGAGCGTTGTCACCAACACGACCACCATCGGCGCCATCGAGCTGCCGAGCCGGCGGAACACCGAGCTCCTGCTGCTCGTCTTCGCCGTGGTCATCCCGATCTTCGCCTACGCCAACGTGGGCCTGTCGATCCACGGCAAGCTGCCGCCCGGCATGGTCGCGTACGGAGGCGGCCTCGCCGTGCTCGCCGGCATCGCCCACGTCGTGGTGCGCCGCTACGCGAAGTACGCCGACCCGCTGCTGCTGCCGATCGCCACGCTGCTCAACGGACTGGGCTGCGTGCTGATCTGGCGCCTCGACCAGTCCGAGCGGTTGCAGAACCTGGCCAAGCGGAGCTTCGGCCAGTTCTCCGAGTCGGCCCCCCGCCAGATGATGTACACCGCGGTGGCCATCGCCCTGTTCGCCGGTGTGCTGCTGCTGCTCAAGGACCACCGGACCCTCCAGCGGTTCACCTACATCTCCATGGCCGCGTCGCTGGTCCTGCTCATCCTGCCCGTGGTCCCGGGCCTCGGCGCGGACGTCTTCGGCGCGAAGATCTGGATCAGCGTCGCCGGTTTCTCCATCCAGCCCGGTGAGTTCGCGAAGATCGTCATCGCGATCTTCTTCGCCGGCTACCTGATGGTGAAGCGCGACGCCCTCGCCCTGGCCAGCCGCCGCTTCATGGGCCTCTACCTGCCGCGCGGCCGCGACCTCGGCCCGATCCTGATGATCTGGGCGATGAGCCTGCTCGTCCTCGTCTTCGAGAACGACCTCGGCACCTCGCTGCTCTTCTTCGGCATGTTCGTGATCATGCTGTACGTGGCCACCGAGCGCACCAGCTGGATCGTGATCGGCCTGGTCATGAGCGTGGCCGGTGCCGCCGTCGTCGGCGCGACCGCCAGCCACGTCAAGGCCCGCGTCACCGCCTGGCTCGACCCCTTCGCCTGCTACTCCAAGTCGGGCGCCTGTGAGCAGGTCGGCCAGTCGATCATGAGCTTCGGCTCCGGCGGGGTCCTCGGCACCGGCTGGGGCCAGGGCAACTCCGACCTGATCGGTTTCGCCGCCAACTCCGACTTCATCTTCGCCACGGTCGGCGAGGAGCTCGGCCTGGCGGGCGTCATGGCCTTCCTGCTGCTCTACGGCCTGATCATCGAGCGCGGCGTGCGCACCGCCCTCGCCGCCCGCGACCCCTTCGGCAAGCTCTTCGCCATCGGCCTCTCCGGCGCCTTCGCGCTCCAGATCTTCGTGGTCGCCGGCGGAGTCATGGGCCTCATCCCCCTGACCGGTATGACCATGCCGTTCCTCGCGTCCGGCGGCTCGTCCGTCCTCGCCAACTGGGCCCTCATCGGGATCCTCATCCGGATCAGCGACACCGCGCGCCGTCCCGCGCCGGCCCCGGCACCGTCCCCCGACTCCGAGATGACCCAGGTGGTCCGTCCGTCATGAACAAGCCCCTGCGTCGCATCTCGATCTTCTGCGGGCTGCTCGTCCTCGCCCTGCTGATCCGCACCAACTGGCTCCAGTACGTCCAGGCCGACGAGCTCAGCACCCGCAAGGAGAACCGCCGGGTCCAGATCGCCCAGTACGCCACCCAGCGCGGCAACATCATCGTCGCGGGCGGCCAGGCCATCACCGGCTCCGACACCACGGACGGCAGCGACTACAAGTACAAGCGGACCTACATCGACGGCCCGCTGTGGTCGCCGGTGACGGGCTACGCCTCCCAGGCCTTCGGCTCCACCCAGCTCGAATCCCTCGAAGACAAGATCCTCACCGGCAACGACGACCGGCTGTTCTTCGACCGCACCATCGGCATGTTCACCGGCGAGAAGAAGGCCGGCGGCAACGTCGTCACCACGCTGATGCCCGACGCCCAGAAGGCCGCCTTCGACAAGCTCGGCGACAAGACCGGCGCCGTCGCCGCGATCGACCCGCGCACCGGCGCCATCCTGGCCCTGGTCAGCACCCCGTCGTACGACCCGACCAGCTTCGCCGGCAACTCCAAGACGGACGAGAAGGCCTGGGTCGAGCTGAAGGACAGCCCGGAGAAGAAGCTCGTCAACCGCGCCCTGCGCGAGACGTACCCGCCCGGTTCGACGTTCAAGGTCGTCACCGCCGCCGCCGCGCTGGAGCACGGCGTCGTCACCGACATCAACGCGCCGACGGACACCCCCGAGCCGTTCCTGCTGCCGACGACGCAGACCCCGATGGTCAACCACGCCAAGGGCTGCGAGAAGGCGAGCCTGAACTTCGCCCTCCAGGTCTCCTGCAACTCCGTCTTCGCCAACGTCGCCGACAAGGTGACCAAGGACAAGATGCTGGAGACGGCGCAGAAGTTCGGCTTCAACAACGACAAGATCGACACCCCGGTGCGGGCGTTCGCCAGCGTCTACGACAAGAACATGAACCGGCCGAGCAACTCGCTCTCCGCGATCGGCCAGTACAACACCGCCGCCACCCCGCTCCAGATGGCGATGGTCGCCGCGGCCGTCGCCAACGACGGCAAGCTGATGAAGCCGTACATGGTCGACCAGCTCACCGCCCCCAACCTCGACGTCATCGAGAAGCACGAACCGCAGGAGATGAGCCGCCCGCTCTCCCCGGCCAACGCGCAGAAGCTCCAGCAGATGATGGTGAACGTCGTCGAGAACGAGAACGGCACCGGCGGCAAGGCCAGGATCAAGGGCGTCACGGTCGGCGGCAAGACCGGTACCGCCCAGCACGGCGAGAAGAACGCCAAGCGCCCCTACGCCTGGTTCATCTCCTACGCCAAGACCGACAAGGGCTCCCCGGTCGCGGTCGCCGTCGTCATCGAGGACAGCGACGCCGACCGCGAGGACATCAGCGGTGGTGGTCTCGCGGCCCCCGTCGCGAAGGCCGTCATGGAAGCCGTCCTGAAGAACCAGGGCTGAGGGGACAACGCAGGGGCCCACAGGGGCGCAGGAGCCGAACTGGCGTGATCCACATCACTGTTCCCGCCCGGATCCGAGCGTACGGTACCGGTCCGGTATCAGCCTGTGGTCACGAACCGATCACCGACGATCGGCCGGTAGCCTTTGCGCGAACAGCACACCGCCGGACCACACACGGGTGCGGTCGGGACTGACGGAGAGGGCTGCAACGTTATGGAAGAGCCGCGTCGCCTCGGCGGCCGGTACGAGCTGAGCCACGTGCTCGGCCGCGGTGGCATGGCCGAGGTCTACCTCGCCCACGACACCCGGCTCGGCCGTACCGTCGCCGTCAAGACCCTGCGCGCCGACCTCGCCCGCGACCCGTCCTTCCAGGCCCGGTTCCGGCGCGAGGCCCAGTCGGCCGCGTCGCTCAACCACCCGGCGATCGTCGCGGTCTACGACACCGGCGAGGACTACGTCGACAACATCTCCATCCCGTACATCGTGATGGAGTACGTCGACGGCTCCACCCTGCGTGAGCTCCTGCACTCCGGCCGCAAGCTGCTGCCCGAGCGCACCCTGGAAATGACCATCGGTATCCTCCAGGCGCTCGAATACTCGCACCGCGCCGGCATCGTGCACCGTGACATCAAGCCCGCCAACGTCATGCTCACCCGCACGGGCCAGGTCAAGGTCATGGACTTCGGCATCGCCCGCGCCATGGGCGACTCCGGCATGACCATGACGCAGACCGCGGCCGTCATCGGCACCGCCCAGTACCTCTCCCCGGAGCAGGCCAAGGGCGAGCAGGTCGATGCGCGTTCCGACCTCTACTCCGCGGGCTGCCTGCTGTACGAGCTGCTCAGCGTCCGGCCGCCGTTCATCGGCGACTCCCCGGTCGCGGTCGCGTACCAGCACGTACGGGAGGAACCGCAGCCTCCGTCGAACTTCGACCCCGAGATCACGCCCGAGATGGACGCCATCGTCCTGAAGGCACTGGTCAAGGACCCCGACTACCGCTACCAGTCCGCCGACGAGATGCGCGCCGACATCGAGGCCTGCCTCGACGGCCAGCCCGTCGCCGCCGCGGTCGCCATGGGCGCCCCCGGCTACGGCTACCCCGACCAGGCGGGCGGCTACGGCCCGCAGGGCTACGACCAGCCCACCACCGCCCTGCGCGCCACCGAGGCCGGGCAGACGTCCATGATGCCGCCGATGCCCCCGGGCGACGGCGGGTACGGCTACGGGGACCAGGGCCAGGGCGGCTACGACCAGGGCGGCCACGGCCGCCGGCCGCAGAAGAAGAGCCGGGCCTCGACGATCCTGCTGGTGACCGCGGGCGTCCTCGTCCTGGTCGGGGCCATCCTCATCGGCCGCTCCCTGTTCAGCGGCGGCGCCGACAATCGCCCCAACGTGCCCAAGCTCATCGGCCAGACCCTCGAGCAGGCCCAGAAGACCGGCGACAACGTCGGCCTCAAGGTCGCGAAGGAAGCCGACGAGCCCTGCGACAACCAGCCCAAGGGCAGCATCTGCTCGCAGAACCCGGCGCCGGACACCAAGGTCGACAAGGGCTCGACGGTCACGGTCAAGGTCTCCTCGGGCGCCCCGAACGTGCCGGTGCCCAACGTCCTCAACCTCAAGTTCGAGGACGCGGAGAAGCTGCTCAAGGACAAGGGCTTCGCCGTCGAGAGGAAGCCCCAGGAGTCCGACCGGGCCGTCGGCACCGTCCTGGACCAGGACCCGAAGAGCGGCACGGCCCAGAAGGGCTCGACCGTGACGCTGACGGTCGCCAAGGAGCAGGCGAAGTCCGATATGCCAGACCTCCTCGGCAAGACCCGGGAAGCGGCCGTCAAGGCGCTCACCGACGCCAAGCTCAAGCTCGGCAGCACCACGGAGGTCGACTCCCCCGGCGCCCCGCCGAAGACGGTCGTCCAGCAGCAGTACCAGCCGGGCGAGCAGCTCGCCGTGGGCACGACGGTCAACATCCAGATCGCCAAGGCCGGTGCGCAGACCCAGGTCCCGCAGCTGATCACCAAGACCGTCGCCCAGGCCAGGGCCGACCTCGCGAGCCGGGGCCTGAACCTCCAGGTCATCGCGGGGCCGACCGACGACAGGGCGATCGTCATGGTCACCGACCCGCCGGCGGGCACCCCCGTGGAGGCGGGCCGGGTCATCAACGTCACGACGGTCGCCGGCCAGCAGGACGGCGGCAACAACGGCGGAGGGATCTTCGACGGCCTGACGGGCGGCCGGCGCTAGCCGGCGGCCCTCCGGGTACCCGGAGGCACGCACAAGCCCCTGTGGGCGGCTCTGAGGCCGCCCACAGGGGCTTTCTGCGGCTCAGCGCAGCTCGACCGGCGGCGTGCGCTTCGCGTCCACCTTCTCCGTGCGCACCAGCTCGCCCCACACCACGTACCGGAACTTCGAGGTGTACACCGGCGTGCAGGTCGTGAGCGTGATGAAGCGGCCCGGCGCGGTCCGGCCGGACTCCTTCGGGACCGCGGAGATCACGTCCACGTTGTACTTCGACGTCTGGCGCAGCTCCGCGAACACCTTGTAGACGTACCAGGTGTCGCGGGTCTCGAAGACGACCGCGTCGCCGTTCTTCACCTTGTCGATGTCGTGGAACTTCGCGCCGTGCCCGTCCCGGTGCGCCGCCAGGGAGAAGTTCCCCGAGGCCTCCCACGGCAGGGCCGCCTTCACCGGGTCCGTGTAGTACCCGGCGACACCGTCGTTGAGGACGTCCGGCGCCGTGCCCCTCTTGACGAGGACCTCGCCGTTCCTCATCGCCGGCACGTGCAGGAACCCGATGCCGTCCTGGGTGTCCAGCGCCCCCGGCGCCTCGGGCGCGCTCGTGCCCGGGGCGGCGGTCTGCCACTGCCGGCGGACCTCGTCGCCGCGCGCCGACGCCTGCCGGTCCGCGAGCACGTTCGTCCACCACAGCGAGTACGCGACGAACAGGCCCATGACCAGGCCCACGGTGATCAGGAACTCGCCCAGCAGGCTCAGGAACCCGGCGAGCACACTGCGGCTCTGGGGCGACGGCGCGGCACGTGACACTGCTTGTTCGTCCTTACGGGCTGGTCAGCGCGGGCGGAGCACCCTGGCTGCGGGGGCGTTCGTCGGTCATCCTGCCCCATACGATCATCCGGTAGGTGCTCGTGAACTCCGGGGTGCAGGTCGTCAGCGTGATGTACCGGCCGGGGGCGGTGAAGCCCGAGCCCTCCGGCACCGGTTTGATCACCGACACGTTCGTGGGCGGCGTCTGCGCCAAGGACGAGGTGATCTCGTACGTGTAGTACGCGTCCTGCGTCTCGACCACGACGGGATCCCCTGGCGCCAGCCTGTTGATGTAGCGGAACGGTTCGCCATGGGTGTTGCGGTGGCCCGCCAGCGCGAAGTTGCCCTGCTTGTCGGCCGGCATCGCCGTCTTCAGCGCGCCGTCCCCGTAGTGCCCGACCATCCCCTTGTCGAGCACCTTCGGCTTGCTGATCCCCTCCGCCACCGGGACCTTCACGTCCAGCTTGGGGATGTGGAGGATCGCGAAGCCCTGCCCCGGCTCGAACGCCGAGACGGGCGGGGCGGCGGCGCCGCCGCGCTCCCAGCCCTGCCGCAGCGATCCCGCGGCCCCGTTCGCCGTCCGCTCCGCCAGTACGTTCGTGTACCAGAGCTGGTAGGCGACGAACAGCAGCATCACCACGCCCAGCGTGATGAACAGCTCCCCGGCGAGCCGGCTCGCGACGACCACCGGGCCTCCCGACGCGGGCCGCCGCCGGCGACGGCCGCCGCCGCCCCGCCTCCGCGGGCGCTTCGCGGCCTCCTGAGCTGCCCTGCGGCGCGCGGCCCGGCCCTCCGTGGGCACGGACGGCGCGACCGCGGTCACGCGACGGCCTTGCCCACCACCGGGGCCAGCCCCACCGAGCGCCCGACGGCCCCCGCGTCCCCGCAGCGCACCAGCCAGTTCGCGAGCATCCGGTGGCCGTGTTCGGTCAGCACCGACTCGGGGTGGAACTGCACACCCTCGACGTCGTGCTCCCGGTGCCGCAGCCCCATGATGATCCCGTCCTCGGTGCGCGCGGTGACCTCCAGCACGTCCGGCAGGTTCTGCGGCTCGGCCGCGAGCGAGTGGTAGCGGGTCGCGGTGAACGGCGACGGCAGGCCCGCGAAGACGCCGAGGCCCTCGTGCACGACCGGCGAGGTCTTCCCGTGCAGCAGCTCGGGCGCCCGGTCGACGACGCCGCCGTACGCCACGGCCATGGACTGCATGCCCAGGCACACGCCGAAGACCGGGACCCCGGTGTCGGCGCAGTGGCGGACCATGTCGATGCAGACGCCGGCCTGCTCCGGGGTACCGGGTCCCGGCGACAGCAGTACGCCGTCGAACCCGTCCTGCGCGTGGGCGAGTTCGACCTCGTCGTTGCGCAGCACCTCGCACTCGGCGCCGAGCTGGTACAGGTACTGGACCAGGTTGAAGACAAAGCTGTCGTAGTTGTCGACAACCAGAATGCGCGCGCTCACGGAGTGGCTCCCGATCCCTCGTCCACCGTCACGTCGTTGAACGGGAGGAGCGGCTCGGCCCACGGGAAGACGTACTGGAACAGCACGAAGACCACTGCGAGGACCAGTACGAGAGAGATCAGCGCGCGCACCCACGCGTTGCCCGGCAGATGCCGCCAGATCCAGCCGTACATGCCGTCTGCTTCCTTTGTCCGTCCACGATCGACCCACGCACCGCGGGGGCGGTACGCGAACAGACTAAAGCCACCGGCCGTGACGGGTGGGTCAGCTCGGCAAACCCTCCGGCCGGCCCTGTGCGACCGTCCGGGTCCCGGTCAGCTCCGCCCACACGACCAGCCGGTGGCTGTGGCCCCACTCCGGATCGCAGGTCGTCAGCGTCAGGTACCGGCCGGGTGCGGTGAACGGCGACCCGTGCGGCACGGGGTCGACCACCCCCACGTCGGTGGGAACGGTCCGCAGCGGCCCGCCCCGGACCGTGTACGTGTACCAGGTGGTCGCGTCCTTGAGGATCACGGCGTCGCCGGGGCGCAGCTCGGGGAAGTCCTTGAAGGGGTCGCCGTACGTCCGCCGGTGGCCGGCCACCGAGAAGTTCCCGGTGGCGCCGGGGCGGGCCGTGCCGGGGTAGTGGCCGAGGCCCCTCTTGAGCAGCTCCGTGCCGGTGCCCTCCAGGACCGGCTTGTTCCAGTCCGGGCCGAAGCGCGGGATGTACATCTCGGCGAAGGCCCGGCCCGGCGGGTACGCGGCCTCCTCCCGCTCCGACGGTGCGGGGCCCGGCTGCGGCGCGGCGGCCGGCCCGCCCGGGGGTGCGGTGGAGGGCCCGGCCGGGGGTGCGGTGGAGGGCGCGGCGGACGGTGCCGCGGCCCAGCGGTCGCGCATGCGGGCCATCTCCCCGTCCATGGCCCGGTCGGCCTCGACCCCGGTCCACAGCAGCACGTATGCGACGAACAGCACGATCAGCGTGCCCGCCGTCAGGCAGACCTCGCTGAACGTCCGCACCACCAGGCGCAGTACGACGTCACGGCGTACTGGTCGCGGAGGTGGCATCCAGCGGCTTCGCATAGTGGAGGTCCACTGTGCCGGAGTAGCCGGGGAGTGTCAGCTCCCTGTGCTCGTCCACTTTCCAGCCGAGCCCGTACGCCGTCACGTACAGCTGGTAGTTCTGCAGGGCCGGGGAGGCCGCGAGCGCCTTGCGCAGCGCGGCGGGGTCGCCGACCGCCGACACCTTGTACGGGGGCGAGTAGACGCGCCCCTGGAGGATCAGCGTGTTGCCGACGCAGCGCACGGCGCTGGTGGAGATCAGCCGCTGGTCCATGACCTGGATGCCCTGGGCGCCGCCCCGCCACAGGGCGTTCACCACGGCCTGGAGGTCCTGCTGGTGGATCACCAGGTCGTTGGGCTGCGGCTCGGGCACGTTGGGGATGCGGGCGGTGGCGTTCGGCGGGGCGTCGTTCAGGGTGACGGTGAGGCCCTTGCCGGACAGCGGCTCGGTGCCGGAGGCGACCCGCAGGGCGGCCAGCTTGGCGTCCTCGGCCTTGGTGCTGCCGTCGTCGCGCTCGGCGAGGGCGTCCACCCGGCCGCGGACGGCGGCGGTGCTCTGTTCGAGCAGCGCGTTGTTCTGGCTGCGCTCGTGGATCAGGTCGGACAGCTTGAGGAGCGAGGCGTCCGTCCGGATGTTCGTACCCTTGGACGTGTTGAAACTGGTGACGAAGATGAGGCCGGCCAGGGCGAAAACGGCGGCCGTCAGGAGCCGGACCGGTCTGGCCCGGCGACGGGGACCCGCGGAGGAGTCGTCGGAATTGCTCAACGTACCCTTCTCCTTCAACGCCACAGGTCCACTACGCTAACGGACGCCCGGGGCAGGCAAGGTCCCCAGCGCATCGACAGGAGAGCCCCTCGTGCCGAAGTCACGTATCCGCAAGAAGGACGACTACACGCCGCCGCCGGCGAAGCAGGCGCAGCAGATCAGGCTGGGGAGCCGCGGCTGGGTCGCCCCGGTCATGCTGGCGTTCTTCCTGATCGGTCTCGCGTGGATCGTCGTCTTCTACGTGACCGAGACCCAGCTGCCGATCGAGGCGCTGGGCAACTGGAACATCGTGGTCGGATTCGGCTTCATCGCGGCGGGCTTCGGCGTGTCCACGCAGTGGAAGTAGCCGGGCCCGGAGCGGGGCCCGGAGTGGGCGCCTGAGAGCACAGTCGCACCCGTCCGACAAGCTCTCCCCAGGAGTTATCCACAGCGTCATCCACACCTGAGGAAAAGACAGAAGATCTGTGGATAACTCTGTGGAGTGTTGACGCCGGTGTGATCAGGTGAGTTCGGCCGTCCGGACCATGACCACCGCCGCTGCCAGCAGGAACACCGCCGCGCAGGTCCCCCACTGGACCAGCGCGCGCTTCCTGCCGGCGGCCGGTCCCACCATGCCCAGACCGACCAGCAGACCGGTCACCAGGCCGCCGATGTGGGCCTGCCAGGACACGGACAGGCTGCCGCCGAAGGGCACGAAGGTCAGCACCAGCATGAGCACGACCATGGTGATCACCGGCCGCATCTCGTAACGCAGGCGGCGCACCAGGACGACGGTGGCGCCGAGCAGGCCGAAGATCGCGCCGGAGGCGCCGAGGGTCGGTGTGTTCGGCGCGGTCAGCAGATAGACGAGGGCGCTTGCGCCCAGACCCGCCAGCAGGAACACGGCGAGGTAGCGGGCCCGGCCCAGAGCCGCCTCCAGCGGGCCGCCGATCACCCACAGGGCCAGCATGTTGCCCCCGATGTGCCACCACTCCACGTGCAGGAACACCGAGCTCAGGAGCCGGTAGAACTGGCCGGTGGAGACCCCCTCGACGGGGCCGCCGAAGTATTCGACGTACCGCCCGAGCAGCTCCAGCTGCACGACGACCGCCGGTGCGAGCAGTCCCACCAGGAACACCGCCGCGTTGATCCCGATGAGGATCTTGGTGACGAGGTGGGGATCGGCGGCGACCGCGCCGCCCGCGACGGTGCGCGGTACGTTCGCCGCCGGGCGGTGGCCCGTACCGGAGCCCTCACGGACGCAGTCGGGGCACTGGAAGCCGACGGAGGCGCTGATCATGCACTCGGGGCAGATGGGGCGCTCGCAGCGCGTGCAGCGGATGCCCGTGTCGCGGTCCGGGTGGCGGTAGCAGCCCGGCAGACGGTCGGTGTCCATCGGTCCCCTCGATCAGCGGCGGGGCACGGCCTGCGCCCCGCCGGTCCGGTGTGCCCCGTCGGTTCGTACGCATGCAGGACGGACGGGCGGGGAGGAAAGGTTCCCGGGGTCAGCGCCTCTCGATGACGACGGACCGGATGATCACGTCGTCGAGGGGGCGCTCGGTGCGCGGGTTCGTGGGCATGCCGGCGATGTCGTCCACGATCTTCTGGCTGGCCTTGCCGGTGACCTCGCCGAAGATGGTGTGCTTGCGGGTCAGCCACGCGGTGGGGGCCACGGTGATGAAGAACTGCGATCCGTTGGTGCCCGGGCCGGCGTTGGCCATGGCGAGCAGGTACGGCTTGGTGAAGGCCAGGTCGGGGTGGAACTCGTCGGCGAACTGGTAGCCCGGGCCGCCGGTGCCGTTGCCGAGCGGGTCGCCGCCCTGGATCATGAAGCCGCTGATGACGCGGTGGAAGACGGTGCCGTCGTACAGCGGATCGGTGGTCTTCTGGCCGTCCGTGGGACGGGTCCACTCGCGGGCGCCGGTGGCCAGCTCCACGAAATTGCGGACCGTCTTCGGCGCGAAGTTCTCCAGCAGCTCGATCTCGATGTCGCCGTGATTGGTCTTCAGGGTGGCGTAGAGCTTCTCGGCCACGGATCTGCCTTCCATAGTCATCACTGTCGGTTCCAGATCCTCCCACGGAGGGCCGCACGGGACGGAAATCCTCCACCCGTATGCCCTGTCACGCATGCCGCTCGACGGTATGGCAGGCATGATCCGACAAAGGGTGGAAAGGTGAACTGTGTCCGCCACCGAGGAGGAGGATCCTGTGACCCGCAAGGACAGCGTGCACCTGGCCGCCGAGAGCGCCAGGGACACGGTGAAGCACGCAGCGGAAGCGGTGGCGCCGTACGCAGCAACCGCCAGGGAAGCCGCTGTGCACTATGCGACCGAGGCGAACGAGCGGCTGGCGCCGAAGGTGTCGTACGCGACCGCGGAGGCGGCACGGCATGCCCGTACGGCGTACGACTGTCACGTGCACCCGCGGATGAGGGCTGCGCGCGCGCATGTGCCCCCGAACGTGGACCGGGCGGCGACGATGGCGGTGGAGCAGACCCGCCGGGCGGCGCGGCAGGCGGCCGACTACACGCAGCCGAGGCTGGAGAGCGCGCTGGCGGCGGCCCAGCCGGTGGCCGAGGAGGCCGCGTCCCGGTCGACGGCGGCCCTGGCGGCGCTGCGCGGCCAGGTGTCGGCCAAGGAGGTGCAGCGGCTGGTGAGGCGCCACGAGCGGCAGGCGCGCTGCGGGCGGGCGTTCAAGGTCGTCGCCGTGGTCGGCGTACTGGCCGTCGGCGCGTACGTGGCATGGCGGTGGTGGGACCAGCAGTCCAACCCGGACTGGCTCGTCGAGCCGCCGGCCGCCACGGAGCTGTCAGGGGAAGGCCAGCCCGCCAGCTTCGACGACGAGCTGGCGGCGAAGGAGCGCGAGTCCTCCTCCGGTCCGGCGGACGAGGAGCAGCCCTGACCCGCCGGGCATCACGCGGGCGGAGGGCCCGGATCCAGTGGATCCGGGCCCTCCGCCCGTCCGGCCGCCCGGCACCCTAGTGCGGGAGCGTGAGCACCTGGCCGGGGTGGATGAGGTCGGGATTGGAGCCGATGACCCCCCTGTTCATGGCGTAGAGCTCACGCCAGCGGGCCTCGTTGCCCAGCTCCCGGCGGGCGATCGCGGAGAGCGAGTCCCCCGACCGCACGGTGTAGGTGCGCTTCGGGGCGGCCGGCGCCGGCATGGGCGCGGGAGCCGCGGGAACCGCCTTGTGCGCGGCGGACATGGGGGTGGGCGTGTGCTGCGGATGGGCGGCCGCGCCGGGCCTCGACGAGGCCGGGGGCGCGGCGGCCGCCCTCGGGGGGGTCGTGGGCTTCGGCGGAGCCGCGGCGGCCATCCGCTCGGCGGCGGCCTTGGTGGCCGCGACGGCGTCGGTGTACTTGGCCGCGTAGTCGGCGGACGCGCTCGCCGCCGCCTTCTGCTCGGCCTCGTGCTTCTTCTTGTCGGACTTGAGGAAGTCGAAGAGTCCCATGGTCTGTACGCCTCCGGCGTGGTCTCGCCCCCCGGCTCGGTGCCTTCCCCCACTGTCGGACAGCCCGGGCCGCCCGGCCCCCGTGACGGGGCCAACCGGGGGAGGTCCTGCTGTTACTGTCCTCGGATGCCCGAGCTCGTGTTCCCCTCCCCCCGCCTGCACGCCTCCTGGCTCGCCGCACGCGGGGAGTGGGGCCCCGACGCCCACATGGACGGGGCCGGCCTCGGCTCGGACGACGACGTGGACAGCCCCGCCGGGTTCGCCGCCTGGACGGAGCGGCTGCGCGGGTACGGGGACCGCACGCGGCCGGTCGAGCAGGGCCGCGTCCACGCCACGTACTGGTGGATCGCCGAGGGCGACACCTATCTGGGCGCCATCGACCTGCGCCACTACCTCAACGGGTTCCTCCTCGACGCCGGCGGCCACATCGGCTACGGCGTCCGCCCCTCGGCCCGCCGGCGCGGCCTGGCCGGCTGGGCCCTCGGACAGGTCCTGCACGAGGCCCGGCTGCTGGGGATGGACCGGGTCCTCCTGACGTGCGACCCGGGCAACACGGCCTCGGTGCGCACGATCGAGGGGCGCGGCGGCGTCCTCGAAGACGTCCGCGACACCCTCGTAGGACCCAAGCGCCGCTACTGGATCGACCTCTAGCCCCGCCCCCGGCAGCAACGAGAAGAGGCCCTCCGACCTGCGTTTCCGCTGGTCAGAGGGCCTCTTGCGCTGTGGAGCTTAGGAGATTCGAACTCCTGACATCTGCCTTGCAAAGGCAGCGCTCTACCAACTGAGCTAAAGCCCCGAAAAGACGGACGCGACCGACTCCCGTGAAGGTGAGGCCGTTCCGCAGAACAGAGTACCGGGTGTTCCCCCGCATCTCGCAAAATGATGGGGACTCCCGCCGTGCGACCACTCTCCGTAAGATGCTCGCGAGGTTCGCACCAGCGAAGGGGAGTAGTAAGAGTGGACGCTGTTCAGCAAGAGGCCACGGCCAGAGCCAGAGAGCTTCAGCGCAGTTGGTACGGGGAGCCGCTCGGCGCTCTCTTCCGCCGGCTCATAGATGACCTCGGCTTGAACCAGGCCCGCCTCGCTGCGGTCCTCGGGCTGTCGGCGCCCATGCTCTCCCAGCTGATGAGCGGCCAGCGGGCCAAGATCGGGAACCCGGCCGTGGTGCAGCGCGTGCAGGCCCTCCAGGACCTCGCGGGCCAGGTGGCGGACGGCAGCGTCAGCGCGGCCGAGGCCACCGACCGGATGGACGAGATCAAGAAGACCCAGGGAGGCTCCGTCCTCAGCAACAGCGGCCAGGGCACGCCCAGTTCGGGCGCGCCCACCGTCAAGCGCGTCGTCCGCGAGATCCAGTCGCTGCTGCGCTCGGTCTCGGCGGCCGGCGACATCATCGACGCGGCCGACTCCCTCGCCCCCAGCCATCCCGAACTCGCGGAGTTCCTCCGGGTCTACGGCGCGGGCCGGACCGCCGAAGCGGTCGCCCACTACGAGTCCCACCAGAACTGACACCACGGACGCACGCACACGGCGGGGGACGGGGGACGGGCGCAGCGATGGGTGAGGTCTTCGCCGGCCGGTACGAGCTGATCGATCCGATCGGGCGCGGGGGCGCGGGTGCCGTGTGGCGGGTCTGGGACCACCGGCGCCGCCGGTACGTCGCCGCCAAGGTCCTGCGGCAGAGCGACGCCCACACCCTGCTCCGGTTCGTCCGCGAGCAGGCCCTGCGCATCGACCACCCGCACGTGCTGGCCCCGGCCGGCTGGGCGGCGGACGACGACAAGGTCCTGTTCACGATGGATCTCGTCGCCGGCGGTTCGCTCGCCCACGTGATCGGGGACTACGGCCCGCTGCCGCCCCACTTCGTGTGCACGCTGCTCGACCAGCTCCTGTCGGGACTGGCCGCCGTCCACGCGGAGGGCGTCGTCCACCGCGACGTCAAACCGGCCAACATCCTGATGGAGGCCACCGGAAGCGGACGGCCGCACCTGCGGCTGTCCGACTTCGGCATCTCGATGCGCAAGGGCGAGCCGCGCCTGACCGAGACCGACTACGTCGTGGGCACTCCCGGCTACCTCGCCCCGGAACAACTGCTCGGCTCCGAACCCGACTTCCCCGCGGACCTCTTCGCCGTCGGGCTGGTCGCCCTCTGCCTGCTCAAGGGCGGCAAGCCCGATTCCCGGGCCCTGGTGGAGCACTTCCTCGCCCATGGCACCCCCGGCGCCCCCGAAGGCGTCCCGGCGCCCCTGTGGGACGTCATCGCGAACCTCCTCCAACCGGACCCCGGGAGCCGGTTCCGGACCGCCACAGGGGCCCGCAAGGCCCTTGCCGAGGCCGTGCAGCTGCTCGCGCCGCTCCCTCCGGACGAGGATCCGGTGGAGGTGTTCGACCAACTCGGGCCGCTCCCCGCCGGTTTCGGGCCCCGGGGGCCGCTGGGCACGGCCGCGGTGACCCCCGAGTCGTCCACCGCGGCGGGGAGCCCGCTCCGGCCGTCCGCCACACCGGCCGGGCCGCCCGCCGTGGCGCCCGCCGTGTCCGCGGCCCCCGTCACGCCCACCACCGTCGCGCCCGGCGTCGCGCCCGGCGTGTCCGCGGCCCCCGCGCAGCCGGCCCCGGCGGGGTTCGGGCCGCCCCCGGCCGGGGAGTCCGGTCCCCCGGAGACCGGGAGCTTCCACCTCCGGCCGCCGGAGCGCCCCGGGACCCCCGGCGCCAGCGCCACCGCCACCGCCGTCGCACCGGCGTCCGCGCGGCCCGTACGGACCGGCCGGATCGCCCCGCCTCCGGCGAAGGTCACGGCCGCGATCCTCACCGCCGCGCTGCTGTGCTTCGCGGTCGGCGTCTGGGCGCTGACCCGGATCTGATCCGCCCGCCGGATCTGATCCGCCCGCCGCCCGCCACCCGCCGCGGAGCTACGCCGTGCGCCCGCGGCGCGCCAGCAGCAGCCATCCGCCGAGCACGAGCAACAGCACCGTCCCGGCGGAGAGGCCCACGGCCGCCACGACCCGCATCACCGAGCGGCTGCCGGCGGCCTCCGCCGCCTCGGGGGCGGTGAGCCCGTCCCGAGCCGCGGCCCTGTCGTCGGACCCGACCCCGAATCCGGCGGCGGTCAGGCTCCCCTCGTACCGGGGCGCCCCGGCCGGGCCGCCGGTGACCTCCATGCGCAGGGTCAGCGGGACCGGCGTCGCGTCCTCGGTGAACTCGGCCACCTTGCCGCCCAGGGTGACGGCGACGTAGTACCAGCCGGCCAGCCGGACCCCGCGCACCGCGTCGGTGTCCGCGAAGCGGTTCTCGTACGCCACCGGCGCCGTCTTCGGCAGGGTCAGGCCCGCCTGCTTGCCCCCGTACGCGATGTCCTTGTCCTCGACCAGGCCCCGGTACGGGCTGTACAGCGCGACGGTGAGCCCGGCGGAGGCGGACCCGTACGGCTTGGTCATCCTGGCGTCGGAGAGCTCAGCGCTCAGCCCCAGCTGCTGTCCCCAGTCGAGCGGCACCCGGTAGAAGCGGGTCTGCCCGGGCCGCAGGTCGTCCCGCCAGACCCCGGTGCCCAGCGCGCGGGCGTCGTTGAACCCGGTGCCGCCGGTGCGGTCCACGGGCTCGGTGCCGGGCAGGGTCGGCGAGGCGGAGGGCCAGACACCGGGCGCGGTGGTCGGGGCGCTGCCGGCGGTGAGGGCGGGTTCGCGCAGGAGCAGGAGTTCCACCGGCCACGCGCTCTGGTCGGAGTCCCTGGCGGCGGTGCGGGTGACCTTCGCGAAGTACACGCCGGCTCCCTGGCAGTCGGCGTCCTCCTCCAGCCGCCGGACGGCGACCGCACCGAGCGGGACCGGGTCGCGGCCGAAGCCGGCCCGGCCGGGGTTGTTCGGGCAGCGCGCGCCTTCCCGGCTGATGATCTCGACTTCGAGGCCGTCGGAGTACCCGACCTTCGCACCGCGCGGCGGCTGGACGACGGCGGAGAAGTACACGCTGGAGGCGTCGTCGAGGTTCAGCCGGTAGACGCGCTCGCCCGGGCCCATCGTGTCCGCGTAGACCTGGCCGGGGGCCACGAGCGGGGCGTCCGCGCTGGTGGGCCTGCCCTCGATCCGCTTTGCGCCCTCGGCCGCGCGGTACCCCGGCGCGGGCTGCGGCGGCGCCGTGGCGGCCTGCGCCGCCCCCGGCAGGCACAGGGCCAGCCCCAGGGCCGCCGCCCCCGCCAGAGCCGTCGTCCGCACCCGACCCATCACGTCACCCCGATTTTGCTAACGCAAGCCAAATCTTTGCATAACGTAACTCTTTGTCACAGAACAGCACAAAGCCCCGGCCGCAGCGGCAACCGGGGCTTCGTGAGATCGGCTTTCGGCCTCACACACCGGAACCAGAAGGCACGGAGTCGGTTGCCTCCGTCCACAGGTCCTGCTCGGCGCGGTCCGCCTGGATCTGGCGGTACACGAGGAGCCCGCCGATGGCGGCCAGTGCGACCAGGAGCAGCTTCTTCACCGCGCGACCTCGTCTTTCATTGACGTTGGGGACTTCTGACGGCCAACAATACACACGCACCGATACCGTTCGGTGACCTGGGAACCCGCAACTGACCATACGAAGAAGACCCCCGGGCCGATGGCCTGGGGGTCTTCTTCACTGTGGGGCTAACAGGATTTGAACCTGTGGCCTCATCCTTATCAGGGATGCGCTCTAACCAACTGAGCTATAGCCCCATCCGCGCTGCGCGCTGACTCCTGAAGATTAGCGCACAGACACGGTCCCGCCAAAATCCGTTCCTCCGGGCAGTCCCCGCAGGTCAGTCAGCGGTCATTCGTCCTCGGCGAGCGTGAGCTCCACACCGCCGACGAAGCCCGCCGACAGGTTGTAGATGAACGCGCCCAGCGTCGCCAGTGCCGTCGCCAGCACCACGTCGATCACCGCGATGACCGACGTGAAGATCAGAACGCGCGGCAGCGACAGGAACGACTGGAGGTCGAATCCGTTGCTCTCGTTCGACCCGGTCGCCTCGCTGATGGTGCCGCCCACGGTCGAGAAGACGCCCATGGCGTCCATGACCATCCACAGCACGGCCGCCGCGACGACCGTGCACACGCCCAGCGCGATCGACAGCAGGAAGCTGACCTTCATCACCGACCACGGATCGGCCTTGGCCACCCGCAGCCGCGCCTTGCGCGTCCTGGGCGTCGTACGGGCACCCGTACGCGGCTTGCGCTGCGCACCGGTGTCCCCGGCCGCCCGCGGCACACCCGGAGCGCCCGAGGGCGCCGTGTAGGCCTGCGGCGGGTGGTACGGCTGCTCCGGCTGGCGGCCGGCGGCCGGCGCCGCGGTCGCGGCTGCCGTCGCGGCCGCCGGGGCGGCCTTCTCCTTCTTGGGCTTGCGGGTGTCCGTCACGGTCCTCCCCCTGTCCCCGGCTTCGGCGCCCCCGCCCTGGGATTCCGCGGCGGGGCCACGGGCACCGTCCTCCCCAGTCTTGGCCGGTCCGGCGCCCGTGGCTCCACTCACGACTTACTCCTCGTGCTCCCCGGCCGAGGGCTGCGTGCCCTCGGCGGCCTCGACGGCCTGTCCTTCGGCCGCCTCGGTCTCCTCGACCTCGTCAGCTTCCTGACCGGCCTCGGCGTTCCGAGCGATGCCGACCACGGCATCGCGCTTGCCCAGGTTGATCAGCTGGACGCCCATGGTGTCACGGCCGGTCTCCCTGACTTCGTTGACTCGCGTACGAATCACACCACCGCCGAGCGTGATGGCGAGAATCTCGTCCGACTCGTCCACCACGAGCGCCCCGACGAGCGACCCGCGGTCCTCCACGATCTTGGCGGCCTTGATACCCAGACCGCCACGGCCCTGGACGCGGTACTCGTCGACCGGCGTCCGCTTGGCGTAACCGCCGTCGGTCGCGGTGAAGACGAACGTACCCGGCCTCACAACGCTCATCGACAGCAGTTCGTCACCCTCGCGGAAACTCATGCCCTTCACACCGGAGGTCGCGCGGCCCATCGGGCGCAGCGCGTCGTCGGTGGCCGTGAAGCGGATCGACTGCGCCTTCTTGCTGATGAGCAGCAGGTCGTCCTCCGCGGACACCAGCTCGGCGCCGATCAGCTCGTCGTCGCTGCCGTCCTCGGTCTCCCGGAGGTTGATCGCGATGACACCGCCCGCGCGCGGCGAGTCGTAGTCCTTGAGCGCCGTCTTCTTCACCAGGCCGCCCTTGGTGGCCAGGATCAGGTACGGGGCGGCCTCGTAGTCGCGGATCGCGAGGATCTGGGCGATCTTCTCGTCCGGCTGGAAGGCCAGCAGGTTCGCCACGTGCTGCCCGCGGGCGTCGCGGCCGGCGTCCGGCAGCTCGTACGCCTTCGAGCGGTAGACCCGGCCCTTGTTCGTGAAGAACAGCAGCCAGTGGTGCGTGGTGGACACGAAGAAGTGGTCGACCAGGTCGTCCTGCTTCAGCTTCGTGCCGCGCACGCCCTTGCCGCCGCGCTTCTGCGAGCGGTAGTCCTCGGTCTTGGTGCGCTTGACGTAACCGCCGTGCGTGATCGTGACGACGATGTCCTCTTCGGCGATCAGGTCCTCGATGGACATGTCCCCGTCGAAGGGCACCAGCTTGGAGCGCCGGTCGTCGCCGTACTTCTCGACGATCGCCGCCAGTTCCTCGCTGACGATCGAGCGCTGCTTCTCCGGCGACGCCAGGATCGCGTTGTACTCGTTGATCTTCGCCTGGAGCTCGTCGTGCTCGGCGACGATCTTCTGCCGCTCCAGGGCCGCCAGGCGCCGCAGCTGCATCTCCAGGATCGCGTTCGCCTGGATCTCGTCGATCTCCAGCAGGCCCATCAGGCCCTCGCGCGCGATCTCGACGGTGTTGCTGCGCCGGATCAGCGCGATGACCTCGTCGATGGCGTCCAGCGCCTTGAGCAGGCCGCGCAGGATGTGCGCCCGCTCCTCCGCCTTGCGCAGGCGGAACTTCGTCCGCCGGACGATGACCTCGATCTGGTGCTGCACCCAGTGACGGATGAACGCGTCGATCGACAGCGTGCGCGGCACGCCGTCCACCAGCGCCAGCATGTTCGCGCCGAAGTTCGTCTGGAGGTCGGTGTGCTTGTACAGGTTGTTCAGCACGACCTTGGCGACGGCGTCGCGCTTGAGCACGATCACCAGGCGCTGGCCCGTGCGCGACGAGGTCTCGTCACGCACGTCGGCGATGCCGCCGATCTTGCCGTCCTTCACCAGGTCGGCAATCTTCTGCGCCAGGTTGTCCGGGTTCGTCTGGTACGGAAGTTCCGTGACCACCAGGCACTGGCGGTTCTGGATCTCCTCGACCTCGACCACCGCGCGCATCGTGATCGAGCCGCGCCCGGTCCGGTACGCCTCCTCGATGCCCTTGCGGCCCACGACCAGCGCGCCAGTCGGGAAGTCGGGGCCCTTGATGCGCTCCAGGAGCGCGTCCAGCAGCTCCTCGTGCGTGGCGTCGGGGTGCTCCAGCGCCCACTGCGCGCCCGCCGCGACCTCGCGGAGGTTGTGCGGCGGGATGTTGGTCGCCATGCCGACCGCGATACCGGCGCTGCCGTTGATCAGCAGGTTCGGGAAGCGCGCCGGCAGGACCGTCGGCTCCTGGTTGCGGCCGTCGTAGTTGTCCGTGAAGTCGACGGTCTCCTCGTCGATGTCCCGGAGCATCTCCATGGCCAGCGGCATCAGCTTGCACTCGGTGTAGCGCATCGCGGCGGCCGGGTCGTTGCCCGGGGAGCCGAAGTTGCCGTTCGAGTCCACCAGCGGCATGCGCATCGACCACGGCTGGGCCAGACGGACCAGGGCGTCGTAGATGGAGCTGTCGCCGTGCGGGTGGTACGTGCCCATGACGTCGCCGACGACGCGGGCGCACTTGTAGAAGCCCTTCTCGGGCCGGTATCCGCCGTCGTACATCGCGTACAGCACGCGGCGGTGCACCGGCTTGAGGCCGTCGCGCACGTCCGGCAGGGCGCGCGAGACGATGACGGACATCGCGTAGTCGAGGTAGGAGCGCTGCATCTCCGTTTCGAGCCCGACGGGCTCGATGCGCAGCACCGGCTGCTCCTCCGCGGCGTTCTCGGCGTTCTTTGCGGGCTGGGTGGTTTCGTCGGCCATTGCTGGTCAGAAGTCCTTTCAGGCGGTCAGCGGAGACCGACTCAGATGTCGAGGAACCGAACGTCCTTGGCGTTGCGCTGGATGAAGGAGCGCCGCGCCTCGACGTCCTCGCCCATCAGCACCGAGAACAGGTCGTCGGCCTGGGCCGCGTCGTCCAGGGTGACCTGGCCGAGCACGCGGTGGTCCACGTCCATGGTGGTGACGCGCAGTTCCTCGGCGTTCATCTCGCCCAGACCCTTGAAGCGCTGGATCGAGTCTTCCTTGATCCGCTTGCCGTTCTGCTTGCCGAGCTCCACCAGTGCGTCGCGCTCGCGGTCCGAGTACGCGTACTCGAAGTCGTCCCGGCCCCACTTGATCTTGTAGAGCGGCGGGCGCGACAGGTACACGTGGCCGGCCTCGACCAGCGGGCGCATGAAGCGGAACAGGAAGGTCAGCAGCAGGGTGTTGATGTGCTGGCCGTCGACGTCGGCGTCGGCCATCAGGATGATCTTGTGATACCGGAGCTTCTCGATGTCGAAGTCCTCGTGCACACCCGTGCCGAAGGCGCTGATCAGCGCCTGGACCTCGGTGTTCTGGAGGATCTTGTCGATACGGGCCTTCTCGACGTTCAGGATCTTGCCGCGGATGGGCAGGATGGCCTGGTACATCGGGTTGCGGCCGGACTTCGCGGAGCCGCCGGCGGAGTCACCCTCGACGATGAAGATCTCGCACTTGGTGGGGTCGTTCGACTGGCAGTCGGACAGCTTGCCGGGCAGCGAGGCGCTCTCCAGCAGACCCTTGCGGCGCGTCAGATCGCGCGCCTTGCGGGCCGCGACGCGCGCCGTGGCCGCCTGGATCGCCTTGCGGACGATGTCCGCGGCCTCGACCGGGTTGCGGTCGAACCAGTCGTTGAGGTGCTCGTGGACGACCTTCTGCACGAAGGTCTTCGCCTCCGTGTTGCCCAGCTTGGTCTTCGTCTGGCCCTCGAACTGGGGCTCGCCCAGCTTCACCGAGATGATCGCCGTCAGACCCTCGCGGATGTCCTCGCCGGCGAGGTTGTCGTCCTTCTCGCGCAGCAGCTTCTTGTCGCGCGCGTAACGGTTCACCAGACCCGTCAGCGCGGCGCGGAAGCCCTCCTCGTGGGTGCCGCCCTCGTGCGTGTGGATCGTGTTCGCGAAGGAGTAGACGCCCTCGGTGTACTGCGAGTTCCACTGCATCGCGATCTCGACCGAGAGCATGCGCTCCTTGTCCTCGGCCTCGACGTCGATGACGGTCGGGTGGATCAGCTCGCCCTTGCGGGAGTTGAGGTACTTCACGAAGTCGACGATGCCGCCCTCGTAGTAGTACTTCACCGTGCGCGCCTGCGGCTCGGCCGCCTCGGCGTCGGGGTCGTCGGCGCCCACCGTGGCCTTCGCCGACTCGCGCTCGTCGGTCAGCGTCAGGGTCAGGCCCTTGTTGAGGAAGGCCATCTCCTGGAAGCGCCGCGACAGCGTCTCGAAGGAGTACTCGGTCGTCTCGAAGATGTCGCCGTCGGCCCAGAAGGTGACCGAGGTGCCGGTCTCGGCCGTCTCCTCGTTCTTGGCCAGCGGGGCCGTCGGCACGCCGAGCTTGTAGTCCTGGGTCCAGCGGTGGCCGTCCGTCTTGACCTCGACCGCGACCTTGGTCGACAGGGCGTTCACCACGGACACGCCGACGCCGTGCAGACCGCCGGAGACGGCGTAGCCGCCGCCGCCGAACTTGCCGCCCGCGTGCAGGACCGTCAACACGACCTCGACGGCCGGCTTCCCCTCGGACGGA
Organism: Streptomyces sp. NPDC086989; assembly: GCF_044745505.1. Taxonomy (NCBI): domain Bacteria; kingdom Bacillati; phylum Actinomycetota; class Actinomycetes; order Kitasatosporales; family Streptomycetaceae; genus Streptomyces; species Streptomyces sp. NPDC086989. Next base: position 404,879 of record NZ_JBIVAL010000003.1, read on the forward strand.
ACGATGCCGACCGGGATACCGCGGCCGTTGTCCACCACGCGCACCCCGCCGTCGGCGAGGATCGTCACGTCGATGGTGTCCGCGTGCCCGGCCAGGGCCTCGTCGACCGAGTTGTCGACGACCTCGTAGACGAGGTGGTGCAGACCACGCTCACCCGTCGAGCCGATGTACATACCCGGCCGCTTGCGGACCGCGTCCAGGCCCTCGAGGACCTGGATCGCACTGGCGTCGTAATTCTTCTCGTTGGAGTCGCCGGAATCGGCCACGAAGCGCCCTTTCTGGCACAGCGCAGCCCGTACTCCGGACCAGCATGTGCGCCGGGGGAGCGGCCGCGTCGATCTGCGTGTGTCTGCGTTGTTCGGTGTCACCCCGCGAACGGGCGGGATTGTCTCCAGTCTACCGGTACCACTGACATGGATGGGGGTTTGCCGGTACCTGAGTCCGCATGTGCCGCCCTGAACCTCCTCTCTCCGACTCCCCATATCCGGGGAGGGGCTCAAAGAGGCTCACACGGGCCTCCAGCGCTTCGGCCTGTCAACCTCTCGCTACCGTGAGGGACGCCGCATTCGGAGGAGGTCGCTCCAGCCCCGCCGGGCCCGCTCCGGGGCGTCGGCGTTCGAGGCGCGGGGTCCGGGACGGAGCCCCGGGGCCCGGCCCGGGCTCCCGACACCGGGCCGGGCCGCGGGACGCCCCGTCAGCCCCAGGTGTCCCCGGGACCGCTGCTGCCCGGCGCCCGCAAGGGCCCGTACCGCTTCGGCCGCCCGCCCGGGCCCTGGACCTTGATCATCCGGACCGTGCCCTGCCCCAGGTCGGCGTTCAGCCGCGCCACCAGCTGCGGAGCCAGCAGCTTCAGCTGCGCCGCCCACGCCGAGGAATCACACCGCACGACCAGTTCACGGTCCTCGTACCGGTCCGGTTCACAGTGCGCCGCGATCTCCGGGCCGACGATCTCCGGCCAGCGCTCCATCACGCCCGCCACCGCCATCGGCATCTCCCAGCCGCGCTCCGTGCGCAGCCGGTCCAGCGCCGCCATCAGCGGCATCGGATCCCGGCCGTCCGCGCGCGCCCCCGAGCGCAGCCCCGGCTGACGGCCCCCCTTCTTCCCCGCCGCCGCATTGCCCCGGGCCCGTGCCTGCTCCCGGGCCGCCGCCAGCGCCTGTCGAGCGAGGTCCACGCCCGAGGGCTCCGGGACCTTGCGGGGTCCTTGTGTGTCATCGCTCACAACCGGGTCACCTCACCGCCGGACACCCCGAACCGCGTCCCCGCCAGCACGCCCGGGACATCGTCGTCCACCGCCGCCGTCACCAGTACCTGCTCGCCCGGAGCCACCAGCTCCGCCAGCCGCTCCCGGCGGCGCGCGTCCAGCTCCGCGAACACGTCGTCCAGGATCAGCACCGGCTCGGCGCCCTCCGAGCGCAGCAGCTCGTACGAGGCCAGCCGCAGCGCCAGCGCGTACGACCAGGACTCGCCGTGGCTCGCGTACCCCTTCGCCGGGAGGTCGCCCAGCCGCAGCAGCACGTCGTCCCGGTGCGGGCCCACGAGGGTCACGCCGCGCTCGATCTCCTGCTTGCGCACCTCGGCCAGGGCCGCCAGCAGCACCTCGTACAGCGCCTCGCGGGTCCGCGCCTCACCGCTGTCCACCGGCTCGCCCGCCGAGGCCCTGTACGCCAGCCCCAGCGGGCCGCCGCCCGGCGCGAGCTGCTCGTACGCCTTGTCCGCCAGCGGCAGCAGCGTCGCGATCAGGTCGAGGCGCTGCGCCAGCAGCTCCGCGCCCGCGCGCGCGAGGTGCTGGTCCCAGACGTCGAGGGTGGACAGGTCCATGGAGCGGCCGCCGTGGCGGCGGGCCATCGCCGCCGACTTCAGGAGGGTGTTGCGCTGCTTGAGCACCCGCTCGTAGTCCGACCGGACCCCCGCCATCCGCGGGGAGCGGGCCGTGACCAGCTCGTCGAGGAACCGACGGCGTTCCCCGGGGTCCCCCTTCACCAGGGCCAGGTCCTCCGGCGCGAACAGCACCGTCCGTACGATCCCCAGCACGTCCCGCGGCCTGACCTGCGAGGACCTGTTGATCCGGGCGCGGTTGGCCCGCCCCGGGTTCAGTTCCAGCTCCACGAGCTGCCGGCGCTCCCCGTGGGTGACGGCGGCGCGGATGACCGCCCGGTCGGCGCCCATGCGCACCAGCGGCGCGTCCGAGGAGACCCGGTGGCTGCCCAGCGTGGCCAGGTAGCCGATGGCCTCGACGAGGTTCGTCTTGCCCTGGCCGTTGGGGCCCACGAAGGCGGTGATGCCCGGGCCGAGCTCGACCTCGGCCCGGGCGTACGAGCGGAAGTCGGCCAGTGAGAGATGCGAGACGTGCATACGGCGCCGACCTCCCCCGGCTTCCTGCTGCTCTGCTCCGTGCTGCTGTGGAGCGGTTGTGCACTGCTGTGTACTACTGCGTCCTGCTGTGGATCACGTACGCCCTGCTGTGGATCACGCCTTCTCGACCGCGTGGCCGCCGAACTGGTTGCGCAGGGCGGCGATCATCTTCATCTGCGGGGAGTCGTCCTGGCGGGACGCGAACCGCGCGAAGAGCGAGGCGGTGATCGCGGGCAGCGGCACGGCGTTGTCGATCGCCGCCTCCACCGTCCACCGGCCCTCGCCCGAGTCCTGCGCGAAGCCGCGCAGCTGCTCCAGGTGCTCGTCCTGGTCCAGCGCGTTCACCGCGAGGTCCAGCAGCCACGAGCGGATGACCGTGCCCTCCTGCCAGGACCGGAACACCTCGCGGACGTCGGTGACCGAGTCCACCTTCTCCAGCAGCTCCCAGCCCTCGGCGTAGGCCTGCATCATGGCGTACTCGATGCCGTTGTGGACCATCTTCGCGAAGTGGCCCGCACCCACCTTGCCGGCGTGCACGGCCCCGAACTCGCCCTCGGGCTTGAGCGCGTCGAAGACCGGCTGGACCCGCGCGACGTGGTCCTTCGCGCCGCCGTACATCAGCGCGTAGCCGTTCTCCAGGCCCCAGACGCCGCCCGAGACACCGCAGTCGACGAAGCCGATGCCCTTGGCCGCGAGCTCCTGCGCGTGCTTCTCGTCGTCGGTCCAGCGCGAGTTGCCGCCGTCCACGACGACGTCGCCGATCGAGAGCAGCTCCCCGAGCTCGTCGATGGTCGACTGCGTCGCCGCACCTGCCGGGACCATCACCCACACGACGCGGGGGGCCTGCAGGCTGTCCACAAGTTCCCGCAGGCTGTGGACATCGGCGAGGTCCGGGTTGCGGTCGTATCCGATGACGGTGTGGCCTGCGCGGCGGATGCGCTCGCGCATGTTGCCGCCCATCTTGCCGAGACCGACGAGACCAAGCTCCATCAGGTGGTTCCTTAAGCGTTGTGGCCGTCTGTGCCGGGTTCCCGGCTTCCCCGGGGGCACCCCGGCTCCGAGCCTACGCCGGGCGGTGCCGCCGGGCCCCACGGGCGCTCCCTGGAGGGCCTACGGGCCGGAGCGGTACGGGCGGGGCGGTACGGGCCGGGGGTGCGAACGCCGTCGAGCCCGGCCCCGCAGCCTTGCGAGACCGGGCCCGACGTCCGCGTGCGTCAGCCGGACAGGCGCACCGGCATGATCAGGTACTTGTAGGCCTCGTCGGCTTCGGCGTCGACCGCGGGGCGGCCGCTGAGCAGCGCCGGCTTGGTGGACGTGGTGAAGCTCAGCTGCGCGGCCGGCGAGTCGATCGCGCTCAGACCGTCCAGCAGGAAGGTCGGGTTGAAGGCGATCGAGATGTCGTCGCCCTCGAGCTTGGCGTCCACACGTTCCACAGCCTGTGCATCGTCGGAGGAGCCGGCCTCCAGGATCAGCACCCCCTGCTCGAAGCTGAGGCGGACCGGGGTGTTGCGCTCGGCCACCAGGGCCACGCGCTTGACGGCCTCGACGAACGGGGCCGTCTCGATCACGGCGACGGAGTTGAACTCCGTCGGGAACAGCGTGCGGTACTTCGGCAGGTCGCCTTCGAGGAGGCGGGTCGTGGTGCGGCGGCCGGCGCCCTCGAAGCCGATGAGGCCCTCGCCCGCGCCGGAGCCGGACAGCGCCAGGGTGACGGTGTCACCGCTGGTCAGGGACTTGGCGGTGTCCAGGAGCGTCTTCGCGGGCACCAGGGCCACGGCGGAGGCGTCCGGGTTCTCCGGCTTCCACAGGAACTCGCGGACCGCGAAGCGGTAGCGGTCGGTGGAGGCGAGGGTGACGCGGTCGCCCTCGATCTCGATGCGGACACCGGTGAGCACGGGCAGCGTGTCGTCGCGGCCGGCGGCGATGGCGACCTGGGCGGCGGCGGAGGCGAAGACCTCACCGGGCACGGTGCCGGTCGCGGTCGGCATCTGCGGCAGGGCCGGGTACTCCTCCACAGGGAGGGTGTGGAGTGTGAATCGCGAGGAGCCGCAGACCACGGTCGCCCGTACACCGTCTGTGGAAATCTCCACCGGGCGGTTGGGGAGGGCGCGGCAGATGTCGGCGAGCAGCCGGCCGGAGACGAGGACGGTGCCGTCCTCCTCGACGTCCGCCTCGACGGAGACGCGGGCGGAGACCTCGTAGTCGAAGCCGGAGAGGGACAGGGTGCCCTCCTCGGCCTTCAGCAGCAGGCCCGCGAGAACGGGCACCGGCGGCCGGGCCGGGAGGCTGCGTGCAGCCCAGGCCACCGCCTCCGCGAGTACGTCGCGCTCCACCCGGATCTTCACCGGAACCGCCTCCTGCTGTTGCTCGCTCGTCTGCCGGCCTTCGTCGTCGGCTCGTCGATGCCTCGACCGATGCCGGGGACCAGTCTGACGTACGGCGCCGACAGTCGTTGCTGCCGCCGGTCAAATCGGGAGCGAGGTGTCGGGGAGGGCCGCCCACCGAGTTGTGCACAGGACCTGCTTGAAAACCGAAACCGGCCTAACTCTCTATGGGGGTAGTAGTAGGGCCTGTGGAAACGGTGGATAACCCGGTTCTCGCAGGTCACCTGCCGTTTTTTATCCCCACACCCTGTGGGTGGCACCGGTGGACAACACGGTGCGTCTGTGGAGAACGAAAACTTCTGCACAGGCCATCCCCAGGTGACCCCGACTACTCCACAGGTGTGTCCCCAGCTTTCCCCAGGTACTCCACAACCCAAACGTCGACTTCCGTGTGACGGCTTTCACTCCGGGCGGTGACCGGGGGTGCGATGTTGCCGAACAGTGGACAGCGATGTGGGTAACCCGCCGCATCCTGTGCACAGGATGCGGGAACCTGTGGGTCGGCGGTGGACAGAGGCGTGGACGAGCCTGTGGACGAAAGTTCTGTCCACAGGCTGTGGATGACGCTTGCGCACAATTCCACAGGGGGCTGACCAGCTCTGATGGTGCCTCACCCCCGGGCCCTGTGGACAGATTGTGGGTGACGGGGGCCGTCCCCACCCTGTGGACGGAAGAAAGTCGCGGAATCTGTGGATGAGTTGCTCCACAGGGGGCGTATTCGAACAGGTCAGGGGCGCACGCACGAAGAAGGGCGCCCCCGGAGTACCCCGGGAGCGCCCTCTGGATGCGTTTGGAGAGGCCTCCGCGGAGGCTCCGCAGCCTCTGCCGGCCCGTCTGCCGCCGCCGGTTCAGCCGTTCTTGATGCGGTTGGTGAGCTCGGTGACCTGGTTGTAGATGGAGCGCCGCTCCGCCATCAGGGCGCGGATCTTGCGGTCCGCGTGCATGACGGTCGTGTGGTCGCGGCCCCCGAACTGGGCCCCGATCTTGGGCAGGGAGAGGTCCGTGAGCTCACGGCACAGGTACATGGCGATCTGCCGGGCCGTGACCAGGACGCGGCTGCGTGAGGAGCCGCACAGGTCGTCCACGGTGAGGCCGAAGTAGTCGGCGGTGGCGGCCATGATGTCCGAGGCCGTGATCTCGGGGGCCGAGTCCTCCCCGCCGGGGATCAGGTTCTTGAGGACGTCCTCGGTCAGGCCCAGGTCCACCGGCTGCCGGTTCAGGCTCGCGAAGGCAGTGACCCGGATCAGCGCCCCCTCCAGCTCGCGGATGTTGCGCGAGATGCGGGAGGCGATGAACTCCAGTACCTCCGGCGGGGCGTTGAGCTGCTCCTGTACGGCCTTCTTGCGAAGGATCGCGATACGGGTCTCCAGCTCGGGCGGCTGGACGTCGGTGATCAGGCCCCACTCGAAGCGGTTGCGGAGCCGGTCCTCGAGGGTGACCAGCTGCTTGGGCGGCCGGTCGGAGGACAGCACGATCTGCTTGTTGGCGTTGTGGAGCGTGTTGAAGGTGTGGAAGAACTCCTCCTGCGTCGACTCCTTGCTCGCGAGGAACTGGATGTCGTCGACGAGCAGGATGTCCATCTCGCGGTAGCGCTTGCGGAACGCGTCGCCCTTGCCGTCCCGGATCGAGTTGATGAACTCGTTGGTGAACTCCTCCGAGCTCACGTACCGCACGCGGGTGCCGGGGTAGAGGCTGCGCGCGTAGTGCCCGATGGCGTGCAGCAGATGCGTTTTGCCCAGGCCCGACTCCCCGTAGATGAAGAGGGGGTTGTACGCCTTGGCGGGTGCCTCGGCGACGGCCACCGCGGCGGCGTGCGCGAAGCGGTTGGAGGCGCCGATGACGAAGGTGTCGAACAGGTACTTGGGGTTCAGCCGGGCGGTCGGCTCCAGCGGGCCCGAGGTCGAGCCGCCCGACGGGGCCGGCGGCGGTGCGGGCCGGCCGGGCGCGGGGCGCGCGGCCGGCTGCTCGTACTGCTGCTGCTCGTACGGGTGGGACTGCTGCGGGGGGCGGGGCTCGTACGGCTGCTGCTCGTACGGCTGCTGTTCATAGGAGCCCTGCTCGTAGCCGCCCGACTCGGGCTGCTGGAGGTAGCCCGGCTGCGGGGAGGCGTACGGATCGCGCTCGGGGAAGCCGCCGAGGCGCGGCTGCTGCCAGCCGTAGTCGTCCTGCTGGCCGCCGCGCGGCCAGGAACCGGGCTCGGGGCGCGACTGCTGGTAGTCCGGGTAGGCGGGGCGGGCGGTCGGGAGCTGGTCGTCGGACGGGCCGCCGGGGCCGGTGTGGCCGCCGTTGCGCTGGCCGCCGTACGGCTCGTAGGACTCGGAGCGCTGCTGCCCGGGCGCGGCCAGGGGCGCGGGCTCGCCGGCCGAGTCGTCCACGGTGATGGCGATGCGGATGGGGCGGCCGCACTCGCGGCTGAGCGCATCGCTGATCAGCGGGGCGAGCCGGCCCTCCAGGACGCGCTTGCCGTACTCGTTGGGTACGGCGAGCAGTGCGGTGTCGGCGACGAGGGCCAGGGGCTGGCAGCGCTCCACCCACTGCTTGTCCTTGGGCTCGATCGCCTGCTGTCCCTCCCCGAGGAGCTTTTCGAGCACCCTTGGCCACACTGCGGCAAGATCGGCAGGTACGTCAGCCACAGAGCACGCTCTCTCACAGGGGTCCCACGAATGTGTGGTTCTTTGGGACGGTCGGGACAAAAAATCCGGGATCAGACAACGGTAGTCAGCCCGACGGGTACGGTTCAAGTCGTTGTCCACAGCCTGTGCACAGTGTGGGGGCACGTCGCCTCGGTTTGACCGGATGGCGTAGCCGCGCGTACCGTAACGAGGTCGAGTTGTCGATGGCTGCTGCCGCCTGCCTACCGATGGGCGAAGATCACCTTTTGTGATCGTTTAGCGGTGCCACTCGGGCGAACACGCGAGTTTCCTCGTGGGCGCACGGTGACAGCCAGGCGATGTCCCGCCACAACGATTCATTCTCTGGAGCCCCCGAGTGAGCAAGCGCACCTTCCAGCCGAACAACCGCCGTCGTGCCAAGACCCACGGCTTCCGCCTGCGGATGCGTACCCGTGCCGGTCGCGCGATCCTGGCGAACCGCCGCAGCAAGGGCCGCGCCGCCCTCTCCGCGTAACAACGCGCAGGTCGTGACGTCGTGCTGTCTCCCGAAAATCGGCTGAGGCGGCGCGAGGACTTCGCGAGCGCGGTGCGTCGAGGTCGTCGGGCAGGTCGCCCGCTCCTCGTCGTCCACCTACGTACCAGCGGTGCAACGGACCCGCACGAGCCGGGGGAGATCGATCCCTCGACGCGTGCGGGTTTCGTCGTCAGCAAGGCCGTGGGTGGCGCTGTCGTACGTAACCGGGTCAAGCGCCGTTTGCGTCACCTTGTCCGCGAGCGGCTCTGCCGCCTGCCCGCCGGTAGCCTGGTGGTGGTGCGGGCGTTGCCCGGAGCGGGTGACGCCGGCGTCGACGAACTGGCCCGGGACCTGGATGCCGCTCTGACGCGGCTCCTGGGAGGCGTGGCTCGATGAAGTACCCGCTGCTCGCATTGATCAAGCTGTACCAGTGGACCATCAGTCCGCTGCTCGGGCCGGTGTGCCGTTATTACCCCTCGTGCTCGCACTACGGGTTCACGGCCATCGACCGGCATGGTGCGGTGAAGGGGACGGTTCTGACCGGCTGGCGGATCCTGCGGTGCAATCCGTGGTCCGCCGGTGGTGTCGACCATGTCCCACCCCGTAAACGCCCGCGTTGGCACGAGCAGCTGCGCAGTGCGTTGCGTAGATCTCGCAATGCTCAAGGAGCCTGATTAGTGGACACGATTGCCAGTCTGTTCAGCTTTATCACCACGCCCGTCTCGTGGGTCATCGTCCAGTTCCACAGCTTGTACGGTGCGATCTTCGGACCGGACAGCGGCTGGGCCTGGGGCCTGTCGATCGTGTCCCTGGTGGTCTTGATCCGTATCTGCCTGATCCCGCTCTTCGTGAAGCAGATCAAGGCGACGCGTGGCATGCAGGCGCTCCAGCCGAAGATGAAGGCGATCCAGGAGCGCTACAAGAACGACAAGCAGCGCCAGTCCGAAGAGATGATGAAGCTGTACAAGGAGACGGGTACCAACCCGCTCTCCTCGTGCCTTCCGATCATCGCGCAGTCCCCGTTCTTCTTCGCGCTGTACCACGTGCTCTCGGCCATCGCCAACGGCAAGACCATCGGCGTGATCAACGAGTCGCTGCTGGAGAGTGCCCGCCAGGCGCACATCTTCGGTGCCCCGCTGGCGGCGAAGTTCACGGACAGCGAGGAGAAGGTCGCCGCGCTCGGCGCCTCCCTGACCGACGTCCGGATCGTGACCGCGGTCATGATCGTCCTGATGTCGCTGTCGCAGTTCTACACCCAGCGTCAGCTGATGCAGAAGAACGTCGACCTCTCGGTGAAGACGCCGTTCATGCAGCAGCAGAAGATGCTGATGTACATCTTCCCGCTGATCTTCGCGTTCATGGGCATCAACTTCCCCGTGGGTGTTCTCGTCTACTGGCTGACCACGAACGTGTGGACCATGGGCCAGCAGATGTACGTGATCAACCAGAACCCGACGCCGGGCAGCAAGGCGCAGGACCAGTACCTGACCCGTCTGCTGAAGCACGTGACCACGCACGGCGAGGTCAAGGGTCGGGGCAAGAAGAAGATCGTCGCGGCGATCGTGGCCAAGGGCCCGGACCGCAACGACAACGAGCGCAAGTTCATCACGGCTCTCACGAAGCAGGGTCTGGCTGCGCAGGCGGACGGGTCTGTGATCAAGAGCGCCGAGGCCACGGCGGATTCGGACGCGGCGAGCGGTGGTGCCGCCAAGCGGCAGCAGCCGAAGCGGCAGACGAAATCGCAGCGTCAGACGCCCCCCAAGCCCTCTTCCAAGAAGTAAGAAGGAGTCCCTCCCGTGACGGAAGGCACCACCACGGCCGCCGCTGAGAGTGGCGACACCCTCACCCGCCTCGAGCAGGAGGGCGAGATCGCGGCCGACTACCTCGAGGGTCTGCTGGACATCGCCGACCTGGACGGGGACATCGACATGGACGTCGAGGCCGACCGGGCCGCGGTGTCCATCGTCAGCGACTCGGCCAGCCGCGACCTCCAGAAGCTCGTGGGGCGCGACGGTGAGGTCCTGGAGGCGCTCCAGGAGCTGACCCGCCTCGCCGTGCACCGCGAGACCGGTGACCGCAGCCGGCTGATGCTCGACATCGCAGGCTTCCGCGCGAAGAAGCGCGAGGAGCTGGCGGCGCTGGGCGCCAAGGCGGCCGCGGACGTGAAGGCGTCCGGCGAGCCCCTGAAGCTGGCGCCGATGACGCCCTTCGAGCGGAAGGTCGTCCACGACGCCGTGGCGGCTGCGGGTCTGAAGAGCGAGTCGGAGGGCGAGGAGCCGCAGCGCTTCGTCGTCGTGCTCCCGGCCTGACCCCAAGCCCGAGTGTGTTCGGCCCCGTCTGTGTCGCAGACGGGGCCGATGTTTGTCAGCCTGGCAGTGCCTGTCTGGGCGGTGCCAGTTCGTGCAGTGCGTTTTCAACGATCCATGCGGTACGGAAGGACGGTCCCCGTGACGGAGGCAGCGGAGCTTCCCCCGGCGCCTGAAGAGGCGCGCGCGGTGTTCGGCGAGTTTTTCCCGGAAGCTGTGCGGTATGCGGAGCTGCTGGCGGACGCCGGGGTCAAGCGGGGGCTGATCGGCCCGCGCGAAGTGCCCCGGCTGTGGGAGCGGCACCTGCTGAACTGCGCGGTGCTCTCGGAAGTGGTGCCCGAGGGCGTCACCGTGTGCGACGTGGGCTCGGGGGCCGGCCTGCCCGGCATTCCGCTGGCCCTGGTGCGGCGGGATCTGAAGATCACGCTGCTGGAGCCGCTGCTGCGGCGGACGACTTTCCTGCAGGAAGCCGTGGAGCTGCTGGGCCTGGACCACGTCACGGTGGTGCGCGGCAGGGCCGAGGAGGTTCTCGGCAAGGTGCAGCCGGTGCACGTGGTGACGGCACGGGCCGTGGCACCCCTGGACCGGCTGGCGGGCTGGGGCGTCCCCCTGCTGCGTCCGTACGGGGAGATGCTCGCCCTGAAGGGCGACACCGCGGAGGAAGAGCTGGTGGCGGCGAAGGTCGCGCTGGCGAAACTGGGTGTGGTGAAGACCTCGGTGCTCCAGGTGGGCGAAGGGGTCGTCGATCCCCTGTCCACGGTCGTCCGGGTCGAGGTCGGAGAAAGCCCCGGTGGGGTGAGGTTCGCGGCCAAGCGGGCTAAGGCCGCTCGCACCAGCCGGACCCGCCGCCGTCGCTGACGACGGGTGCGTTGCGCCCTATAGGTATGGATTTCGGAGTGTCGTAGCGGCCCGAAGACCCTGTCCGGGCGCTGTCCGGGCATCGTGTTTCACGTGAAACGTCGCTCTCTGCTGCACGGAATCATCAGCCGCGGCCGTGCGGCTGCGTCCCCCCGTCACCGTACGGAGAAAGGGGGGACGGAGTTGTCCACAACGGTGGATTCATCCACAGGAGTACGGGCCCCGCTGGTTCGCGACCCCGGTGGCATGGCAGGCTCTGTTCATCGCGAGCCTGATGTCGAGGAGAGTGACACCGTGCGGTCCGACGCCAACCTCGCGGGGCCGATGGCCGACCCGGTCCCCGGTCCCCGCTCTGAACCGGCGGGCGACGATGTTTCACGTGAAACATCGTCGCCCCTTGTAGACAACGACACGCCCATCGGCCGTGCCGCCCAGCTGGCCGTCGAGGCGCTGGGGCGTAGCGGTGAGAAGCTGCCCCGCCCGGACCAGACCCGGGTCATCGTGGTCGCCAACCAGAAGGGCGGCGTGGGCAAGACCACGACGACCGTGAACCTGGCGGCCTCACTGGCTCTGCACGGGGCGCGGGTCCTGGTGGTCGACCTCGACCCCCAGGGCAACGCCTCCACGGCGCTGGGCATCGACCATCACGCGGATGTGCCCTCGATCTACGACGTGCTCGTGGACAGTCGGCCGCTGCTGGAGGTCGTCCAGCCGGTGGTGGACGTCGAGGGGCTGTTCTGTGCGCCGGCCACGATCGACCTGGCGGGCGCCGAGATCGAGCTGGTGTCGCTCGTGGCGCGCGAAAGCCGGCTCCAGAGGGCCATCCAGGCGTACGAGCAGCCGCTGGACTACATCCTGATCGACTGCCCGCCTTCCCTGGGGCTGCTCACGGTGAACGCCCTGGTGGCCGGCGCCGAAGTGCTGATCCCGATCCAGTGCGAGTACTACGCGCTGGAGGGACTGGGTCAGCTGCTGCGCAACGTCGACCTGGTGCGCGCCCACCTGAACCCGACGCTGCACGTGTCGACGATCCTGCTGACGATGTACGACGGCAGGACCCGGCTGGCTTCCCAGGTGGCGGAGGAGGTGCGCACCCACTTCGGCAAGGAGGTGCTGCGCACGAGCATCCCGCGATCGGTGCGTATTTCCGAGGCCCCGAGCTACGGCCAGACGGTGCTCACGTACGATCCGGGTTCCAGCGGCTCCTTGTCCTACTTGGAGGCGGCGCGTGAGATCGCGCTGCGGGGGGCCGGAATGTCGTACGACGCCCAGCACGCCCACTCGGGCGCGGGCCTGAACAGCACGCAGAGTGTGGCGGAGGGGATCCAGTGAGTGAGCGACGTAGGGGTCTGGGGCGGGGGCTCGGTGCGCTGATCCCCGCCGCTCCTCAGGAGAAGACACCGCCGGTGATCGGTGCGGGCTCGACGTCTCCGTCGGCCGTACCGCTGTTGCCTTCGGAGCGCGGGGTCGCCGCGGCGAAGCTGGCGGCCTTGGCGCAGCCGGATGTCGCACGTGAGGCACCGGTCGCGGTGGCCGTGGCGGAGGAACCGCAGACGGCGGAGCCCCAAGCCCAGGTGGTCGCCGGGGCGACGTTCGCGGAGCTTCCGATGGACGCGATCACGCCGAACCCGCGCCAGCCCCGCGAGGTGTTCGACGAGGATGCACTGGCGGAGCTGGTGACCTCGATCCAGGAGGTGGGTCTGCTCCAGCCGGTGGTGGTGCGGCAGTCCGCTCCGGACCGCTACGAGCTCATCATGGGCGAGCGTCGTTGGCGGGCGTGCCGCGAGGCGGGGCTGGAGCGCATTCCTGCGATCATCCGCGCGACGGACGACGAGAAGCTGCTGCTGGACGCCCTCCTGGAGAACCTGCACCGGGCGCAGCTGAACCCTCTGGAGGAGGCGGCCGCGTACGACCAGCTGCTCCAGGACTTCAACTGCACGCACGACCAGCTGGCCGACCGGATCGGGCGTTCGCGTCCGCAGGTGTCGAACACGCTCCGCCTGCTGAAGCTGTCCCCGCCGGTGCAGCGCCGGGTGGCCGCGGGTGTCCTGTCCGCCGGCCATGCGCGTGCGCTGCTGTCGGTGGAGGAGTCCGAGGTACAGGACCGGCTGGCGCACCGGATCGTGGCCGAGGGCCTGTCGGTGCGCGCCGTCGAGGAGATCGTGTCGCTGATGGGCTCGGAGCCTTCGGCGGCCGTCAAGCCGAGGGGTCCGCGGGCCGGTGCCCGGGTGGCTCCGGCTCTGAGTGAGCTGGCGACGCGGCTGTCGGACCGGTTCGAGACCCGTGTGAAGGTGGATCTGGGCCAGAAGAAGGGCAAGATCACCGTCGAGTTCGCCTCGATGGAGGATCTGGAGCGGATTCTGGGCACGCTGGCACCGGGCGAGGGCCGGGTGCTGGAGCAGGGACTGTCCGGGGAGTGAGTCCCCGGCCGCCGAGGGGCGGGTCGTGCCGGTGCGAACCGGCGCGGTCCGCCCCTTTGCCTTGTTGCGGTTTCGCCTGTTTCGGGCTGTGGATACGATGCGCTCATGGGGCGTCGGTTGGTACCACTCACGCTGGACAACCTCCAGGATCTGCCTCGGCGTTGCCGGTCCTGTGTGTTCTGGGAGTTGGATCCGGTCACTGGTGAGGCCGCCGTGAAGGCGGGGACTTCGGCGCTGGAGAAGGAGGCCTGGATCTCCGCCGTCCTGCTGGAGTGGGGTTCGTGCGGCCGCGTGGTCTATGTGGATGAAGTCCCCGTGGGATTCGTGCTGTACGCGCCGCCGGCCTATGTTCCGCGGGCCACGGCCTTTCCCACGAGTCCGGTGTCTCCGGATGCGGTGCAGCTGATCACGGCCTGGATCATGCCGGGCTATCAGGGGCAGGGTCTGGGGCGGGTGATGGTTCAGACGGTGGCGAAGGATCTGCTGCGGCGCGGGTTCCGGGCGATCGAGGCTTTCGGGGACGCGCGATGGGAAGGTCCGGCGTGCCTGCTCCCGGCGGAGCACCTGCTGGCCGTGGGCTTCAAGACGGTGCGGCCGCATGCCGTGCATCCGCGGCTACGGCTGGAGCTGCGCTCGACGCTCTCGTGGAAGGAAGACGTGGAGCTCGCGCTGGACCGGTTGCTCGGTGCGGCTCGGAAAGAGCCCGCGCTACGCCCGCTGTGATGTGCGAACGGGGCCGCCCCTTGGAGGGGCGGCCCCGTTTCACGTGAAACACTCCCGGCTGCCGCCAGGTGGCGTTTCCGACCGTCGTGCAACCGTCAGACGGCCTTGACCTCGATGAACTCGTTGAGGTCGCGCAGGATGGCGGCCTTGGGCTTGGCACCGACGATGGTCTTGGCCACCTGGCCACCCTGATAGACGTTCAGGGTCGGGATGGACATGACGCCGTACTTGGCGGCCGTGTTCGGGTTCTCGTCGATGTTCAGCTTGACGATCTCGATCTGGTCGCCGTACTCGGCAGCGATGGCCTCCAGGGACGGGGCGATCTGGCGGCACGGACCGCACCAGGCCGCCCAGAAGTCCACCAGGACGGGCTTGTCGCTCTTCAGGACCTCGGCGTCGAAGTCGGCGTCGGTCACGTTCTTGAGGGTGCCGGCCACAGCGGCCTCCTAATTCTTCCTGCGGGGTGTGGGGTGTGGGGGGTGAGCGTGGGGGGTCAGACCGCGGCGTGGGCCTTCTCGGCGTCCGCGAGGGCGGAGAGGAAGCGCTCGGCGTCCAGGGCGGCGGAGCAGCCGGTGCCCGCGGCGGTGATGGCCTGACGGTACGTGTGGTCCACGACGTCGCCGGCGCCGAACACTCCGGTGAGGTTCGTGCGCGTCGAGGGGGCCTCGACCTTCAGGTAGCCCTCCTCGTCGAGCTCCAGCTGGTCCTTGAACAGCTCGGTGCGCGGGTCGTGGCCGACGGCGATGAACAGGCCCGTGACGGGGAGCTGGGAGGTCTCACCGGTCTTGGTGTTGCGCAGGGTGAGGCCGGAGAGCTTCTGCTCGCCGTGGATCTCGGCGACCTCGCTGTCCCAGGAGAACTTGATCTTCGGGTCGGCGAAGGCGCGGTCCTGCATGGCCTTGGAGGCGCGCAGGGCGTCACGGCGGTGCACGATGGTGACGGACTTGGCGAAGCGCGAGAGGAAGGTGGCCTCCTCGATCGCGGTGTCACCGCCGCCGACCACGGCGATGTCCTGGTCCTTGAAGAAGAACCCGTCGCACGTGGCGCACCAGGAGACACCGCGGCCCGAGAGGGCGTCCTCGTTCGGCAGGCCGAGCTTGCGGTGCTGCGAGCCGGTGGTGACGATCACGGCCTTGGCGCGGTGCACGGTGCCGGCGGTGTCGGTGACCGTCTTGATGTCGCCGGTGAGGTCCACGGACACGACGTCGTCGGGCACGAGCTCGGCACCGAAGCGCTCGGCCTGGCCGCGCATGTTGTCCATGAGATCCGGACCCATGATGCCGTCCTGGAAGCCGGGGAAGTTCTCGACTTCGGTGGTGTTCATCAGCGCGCCACCCGCGGTCACGGCGCCTTCGAAGACCAGCGGCTTGAGCGAAGCGCGTGCGGTGTACAGGGCGGCGGTGTAACCGGCCGGCCCGGAACCGATGATGATCACGTTTCGTACGTCGCTCACGGGTTTCTTCCTCGTCTCTGTGGACTACGCGCTTGTTGCCGGGGCCTGCTTGCCGGGGGCCGGTGCGGACTCTCACCCCACCCAACGGATCCTACGGCGCATGCATTCCCGGCCCGGTCCCGCGCCGACCCGAAGGTGTCAGCTCCGCGGGTAGGTCCGGGTCAGCAGGGGGCGTCCGGCGCCCGCCGGCGAGGTGTCCGCGCAGCCGGCCCCGACGAGGTAGGCGTCCACCCGGGCCGAGTCGCCCGGATGCGGCAGGACGAGGAGATAGACGTCGGTGCCCTGGTAGCTGCCGCGCTCGGCGGCGAGCGGGGCATCGGGGTGTCCGGTGGCGTCCCGGACACAGGACGGGACCGAGGAGGTCTTCGCGTGCTCGTCCCCGGGAGCGCGCTTCGGGGAGGGCATGGTGTCCTCCAACCCGTACGTGTTGTTCTGCTGTTCCTCCTGGGGGGCCGTTCTGGCCCCTTGCCCGGCGGCGAGGAGCCGCTGCACGTTGTCCTGGAGGCCCTGTGCCGTGTAGGTGCCGTCCTTGGGTGCTTCGGCTGCCGCGCTCGTCCCGGACTTGCGGGCGGCGGTGTCCGGCGAGCCCGTCCCCAGCAGGTTGCCCGTGAAGAAGATGCCGAGGGCGCAGGCAGCCGCCCCGGCCAGACCGGCGATGACGGTGATCCGGCGGCGGGCGCGCCGACGGCCCGGTCCGGTTGCGCCGGTCGGGTGACCGGAGGGCCGCCGGGGGCCTTGGCCCGCAGGTGCGGCAGGCGATGTTTCACGTGAAACATCGCGCTGGACGGTGGGCCCGGCGGCAGGGGCGGCCTCGGTCCTGGGTGCGGTGGAGTCGAGGAGTGCCTCGGCGGCGAGGGCCGCGTCGATGCGCCCGGCGATGTCCGCAGGCATCCGGGGCGGCCCCGGCAGGGTGCCGAGGAGGGACCGGATCTCCTCCAGGGAGGCGTGGACGTCGGCGCACAGCGGGCAGTCGTCCAGATGGCGGCGTACCTCGGCGCTCCTGGCCGGGGAGAGGAGGCCTTCGGTCAGGTCGGAGATCTCCGAGACGTCCGGGTGCCGGATCGTGCCGGTTGTGGGAGTCACGTTCGTCCACCTCCGCCCTTCACCGTGTCTGCGTCTGGGGCTGGCTGACTGGGGTCTGCCGCTGGTGGGACGGGAGTCCCCGGCGTCCGGTTCCTTCCCCGCTCGGTAGCGGTGTTATCCACGGCATTCGAGCGCAGATGAGTGAGCATCGGGAGGAGTTTCGCCCGGCCGCGCGCGCACCGGCTCTTCACCGTTCCGGTGGGGACGTCGAGGATACGGGCGGCCTCGGCGACGGGGTAGCCCTGCATGTCGACGAGGACGAGGGCGGCCCGCTGGTCGGCCGGGAGGGTGCTGAGGGCGGCCAGGAGCTGGCGGTGGAGGTCCCGGCGCTCGGCAGGGGCCTCGGCGGACTCGTGGGGCTCCAGGAGCCGCTCCAGGCGCTGCGTGTCCTCGATCGGCGAGGTCTTGCGGGAGGCGGCCTTGCGGGCCCGGTCGAGGCAGGCGTTGACGGTGATGCGGTGCAGCCAGGTGGTCACGGCCGATTCGCCCCGGAAGGTGTGGGCGGCCCGGTAGGCGGACACGAGGGCGTCCTGTACGGCGTCGGCGGCCTCCTCACGATCGCCGAGAGTCCGCAGGGCCACGGCCCACAGCCGGTCGCGGTGGCGCCGTACGAGCTCCCCGAAGGCATCGGGATCCCCTGCGACGTGCAGGGCGAGCAGGTCCCGGTCACTGTCCCCGCCGGTGGTTGCGTCGTGCATCACACCTCCCTCCCGGAGGGAGCGTACGGGGCGGGCGGGACGAATACGAGGGTCCGCTGAGCCGTCGGCTCAGCGGACCCGGGACGTACCGATCAGGAAGCCGGCTGGTCGCCGGTACCGAGGACCTTGATCTCGTTGATGCCGCCGCGGAAGCCGTCCCCACCGCCGTCGGAGGGCAGCGCGGTGATGTGCACGAGCACGAAGCGGGTGTTGATCGGGGTGTCCCGCGTGGCCTCCAGCTTCTTCCCCGCGGTACCCGGTTTCACCAGTTCCTGGGGGAAGTCGGAGATGGTGCGCGGGGAGGACGCCCCCGGGGCGGCGGCGCGGACCTCGACCACGTGCCCGGCGGCCCGCATGTCCACGTCGATGCCCGTCACCTCCTGGAGGCTGCCGAGGTCGACGATGATGCCGCTGCCGTCGTCGTAGCTGTCCAGGTTGCCGAACTTGCCCTCGTAGCCGTAGAAGTTCAAGGTGACCCACCCGGTGTCGGGATTGCCGTCGATGGCCTTCCCGGCGTCTGCGGGCTTGATCGGTTCCTTGCCGAAGACGGATGCACGGGAGAGGTGCAGCGGCTTGCTCTCCTTGGGCTTCTTCTCGTCTTCCTTCGTCTTGGTGGACTGCGAGTTGCTGGTGCCGCCGCCGTCGCCCTTGACGCGGTCCAGGAGGGTGTCGGCGAGCTGCCAGCTGCCCAGGCCCAGGGCGGCGATGAGCAGGGCGGCCACGCTCCACTTCAGGACACGACCGGTGCGGCTCTGCAGCGGGGGCGGCGGGACGGCGATGGGACGGGCGACCGGCGCGCCGGGGTGCGTCGGGGGCCGTCCGTAGCTCCCCTGCTGGTAGGTGGTCTGCTGGTACTCGGGCGGTGCGGTGAACGCGGGCTCCGGCGGCCGGATGCGGGGCATCGCGGCAACTGCCTTGGCCAGTTCCTCCGGGGTGGTGCAGGCGGGCTCCTGCCGGGATGCGGTGGCCCCGTCGTTGGCGAGGGCGCGCATGGCGAGCTCCCCCAGGCCCCGGTGCACCCCGGCCCGGACCTGGTCGGGGGCGAGCAGGCCCACGCCCTTGGGCAGGCCGGTGAGGCCGTACGCATCGTTCTCGTAGGGCCAGCGCTGGGTCAGTGCGGCGTACAGGAGTGCGCCGATGGCCTCGGTGTCCGCGCGCTGCGGGGTGTCGCTGGTGATGCCGCGCAGGGCGGCGTTCACGGCGAGCCCGCGGATGCGGTACTGGCCCGTGGAGGTGCGCAGTATCGCGCTGGGTGTCAGGCGCAGGTGCGCCAGGCCCTCCCGGTGCGCGGCGGCCATGGCCTGGGAGACCTGGGTGACGAGCTGATAGGCCTCGTGGGGCTCCAGGGGGCCCGAGGCGAGGATCGCGGTCAGCTCGGTCGCGTCGGGCAGCCACTCGTGGACGACGTAGACGAGGTCGTTCTCCTCCACCGCGTCGAGGACGTGGACGAACCGGGGATCGCCGAGCAGCGCGGAGGAGCGGGCCGCGGCCAGCACGGCACGGGCCCGCGGGTGGTCGGCGGGCAGCAGGTGGACGCCCACGGCACGGCGCAGCTTCTCGTCCATCGCGCGCCAGCTGCTGAATCCGTCCAGACGGGTGACGCACTCTTCGAGGCGGTAGCGCCGGGCGAGCTTGTGGCCGCTGTGGAGTTCGGGAGCGGCAGCAGGGGCCGCCTTTCTGCGTTCGCCGTCCTTTTCTGGCATGGGTCCGTCCGCGGCTCGTCCGTTCTGGGTGTCCACCCCGTCGGCCGTGGCCCTTGCCGCATCTGCGGCCGGCGGCTCATTGCCGCCGTTGTCGGCCACGTCGACGGCAGCCGTGCTACGTTCCGCCACCGTCGTTCCTGCCTCCCCATCCGTTACGCGCTGTCGGCCAGTCTGCGAAGCCATGCCAATTGTGCCCACAGTCTGGCGCTATGCACGACACGCGAAGGGGTCCGACGGTTGTGCGCATCAGCGCCCCAGTCGTCCGCGGACCATTCCGACCATGGCGTTGAGCTCTTCGATCCGCATCCGCTTGGCCGCCACGAGGAACACGGCGGCAAGCGCGACGCCGCCGGCGACCAACGCGGCAGCGGAGCCTGCGACTCCGCTGCCGAGCCACTGGGTGACCGCGTAGGCGGCTGCGCCCGCCACGGCGGCGGCGGGTACGCAGGCGCCGGTGAGACGGGCGTAGGTGCGCATCACGTGGGCGCCGTCGAGGTCGCCGCCCAGCCGGGTGCGCAGACGCCGCCAGGCGACCCCGACGCCGACGGTGTAACCGAGGCCGTAGGCGGCGGCCATGCCGACGACCGCCCAGCGTGCGGGGAGCACGAAGAACGCGGCGGTGGAGACGGCCGCGTTGACGGCGGCGACGATGACGGTGTTGTAGAAGGGCGTCCGGGTGTCCTCGTACGCGTAGAACCCGCGCAGGACGACGTACTGGACGGAGTAGGGGATCAGCCCGAGGCCGAAGGCCATCAGCACGTAGCCGATGTTCTGGGCGCCGGAACCCGAACCGGCGTACAGCAGCGTGGCCATGGGGACGCCCAGGGCCAGGAATGCGAAGGCGCACGGCACGATCGCGACGGCCGAGGTGCGCAGGCCGTAGGAGATGTCGTCACGGACGGCGGCCGCGTCCCCGTCGTGGGCGGAGCGGGAGATGCGGGGCAGTACGGCCGTCATGACGGAGACGGTGATGATGGCCTGCGGCATCTGCCACAGCAGGAGCGCGTAGTTGTAGGCGGTGATGCCGGTGCCGGGGTGGCCCTGCTTCTCGGCGACCGATCCGGACCAGGTCGCGAGCTGGGTGACGACGACGAGGCCGATCTGGTTGGCGAGGACGAAGAAGAACGTCCACTTGGCCAGGCGGGCCGCCTTGCCGAGGCCGTGGCCCCTCCAGTCGAAGCGCAGGCGCGGCCTGAAGCCGGCGTCGCGCAGGTAGGGCAGCATCGCCAGGGCCTGGACGGTGAGGCCCAGGAGGGTCCCCAGGCCCAGCAGGCGGACACCGTCGGCGGTCACGGTGGTCGCGCTGACACCGGAGGTGGTGAAGCCGCCGAAGGCCCAGATGAAGGCCCCGAACGTGGCGATGACGACGATGTTGTTGAGGACGGGGGTCCACATCATCGCGCCGAACCGGCCGCGTGCGTTGAGGATCTGACCGAGGACCACGTGCACGCCCATGAAGAACATGGTCGGCAGGCAGTAGCGGGCGAAGGCGACCGCCACCTCCATCTGCTGCGGGTCGGACGCGAGCTTCGGCGACATCATCGTGATGAACACCGGCGCGGCGAGCACGCAGATCGTGGTGATGGCGGCCAGCAGCACGACGACCAGCGTCAGGAGGCGGTTGGCGTACGCCTCGCCGCCGTCGTCGTCCTGCTTCATGGCCCGGACCAGCTGCGGGATGAAGACGGCGTTGAGCGCGCCGCCGCCGACCAGCACGTAGATCATCGTCGGCAGGGTGTTCGCGATCTGGTACGTGTCGTTGAACGTGCCGACGCCGATGGCACCGGCGATGACCAGGGTCCGCATGAAGCCGGTGATGCGGGAGACGATCGTGCCGGCGGCCATGAGGGCACTGGACTTGAGGAGGCTGGAGGCCCGGCCGGCGGGCTTGCTCGGCGCCGGAGCGGCGACGGGGGCGTCCTCCGCGGGGGTGCCGGGATTCCCCTGCTGGTCCCGGTAGAGGTGCGCGAAGGCGTCGGGCTCGGACGTCTCGTCCGCCGCGTTGGTGACCAGGGAGTCCACCCCGACGAACTGGGTGGTCGTCGCGCGGTCGCCGTACGGCAGGTGCCGGGAGGGACCGTCCGGCTCGGGCGGCGGGGTCTGCGCCCAGACCTGCGGGTCGGGGGCGTGCACGGGCGCCTGCGGCGCCGCGTACAGCGGGCCGGGCTCCTGGTAGGTGCCGGGCGGCGGCGGGGGGTGCGAGGCCCTGTCGTAGAGGACCTCGGCGACGGGGTCCTGGGCCGACAGGTCCTGCGACCGGTAGGGGTCGTAGTCGTAGGCGTCCTGGACATACGGGTCGCGGTCCGGCGCGGGCGCAGGCACGGCGACCTGCCCGGGCACCGGAGTGCCCGGGGCAGTGCCCTGTGCGGGCGCGGGCCCACCAGTGCCCTGCGCGCGGTCACCGTCGTACGGCGCGTTCATCGAAACCCCACCTCATCGTCCCCAGGCCGACCGGCCACGGCATCGCTCAACGGTCCACTGTCTCACCCGTGCCGGACGGCCCGGTGCTTTGCGCTCCGGTGTCCGGCGTCCCGTCACTCGGCTGCGTGCTCTCCTCGGCGGCCGCCCGGGCCGCGACGCGCTTGCGGCTGGCGTACATCTTGATGCCCGCCAGGACGAGCAGGAGCACGCCGCCCGCGATGACGAGCATCACGGTCGGGGTGATCTCGGTGGCCTCGACGGTGAACTTGCGGGCCTTGCCGTAGGGCACGCCGTCGGTGGTGAAGAGCTGGGCGGTGACCTCGACGGGACCGCTCGCGGTGGCGTTGGCGGTGAACTTGACCGTCTGGCTGTGTCCGCCCGCGACGGTCACCTCCTGCTCGGCCTGACCGTTGTCGCCGAACATCAGGCGGGTCGGGTTGGCGGACTTCACCCGCAGGACCAGGTTGTGGACGTCCTGGACGAGGCTGTTCTGGACGCTGACCGGGATGGTGGCGCTGTGGCCGGACAGGGTGGCGTCGGACTTGGGGACGACCTTGACCTTCTCGGTCAGGCCGATCAGGTACTCCTGCACCTGTTCCCGGTAGAGCCGGGCCTCCTCGGGGCGGCCGCGCCAGGAGGTGGACATCTCGCGGTTGGTGGTGTTCCCGAAGGGGATCTCCACACGGTCGGGGGCGCTGAGGATGACCTTGAAGTGGTCCAGGGTGTTCTGGGTGGTGCGGATCTTCTCGAAGGCGGCCACCGGGAGCTCCGTCTTGCGCAGCGCCTCGGGGTACTGGCCGGCACCCGGGACCTGGGTGTTGACGCCCGGGTCGGGCTTGGCGGCGGCCGCGGCCTCCAGGTCGGCCGGCTGGGTCCAGCGGCCCGCCTGCAGGCCGCGTATGGCGGCCGCCATCGACTGCGCCTGGCTGGTCGACGGCATCCGCTGCGGGGTGACGACGAAGCTGCGCTGTTCGTCGGTCTTCTGCAGGTTCAGGGCGAGGCTCTGGGCGAGGAAGCGCTGCACGGCCAGCGTGGCGTTGCCGGCGTTCAGCATGTCGCCGTCGAAGGCGGTGGAGAGGTCGGCGTCCGCCACGACGGCGGTGGCGCCCGCGCCGATGGGACGGGCCGCCGAGGGCGTGTAGCCGAGGGAGCCGGTCTCCTGGAGGCTGTCGCTGCGCGCGAGGACGTTGTGGGCGCCCGCCGAGGTCGCCACGTTGACGATCGACGGGTCGATGGCGCCGCTGACGGGCCAGGAGAAGTCGGTGGACGGGGTGACGTGCAGGACGGTCTCCACGGCCTGCTTCGCCTTGTCGGTGGCCGGCCGCAGCTGGCCCAGGGTGCCCGAGACGTCCTTGCCCTGGTGGGCGAGGGAGGCGATGTCCGGGTCGGCGAACGGCAGCGCGACGATCTTCTTGCCCTGGACCGCGGTCTCCAGGGCGCTCAGCCACTGCTCGGCGACGGCCTTGTTCTTGCCCTGGACGATCCGGCCGTCCGGCGTGCGGTAGCGGTAGCCCTTGGTCATCGCGTCGACCGTGTAGAGCAGGTCGGGGTCGATGACCCAGGTGACGGGCAGGTCCTTGCCGAGGGCGACCATCTGCTGGAGGCGGCCGCCGGACTTGAGCTCCTCGGCGAGGGAGTCGTCGAGGAAGACAGGGGTCTGCAGCTCGTCCGAGCCGGTCTCGGCGGTCAGGTGCGTGGTGGAGATCAGCGGCCACAGGTACGTGATCTGGGAGCGCTTGGCGGCGGCCTCGGGCTGCCAGGGCAGGAAGGTCCGCCTGATGCCGAGGACCTGCTCGTACTGGCGGCTCTCGGTCTCGCCGGAGAGCGAGACGCCGAGCTGGTAGACGCCGTCCTTGTCCAGCTCCAGCTTGTTCACCGGGACGGTGAGGGTGAAGTCCTGCTTCGCCTTCGACGGCAGCGAGGGGATCTTCGCGGCGAAGGCCTGGTCGATCTCACCGGGATCCGTGCCGGCCCGGAAGCCCGCGCGCTCCGCCGCCTCGTCGATGGACGCCCGGTCGCCGAGGGCGGGCCCCACCCGCAGGCCCACGTGCGCGCCGGTGATCGTCTCGCGGCCGTTGTTGACCACGGTGCCGGAGATCGTGAGCGTGTCGCCCTTGACCGGGGCCGTGGGGGCCATCTCGTTGAGCTGCACGTCGACCGTCCCCGCCTCGGCCGCCTGGGCGGTCTGGGGGGCGGGCGAGTAGACCAGAGCGGCGAGCACGGGGGTCCCCGCCAGCAGTACGACGGCGCGCCGCAGCCACCGGCGCCGGGCAGGAGCGGGGTATGCCCCCTGGATGTCTGCCGCCTCGGCCACGCGCTAGCCCGTCCCTCGAAGTGTCAGTGGTCGTCGTTCGTGCGTCCACAGATGGTAACGAGACCCGCTGTGCGCGAGTGCCGCGCCTTGCTCCACATGATCGGCTCCGCTTCCCGGCCGCCGGGGGGCGGGGTGCCGGAAACGGGGAAGCCCGCGCCGGGCCGGGCACGTACCCTTTTCTGTTGTGCCGAACGCCAACGAAGACAATCCCAGTGCCCTGAGTCAGGTGCAGCACCGCGCGGTCAGTGAACTGCTGCGGGTCGCCCCTGTCGCCGACGAGCTCGGCCGCCGGTTCCAGGAGGCCGGCTTCCGCCTTGCCCTGGTCGGCGGGTCCGTACGCGATGCGCTGCTCGGGCGTCTCGGCAACGACCTCGACTTCACCACCGACGCCCGCCCCGAGGACGTTCTGAAGATCGTCCGGCCGTGGGCCGACTCGGTCTGGGACGTCGGCATCGCCTTCGGTACCGTCGGCGCCCAGAAGAACGGCTTCCAGATCGAGGTGACGACCTACCGTTCGGAGTCGTACGACCGCACCTCCCGCAAGCCCGAGGTCTCCTACGGCGACTCGATCGAGGAGGATCTGGTCCGCCGCGACTTCACCGTGAACGCGATGGCGGTCGCGCTGCCGGAGAAGGAGTTCGTGGACCCGCACGGCGGCCTGGAAGACCTCCAGGCGGGCGTTCTGCGCACTCCCGGCACCCCGGAGGACTCCTTCTCCGACGACCCGCTGCGGATGCTGCGTGCGGCGCGTTTCGCCGCCCAGCTCGACTTCGAGGTCGCCCCCGAGGTCGTGGCGGCGATGGAGGCGATGTCGGAGCGGATCGAGATCGTCTCGGCGGAGCGGGTGCAGGGCGAGCTGAACAAGCTGCTGCTGTCCGCGCACCCCCGCAAGGGCCTGGGCCTGCTCGTGGACACCGGGCTCGCCGACCACGTGCTGCCCGAGCTGCCCGCCCTGCGCCTGGAGAGTGACGAGCACCACCGGCACAAGGACGTCTACGACCACTCGCTGATCGTGCTGGAGCAGGCCATCGCGCTGGAGCAGGACGGCCCGGACCTGGTGCTGCGGCTGGCGGCCCTGCTCCACGACATCGGCAAGCCGCGCACCCGTCGCTTCGAGACCGACGGGCGGGTCTCCTTCCACCACCACGAGGTGGTGGGCGCGAAGATGACCAAGAAGCGCATGACCGCGCTGAAGTACTCCAACGACATGGTCAAGGACGTCTCCCGGCTGGTGGAGCTGCACCTGCGCTTCCACGGCTACGGGGACGGCGAGTGGACCGACTCCGCGGTACGGCGCTACGTCCGCGACGCCGGCCCGCTCCTGGACCGTCTCCACAAGCTGACCCGGTCCGACTGCACCACGCGCAACAAGCGCAAGGCCAATGCCCTCTCCCGGACCTATGACGCGCTGGAGGAGCGCATCGCGCAGCTCCAGGAGCAGGAGGAGCTCGACGCCATCCGGCCCGACCTGGACGGCAACGAGATCATGGAGATCCTGGGCACCGGCCCCGGTCCGGTGATCGGCAAGGCTTACGCCTTCCTGCTGGAGCTGCGGCTGGAGAACGGTCCGATGGAGCACGACGCCGCAGTCGCCGCGCTCAAGGAGTGGTGGGCCGCGCAGGCCTGAGACGGGTGAACCCGGAGCGATGTTTCACGTGAAACATCGCTTCGGGTGATGCATCACACGCACGCGCTCTGCCGCCTCAGGCAGGCCGCGTTCACCGCGTAGAGCAGGGCCACGCTCACGATCAGCAGCACCGACTGCCCGTCCGGGGGGAGCATGAGGGCGGCCACCGCGGCCGCGCCGACGAACGCGATGTTGAACAGCACGTCGTAGACGGAGAACACCCGGCCGCGGAAGTCGTCGTCCACATGGGACTGGATGGCCGTGTCGGTGGAGATCTTGGCGCCCTGGGTGGCGAAGCCGAGCACGAAGGCCGCCACCAGCATCGGTCCGGGCTCGAAGAACAGGCCGAGCGGGGGCACCAGGACCGCGGCCCCGGCGGAGCAGGCCGTGATCCAGCCGCGGGTGCCCAGTCGGCCCACCAGCCAGGGCGTGACGACGGCAGCCGCGAAGAACCCCGCCCCGGAGACGCCGACCGCGATGCCCAGCAGGGCGAGGCCGGCGGACTCGTCGCCCGACCACGCGTAGCGGCAGAGCATCAGGAGCGTCACGAACAGGGCGCCGTAGCAGAAGCGCATCACGGTCATGGCGGTGAGCGTCTGGGCCGCCTCGCGCCGGGAGGCCAGGTGCCGCAGCCCTTCGGCCATGCCCCGGACGGTCAGGACGGCCCCCTCGGCGACCGACGGGTGGAGCCGGCCGGCCGGATGGTCCGGGCCGAGCAGGCCCACGGCCAGACGCAGCGAGACCAGGGCCGCGCAGAGGTAGAGCCCGGCTCCCAGCAGCACCACCAGGGCGTTGGAGTCGGAAGCCAGCAGCTGCACGAGGAAGGCGAGTCCCCCGCCGGCGACCGCGGCGAGCGTCCCGGCCGTGGGTGAGAGCGAATTGGCGGTGACCAGCTCGCCCGGGCCGACGACATGGGGCAGCGATGCGGCCAGCCCGGCCAGGACGAAGCGGTTGACCGCGGTCACGGACAGGGCCGAGGCGTAGAAGAGCCAGTCGGGGACGTGCGCGACGATCAGTACGCCGGTGCCGCAGGCCAGGAGGGCGCGCAGCAGGTTGCCGTAGAGGAAGACCTGGCGGCGGCGCCAGCGGTCGAGCAGCACCCCGGCGAAGGGGCCGATCACCGAGTAGGGCAGCAGCAGCACGGCCATGGCCGAGGCGATGGCCGCGGGCGACGCCTGCTTCTCGGGGGAGAACACCACGTAGGTGGCGAGTGCCACCTGGTACACGCCGTCGGCGGCCTGGGAGAGCAGCCGTACGGCGAGCAGGTTGCGGAAATCCCTCAGGCGCAGGAGTACGCGCAGATCACGTACGACAGGCATGAGGGCAAGGGTCACATACGCGGAGGGTCCCCGGGCACATTGCCCGGGGACCCTCCGCGGAAGAACAGCCGAAGACCAGGTGTCCGAAGACCCGTGGGGTTCCGACTTAGCGCTCGACCTCACCCTTGATGAACTTCTCGACGTTGGCCAGGGCCTCGTCGTCGAAGTACTGCACCGGCGGGGACTTCATGAAGTAGCTCGAAGCCGAGAGGATCGGGCCACCGATGCCGCGGTCCTTGGCGATCTTCGCGGCGCGCAGGGCGTCGATGATGACACCGGCGGAGTTCGGGGAGTCCCACACCTCGAGCTTGTACTCGAGGTTCAGCGGGACGTCGCCGAAGGCGCGGCCCTCGAGGCGGACGTAGGCCCACTTGCGGTCGTCGAGCCACGCGACGTAGTCGGACGGGCCGATGTGGACGTTCTTCTCGCCGAGCTCGCGGTCCGGGATCTGCGAGGTGACGGCCTGCGTCTTGGAGATCTTCTTCGACTCCAGGCGGTCGCGCTCCAGCATGTTCTTGAAGTCCATGTTGCCGCCGACGTTGAGCTGCATGGTGCGCTCGAGACGGACACCGCGGTCTTCGAACAGCTTCGCCATCACGCGGTGCGTGATGGTGGCGCCGACCTGCGACTTGATGTCGTCGCCGACGATCGGGACACCGGCCTCGGTGAACTTGTCGGCCCACTCCTTGGTGCCGGCGATGAAGACCGGGAGGGCGTTGACGAAGGCGACCTTGGCGTCGATGGCGCACTGCGCGTAGAACTTCGCCGCGTCCTCGGAGCCGACGGGCAGGTAGCAGACCAGAACGTCGACCTCGCGGTCCTTGAGGACCTGGACCACGTCGACGGGGGCCTCGGCGGACTCCTCGATCGTCATGCGGTAGTACTTGCCCAGGCCGTCCAGGGTGTGGCCGCGCTGCACGGTCACGCCCTTGTTGGGGACGTCGCAGATCTTGATCGTGTTGTTCTCGCTGGCGCCGATGGCGTCCGAAAGGTCGAGGCCGACCTTCTTCGCGTCGACGTCGAACGCGGCGACGAACTCGACGTCACGCACGTGGTAGTCGCCGAACTGGACGTGCATCAGACCGGGGACCTTGGCCGCCGGGTCGGCGTCCTTGTAGTACTCGACGCCCTGCACCAGCGAGGCGGCGCAGTTGCCCACGCCGACGATGGCTACGCGAACCGAACCCATTCCGGTTGCTCCCTGTTTGTTCTCGGACGAGGCCTGCGAGATGCAGGCCTCACTTTGCAGTTTCGTCGGGCGGACCGGATCGTCTCTGATCCCGTCCCGCCCGCTCACTCTCGATGAGCTCGTTCAGCCAGCGCACTTCACGCTCCACGGACTCCATTCCGTGCCGCTGCAGCTCAAGCGTGTAGTCGTCGAGGCGCTCCCGCGTCCGGGCGAGGGAGGCGCGCATCTTCTCCAAGCGCTCCTCCAGCCTGCTGCGGCGGCCCTCCAGGACCCGCATGCGCACGTCCCGCTCGGTCTGGCCGAAGAACGCGAAGCGCGCGGCGAAGGACTCGTCCTCCCAGGCGTCCGGGCCCGTGTGGGACAGGAGCTCTTCGAAGTGCTCCTTCCCCGCTGCCGTCAACCGGTAGACGATCTTGGCGCGGCGCCCTGCGAGTGAAGTGGCGAGAGCGTCTTCCGGGGCGTTGCCCGGTTCTTCGATCAACCAGCCGTTGGCGACCAACGTCTTGAGGCAGGGATAGAGCGTTCCGTAGCTGAACGCCCGGAACACCCCCAGCGAGGTGTTGAGCCGCTTGCGTAGCTCGTACCCGTGCATGGGGGATTCGCGAAGCAGGCCGAGGACGGCGAACTCGAGGATGCCTGAGCGCCTGCTCATCCGCCTGCCTCTCCCTCGCCCCTGAGTTTTATACCGAGCTGATGTATCGGCTCGATACATCCAGACGAT
The DNA here is from genome assembly GCF_044745505.1 of Streptomyces sp. NPDC086989. Classification (NCBI taxonomy): domain Bacteria; kingdom Bacillati; phylum Actinomycetota; class Actinomycetes; order Kitasatosporales; family Streptomycetaceae; genus Streptomyces; species Streptomyces sp. NPDC086989. Next base: position 433,579 of record NZ_JBIVAL010000003.1, read on the forward strand.
AGAACGGGCCGTCTTCGGCGACAAGGGGTGACGTAGTGACCGGCGTCACATCACCAATTCGTACCAGGCGAGTTGCCTGATTTGGGGTGAACTTCGGCACTGTTCGGGTTTTGAGCGTGCGTAGTCTGTGGGCCATGACAACGGGGGGAACCGGAATTCGCCTGCCGCTTCCAGGCCACTCGCCTGCCCGAGGAGTAGTCGTTCGATGAGCGAGCACCGCCGCAAACCGTCGCAGCCCGAGGGCGGCGGTGGACGTGCCGCGGCCCGCCGGGCCGCCCAGCAGCGCCCCGGCCGGGGCGCCGGTCCCGCACGTGACGTTCCCACCGCGTCCCACAGCGGACCGTACGCAGAGCCGCCGGGCCCCGGTGGCCGCGCGGGGGCGCGCCGGTCCGCTCCCCGGGGATCCGGAGGCCGTGGACGGGGCGCCGGCGGTGCCGGCCGAGGCGCGGGCCGCCCGGACAAGCGGCTGATCAACTACCCGCGCTCCGACAGGGACGGCTGGAAGCGCTTCCTTCCGTCCTGGAAGCTGGTCTGCGGCACGGCCCTCGGCTTCTTCGCCCTCATCACGGCGGGCGCCGGCATCGGCATCGCCTCGGTGAACAAGCCCGACCCGAACAAGGCGGCCCAGGCGCAGAACAACGTCTTCTACTGGGCGGACGGCACCCAGATGGTGGCCACCGGCGGTTCGATGAACCGCCAGATCGTGCCCATCGACAAGATCCCCAAGTCCATGCAGAACGCCGTGATCTCCGCGGAGAACGAGTCCTTCGAGACGGACAAGGGCGTCGACCCGATGGGCATCGCCCGCGCCGTGTGGAACATGGCCAAGGGCGGATCCACCCAGGGCGGCTCGACGATCACCCAGCAGTACGTGAAGAACACGTACCTGGACTCCAACCAGACGCTGAAGCGCAAGGTCACCGAGCTCTTCATCTCGATAAAGCTCGGTGTGTCCGAGGAGAAGGACACGATCCTCGCGGGCTACCTCAACACCGCGTACTACGGCAGGGACGCCTACGGCATCCAGGCGGCCGCGCGGGCCTACTTCGGCAAGGACTGCAAGGACCTCACGCCGTCCGAGAGCGCCTTCCTGGCCTCCGTGCTCAAGGGCCCCAACCTCTACAACCCCGACGGCGGCATCGGTTCCGCCGCCACCCCGGAGAAGAACACCGAGCGGGCCAAGGAGCGCTGGGCCTGGGTCCTGGACCGCGAGGTCGCGGTGGGCCGGATGCAGAAGTCCGAGCGGGCCCAGTTCACCGAGTTCCCCAAGCTCATCGACTCCGAGCAGGCCCGCAGCCTGTCCGGGCAGACCGGCTACCTGGTCGAGACGGCCAAGCAGTACGTGATGAAGGTCACGAACAGCACGGCCGACGAGATGGCCCGCGGCGGCTACCAGATCAAGACCACCTTCCAGAAGCCGAAGGTGGACGCCCTGGTCAAGGCCGTCGAGGAGACCCGCAACGACTTCCTGGACGAGAAGGCCCGCCCCGAGTACGACACCTTCGTCCAGTTCGGCGCGGCCTCCGTGGATGTGAAGACCGGGGCGATCGTGGCCCTGTACGGCGGCCCGGGCATGGACAAGAAGTACTTCAGCAACAACGCCAACACCGTCGGCGTCCCGGTCGGATCGACCTGGAAGCCGTACGTCCTGGCGGCCGCGATGGAGTACGGCACCCAGAACTCGAACGGCCAGGGCATCTCGGCCGACAGCAAGTACAACGCGAACGACCTGACCGTGATCAACAACCGCGACGGCAAGCCGCTGCGGGACGCGTCCGGCAAGCCGTTCAAGCAGAAGAACGAGAGCACCTACCCCTACGGATACGTGACCCTCAACGAGGCGATGGAGAAGTCCATCAACGTGCCGTTCGCGCAGCTCGTCTTCGACGTCGGCCACAACAAGGTCCGGGAGGTCGCCGCGTCCACGGGCATCCTCAAGGACTCGATGAACCCGAACAACGACGCTTCGTTCGCCCTCGGCACCTCGACCCCGAGCGCCATCCGCATGGCCGACTCGTACGCCACGTTCGCGGCCTCCGGCACCCACCGCGAGCCGTTCTCCGTGACGAGCGTCGAGAAGGACGGCAAGGAGCTGCCCGGCTTCGGCGCCCCCAAGGAGCAGAGGGCGATGGACAACTCCATCGCGGACAACGTCACCAAGGTGCTGGAGAACGTCGTCGACAACGGCACCGGCACCAAGGTCAGGAAGCTCGGCTTCACGCGGCCCGCCGCCGGCAAGACCGGAACCACCGACCAGAACAAGTCGGCCTGGTTCGTCGGTTACACCCCGGAGCTGTCCACCTCGGTCGCCCTGTTCCGCACCGACCCGAACTCGGCGGACAAGAAGCTGATCTCCATGAACGGTGTGGGCGGCGTCGACTCCATCCACGGTGGCGACATCCCGGCCGCCATCTGGACCGAGTACATGAAGGAAGCGCTCAAGGGCACCCCGGTCAAGGACTTCCCGGAGGCCGAGAAGATCGGCGTCACCGCGGACGCCTCCGGCGCCCCCTCGCCGTCCCCGTCCTTCTCCCCGTCGCCGTCCCCTTCGATGCCCTCGCCCTCGGCGAGCTCCTCGCCGCCGGTCTCCCCGTCCCCGTCCAAGGGCGGCAAGCCGACCTGCAAGCCGTGGGAGCTGTACTGCATCCCGGACCCCAGCGGAGGCAACACCAACGGAGGCAACACCAACGGCGGCCCCGGCGGCGGATCCACCGGATCACCGTCGCCCACGCCGTCGGGCAGACCGGGCCGCCCCGGCGGTACCAGCTGGGGGACCAGCATGGGGACCTCCGGCTGATCCGCCTTCTCCCTGCTCCTACGAGGGCCGTCGCACACCGTGCGGCGGCCCTCCCGCACGCCCGGCCCGGTACGGCAGGATGAGCGCATGACGAAGGTGCACGAGGACCGGCCCGTACTGCCCACCCAGCAGGACGAGGTCGCCGCGGCCGGCAGCGAGTTCCTCGGCGGCCCCATGGGCCGCTACGCCCGGCTGGGCGGCCACTGGCTGACCCCGGTCCGTGTCGTGGTCCTGGTCGCCCTGGGGATGTTCGCGCTCGGCATGGTGCAGAAGCTGCCCTGCTACGACTGGGCGTGGTTCCGCGGAGCCGGCTCCCAGTACACGCACGCCTGCTACTCCGACATCCCGCACCTGTTCTCCGTACGCGGTTTCGCCGACGGGCTCACGCCCTACTTCGACCGGCTGACCGGCGACATGGAGTACCTGGAGTACCCGGTGCTCACCGGGCTCTTCATGGAGGTGGCGTCCTGGTTCACCCCCGGCGGCGGCTCCCTCCAGCACCGTGAGCAGATGTACTGGATGGTCAACGCGGGGATGCTGATGGTCTGCGCCGCGGTCATCGCGGTGTGCGTCGCGCGCACCCACCACCGCCGGCCCTGGGACGCGCTGCTGTTCGCCCTGGCGCCCGCCTTCGCGCTCACCGCCACGATCAACTGGGACCTGCTGGCCATCGCCCTGACCGCCGCGGGGATGCTCATGTGGTCCCGGGGCCGCACCCTGCTCTTCGGCGTCTTCATCGGCCTGGCCACCGCCGCCAAGCTCTATCCCGTCCTGCTGCTCGGCGTGCTGTTCGTGCTGTGCTGGCGCGCCGGGAAGTGGCGGGCGTTCGGTTCCGCGGCCCTCGGCGCGGCCGTCTCCTGGCTCGTGGTGAACCTGCCCGTCATGATCTTCGCCTGGGACGGCTGGAAGAAGTTCTACACCTTCAGCCAGGAGCGCCCGATCGACTTCGGCTCCGTGTGGCTGCTCATCTCCCAGCGCTCCGGGAACCCCCTGCACGACGCGAACACGTATGCGACGGGCCTGACGCTGCTGCTGTGCGCCGGCATCGGAGCGCTCACGCTGACCGCCCCGCGCCGCCCCCGCTTCGCCCAGCTGGCGTTCCTGGTCGTGGCCGCCTTCATCCTGGCCAACAAGGTCTACTCGCCGCAGTACGTGCTGTGGCTCATCCCGCTGGCCGCGCTGGCCCGGCCGCGCTGGCGGGACTTCCTGATCTGGCAGGCCGGCGAGGTGGTGTACTTCCTCGGGATCTGGCTGTACCTCGCCTACACGACCAGCGGGGACAAGCACCAGGGCCTGCCCGTGGAGGGCTACCAGCTGGCGATCACCGCCCACCTGCTGGCGACCCTCTACCTGTGCGCGGTCGTCGTCCGCGACATCCTGATGCCCGAGCGGGACGTCGTGCGCCGTGACGGATCGGACGACCCGTCCGGCGGTGTCCTCGACGGGGCCGAGGACGTGTTCGTCCTGTCGGACGCGGCGAGGGCGCCGCAGGATGCGGCGCCCTCGCAGGGACAGCGGGTCGAGTGGGGCACGGCCCCCGGGAACTGACCGTCCCCGTCAGCGGCCGGGTGCACGTCAGGCGTCGAGCACGCGGTCGAACTGCGTCGTGGTGTGGCGCAGGTGCGCCACCAGCTCGTCGCCGACCTTCGGCTCGGGGGCGTCCGACGGCACGAACAGGATCGACACCTGCATGTGCGGGGGCTCCGCGAACCAGCGCTGCTTGCCCGCCCACACGAACGGCGAAAGGTTCCGGTTCACGGTGGCCAGACCGGCCCGCGCCACGCCCTTGGCCCGCGGCATCACGCCGTGCAGGGCCTTGGGGGCCTCCAGGCCCACCCCGTGCGAGGTGCCGCCGGCGACCACGACGAGCCAGCCGTCGGAGGCGGCCTTCTGCTGTCGGTAGCCGAACCGGTCGCCCTTCGCGACGCGCGTGACGTCCAGGACGGCACCGCGGTACTCGGTGGCCTCGTGGTCGCCCAGCCACAGCCGGGTGCCGATCCGCGCCCGGAACCGGGTCTGCGGGAACTGCTGCTGGAGCCGGGCCAGCTCCTCGGCCCGCAGGTGGCTGACGAACATGGTGTGCAGCGGCAGCCGGGCCGCGCGCAGCCGGTCCATCCAGCCGATGACCTCCTCGACGGCGTCAGATCCGTCCGGGCGGTCCAGCGGGAGGTGCAGGGCGAAGCCCTCCAGCCGCACGTCCTCGATCGCCGCGTGCAGTTGGCCCAGGTCCTGCTCGGAGATGCCGTGGCGGCGCATCGAGCTCATGCACTCGATGACCACGCGGGCGCCGACCAGGCCGCGGACACCGTCCAGGGAGGACACCGAGCGGATCACCCGGTCCGGCAGCGGCACCGGCTCCTCGCCCCGCCGGAACGGGGTGAGGACGAGCAGGTCGCCGCCGAAGAGGTCCTTGATGCTGGCGGCCTCGTACGTGGTCCCGACGGCCAGCACGTCGGCGCCCAGCCGGGTCGCCTCCTCGCACAGCCGCTCGTGGCCGAAGCCGTATCCGTTGCCCTTGCAGACCGGGATCATCCCCGGGAACCGGTCCTGGATCTGCTTCTGGTGCGCACGCCAGCGCGCGGTGTCGACGTAGAGCGTGAGCGCCATGCCCGTCCGGAGCCTCTCTCGAAAAAGCTGCCTGTGCAGCGATGCGGTGTGTGGGGGTGCGGCAGCAGGTCAGCGGCGCGACATGTAGATGTCGAGCGCCTTGTGCAGCATCTTGTTCAGCGGGAAGTCCCACTCGCCGACGTACTCGACGGCCTCGCCGCCCGTACCGACCTTGAACTGGATGAGGCCGAACAGGTGGTCGTTCTCGTCCAGCGTGTCACTGATGCCGCGCAGGTCGTAGACGCTGGCGCCGAGCGCGTACGAGTCGCGCAGCATGCGCCACTGCATCGCGTTCGACGGCCGGACCTCGCGCTTGTGGTTCGCGGAGGCGCCGTACGAGTACCAGACGTGCTGGCCGACGGTGAGCATCGTGGCGGCGGCCAGCGGCTCCCCCTCGTGCTTCGCGATGTACAGCCGCATCCGGTTCGGGTCCTCGGAGTTGAGGGCCGTCCACTGGCGCTGGAAGTAGCTGAGCGGGCGCGGGCGGAACTTGTCGCGCTCGGCCGTGATCTCGTACAGCTCCTGCCAGACCGGCAGGTCCTCGTAGCCGCCCTGGACGACCTCGACGCCGGCCTTCTCGGCCTTCTTGATGTTGCGCCGCCACAGCTGGTTGAAGCCCTTGAGGACGTCGTCCAGCGAGCGGTTGGCGAGCGGTACCTGGAAGACGTACCGGGGCTGTACGTCGCCGAAGCCGGCGCCGCCGTCCTCGCCCTGCTGCCAGCCCATGCGGCGCAGCTTGTCGGACACTTCGAAGGCGCGGGGCTCGATGTGCGAGGCCTCCACGTCGCGCAGCCGCTTGACCTCCGGGTCCTGGATGCCCGCCTTGATGGCGGCGGCGTTCCAGCGGCGGATGACGACGGGCGGACCCATCTTCACGGTGAACGCACCCTGGCGCTTGAGGTGGGCCAGCATGGGCTGGAGCCACTCCTCCAGGTTCGGGGCGTACCAGTTGATGACCGGCCCCTCGGGAAGGTACGCGAGGTACCGCTTCACCTTGGGCAGCTGCCGGTACAACACGAGGGCGGCGCCGACCAGTTCGTCGTTCTGGTCGAACCAACCGAGGTTCTCGGAGCGCCACTCGTTCTTCACGTCGGCCCACGCCGGGACCTGGCAGTGGCTAGCCGAGGGCAGGGTCTGGAGATATCCCAGATGCTGCTCTCGGCTGATGGTCCTCAGGGACAGGCTCATGCGGGGCGTCTCCTCGGCGGCTTCGCTGGCTATGGCGCGAAGCCTACTGCGACAAGGGCGCCACCCTTCTGGGGGCCGGGCCCGGCCGGGCCCGTCGAGAAGTCGGCGCCCTGTCGCGGAGGGGCCCCGGTCAGCCAGCCCAGCCGCCGAACAGACCGCCGTGCGCCATGCCGAGGTAGAAGCCCACGCCTGCGGCCCCAAGCCCGATGATCAGTGCGAAGCGCTCGCGTGTCGTCTCCGAGATGAACTGTCCGTACGCGCCGGTCAGGATGCCGACGAGCCCGGTCCACGAGCTGAGCAGGTGCAGATTGTCGAAGAACCCCGTGACGAACGCCACGAGGCCGAGGACCACCGTGGCCACCACGAGGGTGTCCTGCAGCGGGTGGGATTTGCCGTCGGTCGCGAAGAGCGAGATGGAGGACTGGGGTCGCATTGCCTGTGCCATCGGAAGGCACCTCCTGGCTGACGCAGAGCGGTGCTGCGGGGCCGCCGCCGACTGGGCCGGGGGCGTGGCACCGAGCACACCCGATGAGTACAGAGTGTGGCCCCTTCCTGCCGGATTTCAACCGGAAGGGGCCGAGCAGGTAGTCTGTACAGCTGCGCGGTGTCTGCTTTCGGACGCCGTGCGCACGCATCACGACCCTCCTGCCACGGAACGACCGTGGCCGCTGAGTCCAAAGGAGGTGGGTTCCACATGCGTCACTACGAAGTGATGGTCATCCTCGACCCCGATCTCGAGGAGCGCGCTGTCTCCCCGCTGATCGAGAACTTCCTCTCCGTCGTCCGTGAGGGCAACGGAAAGGTCGAGAAGGTCGACACCTGGGGCCGTCGTCGTCTCGCTTACGAGATCAAGAAGAAGCCCGAGGGCATCTACTCGGTCATCGACCTCCAGGCCGAGCCTGCGGTCGTCAAGGAGCTTGACCGACAGATGAACCTGAACGAGTCGGTTCTCCGGACCAAGGTCCTTCGCCCCGAGACCCACTGAACTCCGGTTCAGCGGTAATCGGGACCGAGTAGCACAGCAGCCCAGCAGCAATCCCCGCCGAGAGGTTCATCCATGGCAGGCGAGACCGTCATCACGGTCGTCGGCAATCTCGTCGACGACCCCGAGCTGCGCTTCACCCCCTCGGGTGCGGCGGTCGCGAAGTTCCGTGTCGCGTCCACCCCCCGCACCTTCGACCGTCAGACCAACGAGTGGAAGGACGGCGAGAGCCTGTTCCTGACCTGCTCGGTGTGGCGGCAGGCGGCCGAGAACGTCGCCGAGTCCCTTCAGCGGGGCATGCGCGTCATCGTGCAGGGCCGGCTGAGGCAGCGGTCGTACGAGGACCGTGAGGGTGTCAAGCGCACGGTCTACGAGCTGGACGTCGAGGAAGTCGGCCCCAGCCTGAAGAACGCCACGGCCAAGGTTGCCAAGACCACCGGTCGCGGTGGCCAGGGCGGGTACGGCGGCGGCCAGCAGCAGGGTGGTGGCGGCGGCTGGGGCGGAGCCCCCGGCGGCGGCGCCCCGCAGGGCGGCGGAGCTCCCTCCGACGACCCGTGGGCGTCCAGCGCGCCGGCCGGCGGCCAGCAGCAGGGCGGCGGGGGCGGCTGGGGCGGAAGCTCCGGCGGCTCCAACGGCGGCTACTCGGACGAGCCCCCCTTCTAGGGAAGCTCGCATCCCCACTTCTTGATCACACAGGAGAGACACCATGGCGAAGCCGCCTGTGCGCAAGCCTAAGAAGAAGGTCTGCGCGTTCTGCAAGGACAAGACCGCGTACGTGGACTACAAGGACACGAACATGCTGCGGAAGTTCATTTCCGACCGCGGCAAGATCCGTGCCCGCCGCGTTACCGGCAACTGCACGCAGCACCAGCGTGACGTCGCCACGGCCGTGAAGAACAGCCGTGAGATGGCGCTGCTGCCCTACACGTCCACCGCGCGATAAGGAAAGGGTGACCGACTAATGAAGATCATCCTGACCCACGAGGTTTCTGGCCTCGGTGCCGCCGGCGATGTCGTCGACGTCAAGGACGGTTACGCTCGCAACTACCTGGTCCCGCGTGGTTTCGCGATCCGCTGGACCAAGGGTGGCGAGAAGGACGTGGCGCAGATCCGCCGCGCCCGCAAGATCCACGAGATCGCGACCATCGAGCAGGCCAACGAGGTCAAGGCCAAGCTCGAGGGCACGAAGGTCCGTCTGGCCACCCGCTCGGGTGACGCCGGTCGTCTCTTCGGCTCCGTGACCCCGGCCGACATCGCCACGGCGATCGAGGCTTCCGGTGGTCCGAAGGTCGACAAGCGCCGCGTCGAGCTGGCTGCCCCGATCAAGACCCTCGGTTCGTACCAGGTCTCCGTGCGTCTGCACGCCGAGGTCGCCGCGAACGTGGGCGTCGAGGTTGTCGCCGCCTAAGTGCTGCACACGAAGGGCCGCACCCCTCAGGGGTGCGGCCCTTCGTCGTTGCCGGGTATCGCCGGAGATGTTTCACGTGAAACGGCCCCGGGCCGTTCTCCGTGTTTCACGTGACACACCGCCGGGATCAGCGGATCAGCGGGTCGCCCCCGCGACCAGCCATCGTCCGGAGCGGGCGCGCAGCTGGAGGGTGGCCATCCGGACCAGCATCATCAGCGCCATGGCCCACCAGAGCGTGGTCAGGCCGCCGCCGAGGGTCGGGACGAGCAGGGCGGCCGGGGTGAACACGGCGAGCGTCACGAGCATCGCCCAGGCCAGGTAGCGACCGTCTCCGGCGCCCATCAGGACCCCGTCGAGCACGAAGACGATGCCGGACACCGGCTGGGAAAGAGCCACGACCAGCAGGGCGGGCAGCAGAGCGGCCTCGACTGCGGGATCGCCGGTGAAGAGCGGGATGAACAGCGGGCGGGCCACGATCACCAGCGCGCCGAGGACGATCCCCGAGGCGATCCCCCACTGGACCATGCGACGGCAGACGGCCTTGGCGCCCTCGGTGTCGGCGGCGCCCAGGTAACGGCCGATGATGGCCTGCCCGGCAATGGCGATCGCATCGAGCGCGAAGGCGAGCAGGCTCCACAAGGAGAGCAGGATCTGGTGGGCGGCGACGTCCGCGTCGCCGAGTCGCGCCGCCACGGCGGTCGCGATGATCAGGACGGCGCGCAGGCAGAGGGTACGCACCAGCAGCGGTGCGCCGGCCTGGGCGCAGGCCCGGATTCCGGCGGCGTCGGGGCGCAGCGAGGCGCCGTGCCGACGGGCTCCGCGGACGACCACGAGGAGGTAGACGCCGGCCATGGCGCACTGGGCGATCACCGTTCCCCAGGCGGAACCGGCGATGCCGAAGCCGGCGCCGTACACGAGGGCGCCGTTCAGGCCGGCGTTGAGGGCGAAGCCTCCGATGGCGACGTACAGCGGGGTACGGGTGTCCTGGAGGCCCCGGAGGACGCCGGTGGCAGCGAGCACCATCAGCATGGCCGGGATACCCAGGGCGGATATCCGCAGATAGGTGACCGCGTACGGGGCGACGGTGTCGGACGCTCCGAAGAGGGAGATCAGCCAGGGCGCTGTCGGCAGCACGACGGCGACGACGACGGCGCCGATCAGGAGGGCGAGCCAGATGCCGTCCATGCCCTGGCGGATGGCGGCAGGGAGGTCTCCCGCGCCGACCCGGCGGGAGACGGCCGCGGTGGTGGCGTAGGCGAGGAAGACGAAGACACTGACGGCGGTCGTCAGCAGGGCGGCGGCGATACCGAGTCCGGCCAGCTGGGGGGTGCCGAGGTGTCCCACGATGGCGCTGTCGGCCATCACGAACAGGGGCTCGGCGACGAGCGCGCCGAACGCCGGGACGGCGAGTGCGAGTATCTCGCGGTCGTGCCGTCTCGGGGCACCCTTCAGCGGGGCGAGGGCCTGTGTCATGCGCTCAATCTAATCTTCCACAGGTAATAGACGCAACCGTCTTTGGAGCCTTACCGGTGAGTTGACTTGCGCGTTCTGGGCACCCCGTTGGAGGCGATCTCGGAACCGGGGCCAAGAAATTTCTCCCCCACAGCCGGTGGAGGAAGAATTCGCAGGTCAGATGGGGTGGGTGGGTAGGGCAGGTGATTTTGTCCACAGCGCCGTCCCCCGGTCCGTGCACAGCTTCCGGCGACTTACCCACAGCATTGGGTCGGTCATCCACATCTCATCCACACAGCCTGTGGATAACAAGATTGGCTGACGTCGCTCCCGGCCCTACCGTTGTGCGTTGCCCGACTCGCCGAGTGCGGATTCGGGTGCCCCAAATGTCAGAGCCGTGTCGTAGAAAGAGTGGCACGGCGAGGTCCGCGTTGCGGACGGGAGGAGGCGGCCCGGTGAGCATGCCCGAGCCCATGGACGACCCCTGGGCCGACAGCGGTCCGGGTGACCGTCTGCCCGCCCGTTCGCGCCGTAACAGCGACAACCGCGGCCGCGGGGACGAGCAGCACGACCGGGGCCGCGAGGGCGGCTCCTGGGACGGCGGCGGTGGCGGCGGCTTCGAGCGCGTACCGCCGCAGGACCTGGACGCCGAGCAGTCGGTGCTCGGCGGCATGCTGCTCTCCAAGGACGCCATCGCGGACGTCGTCGAGGTCATCAAGGGCCACGACTTCTACCGGCCCTCCCACGAAACGATCTACCAGGCGATCCTCGACCTGTACGCCAAGGGCGAGCCGGCCGACCCGATCACGGTCGGCGCCGAGCTGACCCGTCGCGGCGAGATCAGCAAGGTCGGCGGGGCCTCGTACCTGCACACGCTCGTCCAGTCGGTGCCCACCGCGGCGAACGCCGAGTACTACGCGGAGATCGTCCACGAGCGGGCGGTGCTGCGCCGCCTCGTCGCCGCCGGCACGAAGATCACGCAGATGGGATACGCGGCGGACGGCGATGTCGACGAGATCGTCAACAGCGCCCAGGCCGAGATCTACGCCGTCACCGAGCAGCGGACCTCCGAGGACTACCTGCCGCTCGGAGACATCATGGAGGGCGCGCTCGACGAGATCGAGGCGATCGGCTCGCGCAGCGGCCAGATGTCGGGCGTCCCGACCGGTTTCACGGACCTCGACTCGCTGACCAACGGCCTGCACCCCGGCCAGATGATCGTCATCGCGGCCCGCCCCGCCATGGGCAAGTCCACCCTCGCACTCGACTTCGCCCGCGCCTGTTCCATCAAGAGCAACCTGCCGAGCGTGATCTTCTCCCTCGAAATGGGCCGCAACGAGATCGCGATGCGCCTCCTTTCGGCGGAGGCCCGGGTGGCCCTGCACCACATGCGCTCCGGCACCATGACGGACGACGACTGGACCCGGCTCGCCCGCCGGATGCCGGACGTCTCCGCCGCCCCCCTCTACATCGACGACTCCCCGAACCTGTCGATGATGGAGATCCGGGCCAAGTGCCGGCGCCTGAAGCAGCGCAACGACCTCTCGCTCGTGGTCATCGACTATCTCCAGCTGATGCAGTCGGGCGGCTCCCGCCGTCCCGAGAGCCGCCAGCAGGAGGTCTCGGACATGTCCCGAAACCTCAAGCTGCTGGCCAAGGAGCTCGAGGTGCCGGTGATCGCGCTCTCCCAGCTGAACCGTGGTCCCGAACAGCGCACGGACAAGAAGCCGATGGTCTCCGACCTGCGTGAGTCCGGCTCCATCGAGCAGGACGCCGACATGGTGATCCTGCTGCACCGCGAGGACGCGTACGAGAAGGAGTCGCCCCGTGCGGGCGAGGCGGACCTGATCGTGGCGAAGCACCGTAACGGCCCCACGGCGACGATCACCGTCGCCTTCCAGGGCCACTATTCGCGGTTCGTGGACATGGCCAACACGTAGCATCCGATCATGGATGCCGTATCTGAAGACCTGGAGCTGCTCCCTGCCACCCGGCGTGCGCTGAGGCACCGGATCGCCGTCGCGCAGAGCGAGGGCCGGGCGCCGTCGGTGGTGGCGGCCGTGGCCCGCGGCGGCGAAATCGTCTGGGAGGACTCCCGGACCTCCGTCGAGGGACACGGTCCCGACGGGAACGTGCAGTACCGGATCGGGTCGATCAGCAAGACCTTCACCGCCGTTCTCGTGCTGCGCCTGCGCGACGAGGGCCTGCTGCGGCTCGAGGACCCGCTGGAGCAGCACCTGCCGGGAACGGGCGTCGGCGAGGTGACCATCGCCCAGTTGCTCGCCCACACCGGCGGGTTGGCGGCGGAGACGCCGGGCGAGTGGTGGGAGCGCACCCCCGGGGCGCTGCGGCCCGAACTCGCGGACGTGCTGGGTGAGGAGCCGTACCGGTTCCGGCCCGGCCGACGGCACCACTACTCCAACCCGGGGTACACGCTGCTGGGTTCGCTCGTGGAAGCCGTGCGGGGCAAGCCGTGGGCAGAGGTGCTGCGCGCCGAGGTGCTGGAGCCGCTGGCGCTGGACCGTACGACGGCACAGCCGCAGGCTCCTCACGCGGGCGGCTGGGCGGTGCACCCGTGGGCCGACGTGATGATGGCCGAACCGCTGGAGGACCTGGGGCTGATGGCCGCGGCGGGACAACTCTGGTCCACGACCCGGGACCTGGCCCGGTTCGCCACGTTCCTCGCCCGGGGTGACGAGCGGGTGCTGAGTGCGGAGTCGGTACGGGAGATGCGGACGTCAGCGGCCCCGCCGGAGCCCGGTCTCGCCGAGTTCGGTTACGGACTCGGCATGCAGCTGGTGGACGCCCGCGGGCGCAGGCTCGCCGGCCACAGCGGTTCGCTGCCGGGGTTCGTCGCAGCGCTGTGGCTGAGCGAGGCGGACGACGTGGCGGCCGTGGTGCTGGCGAACTGCACGTCGGGGCTGCCCGCCTCGGCGGTGGCCGCGGACCTGGTGGCGATCGTCGCGGAAGCGGAGCCGCCGTTCCCACAGCCGTGGCGCCCGTTCCGGGAGGCCGATCCGGTCGCCCTGGAGCTGTGCGGCCCCTGGTACTGGGGTACGTCGGCCCATGTGGTGCGGTTGACGGCGGACGGGCTGCTGGAGCTGGGCCCGGTCGGCGCCATGGGCCGGTCGGCCCGCTTCCGGGCAGAGCCCGACGGGAACTGGACCGGGCTCTCCGGCTACTACGCGGGGGAGACGCTGCGGGCGGTCCGGCGCGGGGACGGCTCGGTGAGCCATCTCGACCTCGGCTCGTTCGTGTTCACGCGTGAGCCCTACGACGCGCAGGCCCCGGTGCCCGGCGGACCGGATCCGCAGGGCTGGCGCGGCATCGGCTGAGGCCCGTACTCCCGCTCGTGGGCCGGGCCGCCGAGACGGGCCCGGCCTGCGTACGGGAGATCAGAGGGACAGCTTGAACCCGACGTGGGAAGCGGTGAACCCCAGCTGCTCGTAGAAGCGGTGCGCGTCGGTACGGGTCGTGTCCGAGGTGAGCTGTACGAGTTGGCAGTGCTCCCGGCGGGAGCGGTCGATGGCCCACTGGATGAACCGGGTGCCCAGGCCGGCGCCCCGTTCGTCGGCGTGGACCCGGACGCCTTCGATGATCGAACGGGTGGCGCCCTTGCGGGAGAGGCCGGGAACGATGGTGAGCTGGAGGGTGCCCACGACGCGATCTCCGCGGACCGCGACGACCACGTGCTGGTGGGGGTCGTCGGCCAGGCGCCTGAACGCCTTCATGTACGGCGTGAGGTCGTCAGGCGATTCGCGGGTGGCGCCGAGGGGGTCGTCCGCGAGCATCGCGACGATGGCGGGCAGGTCCTCCTCGGTGGCGGGACGGATCACGGGCTGGTCGGGATCGGTCATGGCGGCGCTCCTCTCTCAGCCCGCGGCCACGGTGAGCGGGGCCCAGCGGCGGGTCCAGTCGCCTGGGAGGCCGGGGACGCCGCGGGTCATGACGGCGTTGAACGCGATGGAGCCCAGGCCGCGGTCCTTGAGCCAGGCGAGGAGCTCCTCGTGGCGGACGTCGATGTCGGTGCGCAGCGGCCGGTCGGTTTCGGCCGCGAGCGCGGTGACGAGTGCCTGGGCACCGGCCGTGTCACGGGCGATCAGCGGCCCGATCACATGGGTCTCCATGTTGGGCCAGATCGCGGCGTAGCCGACGAGTTCACCCCGGTCGTCCTCGGCGACCAGCAACCGGTCGGCGAAGGCGGGAAGCCTCGCGATCATATGGGTCCGGTCGGTGCCGAAGACCTCGGTGTCCAGGCGGACGATCCGCGGGATGTCCTCGCCGGTCGCCGGCCGGACCGACGCGGAGTCCGCCTCCGTATCGGCGGGCTGGCCCCGGAACGTGCCGCGGAGCATTTCGGCGCGGCCCGTGGTGTCGAAGCCGAGCTCCTCGTAGAGCGGCCGGCCGTAGGGAGTGGCGTGGAGGGTGAGGGGGACGCCCTTGAGGACGTCGTCGCAGACGTACACCATCAGGCGACGCCCCAGGCCTTGGCGGGCATAACGCTCGGCGACGAGGACCATCCCGATGGCGGCCAGCTCCGGCCCGGCATGGGTGTGCCCGTACGAGGTGACGACGCAGGCGGCTGCGAGCCCCTGGCCGTCGGGGGCGTCGATGCCGTAGCCGGTGCCCGCGGCGAGAAGCAGCCCCCACTTGTGGTCCTCGCGCGGCCACCCGCGGTCTTCGGACAGGTCGGCGCATGAGCGGAGATCATCCACGGTCAGCGCACGGATCGGCAGGTCGGTGAGGTGTGGTGGTGTCACGGCCCCAGACTGGATCATCAGCCGGAGGGCGTCCAGAGGATTTGGGGGTGGATGTTTCACGTGAAACATCCCACGGGCTAGCCTCGCCGCCATGAGCCTCCTGCACCTCTTCGATCTCGACGGGACCCTGATGTACGGCTCGGCGGCGCCGGTCGAGATCTCCCGGCAGCTCGGCCTGAGCGCGGAGATCGCCGCGTTGGAGCGGGCGTTCGGTGCGCGGGAGATGGGGCCCCACGAGTTCTCGGTTGCGGCGCATGCGCTGTGGGCGGAGCTGACGCCCGCGCACGTCCGGGCGGCGTTCGAGGGGGCCCCGTGGCTGACGGGAATCCGCGAGGTGTGGCGGGAGATCAGGGAGCGCGGGGACTACTGCGCGGTGATCTCGCTGTCACCGTCGTTCTTCGTGGAACTGCTGCTGGAGTGGGGCGCGCACGCCGCACACGGCTCGGTCTTTCCCGAGGTGCCCTTCACCCGGCCGGTGGACGCGGCCGGGATCCTGACTCCTGAGGGCAAGGTCGCGGTGGCGGACCGGCTGTGCGCGCAGTTCGGGGTGGGCCGGGCCGACTGCGTCGCGTACGGGGATTCGGTGACCGACGCGTTGTTGTTCGAAGCGGTTTCGGTGTCGGTGGCGGTCAACGCGCCGCCGTGCCTGGCGGAGCGGGCGACGCACGTCTACGAGGGCCGGGACCTGAGAGAGGCCTACCGGCTCGTGGAGGCACGTCCGGAAGTCCAGGCATCTTAAGGGGACGGCGGATTCGAAACGCGGACTTTCCGTGTTTCCCCGCGGGTGGTTGGGGCGGCTGGCAGGCTTTGAGGCCCGGAACCACGGATTCGAAAGCCGTGGCGTGCTCACCGACCGAGATGTTCGAAGCGAGGCACCGCATGGACGCTCCGCCCACCAGATCGGCCAGACGGACGGCCCGGATACCGTCCGGGGGCGGTGCGGCCGAGCCCTCCCCCGATGCTCTGCTCATCCGCCGGACCCTGGAAGAGATCGGACCCGTCGCCGACCGGGTGACCTCGTACTTCTACGCCCTGGTCTTCACCGGGCACCCGGAGGTGCGGGGCATGTTCCCGGCCGCCATGGACGCACAGCGCGACCGGCTGCTGAAGGCGCTGCTGACCGCCGCCGAGCACATCGACAACCCCGACGTGCTCGTACCGTATCTGCGCCGGCTGGGCTCCGGGCACCGCAAGTACGGCACGATGGCCGGCCACTACCCGGTGGTGGGCGAGGCCCTGATCAGTGCTCTGGCCCGGTACGCGGACCGGAGCTGGGGACCGGAGACGCAGGCGGCGTGGGTGCGGGCCTACACCGCGATGTCCCAGATCATGATCGACGCGGCGGCCGAGGACGAGGTGAGGAGCCCCGCCTGGTGGCATGCGGAGGTGGTCTCGCACGACCTGCGCACCCCCGATATCGCCGTACTGACGGTCCGCCCCGACCAGCCGTATCCCTTCCTCGCGGGCCAGTACACGAGCCTGGAGACGCCCTGGTGGCCACGGGTGTGGCGGCACTACTCCTTCGCGTCGGCGCCGCGTGCGGACGGGCTGCTGTCCTTCCACGTCAAGGCCGTTCCGGCCGGCTGGGTCTCCAACGCGCTGGTACGGCACGCCCGGCCGGGCGACGTGCTGCGGCTCGGTCCGCCGGCCGGGTCGATGGTGGTCGACCACACCACCGACAACGGGATGCTGTGCCTGGGCGGCGGCACCGGCATCGCCCCGATCAAGGCACTGATCGAGGACGTGGCGGAGCACGGTGAGCGCCGCCCGGTGGAGGTGTTCTTCGGGGCGCGCAGCGACGGCGACCTGTACGACAAGGACAACCTGCTGGGCTTGCAGCGCTCGCATCCGTGGCTGTCGGTGCGCCCGGTGGTCTGTGAGGGCCTGGCGGGGCAGCTGCCCCAGGCGGTCGGCGAACACGGGCCCTGGAGTTCGTACGACGCCTTCATCTCGGGGCCGCCCGCGATGATCCGCAGCGGTGTGAACGAGCTCAAGCGGATCGGGATACCCGGGGACCGGATCCGTTTCGACGCGGTGGAGGAACTGGTCGCCGTCGCCGGCTGAGACCCGGGCCGGGATCAGCCCGGGCCGGGATCAGCCCGGGTCCGGATCAGCCCAGGTCGGGGGCGTGCATGGCGCGCACGCCCTCGATGTTGCCGTCGAGGTAGTGCCGTAGGGACAGCGGGACCAGGTGGACGGCGGCGATGCCCACGCGGCTGAAGGGCACGCGGACGATCTCGTACTCGCCCTCGGGTTCTTCGATTTCGGGGCCGTGCCGCTGGCTGGGGTCCATGGATTCGAGGTGGCAGACGAAGAAGTGCTGCACCTTCACCCCGGTCACCCCTCCGTCGGCGATGTGCTCGACGGTGTCGACGAAGCAGGGCACCACATCGGTGATCTTCGCGCCGAGTTCCTCGTGGAGTTCTCTGTGGAGGGCGTCGACGACGGTGGCGTCCGAGGGCTCCACTCCGCCGCCTGGGGTGAGCCAGTACGGGTCGACGCCGGGCTTGGTGCGCTTGATGAGGATCAGGTCGTCACCGTCGAGCAGGATCGCGCGGGCGGTGCGTTTGACCACGGGACGTTCGGTCATGGGAGAAGAGTGGCCCGCACCGCGGTGTCTGAAACGCGTGGGGGGAAAACGGTCCGCACGCCGGAAGCGGAGGCCCGCCCGGGCACTCACCAGTGGGCCGCGGCGTGCAGCAGCCGCTCGTGCGCACGGGCGAGGTGGGCGAGTGCGAGACTGCCGGCCCGTACGACCAGGAACCAGGTCCGCAGCGGCGGTACGGGCGGCTCCAGCAGGGCGACGATCTGCCCGCGGTCGAGGGCGTCCTGGCACAGGTACCTGGGCAGGACGGCGAGTCCGGCGCCGGCCCGGACGCATTCCAGTACGGCTCGCAGATCCGGGGCGACGACGGTGGCCGCATCGGGCCGGGTGCCGGGCCGGGTCTCGAAGACCGAGGCCCAGTAGCGCGCGACGAGCGGCAGCGTCTCGTGGACCTCGACGAGCGGAATGCCGTCGAGGACGGCGGGGCCGGACTCGCGCAGCCGGTCGGGGTCGACGAGCGCCGCCCAGTAGGGCGCGGCGACCAGCACGTGCTCCTCGTCGCACAGGGCGGTCGCCGTGAACAGCCCGCCGCGCGGGCGGGCGGTGGTGACGACGAGGTCGTGGTGGCCGGCGGCGAGCCCGTCGAGGACTTCCTCGGCGCCGGCCCGCAGGACGGTCCGCAGGGTGTGGCCCTGGCCGACGAGCGGTGCGAGGGCGGGCAGGACGCGCTGGCAGAGGAACTCGGGAGGACCGGCGACGTGCAGGGTGCGCAAGGCGCCGGCGGCCTCCCGCTCCGCCTCGGTGATCCGCAGCAGGGCGTCGAGGTGCGGGGCGGCCTTGTGGGCGAGCTCGTCGCCGACGGCCGTGGGGGTGACCCCGCGGGCCCTGCGGTGGAACAGGGGTCGTCCCAGCTGCCGTTCGAGGGTGCGGATCTGTGAGGTGACGGCGGGCTGCGACAGCCCGAGGAGCGCGGCGGCCCGGGTGAACGAGCCCGCCCGGTGCACGGCGACGAAGGTGCGCAGCAGGGCCAGGTCCATGAAGGCCCCTCTCGGTGGGGGCCTTCAACTATAAATATGCCGATAGGGCCCTGTCGTTACCGTGATTGGACTCTGACGCTGAGTCAACTAGCCTGGAGCGCGTGGTTCTTCGCGCGCAGAACCCGGGGCGGTCCGAGCCACTAGGGGGGAGGCTCGGACCGCTCTCGTTCCGGCTGCTCAGGCGTCGCCGCCGGCCGCGTCGAGGGCCCGTAGCACGTCCGCGACCAGGTCGTCGGTGTCCTCGGCCCCGGCCGAGAAGCGGATGAAGCCCTCTGGGACGGGATCGCCGCCCCACCGTCCGCGCCGCTCCGCGGTGGACCGCACGCCGCCGAAACTGGTGGCGTCCTCGACCAGGTGCAGGGCCGCCATGAAGCGTTCGGCGTGCCCGCGGTCCGCCAGTGTGAAGGAGACGACGGACCCGAAGCCCCGCATCTGCCGGGCGGCCGTCTTGTGCGAGGGGTCCGCGGGCAGCCCCGGGTAGCGCACCCCGCTGACGTCCGTACGGTCGGCCAGTGCTTCGGCGACGGCCAGCGCGTTGGCCCACTGGCGCTGGGCGCGCAGCTGGATGGTGGCCAGGGAGCGGTGGGCGAGCCAGGCCTCCATCGGACCCGGGATCGCCCCGATGATCTTCCGCCAGCGCCGGACGGCGGCGGCGAGCTCGGGGTCGCGGCAGACGACGTAGCCGAGCAGGAGGTCACCGTGGCCGGTGAGGCCCTTGGTGCCGCTGGCGACGGAGAAGTCCGCGCCGAGTTCCAGGGGCCTCTGACCGAGCGGGGTGGCGAGGGTGTTGTCGACGGCGACCAGGGTGCCTCCGGCGTGGGCGGCCTCGACCAGGCGCCGGATGTCGCACACGTCGAGTCCGGGGTTCGAGGGGGTCTCGATCCACAGCAGCCGGGCCCCGCCCAGGACGGCGAGCTGTGCGTCGTCACCGGTCGCAGCGGTGCGGACGTGGATCCCATAGGCCTCCAGCTGTTCGCGGACCAGGGGAAGGGCCTGGTAGCCATCGTCGGGCAGGACGACGGTGTCGCCGGTGCGGGACTGGGAGAGGAGGACGGCGGAGACCGCGGCCATGCCGGAGGCGAAGACGACGGTCTCCACGCCGTCCCGGCCGGGCGCTTCGAGTTCCCCGATGGCCCGCTCCAGCAGGCTCCAGGTGGGGTTGGTGTCGCGGCCGTAGGTGTACGGGCCCGCCACGTCGCCGGGGAGGTGGAAGTGGGCGGCGAAGACGGGTCCGGGCAGGGGTGGTTCGTTCTTGACGGGTTCGGGCAGTCCGGCGCGCACGGCCAGGGTGCCGTCGCCGATGCCGTCCGCCCGCGAGGTCCCGGCCGCAGGGCCGGCCCCGCCCGCTGCGGGTTCCGCCGCGGTTGCTGCTGCCTCGTCGGGATGGTCGTTCACGCGATGTGCTCCTTCACTGCCTCGAACTGCCGGGCCGGGTGGCGCGGTGGCCGGGGACCGCTCAGTCCTTGTCGGGCAGGACCATGTTCACGGCCCAGGAGACGACGGAGATGATCAGGCCGCCGAGCAGGGCGGTCCAGAAGCCGTCCACGTGGAAGCTGAGGTCGAGCTGCTTGGCCAGCCACGAGGTCAGCATGAGCATCAGGGCGTTCACGACCAGGGTGAACAGCCCGAGGGTGAGGACGAACAGCGGCAGCGAGAGGAGCTTCACCACCGGCTTGACGATCAGGTTCACCAGGCCGAAGACCAAGGCGACCAGGATCAGTGTGAGGGTCCTGCGGCCCAGTGAGCTGTGGTCGTCCAGCGTGATGCCGGCGAGCAGCCAGATGGCGACGGCCAGGGCTGCCGCGTTCGCGAGCGTCTTGACTACGAAATTCGTCATGTGTCTGATCGTGGCAGAGAAGATCCCGGTGGGACATCGGCAGTTCTGCGGATGCCGGGGAACGCGAGAGAGCAAGGGGCACAACGACGATGAAGGCCTTCCGGCTGGACGAGCTTGAGGCGGAGCGGCTCGCGAACGACGGCGCCTATCTGCAGTTCCTGCGCGAACGGAACATGTCGGTCGGGCTGTACGCGCTCGACGCCGGCCAGAGCGACCCGCAGCAGCCGCACCGGCAGGACGAGGTGTACTTCGTGGTGAGCGGCCGGGCCTCGATCACGGTCGGGGACGAGACGACGACGGTGGCGCGCGGCAGCGTCGTCTACGTCCCCGCCGGGGTGGTGCACAAGTTCCACCACATCACCGAAGACCTGCGGGTCCTCGTGGTGTTCTCGCCGCCGGAGGCGTAGCGGAGGACCGCGTCCCAGGGTCGGATCCACCGATTCCCCTAGGGGGCGGATCAGGGGAGTCCGGGGGCTCTCGGGCCCCCGGACGCTTGTACCGGCTCCTAGCATCGAGAGCAGGAAGTCACGGCTCAGGAAGAGGTTGAGGACATGGACGGGATCCGAGAGACGTTTGCAGGCATGCCCTGGTGGGTCAAGTGGGTCGCGATCCCGCTCCTGGTGCTCTTCGTCTTCGGCGGAGTCATCACCAGCATCCTCGGTGCACTGATCTCGTTCGTCTTCAAGCTGCTGCTCTTCGTCGCGCTCGTCGGCGGTCTGGTCTTCGTCGTCAAGAAGTTCACCGGCAGCGGTTCGAAGTCCTCCTCCCGCGACTGGTAGGCGTCAATCCCGGTGGTAGCCCGGGCGGGGGAACGTGGGGCGGCATACCGCCCAAGTCGTGGGAATCTGCAGATAGAGTGGCAATCTGTGCCGTCCCCTGGGCGCCGGACGCCGGTCGCACCGCCCTGACATGCGGTTTTCTCCAGTGTCGACCGAGTGCCACCCCCAGGAGCCGCGGCTTGTGCGGGGGCGGCCCCCGCCGGGCGGGCCCTCCCCAGGCCCGCCGCCACGCCTGGGGGTGAGCTTTGTCTTCGGTTCACAATGCCGGTGTGCCGACGCTGATCGGTTCGGTGCAGCGCGCGTTGAGGCTGCTCGAGGCAGCGGGCTCCCACAGCGAGGGGGCCCCGGCGAAACAACTGGCGCGCGAGGCCGGCCTGCCGCTCCCCACCGCGTACCACCTGCTGCGCACCCTCACTCACGAGGGATATCTGCGGCGCGAGGGCGGAGTGTTCCTGCTTGGCGCCGCCGCCGGGCGGCTGGCGGGTGGCGGGCTGCAGCAGAAACGTCGCAGCATGATCCTCGACTCCCTCGCGCACTTCCGCGACGCGGTCGGGGCCCCCGTGTACTTCGCGGTGTTCCGCGCGGGTGAGATCGAGCTCGTCGGCGTCTCGGACACTCCGGCCAACCCCGCGGTGGAGGAGTGGGCCGATTTTCGCGCGACCGGCCACGCACACGCCATCGGGCAGTGTCTGCTGGCCCAGCTCGACGAGAAGACCCGCAGGGACTTCTACGACCGGCACCCGGTCGAGGCGGTCACCCAGTACACCGTCCGGGACCAACGTGCCCTGGAAACCCGTATCGCCGCACTGGGACGCATGGAGCCGGTTACGGAGCGTCAGGAGTACGCCCTGGGCACGGTCTGTGCAGCCATCCCCATTACTGTGGGCGATACCGCCGCAACCATGGCTATTTCCCTCCCTTTGTACCAGGAGGAACGATTGCTTTGTGTAGTGGATCGGCTACGGAGTGAAGTAGGCGCGCTGCTGAGCACCCTCTCGTTCTCTATCAGTATCTGAAAACTCACTCCTTGTGATCCGCAAGCGCTTCCACCACCCTTGTCAAGAGGGCCCTGGGGGATCATTCCTGGCCACTTCCACTACAGCGGGGTAGTCCATGCGCGAGTCGGTACAGGCAGAGGTCATGATGAGCTTCCTCGTTTCCGAGGAGCTCTCGTTCCGGATCCCGGTGGAACTCCGGTACGACACCCGTGACCCCTACGCAGTGCGGCTGACCTTCCACCTTCCCGGAGACGCGCCCGTGACCTGGGCGTTCGGCCGCGAACTCCTTCTCGACGGCATCAACAAGCCGTGTGGCGACGGTGATGTGCACATCGCGCCCACCGACCCCGACGAGCTGTCCGACGTCCACATCAGGCTCCAGGTCGGCTCCGACCGGGCGCTGTTCCGTGCCGGCGCGGCGCCTCTCGTCGCTTTCCTCGACCGCACCGACCGGCTTGTTCCGCTCGGTCAGGAGCGCAATCTCGGCGACTTCGACGAGAACCTCGACGAGGCTCTGGACCGGATCCTGGCCGAGGCGCGGCAGAACGAGCAGAACGCGGGCTGAGCGGATCGGCGGAGCCGAGTCGCCCCGGGCCCCCGAGCCACCCGGGTCGCTCAGCGCTTGCGCCGCCGCCCCCGGCCTCCGCGGACCGGCCCCGAGGCCTCCGCCGCGGCCGGGGAGCCCGGCCGGTCGGCCGAAACCACCAGCGCGGCAAGCGCCGTGGTCACCGGCACCGAGGCCACCAGGCCGATCGACCCGACGAGGGTCCGTACGATCTCCTCCGCCACCAGCTCGCTGTTGGCCACCGAACCCATGCTGCTGTTCGCGATCGAGAACAGCAGCAGCAAGGGAAGCGCAGCGCCCGCGTAGGCCAGGACCAGGGTGTTGACCACCGAGGCGATGTGGTCACGGCCGATGCGGATGGCCGCGCGGTACAGGGCGCGGGGTCCCATCGTCGAGTCGGCCTGATGGAGCTCCCAGACCGCCGACGTCTGCGTGACCGTCACGTCGTCGAGTACGCCGAGCGATCCGATGATCACGCCTGCAAGCAGCAGACCGCTCATGTCGATGTCCGGGTAGAGCCCGTGGATCAGACCGGTGTTGTCATCGGTGTTGCCGCTGAGGAAGGCCCAGTCGACGAACACCGTTCCGAGCAGGCCGATCAGCAGCAGCGAGACGAGCGTGCCCAGGACGGCGACCGATGTACGGGCGCTCAGGCCGTGGCACATGTAGAGCGCGATGAGCATGATGGCGCTCGCGCCGACGACCGCGACGACCAGAGGGTTCGAGCCCTGCAGGATCGCCGGGAGGATGAAGAGGGTCAGCACGCCGAAACTGACGACCAGCGCGATCAGCGCGAACAGGCCGCGCATCCGGCCGACGACGACCACCGCCACCGCGAAGATGCCGGCCAGCACCGCCAGGGGCAGCTTGCGGTTCACGTCGACCACGGAGTACTGCAGGTCCCGCGGCGCGTCCGGTGCGTACGCGACGACCACCTCCTGGCCGTTCTCCAACTGCCGCGGCGCGCCCGGCTGGACGATCTCGAAGAAGGTGCGGCCCTTGTCGGATCCGGTGGCGACCTCGATCGTGGCCTTCTTGCACTCGCCGGTCTGCGCGGCCCGAGCCTCGCGGCCCTCGGGGGCGGTGGGGTTGCTCGTGGGCGGTACCTGCGAGGCGTTCACCGATTTGCAGTCGACCTGTTCGAGCGCGACCACCCGGCCCTGCTGGGTCTGCCGGTCGAAGCCCACTCCCGAGCGCTCGTGGGCGGGGGCGCCACCCGGCCAGAGCACCACCAGGCCGACGAAGACGGCGGCGGCGAAGGGGATCAGTACCGCTGCGATGACCTTGCGCAGGTGCTTCGAGACGGGCGCCGCCGGCCCGTGGCCGTGGGAGTGGCCGTGGGAATGCCCCTGGGGAGGGACCTGGGCGGGACCGTGGTCATGCCTGTGGCCCGTGTGTGCGTGGTCGGAGTGGTCCGTGGGCTGGGTGGGCGTGTTGGGGGGCTGCGGCATGGACGTCACCGGCCGATCATCGCAAGAGTTGAGGGGGCCCACTGTTCAGCACGCCACAGATGACGCTAGCGTGGGGGCACCTTTGCACAACGCGGGAGCTCGGAGCACCGGGCTGAGAGGGCGCTGATCACCGTACGCAGCATATGTGCGTACGGGAAGAGGCTGCGTCGACCGCCGAACCTGTTACCGGGTAATGCCGGCGTAGGGAGATCAGGTCTCATGACCATTCAGGACGCACGCACGCCTGCCGTCAGCCAGGACGCCGACGGCCAGACCGAGCGCCAGCCGGGCTGGCACAAGGGCTATGTGGCGGGCTCCCGCCCCGACATCCGGGTGCCGGTCCGCCAGGTCCACCTCACCAACGGCAAGGACGTGACGCTCTACGACACGTCCGGGCCGTACACCGACCCGCAGATCGAGACCGACGTGCGGCGCGGACTGGCGCCGCTGCGCGAGAACTGGATCATCGGCCGCGGCGACACCGAGGAGTACGCCGGCCGCCCCGTGCGTCCCGAGGACGACGGCATCAAGCACACCTCGCCGCGTGGTGGCCTCAAGAACCTCGACGCGGTCTTCCCGGGCCGCCCGCGCCAGCCCCGTCGTGGCCGCGACGGCGCAGCCGTCACGCAGCTCGCGTACGCCCGCCGCGGTGAGATCACTCCCGAGATGGAGTACGTCGCGATCCGCGAGAACGTCGCGCCCGAGGTCGTGCGCGAGGAGATCGCCGCAGGTCGCGCCGTGCTTCCTGCGAACGTGAACCACCCGGAGATCGAGCCGATGATCATCGGCAAGCGGTTCCTGGTGAAGGTCAACGCCAACATCGGCAACTCCGCCGTCACCTCCTCCATCGAGGAGGAGGTCGACAAGATGACCTGGGCGACCAAGTGGGGCGCCGACACGGTCATGGACCTCTCGACGGGCCGCAACATCCACACCACCCGCGAGTGGGTGCTGCGCAACTCGCCCGTGCCGATCGGCACCGTGCCGCTCTACCAGGCGCTGGAGAAGGTCGACGGCCGCGCCGAGGACCTGACCTGGGAGATCTACAAGGACACGGTCATCGAGCAGGCCGAGCAGGGCGTGGACTACATGACGGTCCACGCCGGCGTGCTGCTCCCGTACGTGCCCCTGACCGCCCGGCGCAAGACCGGCATCGTCTCGCGCGGCGGCTCGATCATGGCCGCCTGGTGCCTGGCGCACCACAAGGAGAACTTCCTCTACACGAACTTCGAGGAACTCTGCGAGATCCTCGCGACGTACGACGTCACGTACTCGCTGGGTGACGGTCTGCGTCCCGGCTCGATCGCGGACGCCAACGACGCCGCGCAGTTCGCCGAGCTGAAGACCCTGGGTGAGCTGAACACGATCGCCAAGCGCCACAACGTCCAGACCATGATCGAGGGCCCGGGGCACGTCCCGATGCACAAGATCAAGGAGAACATCGACCTCCAGCAGGAGATCTGCGAGGAGGCGCCGTTCTACACGCTCGGCCCGCTGACCACGGACGTCGCTCCCGCGTACGACCACATCACCTCGGGCATCGGCGCCGCGATGATCGCCTGGTGGGGCACCGCGATGCTCTGCTACGTCACGCCGAAGGAGCACCTGGGCCTGCCCAACCGCGACGACGTGAAGACCGGTGTCATCACCTACAAGATCGCCGCGCACGCGGCGGACCTGGCCAAGGGCCACCCGGGCGCCCAGGAGTGGGACGACGCCCTGTCGGACGCGCGGTTCGAGTTCCGCTGGGAGGACCAGTTCAACCTGGCCCTCGACCCGGACACGGCCCGCGAGTTCCACGACGAGACGCTCCCGGCCGAACCGGCCAAGACCGCGCACTTCTGCTCCATGTGCGGTCCGAAGTTCTGCTCGATGAAGATCTCCCAGGACATCCGCCGTGAGCACGGCGGTGACCTGAAGGCCGATGAGATCGAGGCGGGCATGGCGGCGAAGTCGGCCGAGTTCGCGGCGAGCGGCAACCGGGTGTACCTGCCCTTGGCGGACTGACCCGACCGCTGAGGCGGCCGCCGCTCCGGGGGGAGGGAGGGGACTCCCAGGAGCGGCGGCCCGCGCGGAGCGCTTGCGCTGGAGCACACTCCAGCTCCTACAGTGCGGGCGCATGACCATGAGATATCGCAGTCTGGGCCGGACCGGCATAGAGGTCAGTGCGCACTGCCTCGGCACGATGATGTTCGGAGCGGTGGGGAACCCGGGCCACCAGGAGTGCGCACGGATCATCCACGCCGCGCTCGACCAGGGGATCAACTTCGTCGACACGGCGGACATGTACTCCGCCGGGGAGTCCGAGGAGATCGTCGGCAAGGCGCTCAAGGGCCGGCGCGACGATGTCGTGCTCGCCACCAAGGTCCACTTCCAGATGGGGAAGGGACGCAACCGCAGCGGCAACTCGCGGCGGTGGATCGTGCGGGCGGTGGAGGACAGCCTGCGGCGCCTGGGCACCGAATGGATCGACCTCTACCAGGTACACCGGCCTGACCACTCGACGGACGTCGAGGAGACCCTCTCGGTCCTCGGCGACCTGGTGCGGGCCGGCAAGATCCGCGCCTTCGGCTGCTCCACCTTCCCCGCCGAGGAGATCGTCGAGGCCCAGCACGTCGCAGAGCGGCGGGCCCTCCCGCGGTTCAGGACCGAGCAGCCCCCGTACTCGATCCTCGCCCGGGGGATCGAGGCCTCCGTGCTGCCCGTCGCCCGGCGGCACGGGATGGGCGTGCTGACCTGGAGCCCGCTCGCATCCGGCTTCCTGAGCGGCAGGTACAGGCTCGGCGGGCCCGTCGACCTGACCTCGGGGCGGGCGGCGCTGACACCGGCGCGCTTCGACCCGGCGGTCCCGGGAAACACCGCCAAGCTGGAGGCCGTGGAACAACTCGTCGGCCTCGCCCACGAAATCGGCTGCACCCTGCCCGAACTGGCGGTCGCCTTCCCGCTCGCGCACCCCGCGGTCACCTCGGTGATCATCGGCCCCCGGACCCTTGACCAGCTCAACTCACTGGTCAAGGGAGCGGGCCTGGTCCTCGACGACGCGGCGCTCGACCGGATCGACGAGATCGTTCCGCCGGGGACCAACCTCTACCACCCGGATGGCGTGTGGCGCCCGCCGGCACTGACCGACACCGCGCAGCGGCGCCGGGCGCCGGGGGACCGTGCCGCAGGGGACGACGTGGGGCTCTAGGTGTGTTGTCCCGGTCAGCCCCGCACCTTCGTCCGGCGCGATGTTTCACGTGAAACAGGGACGGACGGCGCGCTGCGGGCCTCGGCGAAGCCGCGATTGGTCTCCGTCTGACGGCGGATGGCGTCGGGCAGGTCGGGCAGCGCCAGCAGCCGGTCACAGGCGCGCAGCGAGGCCTCCATGTCACCGACCCAGTAGGCGGTGATGGAGTGCTCGAACAGCAGCCCCCACTGGTAGACCCAGGGTTGGATGAACAGCAGGTCCGGCGGTGCGGGCCGGTCCAGCACGGCCGTGGTGATCGCGTGCGCAGCGTGATGGCGACCCAGCATCCTCAGCCTGGAGGCCAGCTCGTAGCAGGCCTCCAGGCGGGTGGGCCGTGACTCCCAGGCGCGTGAGAGGGCGTCCATGGCGGTCGGCCAGTCACCCGCCTCTGCGTTCAGAACACCGACCTGGAGCAGGGCGTAGTAGACCTCCTCGGCCCAGCCGCCCATGGCCGCGCACTGCTCGTAGAGCCTGATCGCCTCCGCGGTATCGCCCATGTCGCGCATGGTCTGGGCGAGGTAGAAGACCGTCCGGGTGTTGGCGGGGTCCTGCTTGAGCGCGGCGCCGAGCAGACGGGCATCGCGTTCGAATTTGTCGTGCCGGGAGCCTCCGTCGGCGTGGTCCTCGATGAACAGCGCGTCGAGGTTCTGCTGGAAACCGGGCCGCTGGTCGTACTCGCCGGGCTGGTCGCAGGTCAGGTACTCGTGCGTGACGCCCTCGTACCGCCAGGGGAGATCTCCACGCACCAGACGCTTGATGCGGTACTCCGTCGCGCCCTCGTGGCGCAGCATGTACGACTGCGCCGTGAGCGGGGGCAGCGGCCCGCCGCGGCGCAGGACGAGGTCGGCGTCGAGGAGGAGCAGATAGTCGGCCTTGCCGCGGGCGTGCGCGATGTTGAGGCTGCGGTTGTGGCCGAAGTCGACCCAGGGTTCCTCGTGGAGCTCTCCGGGGATCCCGTCCAGGGTGCTTCGGATGAGTTCCTGGGTGCCGTCGGTGGAACCGGTGTCGGAGATGACCCAGGTGTCGATGAGGTCCCGTACCGAGGTGAGGCAGCGCTCGATGACGGCGGATTCGTTCTTCACGATCATGCAGAGGCAAATGGTCGGCTTCACGGCCGCTGACCCTAGGGACGGCGCCGTCCGCGGCGCGGACGGCACGCCGGGTGCGGCCCCGGGTGGCCCTCGTGGGCACCGCCAAGTGGCTGCGTCTGCTGGTCCGATCCGCTGAAAGGCGGGCGAGCCGAGGCCGCACCGGGGGGCACGCATCTTCAGGATGGCCCGCGGAGTCCGGTCGTTCGTCCGGACTTCGGGTGATCATTCGATCCGGTGTACGCGAGGAGCGGTACATGAGTTCTGAGGACAGGGTCCGATCCATCCTGGGGCCCCTGCCCCGACGGGCCGGCTGGCTGGCCGGAGGCACCTTCGCCTCCGTGGCGCTGGTACTGGCGGGCATCGCCGCCCCGGCCGCGGCCGGGGCTCCGCAGCCCACGGGGTCCGTGGCGGCCGGCGGTGGCGACCACTGCGGTCCGCGCGCCAAGAAGGCGATGGACCCCGCGGCGATGGGACAGCCTTCGGGCGGTGGCGACAAGTGCAATGTCGGTCCGACGGGGCCGCGTGGGCCCAAGGGACCGACCGGGCCCAGGGGTGCGACCGGCTCCACCGGACCGACGGGCCCCACGGGTCCCACGGGTCCTGGGGGCGGGAGCGGTCTGACGGGTGCGACCGGTGCCACCGGGCCGACCGGCGCCACGGGTGCCCCGGGCGCCAGTGGGCAGTGCTTCGACGTGGACGCGGTCCGCCCCGCCGCCTCTCGTGAGGTCAAGGCGGTGCTCTCCGACGGCATCACCTACGCGGGCATCCGCGACTTCGCGGCGAACGTGCCCACCCCCTGGCGCTGGTACGACCTGACGGACACCGGGGATACCTACCCGGATGACGCCTGTGCCGTGTCGGTCACGGCCCAGGGGGTCAACGTCCACGTCGAGGTCCTGACCACCGGTGGCGACATCTACGAGACGCCGTGCACCATCGTCCCGGGCACTCCCGACGCCCTCAACTGCACGGAGGTCTGGACGCCGGCGAACCCTCAGCCCGCTCAAGGAGCCAACGGCCTGGCCCGGTTCGCACACGGGTCGCCGACCACGGAGGACCTGAACCTCCGCCCCCAGGAAAACAAGTAGCTCCGGTACGCGGCGCCGTCACGGCGTGCCGGCCTCCGGGCCGCCGAAATCCGGGCCGGTGAAGTCCGGCGGTGTGTAACCGGGGCGGGGTCCCTGTGAAGTGGACCCCGGACTGGTGAAGTCGGGCCGGGTGTATCCCAGGTTGGGGATACGCCCGGCCTTCGGCGTACCGGGGGCCGGATACACCGGCCCCGTACTCGGATCGGCCAGCGCGTCCCGCAGGAACGGCAGGATGCCCCGCTCCAGCAGGGCGAGCCGCCAGGCCTCGCGGGCCCGCGCGACCTCGTCGGACATCGCCTCGTCGTCGTCCTGCGCCACCACCTCGGTCGCGCTGTTGCGGACCGCCGTCACCAGCAGGCCGATCACCGCGAAGACCAGGGACACCACGGTCAGGGCCCCGAACAGCCAACCGGCCGTCAGCATCGTTTCGGCGAAGGCCGGTTCGGGCTCGACGGCCTTCAGGACGTACCCCACCAGCAGGAAGATCAGCATCGCGGTGCCGGCCAGGACCGGCGCGAGCACCGCGATCACGGCGCCTGCGCCCGCGCCGTCCTCGCCCTCGGCCTGCCCCCCGGTCCCGTCCCCGGCCGATCCCGGCACGGCCAGGGCCTCCCCGCGCCGCTCCCCGCGGAGTTTGACGTAGTGGTCGTACTCGGCCGCGGCGGCGGCCGTCAGCAGCGCGGTGGCCCCGATGGCCATCGTGCGCAGTTGTTCGGCGTTCAGACGCTCGCCGAGGGCGGCGAGCTCGGGCCGTTCGTGCGCGGTGCGCAGCGCCTCGTCGAGGAGCCGATCGAACTCCGGTCGGTCTTCGGTCAGCAGGTGCGGAGCGCTGTTCATGTGCATCCCCCGATGCTCCGTGGGGACCGGTTGGCCCGCGTAGACCCGGGCGCCGGCACAAAACGGAGGAGAGCCTGCTATGGATAGGGCGATGGTAGAGCGCCCATGCCACGGGGTGACAGGGGCTTTCCCGAAATTACCCCCGTTCTGATAACCCTCAGTCGTTCAACGGGAGTTGCACGACCAGCAGTTTGCCCGCCATCGTGACCCCGCCGTCCATCGCGATGGCGAGCCCGTCCGCGTACACGTGCGGGCCGTTCACGGCCTCCGGGCCGTGCGATTCGTCGCCGTCCTCGGTGCCCACCTCGCCCAGCAGGTAGGGGATGGGACTGTGCCCGTGCACGACGCGGCCGCCGCCGTAGGTGTCGAGGAGTTCGCGTACGGCCTGGGGGCCGGTCTCCTCGTCACGGAAGGCGAACCGCTTCGTGAACTTGCGGAACAGGTCCCACGTGATGTCGGCGTCGTTGCGGTTGAGCAACTCGTGGATGGTGTCGTTGACGTCCTCGATGGAGTCGCCGTAATCGAGGTACGCGGTGGTGTCGGAGTGCAGCAGCAGGTGCCCGTCCACCAGCACGGCCGCGTCCAGCCGCGACATCCACTGCAGGTGGACGTCCTCCAGGCGCTCCATGTCGGTGCGCTGGCCGCCGTTGAGCAGCCAGGCTGCCTGGAAGGTGGCGGTGCCGGCGCCCGAGGCGACGGGGGTGTCGCCGAACCGCTTGGCGCCGATGAGGAGCAGCTCGTGGTTGCCCATGAGGGCCTTGCAGTAGCCGCCGGCGGCCGCTGCCTCGGCGGACAGCCGCATCACGAGGTCGATCACGCCGATGCCGTCGGGACCGCGGTCGGTGAAGTCGCCGAGGAACCAGATGCGGGCGTTGCCGGCCGACCAGCGGTGGTCGGCGTCGATGAGGCCCTGGGCCTGGAGTTCGGTGACGAGCTCGTCCAGGTAGCCGTGGACGTCGCCGACGACGTACAGCGGTCCCGGGCCCGTGGCTGGGGCTTCCTGGGGGACGTACTGGACCTGGACGGTGTCACCGGGTCCACCGCGGCTGATGACCGGGAGGTCGCGGTGGGTGGGGGTGTAGCCGTCGTCGAGGCCGTCCTCGTCGGCCGGTCCGCCCGCGGCGGGTGCCTGGCCCACGGGCGGCTGCGCGGGAACGGACGTGCCCTCCCCGTAGTACGCCGGGTACCCGCCGTACACCGGGGCCTCGTCGGGTTGCCCACCGGGCACGCCGTACGGGGCGGGCTCGGTGACCGGGACCCGGAAGTCCCGCAGCGTCTCCGTCCGCATCACGGGTCCCTGACCGGCCCCCTGAGTCATCGACCCCTCCACCACCGTCGCGCTGCCGTACACCTGCGGACCCTCCTGGCCTCCTGAACGGAGGGTCCGTGATGTCGTGCGCCCATCATAGGAATGCGGCTCGCGCTCTGTGACGCACCAGGGGTGGTGAATCCGGGGCGGAACCAATAGTTCCTGCCGCTTTCGCCTGAAATGGGTGTTGCTGAAATCCTCGGCGGAGCTGTCGGCGCCGCCGTATCCGGGGTGTGACGGTCAGTCCTTGGCCGGTGAGCGGGGCGGACTGATCGTCGTACGGGTCTGCCTGCGCTGCGAGGACGTACGGATGATCAGCTCGGTCGGGACCACCTGTTCGACCGGTCGGCCGGTGTCGACTCCCTCGATGGCGTCGATGAGCAACTGCACGACGGCGGTGCCGATGCGGCGCGGTTTGAGGGACAGGGTGGTGATGGGCGGTTCGGTGTTGGCGTACACGGTGGACTCGCTGCAGCACACGAGCAGCAGGTCCTCGGGGACCCGCAGGCCGTAGCGCCGGGCGGCGGCGAGCAGGTCGGTCCCGTTGGGGTCGAAGAGCCCGTACACGGCGTCGGGGCGGTCGGGCCGGGCGAGCAGCCGG
This sequence comes from Streptomyces sp. NPDC086989, assembly GCF_044745505.1. Lineage (NCBI taxonomy): Bacteria > Bacillati > Actinomycetota > Actinomycetes > Kitasatosporales > Streptomycetaceae > Streptomyces > Streptomyces sp. NPDC086989. Next base: position 466,140 of record NZ_JBIVAL010000003.1, read on the forward strand.
TCCGCGGCCACGGCGCCCGCGCACGGGTCGTGGGCGGGGTACGACTCGTAGACGGGGTCCTGGCCGACGCGCTGGCACCAGTTGAGGTAGGCGGTGGTGGAGAGCCGGGTGTAGGTGTCGGTGGTGGTGCCGGTCAGCAGCCCGATCCGGCGGGCGCCGGCGGCGGCGAGGTGGTCCAGCAGGTTGAGTACGGCGGCCTCGTGGTCGTTGTCGACCCAGGCGGTGACCGGGAGGGAGCCCGCCGGACGGCCGTCGGAGACGACGGGGAGGCCCTGGCGGACCAGTTCGCTGACGACGGGATCGTGGTCGGAGGGGTCGATGACGACGGTGCCGTCGAGGGCCACGTTGGACCACACGTCGTGTCGGGAGGTGGCGGGGAGGATGACGAGGGCGTAGCCGCGGGCGAGCGCGGCCGAGGTGGCGGCCCTGGCCATCTCGGCGAAGTACGCGAATTCGGTGAAGGTGAAAGGTTCATCCCCGTACGTCGTCACGGTCAGGCCGATGAGGCCCGACTTGCCGGTACGGAGGGTGCGGGCCGCGGCTGAGGGGCGGTAGCCCAGCCGGTCGGCGACTTCGCGAACGTGGCGGCGCGTGGCGTCCGGCAGCCGCCCCTTGCCATTGAGCGCGTCGGAGACGGTCGTGATCGAGACGCCCGCCGCGGCGGCCACGTCCCTGATGCCTGCCCGGCCCTGTCGGCCGGCGGCCCGCCGGGTGGTCTCGGTCCGGCTCACCTGATGCTTCCCTGCTGCTGTCATGGCGAGCCGATAGTAGGGCTCGGCGGGGTGGGTGGTCCGGGTGCATATGCACGCGTTGACAGGCACGATTCTGCACGGTTCGCCACCCCCAATGACCTTGGAAATGAAGGAAATTGGCACCGCAGAGTGAGTAGGCCGTTTGTCGTCGGGTCCGGGCATGCCAAACCGGTGCGGTCTGGGGGCGGTTTCAACTCACCTGTACGAGGGATGCGCGCCACGGCGCGGGCCACCGGCGTGCGCATATATGCGTGCGCTCCCCCGCAATCCCGGCGCTGCCATTTTCGGGAGGGCGGAATCCTCATAAGGTGAGCAGTATTGAGTCGACGGCGACGTCGTACGGGACGGTCGAGGAGGACCTGCGGTGAGCGAGAAGAGCCCGAAGCTGCGCGCCGAGCTGGACGGCATTCCCACCTACAAGCCGGGGAAGCCCGCCGCCGCGGGCGGGCCCGTCGCGTACAAGCTGTCCTCGAACGAGAACCCCTACCCGCCCCTGTCCGGGGTGCTGGAGTCGGCCGTCGCGGCGGCCGGCCAGTTCAACCGTTACCCGGACATGGCCTGCACGGGCCTGGTGAACGAGCTCGCCGAGCGGTTCGGCGTGCCGGTCGAGCACATCGCCACAGGCACGGGCTCCGTGGGTGTGGCCCAGTCGCTGATCCAGTCGACGGCCGGTCCGGGCGACGAGGTCATCTACGCATGGCGTTCCTTCGAGGCCTACCCGATCATCACGCAGATCTCGGGTGCGAAGTCCGTGCAGGTCCCGCTGACCGACGGGGACGTGCACGACCTCGACGCGATGTTCGACGCGATCACCGAGCGGACCCGGCTGATCTTCGTCTGCAACCCCAACAACCCCACCGGCACCGCGGTGCGCCGCGCCGAGCTGGAGCGGTTCCTGGACCGCGTGCCCTCGGACATCCTGGTGGTGCTGGACGAGGCGTACCGCGAGTTCGTCCGCGACGTCGAGGTGCCGGACGGCATCGAGCTCTACCGCAGCCGCCCGAACGTCTGCGTGCTGCGTACGTTCTCCAAGGCGTACGGACTGGCCGGCCTGCGCGTGGGCTTCGCGGTGGCGCACGAGCCGGTGGCGGCGGCGCTGCGCAAGACGGCGGTGCCCTTCGGCGTCAGCCAGCTCGCCCAGGACGCGGCGGTCGCCTCGCTGCGGGCCGAGGACGAGCTGATGGGCCGGGTCGGGGCGCTGGTGGGTGAGCGTGCACGGGTCTACGAGGCGCTGCTCGGGCAGGGCTGGACCGTGGTGCCGCAGACGCAGGCGAACTTCGTGTGGATGAGGCTGGGGGAGCGGACGGTCGAGTTCGCGGCGGCCTGCGAGAAGGCCGGTGTGGTGGTCCGGCCCTTCGCGGGTGAGGGCCTGCGGGTCACGATCGGCGAGCCCGAGGCGAACGACCTCTTCCTGCACACGGCGGAGGCCTTCTTCAAGGAGATGTAGCCCCGGGGGCTGCACGGGTCCTCGGGAGCTACGCGAGTTCCACGCGGATCGGGTCACCGTCGCGGACGGTGGACAACAGGCGGGGGTCGCCGTCGAACGAGCCGAGCACGTTGCACGGGCTCGCCAGGCGGCTCTCGCCTCCGCGCGAGATGGGCGTGGGGCCGTAGGGCAGCGCGAGCGCGTCGCCCTCGGTCCAGAACGCGACGGTGCCGGGGTCGACGACCTGACGGGCGTCGTGTTCCAGCGCCGCGCAGACGCCGGTGTCGAAGTACACCTCTTCGCCCCAGGTGTGGGCGGAGGCGGAGATCGGGAGGGCCTCGGCCAGCGCTTTGCTGGTCGGGGTCTCGTCAAGGGTTGCCGTGAGCTGGCCCGCGGGCCAGGAGATCCGAATCCTCATGAACGACATTCAACAATCTGTTGAATGTATTGACTAGGGGGACCCCGGCTGAAAGGCGTCGGGAGCGGTACGACATAATGCTTGTGAATGTGAACGCGTTCACAAGCGTGTCCTGCTTTGTCAGCTATTGGGTAGGGCATGCCAGGCAAACTGCGGCAGTGACCACGGCGCACCGAAGGAGACGACGACGTGGACGTAGCTTTGGCGCCAGAGACGTTGGCGCGCTGGCAGTTCGGCATCACCACCGTCTACCACTTCCTGTTCGTCCCGCTGACGATCTCGCTCGCCGCACTCACGGCAGGTCTTCAGACCGCCTGGGTGCGTTCGGGGAAAGAGAAGTACCTCAGGGCCACCAAGTTCTGGGGCAAGCTTTTCTTGATCAATATCGCGATGGGTGTCGTCACGGGCATCGTGCAGGAGTTCCAGTTCGGCATGAACTGGTCCGACTACTCGCGTTTCGTCGGTGACGTCTTCGGGGCCCCGCTGGCCTTCGAGGCGCTGATCGCCTTCTTCTTCGAGTCGACCTTCATCGGCCTGTGGATCTTCGGCTGGGACAAGCTGCCGAAGAAGATCCACCTGGCCTGCATCTGGATGGTCTCGATCGGCACCATCCTCTCCGCGTACTTCATCCTCGCGGCGAATTCCTGGATGCAGCACCCGGTCGGCTACCGGATCAACGGGGAGCGGGGCCGCGCCGAGCTCACCGACTTCTGGCTGGTGCTCACCCAGAACACGGCCCTGACCCAGTTCTTCCACACCATCACGGCGGCCTTCCTGGTCGGCGGCGCCTTCATGGTCGGCATCTCGGCCTTCCACCTGGCACGCAAGAAGCACATCCCCGTGATGCGGACGTCGCTGCGGCTCGGCCTGGTCACCCTGATCATCGCCGGCATGGGCACCGCCATCAGCGGTGACCTGCTCGGCAAGGTCATGTTCAAGCAGCAGCCGATGAAGATGGCCGCCGCCGAGGCGCTCTGGGACGGCGAGGCTCCCGCGCCCTTCTCGGTCTTCGCCTACGGAGACGTCGAAAAGGGCCACAACAAGGTCGCGATAGAGATCCCGGGTCTGTTGTCCTTCCTGGCCAACGACGACTTCACCTCTTTCGTCCCCGGCATCAACGACGTCAACAAGGCGGAACAGGAGAAGTTCGGGCCCGGCGACTACCGGCCCAACATCCCCGTCGCCTACTGGGGCTTCCGCTGGATGATCGGCTTCGGCATGGCCTCGCTCGGCGTCGGAGTGCTGGGGCTCTGGCTCACCCGCAAGAAGTTCATGCTGCCTCCGGGCCTGCGGACCGGCGAGGACGAGGTCCCGCACCTCGTCCTCTTCAAGAAGGCGCTCAGTCCCCGGTTCGCCACGTGGTACTGGATCGTCGCCCTGTGGACCATGGGCTTCCCGCTGATCGCCAACTCCTGGGGCTGGATCTTCACGGAGATGGGCCGCCAGCCCTGGGTGGTCTACGGCGTCCTGCGCACCCGTGACGCGGTCTCGCCCCACGTCTCCCAGGGCGAGGTGCTCACCTCGATGATCGGCTTCACTCTCCTGTACGCCGTGCTCGCGGTGATCGAGGTCAGGCTGCTGGTGAAGTACGTGAAGCTCGGGCCGCCCGAGCTCACCGAGGCCGACCTGAACCCGCCCACCAAGATCGGCGGGGACGACAAGAACCCCGACCGGCCGATGGCCTTCTCGTACTGAGGCTGAGGGGACCACACCATGCAACTCCATGACGTCTGGTTCGTGCTCATCGCCGTCCTGTGGACCGGCTACTTCTTCCTGGAGGGCTTCGACTTCGGGGTCGGAGTCCTGACCAAGCTGCTCGCCCGCGACCGCAAGGAGCGACGGGTCCTGATCAACACGATCGGACCCGTGTGGGACGGCAACGAGGTCTGGCTGCTCACCGCCGGCGGTGCCACCTTCGCCGCCTTCCCGGAGTGGTACGCCACCCTCTTCTCGGGGTTCTACCTGCCGCTGCTGCTCATCCTGATCTGCCTGATCATCCGCGGCGTCGCCTTCGAGTACCGGCACAAGCGGGACGAGGACAGGTGGCAGACCAACTGGGAACACGCCATCTTCTGGACCTCGCTGATCCCCGCGTTCCTCTGGGGCGTGGCCTTCGCCAACATCGTGCGCGGCGTGAAGATCGACGAGCGCATGAACTACGTCGGCGGCCTTTTCGACCTGCTCAACGTCTACTCGCTGCTCGGCGGCCTCGTCACCCTCACCCTCTTCACCTTCCACGGGGCGGTGTTCACCGCCCTCAAGACGGTCGGGGACATCCGGGAGCGCTCGCGCACACTGGCGACCCGGCTGGGCCTGCTCACCGCCGTGCTGGCCCTCGCCTTCCTGGGCTGGACCCAGGTCTCGCACGGCGACGGCAAGAGCCTGGTCGCCATGGCCGTCGCGGTCGTGGCTCTGGTGGGAGCCCTGGCCTGCAACCTCGCGGGCCGCGAGGGCTGGTCGTTCGCCCTCTCCGGGATCACCATCGCGGCCGCGGTCGCGATGCTCTTCCTGACGCTCTTCCCGAACGTGATGCCGTCCTCGCTGAACGACGCGTGGAACCTCACGGTCACCAACGCCTCATCCAGCCCGTACACGCTGAAGATCATGACCTGGTGCGCGGGAGTGGCCACGCCGCTCGTCCTGCTCTACCAGGGCTGGACCTACTGGGTGTTCCGCAAGCGGATCGGTACGCAGCACATCGCTGACGCGCACTGATCCCGACCCTGCTGCCCGACCCTGCTCTGGGGGATGTTTCACGTGAAACCGATCGACCCGCGCCTGCTCCGGTACGCCCGCTCCACCCGCCTCTTCCTGGCGGCCGTGGTGGGCCTGGGGTTTGCCGGGGCGGGGCTGGTCGTAGGTCAGGCGATGCTGATCGCCGAGATCGTGGTCGGCGCCTTCGAGCAGGGGCTGGACGGACAGGCGCTGCGCACGCCGCTGCTGTTGCTGGCGGCAGTGGCGCTGGGGCGCGGCCTGCTCGCCTGGCTCACGGAGCTGGCCGCCCACCGGGCGAGTGCGGCGGTCAAGTCGCAGCTCAGGGGGCGGCTGCTGGACCGCGCGGCGGATCTGGGGCCCGGCTGGCTGAGCGGTCGGCAGACCGGATCGCTGGTGGCGCTGGCCACCCGGGGCGTGGACGCCCTGGACGACTACTTCTCCCGCTACCTGCCCCAGCTGGGACTCGCGGTGGTGGTCCCGGGGGCGGTCCTCGCGCGGATCGTCACCGAGGACTGGGTCTCAGCGGCCATCATCGTGGTCACGCTGCCGCTCATTCCGCTGTTCATGGTGCTGATCGGCATGGCCACCCAGTCCCGCATGGACCGCCAGTGGCGGCTGCTGTCCCGGCTGTCGGGCCACTTCCTGGACGTGGTGGCCGGGCTGCCGACGCTGAAGGTCTTCGGCAGAGCCAAGGCCCAGGCCGAGTCGATCCGCAAGATCACCGACGAGTACCGGCAGGCGACCGTACGGACCCTGCGCATCGCGTTCCTATCCTCCTTCGCGCTGGAGCTGCTGGCGACACTGTCCGTGGCGCTGGTCGCCGTGACCATCGGCATGCGGTTGGTCCACGGGGAACTCGACCTGTACACCGGGCTGGTCATCCTGATCCTGGCCCCCGAGGCCTATCTGCCGCTGCGCCAGGTCGGGGCGCAGTACCACGCGGCCGCCGAGGGGCTGGCGGCCGCGGAGGAGATCTTCGAGGTGCTCCAGACCCCGGTCGCCACCTCCGGCGGCGGAGCCCCGGTGCCGGCCGCCGGGCTGCGGATCGAGCTCGACGGCGTCGCCGTCCGCTACGAGGGCCGGGGAGAGGACTCGCCGGGACCGGTCTCGCTGACGGTGGGACCCGGGGAGTGCGTGGCCCTCACCGGACCGAGCGGCGCGGGCAAGTCCACGCTGCTCCAGGTGCTGCTGGGCTTCGTGTCACCGACTGCGGGCCAGGTGCGGATCGGGGGTGTGGACCTCGCCTCGCTGTCGCTGGAACAGTGGCGGGAGCGGATCGCATGGGTACCGCAGCGCCCGCACCTGTTCGCCGGGACGATCGCGCAGAACGTACGGCTGGCACGGCCGGACGCGTCCGCGGACGCGGTGGCCGGGGCCCTGAAGGACGCCGGGGCATGGGAGTTCGTCTCCACACTGCCCCGCGGGGTCGACACCGAGCTCGGAGAAGGCGGGGTCGGGCTGTCCGCCGGCCAGCGTCAGCGACTCGCCCTCGCACGGGCGTTCCTCGCGGACCGGCCCGTGCTGTTGCTGGACGAGCCGACCGCGGCACTCGACGGGGAGACCGAGGCGGCCGTGGTGGACGCCGTACGACGCCTCGCGGTCGGCCGGACCGTGCTGCTGGTCGTCCACCGGCCGGCGCTGCTGGCCGTGGCCGACCGCGTGGTGCCGGTGGGAGCCGCGGGGCTCCGGGCCCTCCCCTCCCCCGCGCGCGCAGCCAGGGGCGCCGGCTCCGACGGCCTCGGCGGGGAGCGCAACGGGCTGTCGGCTCCCGGCGAACGGATCCTCGGCAGCGCTCCCGAACGGACCGCCAAGGCCGTCGGCGGCGACTCGGGCGGGGACGATCCGCTCCGGCGGGTGCGCGCCGTGGCCAGGCCCTGGCAGGGGCGGTTCAGGCTCGGCCTGCTGCTCGGGGCGCTGGCCGTCGGGTGCAGCGTCGGGTTGATGGCCGTCTCCGGATGGCTCATCTCGCGGGCCTCGGAACAACCGCCGGTGCTCTACCTGATGGTGGCCGTCACGGCGACCCGGACCTTCGGGATCGGACGCGCCGTCTTCCGGTACGCGGAGCGGCTCGTTTCGCACGACGCCGTGCTGCGGATGCTCGCCGAACTGCGGGTCTCGGTGTTCCGCCGACTGGAGCGCATCGCACCCGCCGGGCTGCGGCAGCAGCGGCGCGGAGACCTGCTGGCCCGTGTGGTGGCCGACGCCGACTCCCTCCAGGACTACTGGCTGCGCTGGCTGCTGCCGGTCGGCACCGCCGTGCTCGTCGGCACCGGCTCGGTCGCCTTCACCGCCTGGCTGCTGCCGGGGGCGGGAGCAGCGCTCGCCTTCGGGCTGTTCGCCGCGGGGGTCGGGGTGCCGCTCGTCAGCGGAGCCTGCGCCCGGCGTGCGGAGCGGCAGCTTGCGCCGGCCCGCGGAGAACTCGCGACCCGGGTGGCCGACCTGCTGACCGGGACCGCCGAGCTGACCGTCGCCGGCGCGCTGACCGGGCGCAAGGACGCCGCGAAGGACGGTGACCGGACGCTGACCGCCATCGCCGCCCGCACAGCCGCCGCCGGCGGACTCGGGGCCGGACTGACCGCCCTGGCGTGCGGGCTGACCGTGGTGGCCTGCGCAGCCCTGGCCGCCGGAGCCGTGCACGACGGACGGCTGTCCGGCGTGGCCATGGCCGTGGCCGTGCTGACTCCGCTCGCCGCCTTCGAAGCGGTCAACGGCCTTCCGCAGGCCGTCCAGTACCGGCAGCGGGTGCGCCGCAGCGCCGAGCGGATCCACGAGGTCATCGACGCTCCCGTCCCGGTCGCCGAGCCGGAACGCCCGGCCGGGATGCCGACCTCCCCCTTCCCGCTGCGGCTCACGGGGCTGGCAGCCCGCCATCCCGGGCAGGAACGGGACGCTCTGCACGGGCTGGACCTGACCCTGGAGGCCGGCCGGCGGCTCGCCGTCGTCGGTCCCTCGGGTGCGGGCAAAACCTCGCTGGCCCAGGTCCTGCTGCGGTTCCTGGACCTCCACCAGGGCACGTACACGCTGGGCGGGACCGACGCGCGCAGCCTCGACAGCGACGGGGTCCGCCGGATCGTGGGCCTGTGTGCCCAGGACGCGCACCTCTTCGACAGCTCGGTACGGGAGAACCTGCGGCTGGCCCGGCCCGGGGCGAGCGAGGAGCAGCTGCGGCAGGCCCTGGCGGCGGCCCGGCTGCTGGAGTGGGCCGACGGCCTCCCGGACGGCCTGGACACCCTGGTCGGCGAGCACGGCGAGCGGATCTCCGGCGGCCAGCGCCAGCGGCTTGCCCTGGCCAGGGCACTGCTCGCCGACTTCCCCGTGCTCGTGCTCGACGAACCGGCCGAACACCTGGACCTGGCCACCGCGGACGCCCTGACGGCGGATCTGCTGGCGGCGACCGAGGGCCGGACCACCGTGCTGATCACGCACCGGCTGGCGGGCCTGGAGGCGGTCGACGAGGTGCTCGTACTGGAGCGCGGAGCGGTCGTGCAGCGGGGCGCCTACGCGGAGCTGGCGGCCGTGGAGGGACCGCTGCGGAAGCTGCTGGAGCGCGAACGGGCATCCGACGGGGTCCTGGCCGACTTTCCCCGGTAAAAGGGACTAACTACGCTCAAGGGCATGTCAGTGCAGGAGTCACAGGAACCGCCGGAGTCACCGCCCGGAACACCGGACACGCTGGTGGCGGCCACCCAGGCCACCCGGAGTCTGCAGGGCCTCTCCACCGAGCTCACTGCGCGGGTGCCGCAACTGCTGGAGGCCATGCGTTCGGTCGGGACCGGCCTGGAACTGCACTCCACCCTCGACCGCATCTGCGAGACCGCGGCCGAACTCGCGGACGCCCGGTACGCGGCGATCGGCGTCGTCGACGTCGAGGGCCGCGGGCTGTCGGACTTCGTCACCTTCGGCATCGACGCCGAGACGGCCCGGAAGATCGGACACCGGCCGGACGGGAAGCGGGGCCTGCTCGGCGCGCTGATCGCGCATTCCGGCACGGTGCAGCTCGCCGACCTGACGAAGGACCCGCGCTCGGCCGGGTTCCCGCCGCACCACCCGCCCATGAAGACCTTCCTCGGCGTCCCGATCCGGGTGCAGGGGGAGATCTTCGGCAATCTGTACCTCGCCGAGAAGAACGACGGCGGCCGGTTCAACGACTACGACGTCCACATGGTCCGGGTCCTGGCCACCGAGGCGGGCATCGCGATCGGCAACGCCCGGCTGTACGAGGCCGCCACCCAGCGGGAGCGGTGGATCGACGGCTCGGTCGCCGTCACGACCGCCCTGCTGTCGGGTGGCGACGCGGACGACGCCCTCGCGGTGGTGGCCGAGCAGGCCCGCCGTCTGGCGGACTCCGCCGCCGGGATCGTGCTGCTGCCCGCGGAGGAGGGCGGCATGGAGATCGTCGCCGTCTCCGCCGACAACCCGGCCACCTCGCTCGGCCTGGTGATCCCGGCCGAGAGCCCGGTGGTGGCGAAGCTGCTCCGGGGCGAGCCGGTCTTCGCGGATGACGCCGCCTCCGACCCTCGCATGATCAGCCCGCTGACCAGCCAGTACGGACCCTGCATGATGCTGCCGCTGCACAGCGGGGGCCGGGTGCTGGGTGCGCTGGTCACCCCGCGGGGCCGGGGCGAGCGGCCGTTCAGCGAGTCCGAGCGGACCCTGGCCACCCAGTTCGCCTCCCAGGCCGCGCTCGCACTGATGATGGCCGAGGCACAGCGCGACCGGGAGCGGCTCGCGGTGTTCGAGGACCGCGACCGGATCGCCAGGGACCTGCACGACCTCGTCATCCAGCGGCTGTTCGCCACCGGAATGATGTTGGAGGGCGCCCAGCGGCGGTCCATGGTCCCGGAGGTCGTCGACGGGGTGGGCAAGGCCGTGGACGAGCTGGACGTGACCATCCAGGAGATCCGCACCGCGATCTTCGCGCTCCAGCAGGGGCCTGCCGAGGCCCCGTCGGGGCTGCGCACCCGGGTCCTGCGGGAGATCAACATGGCCGCGGTGCCATTGGGCTTCAAACCCTCGCACCGGTTCCTCGGCCCGGTCGACACGATGGTCGGCGAACTGGTGGGCAAGAACCTGATCGCTGCGCTGCGCGAAGCCCTGTCGAACGCCTTCCGGCACGCGGAGGCGTCCCGGATCGAGGTGGTGGTGGACTGCACCGCCACGCTGGCCGACGGGCGGCCCGGGGTACGGCTGGAGGTCGCCGACGACGGGGTGGGCATCCCGGAGGGCGGCCGGCGCAGCGGGCTGCGGAATCTGCGCCGCCGGGCCGAATCGCTGGGCGGATCGAGCTCGTACGGCCCCGGTATCGGCGAGGAGAGCACGGGGACCACCCTGGTGTGGGAGGCCCCGCTCTGACGCTCTGGCCGGCCCAGGCTCAAGCCCAGGCCCAGGCTCAAGCCCAGGCCCGGGCTCAAGCCCAGGCCCAGGCCGCCGGTTCTATCTCTGGTGGGCGGCGCGTTCCGCGATGATGCGCTCGATGACGACCGCGACGCCGTCCTCGTTGTTGGCGACCGTACGGCCGGAAGCCGCCGCGAGGACGTCCGGGTGGGCGTTGCCCATCGCGTACGAGGTGCCCGCCCAGCGAAGCATCTCCACGTCGTTCGGCATGTCACCGAAGGCGACGACCTCGGCGGGCGAGATCCCGCGCTCGGCGCAGCACAGCTCGAGGGTGCTGGCCTTGGAGACGCCCAGTCCGCTGATCTCCAGCAGGGCGGTCGGGCTGGAGCGGGTGATCGACGCGTAGGCGCCGGCGGCCGAGCGGGCGAGTGCCAGGAACTCGTCCGGGGCGAGCTCGGCGTGGTGCGCGAGCAGCTTCAGGACGGGAGCGGAGGTGTCGTCCGCCTCCTTCTCCAGCAGCTTCTCCGCAGTGGCCACCTTGGCGCCCGGGTCCTGGAAGAAGGGCGGGTACAGCGGCTCGTAGTTGATGCCCGTGGTCAGCTCGACCGCGAAGGAGGTGCCCGGAACGCTGGAGCGCAGCGTCTCCACGACCGTCAGCGCCGTCGCCCGCGGCAGCGCACGCACCTGTACGAACTCCCGGCCCGCGTGGAGGTCGACCACCGCGGCTCCGTTCGCGCAGATCGCCAGACCGTGGCCGTGGACGTGGTCGCTGACCACGTCCATCCAGCGGGCCGGGCGGCCGGTGACGAAGAAGACCTCGATCCCGGCCTTCTCGGCGGCGGCGAGGGCGGCGACCGTGCGGAGCGAGACGGATTTGTCGTCGCGCAGCAGGGTGCCGTCGAGGTCGGTGGCGATGAGCCGGGGGGTGGGGGTAGGCCCGTCCGGGCGCTGGGGAGCCGAGGTCACGCCTCCATCTTCGCCGATGGCCCTGCGGCAGCGGACCAGCGCGGGCAGGACCCTTGCACGGGATGGCGATGTTTCTCCCCCAGCCACCGTGGAGACGCGTCCTCCGGTGACACGGGGACTGCTCATGTTTCACGTGAAACATGAGCAGGGCCGTAGTCTCGAACCCATGAGTCTGCGTCTGAGCACTGTGATCCTCCCGGTACGCCCGTGGCACGGGGGCGGCCGCGACCAGTGGGTGCGAGCCGAGCGGCTCGGGTTCCACACGGCCTACACCTATGACCACCTGACCTGGCGGTCCTTCCGTGACCTGCCGTGGTTTGGCGCGATCCCGACCCTGACCGCGGCGGCCGCAGCCACCGAGACGCTGCGCCTGGGCACGCTCGTCACCTCTCCGAACTTCCGGCACCCGGTGACACTGGCCAAGGAGCTCATGTCGCTGGACGACATCTCCGGCGGCCGCCTCACCCTCGGTATCGGCGCCGGCGGCAACGGTTTCGACGCCACTGCGCTCGGCCAGGACCCCTGGACCCCGCGGGAGCGCGCGGACCGCTTCGCAGAGTTCGTGCCGCTGCTGGACCGGCTGCTCACCGAGGCCGCGACCAGTGAACGCGGCACCTTCTACTCCGCCGACGAGGCCCGCAACATCCCCGGCTGCGTGCAGCGGCCCCGCCTGCCGTTCGCGGTCGCCGCGACCGGCCCGCGGGGTCTCAAGCTGGCCGCCGCCCACGGACAGGCCTGGGTGACCACCGGCGATCCGAAGCTCTTCGAGGAGGGCACCCCCGAGCAGTCGCTGGCGGCCATCGCCGGCCAGCTGGCACGGCTCGACAAGGCGTTCGCCGAGATCGGGCGGGCGCCCGAGTCGGTGGAGAAGATCCTGCTGACCGGCTTCACCCCGGAGCGCACCACGATGCTGGACTCCGTGGACGCGTTCGTCGACTTCGCCGGGCGCCACCAGGAGCTCGGTTTCACGGAGATCGTGATCCACGCGCCGATCCCGGACTCCGAGTTCGCGGCCGACGAGAAGGTCTTCGAGAAGATCGCCACCGAGGGCCTGGCCCAGCTGGCCGGCTGATGCCCGCGATGCCCCGGCGCCTGGTGGCGACGGGGCATCGGCGGCAGAACGGCACAACCTCGGGAGTTCAGTGCTCCAGGGGCCTCAGGAGGACCGCTTCAGGCTGTCCAGGGACGACTGGGCACGCTCCAGCAGATCCCCGGGTACCCCGTCGCTCACCGCCAGGAGCTCGTCCACCAGGGCCGAGAGACGGGCGATTCCCGCCTCGCCGCGACCGATCTCCTGCTCGGTCCAGGCCGCGTACTGCACACACTGGAGCCGGTCCCCCAGATGGTCCGGACCCAGCTCCGCATAGAGGGCGGCGGCCCGCTCCGTCAGCTCGATCTCCTCCAGCCGCAGTGCCGCTGTGTCCGGCTCGTCCTGCGCCCCGGTGCGGCGGGAGTCCCGGGCGCCCTCCTCGTCACCGCCCTCCTCGTCACCGCGGTCCGCGTCCTCGTCCTCGGCGTCCTCCGCCTCCTCGTGCGAGGTGACCCGCCAGTCGAGCACCTGCGCCAGCTGGAGCCAGGTCTGGGCGAGCTCGGCCCGAAGCTCCGCGGCCTGCTCCCCGGGGGCCTGCGCCTGTTCGGCCGACGCGGTCTCCAGGACGGCGACCGCCTGGTCCATCAGGTCCCGCGCCCGCGCCCACGCCGCCGCGCCGGTGTCCCCCCGCGGCGCCATCCAGGCCAGCGAGCGCAGGATCCGCACCTCCGCGACCGGGGCACCCCCCGCCGCCCGGTACAGCTCCAGCGACCGCTCGTACGCGGCGACCGCCTCCGGGACCAGGCGCGCGGCGGAGAGCTGCTCCGCGGCAGCCTGCGCGAAGACGGCCTGCGGTCGCGGGTCCTCCCACCCCTTGGCCACCTCCGCCGCCAGCAGGTACTGCTCCGCAGCCGCCCGGGGATCGTTCAGCTGGCGCAGCAGGTCCCCGAGGAACTCCCGTACGGACACGGTCTGGCCCTCGCCGTGCTCCAGCAGGTCGGGCAGCGTCGACTGCAAGACCTCCACCGCGTCGGCGTGCCGGTTCTCCCGCGCGTACGCCCGCGCCAGCACCAGCCGGGCCTGCGCCCCTCCGTCGGAGGTCAGACCCGCCTGGTCGAACCAGTGCGCCGCGGTGAGGGCGTGCTCGGCCGCTTCCGCCGCGGCGTCGGCCCGGCGCAGCAGGATGTCCGCCAGGGTGAGCCGTACGACGCCCTGCGTCTCGGCGTCGACCACCTCCGCGGAGTGTTCCAGCGCGGAACGCGCGTCCGCCTCCGCCTCCGCGGGCCGGCCCAGCGACATCAGCACACCGGCGCGCAGCACCAGCGCGTCCACCGCCTGCCAGGGCAGACCCGCCGACACCGAGCGCCCCGCGGACGAGGCCAGCAGCGGCAGGGCGCGCTCGGGGTCGCCCTGAGACAGGGCGATGCGGCCGAGCATCTCCTCGGCCTCCGCCGCCAGGCCGGGCAGCGACTCCCGGTGGGCGGCGGCGAACGCCACGAGCTCGGCCGCCAGCTCACCGTGCCCGTGGTCCTCTCCGGGGCCGTGTTCGTGATCGTGCTCCGCACCTGCCTCCAGGGGGCGCAGGTACGACTCCACGCGGATCGCCGTCAGCTCCGCCAGCGCGATCCGGCGCGGGCGCAGCGGCTCGTCCGGGGCCAGTGCCTCGGCAGCGTCCACGGCGACCGCCAGCAGCTCCCGGATCCGCCGGGGCTCGGCCCCGGACTGCGCGGCCGCGCTCGCCAGCCGCAGCTGGGCCAGCGCGGCGCGATCGTCCTGCCCGAGCTCCCGGTAGCGGTCCCGGACCGCCTCCAGCAGCGCCGCCGCGTCGTCCGCCCCGGCGCGGGCGGCCGCCAGGGCCCGGTGGTCAGCCACATCGGCCATGACCAGCGGGTCCGCTGCGCTCTCCGGGCACGTGTCCGCGCGTACGCCGACCTCGTCCCACAGTGCGTCGGCCGCGGGATGCCGCTGTTCCCGGGCCTGCCGGGCCCGCTCCACCAGCTCGTCGAAGCCGGCCGCCGGCGGTACGGGCGCGGCCGCGGCGGGGCTCGCGGGTGCGGCGGTCCGCGGCTGCGGCAGCGCCGTGCTGCGCACCCCCAGGGGCAGTACGTCGACCAGTGGCTCACGCCCGATCCGGGCGAGGAAGCGGTCGGAGACCCGGCTGGTGCCGTTGCGGGCGTCGAACCGCCGGGCGATGTCGAGCGAGCCCGCGCGCAGCACCTCGTACAGCTCGGAGACCGAGTGCGGGACACCCTCGTAGGGGACGGCCGGGCTCTGGCCGTGCCCCAGCTCGATCAGCCGGCGCAGCAGGACGAGGACGCCGCCGTGGAACGCCATCTGGTCGTCGACGTTGACGAGGGGGCCGACGTGGGCGGCATGCTCGGCGAGGATCTCCAGGCCGCGTGACTCGTTGCCGCTCAGGGCGCAGAACTCGATGTGCTTGCCGACCGACGGCAGCAGGCTCTCGTTGCCGCGGGCCATGCGGTAGCCGCGCACGTGGTGCGAGCGGGCCTCGTCGAGGCGGCCGACGCGCAGCAGCGGCAGCAGCGAAGCGGCGAGCACCCGGTGGGGCTCCTCGGCGCAGGTCCGGTTGCCCGCCAGCACGGGCTGCCAGACGTCCAGGGCCTGGAGGTCGTCCCCGCGCAGCACGGCGTACGCACCCTGGCCGTTGAGTTCGCAGGCGTGGCAGTCGCTCATGTCGTCGCGGTCGGCGGCCAGCCAGGCCCGGAACGCCCGCTCGGCCCGGTCGTCGTCGCCGATCGCGTCGGCGAGCCACAGCTCTGCCTCGCGTACCGGGCGCTCGCTGTAGCCGGCGATCCGGTAGCGGCGCTCCATCTCGTCCAGCCAGCCCGTGGCGGACTCCAGAGGGACCTCCGGGGAGTCGCCGATGGCCGTGGCCACCCATTTGAACTGCCAGAACAGCGAGTGGGCCTCCCACCGGGAGAAGGCCCCGGGGTCCTTGTCGTACTCCTGGAGCAGCCGGGCGAACGGCACCAGCATCTTGGAGGACTCGGCGCTCCAGAGGTAGGCGTTGATCAGATTGTCGAGGGCCCGGCGGAACAGAGCCCCGTCACCGATGGCCTCCGCCGCGCCCGCGAGCACCTCGGCGTGCGCATTGCGCGCGGTCCCGTTCGGGGAGCTGCTGTTCTCCGCCAGGCCCTGCTCGATCTCCTCGCGCGTCAGTGTGGTCACTTCCGTCCCTCCGGGGAGTCGGTGGAGTGGGTCGCCCATTCCAGGAGCCCGAGGAAGGCCCGGTTGAGCAGGGTGGAGTCGGCGGGGCGCAGCGGCCGCTGGGACATCAGCAGCGCCTGCCCGTAGAGCGATTCGACGGCCGTACCGGTCAGGGCCTCGTCGGGCAGGGCCGCGATCCGACGGATCAGCGGGTTGTTGTGGTTGAGGACCAGGCGGGCGCGGGGTGCGGAGCCGCGCAGAGCGCCGAGGATTCCGCTCCACAGGGAGTCGGCGCTGCTCAGGGCCGCCGTGCGGTCGCGCTCCTGGCGGGCCTGGCGGTCGTCGAGGTAGAGGGCGGGGACGGAGACGGGCTGGAAGGCGCGCAGCACGACGTCGCAGCCCTGCGGCTCCAGGCGGGTGCGGGCCGTGGACAGGAAGGGGGCGAGGGCCAGTTCGGCGCCGGTCGGGACCGGGTCGAGCCGCTCGGTGACGGCCCCGGCGTCCAGCTCCATGACCTTGAGGTCCGGCCGGACGGTCGGCAGCAGGGCGAGGAGGTCGGCGTCGTAGGTGTAGCCGGCGTTGATGACGCCGAGGCCGTGGGCCGCCGCGATCGGGGCGATCTGGCGGAACTCCTCGACGGTGCGCGTGAAGTGGATCTCGGTGTGGGCGGCCGTGAACTCCTGGAGGCTCATAGAGCCGTCGCTGGTCTCGAAGGGCAGCCAGGGCAGCATCAGGCCGAGCAGCTCGGCGTCGTGCCGGGCCAGGGACTTCACGCCGAGGTGGTGGACGCTCAGGAAGGCTGCCAGGCGCTCGGGTTCGCTCGCGGCGAGTTCGGCGAGCCAGGCCCGGACCCGGGCGCCGAGGGCTTCCCGTACCGCGGACAGGGTCTCGTCGTCGTACAGGTTCTCCCGGGAGGCGGTGGGGCGCAGCGTGTCGGTGTCGATGACCGCGCGGACGAAGAACGCCCAGTCGGGCAGCAGGTTGTCGGCGTGGTCCGTGAGCAGCATCCCCTTGAGGTGGACGCGGTGTCCGGCCCGGTGGGCGGGGCTGGTCGGCTCGGGCAGGACGTACGCCACTCCGCGCACGCCGGCGACGGGCAGGTCGAGGTCGATGCTGTCGAGCGGGGTGAAACCGAAGAGCTGCGCACAGTGGCCGGCGAGTGCGACGCGGCGCGCGGCGGGGGTGGGGTGGGGGCGGTCCCACACGGCGGGCCGGTCGGTGACGGGCCGCGGCTCGCCGCCCTCGCCGTCGTCGAAGGTGATGTCGTAGGGGAGCAGGGCGCCGTAGTCGCGGGCCAGCTGCTCGACCTTGGCCGGGACGGTCCACTCCTCGGCCCCCGGCCGGGCCTCCAGGATGACGGTGGTGCCGGGCTCCCGCCGAGCCTCGTCGGGCAGTTCGCGGACCGTGTACGAGCCGTCGTCCGTGGCCAGCCACTCGACGGGCGCGGCCCGGGGGTCGCGCGCGGAACGGGTGATGACGCGGATCTGCCGGGCGACGACGAAGCAGGCGAGCAGGCCGATGCCGAACTGGCCCAGGAACTCCTGGCGGGTGGTCTCCAGACCGTGGTCGCCGCCGCGCTTGGAGCTGCGGCCGATGGTGGCGAGGAGCGAGTGGGCCTCGGCGGCGGTCAGGCCGATGCCGCTGTCCTCGATGGTCACCCGGTTCGCGGACGCCGACAGGCGGATGCGGATCTCGGCTCCGGGGTCGAGTGCATGGCGGGCGGTGACGGCGTCCACCGCGTTCTGCAGCAGCTCGCGGACGTAGACGCGCGGGCTGGAGTAGAGGTGGTGGGAGAGCAGGTCGACCAGGCCGCGCAGATCGACCTGGAAGCTGTTGGCCGAGGAATCGGAGTGGGAGAAGGAAGCCGATGTGGACGTCACGGGGCGTCACCTCGCGTATTTCGCATGGATGGTTCGGCGATCGCGAGGTACCCCCCTCACGGATCGGAATGAGGAACAGAGTAGGGGGATGATCTGACAATCTCTCGGTGAATTGCGGCGCCGCCGGGCGGTACGGGAACGGGCCGGACGGCGGCGAAGGGCGTTACGAGAAGCGCAGGAACTGCGGCGGCACGGCATCCACCAGCCACACGCCGTTGGCGCTGATCCGGAAGACGTGCCCCGCCGCGCGCATCGCCCCCGCGTCCACCGCCAGGACGACGGGCCGGCCGCGGCGCGCGCCCACCCGGGTCGCGGTCTCCCGGTCGGGGGACAGGTGCACGTGGTGGCGGGCCATGGGACGCAGACCCTCGGCGCGGATCGCGTCGAGGGCGGCGCCGACGGTGCCGTGGTACAGGTACGCGGGCGGCTCGGCCTCCGGCAGGTCCAGGTCCACGGGGACGGTGTGGCCCTGGTTGGCGCGGATGCGGGTGCCGTCGACGGCGAACCGCTGCTTGTCGTTGGCGGCGACGACGTGGTCGAGCTCGGCGCGGCTGACGGGGAATCCGTGGGCGGCGGCCGCATGGAGAAGATCGTCGATCTCCACCCAGCCCTGGGGATCGAGCACCAGTCCGATGCGTTCCGGCTGATGCCGCAGGTGTTTCGAGACGTATTTGGACACCTTCACGGTGCGTCTGTCGTCCATGGCACCAGCTTGCCGGGTCGGACGGGGGTCGAGCAGCGATTTATCGGCGCTCTGCCGGTCTCGGACACCCTCTATCGCGTTTCCAAGATACGGAATACATTTTCCGCTGAACTACTGCCCAGGGGGAGAACCCATGACGATCCACGCTTCTCTGCCGCGCCGCGCGGTCGCCGAACTCATCGGCACCGCCGGCCTCCTCGTGGTGGTGATCGGTTCCGGTATCCAGGCCTCCGACCTCAGCCGGGACACCGGTGTCGCCCTCGTCGCAAACTCGCTCGCCTCGGCCATCGGCCTCGGGCTGATCATCACGCTCTTCGGGCCGCTGTCCGGAGCCCACCTCAACCCGGTCGTCACCCTCACCTCCTGGTGGGCCCGCCGGCGCGGCGGCGAGGGGATCGGCGGCAGGGAAGCCCTGGTCTACAGCGCCGCCCAGACCGCCGGGGCCATCAGCGGCGCCGTCCTCGCCGAGGTGATGTTCGGCCGGACCCCCGGCACCTTCTCCACCCAGATCCGCGGCGGCGGCCACCTGCTCGTCGGCGAGGTCGTCGCCACCGCGGGACTCGTCCTGCTCATCCAGGGCCTGGAGCGCATCGGGCGCCCGAGGCTGATCCCGGCCGCGGTCGCGGCGTACATCGCCTCCGCGATCTGGTTCACCTCGTCCGGCTCGTTCGCCAACCCGGCGGGGACCGTCGGGCGCGCCTTCAGCGACTCCTTCGCCGGCATCGCCCCGCAGTCGCTGCCCGGGTTCATCGCGGCCCAGGCGGTCGGTGGTGTCCTGGGCCTGGCCCTCGCCGCCCTCCTCTACGGGGGCACCGGGCGCCAACCGAAGGACGCGCCGGCGACCGTGGGTCCGGCCGTACCCGTCCGCGCCCCCGGGACCGCCGCCCCCGCGAACCCCGGCTACGAGACCGTCGGTTGAGTCGTCCACAGGCTCGTCCACAGGAATGGACGACTTGTCCACAGCCGGTTGGGTGGGATTTGACGGTAAACGAGTGATCCGCCCTGTGGACTACGGTCCGGCTGTCCCCGGGCCGCCACCGGCGGCTGCCACTGGCCCGCCACCCGCGGCTGCGGCGGGCCGTTACCCGCCGGCCCGGCGCGCCAGTTCGTTCATCGTCCGGGCCTGGAGCTCCCGCTCCGTGGCGGCCCGGACGAACTCCCCGACGTGCTCGGAGCCGACCAGCTCCTGCACCGCCCGTACCGTCTCCGCCGGCAGCGGCACCGACGCGGGCCCGGAGGGCTGCGCCGCCCCGGCCGCCCCGAGATGGCGCTGCAGGTGCCGGGTCGCGAACAGCCGCATCGCCCGCGCCAGCTCGGCGTCCACCGTCTGCTGGGCCAGGGGGCGCAGTCTGCGCACCATCGTCGCCGCCTCCGCCGCGTCCGCGTCCGTCGGCGGGACCTCCCCGAGGTAACGGGCGAAGACGTGCTCGGTGGTGAACTCCAGGAACCGCGAGGCGATGTGCTCCACCTGCCCGCGCAGCTCCCGCAGATGGCCGGTGATGGCGGACAGCGGCACCCCGGCCGCGTACAGCTCGGCGGCCACCGCCAGCTCCTGCGGGGAGGGCACGAGGAACTCGTCCGGGCGGCCCGGGATCGCCTCCAGCACGCCCAGCTCGCACGCCTCGCCCACCGCGTCGTCGTCGGGCCGGCCGCCGAACCGCTCGTTCAGCTCGGCGCGGCTGATCCGGGCGGCTTCCTCGTCGGTCCAGGGTCCGTGGACCTCGGCGACGAGCCCCAGCACACCGCCGAGCCCGCGTCCGGCGTCCCATGCCTCCAGCAGCTCCTTGATGGAGGCCAGGGTGTAGCCGCGGTCCAGCAGATCGGCGATCTGGCGCAACCGTGCCAGATGCGTGTCCCGGTAGACGTTGGAGCGCCCGCGCCGCTCCGGCTTCGGCAGCAGCCCACGGTCCTGGTACGCCCTGATGGTGCGTACGGTCGCCCCGCTGTGGTGCGCGAGATCCTCGATCCGGTACTCGGCCACCGCCTGTTCTGACAATCCCGGCTCCCTACGACATGGCGGCTCGGCCGACCCCGGACGCCGCGGGCCGGGCGGCAGGCGAAGCCGCAAGGTACTCGACCGCCCTGTGCGGCGAGCCCTCCTGCGAGGGATGGTACGACCGCCGGAAGAAGCGGGATATGGCCGTGCCGGGCTCTGTCCCCGCCGGCACCGGCCCCGCCCCGTTCACAGCCGGGGTTCCAGCTTCGCGAGCCGCCGCAGCGTGCCCGGCGCGAACCGGGACAGCCACAGGGCGCCCTTGGACTCGGGTGTCACGGGCACCACGGCCTCGTTGTGCACCACGGCCCGCAGGATCGCCTCGGCGACCTTCTCCGGCGGGAAGTTGCGCAGCCCGTACAGCCGCGAGGAGCGCTCCTGGCGGCGCTTCTCCTCCGCCGCGTCCACCCCGGCGAAGCGTGAGGTGGCGGTGATGTTGGTGTTGACGATGCCGGGGCAGATCGCCGACACCCCGATCGACTGCGAGGCGAGCTCGGCGCGCAGACACTCGCTCAGCATCAGCACCGCGGCCTTCGACGTGCTGTAGGCGGGCAGCGTCCTGGAGGGCAGGTAGGCGGCGGCGGAGGCGGTGTTGACGATGTGCCCGCCCTGACCGCGCTCGGCCATCTGCCGGCCGAAGATCCGGCAGCCGTGGATGACCCCCCACAGGTTCACGTCGAGGACCTTCCTCCAGTCCTCCGAGGTGGTCTCCAGGAAGGGCCCCGACAGGCCGATCCCGGCGTTGTTGACCAGGACGTCCACGACCCCGTACTCGGCGGACGTCTTCGCCGCGAGCTTCTCCATCGCCTGCTCGTCGCTGACGTCGACGCACTCGCCCCAGGCTTCGGGGGCCCCGACGAGCCTTGCCAGCTCGGCCGTACGGGCGGCGCCCTCGGCGTCCCGGTCCACGCACACGACCCGGGCCCCGGCCTCGGCGAATGCGAAGGCGGTGGCCCGGCCGATGCCGCTGGCGGCGCCGGTGACCAGCACCAGCTGGCCCGCGAAGCGGTCGGCGTACCGGCCCGGCGCCTTCTGCTGGGGCACCCGGGTGGCGGGTTCCTCCCGGGCGATGACGAACTCGGTGATCCATGCGGCCAGCTGGTCGGGCCGGGTCCGCGGCACCCAGTGCTTGGCCGGCAGGGTGCGCCGCACCAGGTCGGGGGCCCACAGCTCCAGCTCGTCGTAGAGCCGCTCGGAGAGGAAGGCGTCCCCGGTCGGGGTGATCAGCTGGACCGGCACGTGCGCGTAGGCGTCCGGGCGCGGCCGACGCAGCCGCGGCCGTACGTTGTCGCGGTAGAGCCAGGCCCCGTGCGCGGCGTCCGAGGGCAGCGAGGCCGTCGGGTAGGAGCCGGCCGGGACCTTCTCCACCCGCTCCAGTATTCCCGGCCATCGCTTGCCGAGCGGGCCGCGCCAGGCGAGTTCCGGCAGTACGGGGGTGTGCAGCATGTACACGTACCAGGATTTGGCGCCCTGGCCCAGAAGCTGCGCGGCCCGGCGCGGGGTGGGCCGGGCCATCCGCTTCTTGATCCAGTGCCCGAAGTGGTCCAGGGAGGGGCCGGACATCGAGGTGAAGGAGGCGATCCGGCCCTCGGTGCGGGCGACGGTCGCGAACTCCCACCCCTGTACGGAGCCCCAGTCGTGGCCGACCAGGTGCACCGGCCGGTCCGGGCTGACCGCGTCCGCCACCGCCAGGAAGTCGTCGGTCAGCTTCTCCAGGGTGAATCCGCCGCGCAGCGGCGCCGGCGCGGAGGAGCGCCCGTGGCCGCGGACGTCGTAGAGCACCACGTGGAAGCGGGACGCCAGCCGCTGCGCCACCTCCGACCAGACCTCCTTGCTGTCCGGGTACCCGTGTACGAGCACCACGGTCGGCCGGTCCGTGTCCCCGAGCTCGACGACGCACAGTTCGATGCCGCCGGTGCGCACCCGGCGCTCGCGCGCCCCGACGAGGCCCGTCGCCCCGGCGCCGTCCTCGCCGCCGTTCCGGGTGCCGTCCTTGGTGCCGTCCGCTCCGCCCATGCCGCTCATGCTGCCTTCTCCTCGGCCCAGCGCCGCACGTGCGGCAGATCGTCGTCCAGCCAGAACGCGCTCTCCGCGGGATCCCGTGAGTCGGTGACGACCAGGATCTCCTCGAACTTCGCGCCGGTGCCCCGGAATCCCAGGTGCGGCTCCACCGCCCACAAGCCGGGCTGCGGCGGGTGGTCGGAGAAGCGGTACGGGCTCCACAGCGGGGACCAGCCCTCGCGGTGGCCGTGCAGGGCGTCGGAGGCCAGCCCCTTGAGGGACTGCGTCCCGAACCCGAAGGCGGTCGGGGACCAGCGCCGTTCCCTGACCCGGTCGATCTTGTGGGCGATCACGCCGAAGGGGTAGGCGCGGTGCCGGTTGGCGTACCCCTGGCGGATCATCAGCCGCTCGACGTTCTCGTAGATCTCGCGCAGCGGACGGCGCTCGCGGACCTGCTCCAGGATCAGCTCCCGGTGCACCCGGAGATCGGACATCAGCCGGTCCTGCACCGGGTTGAGCCCGAGGCTGCCCGAGTACCCGATGTCGGCCGCGTACCCCTTGTGGACGGGCGCCATGTCGAGGATGAACGGCATCCCCGGCTCCAGCTTCCGGTTCGTCGGGAAGAACTGCAGGGGGATCTTGAAGTTGGCGAAGGCGGTCCGGTCCCCGAACCACGCGAACGGCAGGTGGAACCAGTCCCGCACCCCGCGCTCGCGCAGCCACTCGCGCTGCATCCGCGCGGCCTCGCGCTCGGTCACCCCCGGCCGCAGCTGTGCGGCGACGGTCTCGGCGCACTCGTACGAGAGGCGTTGCACTTCCCTGAACCCGCGCAGTTCCGCCGAGAGTTGCGCGGTGCGTTGCCTGGTGTCCGCAGCCATCACAGCCGTCCGTCCGTAGAGCCGTACGCGCTACGCGCCCGTAAGTTGACACTGATGAATGTGACAATGACCGGAGATCACGTCAAGGCCCGTGCACGGACCTGTGGACAAACTTGTCCGGTCCGCATCAGCCTTTCGTCAGGGTGTGTAGTCCTGAAGGCGGAGACCGGATGACGCTCCAGGTCTGACGATCCGCGCGAGCCGCGCCACTAACGTCGAAGCCGTGACTGTCATCGCGACCGAAAGCCTGAGCAAGCGGTACCCCCGAGTGACCGCAATCGACCGGCTCTCCCTGGACATCGGACCGGGAGTGACCGGCCTCGTGGGTGCCAACGGAGCCGGCAAGTCCACGCTGATCAAGATCCTGCTTGGACTGTCCCCCGCCACCGAGGGCCGTGCCGCCGTACTCGGACTCGACGTCGCCACCCACGGCAGCGCCATCCGTGAACGCGTCGGCTACATGCCCGAGCACGACTGCCTGCCGCCCGACGTCTCGGCCACCGAGTTCGTCGTGCACATGGCGCGCATGTCCGGGCTCCCGCCGACCGCAGCGCGCGAGCGGACCGCCGACACCCTGCGCCACGTGGGCCTGTACGAGGAGCGCTACCGCCCCATCGGCGGCTACTCCACGGGCATGAAGCAGCGGGTCAAACTGGCCCAGGCGCTCGTCCATGATCCCCAGCTGGTCCTCCTCGACGAGCCCACCAACGGCCTCGACCCCGTCGGCCGCGACGAGATGCTCGGCCTGATCCGCCGCGTCTACACCGACTTCGGCATCTCCGTCCTGGTCACCTCCCACCTGCTCGGTGAACTGGAGCGGACCTGCGACCACGTCGTGGTCGTCGACGGCGGCAAGCTGCTGCGCTCCAGCTCCACGAGCGACTTCACCCAGATCACCACGACCCTCGCGGTCGAGGTCACCGACACGGACCTCCACCCGGACGGCACCGCGGCCCTGCGCAAGGCGCTCGCCGAGGCGGGCCTCACCCTGCATGCGGGCGAGGAGCAGGGCCTGCCCGGAGCCGGCCACATCCTGCTCATGGAAGCCACCGGCGAGGAGACCTACGACATCGTGCGCGACACCGTCGCCGACCTCGGCCTCGGCCTGGTCCGCATGGAGCAGCGCCGCCACCACATCGCGGAGGTCTTCCGCGACAGCGACCAGCAGCAGCTCGTCCGGAAGGGAGCCGGTTCCGATGGCGCCTGAGACCTCGACCCAGATCCACAACATCGGCTACCGGTCCTACGAGGGGGCCCGGCTCGGCCGCGCCTACGCCCGCAAGTCGCTGTTCTCGCAGTCCCTGCGGGGGGCCTACGGACTCGGCCGGTCCGCCAAGTCCAAGGTCCTCCCGATGATCCTCTTCGCCGTGATGTGCGTACCCGCGTTGATCATCGTCGCGGTCGCCATCGCGGTGCCCGGCTCCACCGGCCTGCCGATCAAGTACACGACGTACGCCCTGACCACCCAGGTGATCATCGGCCTCTTCCTCGCCTCGCAGGCACCGCAGTCGGTCTCCCGGGACCTGCGGTTCAAGACGGTGCCGCTCTACTTCTCGCGGCCCATCGAGCGCGTCGACTACGTCCTCGCCAAATTCGCGGCGATGGCCTCGGCGCTGTTCGTCCTCACCGCCACGCCGCTGCTGATCATGTGGATCGGCTCGCTGCTGGCCAAATTCGACTTCGCGGACCAGACCAAGGGGTTCGCCCAGGGACTGGTCTCCGTGCTGCTGCTCTCGGTGCTGTTCGCCGGCCTCGGCCTGATCATGGCCGCGCTCACCCCGCGCCGCGGCTTCGGGGTCGCCGCCATCATCGCCCTGCTCCTGATCCCTTACGGCGCCGTGACCGCCGTCCAGGGCATCACGTACAACGCCGGTTCGACCGGTGCCATCGAGTGGATGGGCCTGTTCTCCCCGATCACCCTGATCGACGGCGTACAGACGGCCTTCCTCGGCGCCACCTCCGCCTTCCCCGGCGGAGACGGCCCCTCGGCCGGTGTCGGCTTCGTCTACCTGCTCGTCGTCCTCGCCCTCATCGCCGGCTCCTACGCCGCCCTGATGGCCCGCTACCGGAAGGCCGGGCTGTGACCACCATCGACATCGACCACACCTCCCGCTGGTTCGGGAACGTCGTCGCCGTCAACGACGTGACCATGCACATCGGCCCCGGCGTCACCGGGCTGCTGGGCCCCAACGGCGCCGGGAAGTCCACGCTCATCAACATGATGGGCGGCTTCCTCGCCCCCTCCACGGGCACGGTCACCCTCGACGGCGCGCCGATCTGGCAGAACGAGCAGGTCTACAAGCAGATCGGTGTCGTGCCCGAGCGCGAGGCCATGTACGACTTCCTGACCGGCCGGGAGTTCGTCGTCGCCAACGCCGAACTCCACGGACTCGACGACGCGGCCGCGCAGCGGGCGCTCGCCACCGTCGAGATGGAGTACGCCCAGGACCGCAAGATCTCCACGTACTCCAAGGGCATGCGCCAGCGCGTGAAGATGGCCTCGGCCCTCGTCCACGACCCGTCGGTGCTGCTGCTCGACGAGCCGTTCAACGGCATGGACCCGCGCCAGCGTATGCAGCTCATGGACCTGCTGCGGCGGATGGGCGACGACGGCCGCACCGTGCTCTTCTCCTCCCACATCCTGGAGGAGGTCGAACAGCTCGCCTCCCACATCGAGGTGGTCGTCGCCGGCCGGCACGCCGCCTCCGGCGACTTCCGCAAGATCCGCCGCCTGATGACGGACCGCCCGCACCGGTACGTGGTCCGCTCCTCCGACGACCGGGCCCTCGCGGCGGCCCTCATCGCCGACCCCTCCACCGCGGGGATCGAGGTCGACCTCAAGGAGGGCGCCCTGCGCATCCAGGCCGTCGACTTCGGCCGCTTCACCGAGCTGCTGCCGCGGGTCGCGCGTGCGCACGGCATCCGGCTGCTGACGGTCTCGCCCTCCGACGAGTCCCTCGAGTCGGTCTTCTCCTACCTCGTCGCGGCCTGAAGGAGCTGGCACCCATGTACAACCCCACCGTCGCCCGGCTCACCTACCGCGCGCTGCTCGGCCGCCGCCGTGCGCTGATCCTCTGCGGACTGCCCGTCCTGCTGCTCGTCATCTCCCTCGCCGTCCGCGCCTTCACCGGCCTGGACGACAAGGTCGCAGCCGACCTGCTGGGCGGCTTCGCCCTCGCCACCATGGTCCCGCTGATCGGCGTCATCGCCGGCACCGGCGCCATCGGCCCGGAGATCGACGACGGCTCGATCGTCTACCTGCTCTCCAAGCCGGTGAAGCGCCCGACGATCATCATGACCAAGCTGATCGTCGCGATCGGCGTCACGATGGCGTTCTCCGCGGTCCCGACCCTGATCGCCGGGTTCATCCTCAACGGCAACGGCCAGCAGATCGCGGTCGCGTACACCGTCGCGGCCCTCGTCGCCTCGATCGCCTACAGCGCCCTCTTCCTGCTGCTGGGCACCATCAGCCGGCACGCGGTCGTCTTCGGCCTGGTCTACGCCCTGATCTGGGAGTCGCTCTTCGGCAGCCTGGTCTCCGGCGCGAAGACCCTCAGCGTCCAGCAGTGGGCGCTGGCCCTGGCCGAGAAGGTCGCCGGGGAAGGCTACGTCGACGCCACCGTCGGCCTGCCCACCGCGGTGACCCTGCTCGCGGTGGTCACCGTGGGCGCCACCGTCTACGCCGGCCAGAAGCTGCGCCGCCTCACCCTGGCGGGCGAGGAGTGAGCCCCCTCTGACGTGACCACCGGCGGCGGTGCCCCGCCCGGCCCACAGGCCGGGCGGGGCACCGCCGTACGGGGCAAAATCAGTGCATGGTCGAGCACCCCGAGCCCGAGCCGTCCCGGCCCATATGGTCCTGGATCCGCTCCGCGCCGGGTACGCACACATGGCTTCTGATGATCGCCGTCACCAGCGTCATCGTCGTGATCGCGCCCGACCATCTCGAACACGTCCTGCTCCACCGGCACAGCAGCAACATCCACGAGCTCACCCGGCACCCCGTGCGGGCCCTGCTCTCCAGTGCCTTCTGGATCGAGAACCCGGCCTCGCTCGCCCTGTACGCCGTCCTCTTCGAGCTCTTCCACGCCCCCGTCGAACGCTGGCTCGGCACGCTGCGCTGGCTCGTCATCGTCGCGACCGCCCACATCACGGCCACCCTGGTCAGCCAGAAGGTGGTCCTGATGGCCATTCAGGACCATCGGGCCCCGCAGAGCATGGTCCATGTCGTCGACGTCGGTGTCAGCTACGGCCTCGCGGCCTCGATCGGAGTCCTGACCTACCGGCTCCCCAACCCGCTGCGCTGGTTCTACCTCGCCGGTGTCGTCGCCTTCTACGGGCTTCCCCTCCTCACGGGAGGCACCTTCACCGACCTCGGGCACGCCATCTCGCTCGCCGTCGGTCTGCTCGCCTGGCCGCTCACCCGCCACCCGCACCCCAGGCATGTTTCACGTGAAACATGAGCACAGCGCCCACGGCGTCCGATGCACGGAAATTGACTGGTACGGGGCGTGCGCCCCGGGCAGAGTGAGTCGTGCGGGGAGCAACAAAAAGGTCCGGAGCAGCCACTTCGAGCGCGCCGTACGGCGCGGGCTGTTCCGGACCTTCCCTCGTTCTCGCGATGCTCCCCTCGGCGGGGAGGACCGTCAGGCGGCGCCCAGCAGGCGCTCCAGCACCACCGCGATGCCGTCCTCCTCGTTGGAGGTCGTCACCTCGTCGGCCACCGCCTTCAGCTCCGCATGGGCATTGGCCATCGCCACTCCCTGCGCCGCCCAGCCGAACATCGGAATGTCATTCGGCATGTCGCCGAAGGCGATCGTCTCCGCGGCCTTCACGCCCAGCCGGCGCGCGGCCAGCGAGAGGCCGGTGGCCTTCGTCAGCCCGAGCGGCAGGATCTCCACTATCCCCGGCCCGGCCATCACGATGTCCACCAGGGAGCCCACGGTCTGGCGGGCCACCTGGACCAGCGCGTCGTCGCCGAGCTCCGGGTGCTGGATGTACAGCTTGTTCAGCGGAGCAGTCCAGACCTCCGCCGTGTCCTCCAGGTAGAGCGCCGGCAGGCCCTCCTGCACCTGGTAGCCGGGACCGAACAGCACGTCGCCGTCCACCCCGTCCCGGCTCGCCGCGAGTGCCAGCGGACCCACCTCGGCTTCGAGCTTCGACAGCGCCAGACCGGCCAGCTGCCGGTCCAGCGTCACCGAGGTCAGC
Organism: Streptomyces sp. NPDC086989; assembly: GCF_044745505.1. Taxonomy (NCBI): domain Bacteria; kingdom Bacillati; phylum Actinomycetota; class Actinomycetes; order Kitasatosporales; family Streptomycetaceae; genus Streptomyces; species Streptomyces sp. NPDC086989. The sequence continues at coordinate 494,609 of NZ_JBIVAL010000003.1, forward strand.
AGCCGGTGCGCGCCCGCGTCGTAGACCTGCGCGCCCTGCCCGCACACCGCGATCCCCTTGTAGCCGAGGTCGTCCAGCACGCCCCGGGTCCAGGGCACGGCCCGGCCGGTGACGATGATGTGCGCCGCGCCCGCCGCGGTGGCCGCGGCGAGCGCTTCACGGGTGCGTTCCGAGACCGTGTCGTCGCCACGCAGCAGCGTGCCGTCGAGGTCGGTCGCGACGAGCTTGTACGAGAACGGGGCCGGACTCACTTGGTGATCGGCTCCAGGACCTCACGGCCGCCCAGGTACGGGCGGAGCGCCGCGGGCACCCGCACGGAACCGTCGGCCTGCTGGTGGTTCTCCAGGATCGCGACGATGGTGCGCGGCACGGCGCACAGCGTGCCGTTCAGCGTCGAGAGCGGCGCGGTCTTCTTGCCGTCGCGGTAGCGGATCGACAGTCGGCGGGCCTGGAAGCCGTCGCAGTTCGAGGCCGAGGTCAGCTCGCGGTACTTGCCCTGCGTCGGGATCCACGCCTCGCAGTCGAACTTGCGGGAGGCGGAGGCGCCCAGGTCACCCGTGGCGACGTCGATCACCTGGAAGGGCAGCTCCAGGCTGGTCAGCCACTGCTTCTCCCACTCCAGGAGGCGCTGGTGCTCGGCCTCGGCCTCCTCCGGTGCGACGTACGAGAACATCTCGACCTTGTCGAACTGGTGCACCCGGAAGATGCCGCGGGTGTCCTTGCCGTACGTACCGGCCTCGCGGCGGAAGCACGGCGAGAAGCCGGCGTACCGCAGCGGCAGCTTGTCGGCGTCGATGATCTCGTCCATGTGGTACGCGGCGAGCGGGACCTCGGAGGTGCCGACCAGGTAGTAGTCGTCCTTCTCCAGGTGGTACACGTTCTCGGCGGCCTGGCCGAGGAAGCCGGTGCCCTCCATGGCGCGCGGGCGGACCAGCGCCGGGGTCAGCATCGGGATGAAGCCGGCCTCGGTGGCCTGCGCGATCGCCGCGTTGACCAGGGCGAGCTCCAGCAGGGCGCCGACACCGGTCAGGTAGTAGAAGCGCGAGCCCGACACCTTGGCGCCGCGCTCGACGTCGATGGCGCCCAGCAGCTCGCCGAGCTCCAGGTGGTCCTTGGGTTCGAAGCCCTCGGCGCCGAAGTCACGGATCGTGCCGTGCGTCTCCAGGACGGTGAAGTCCTCCTCGCCGCCGACCGGGACGTCCTCGTGGACGATGTTGCCGAGCTGGAGGAGCAGTCGCTTGGCGGCCTCGTCGGCCTCGTTCTGCTCGGCCTCGGCGGCCTTGACGTCCGACTTGAGCTGCTCGGCCTTCTTCAGCAGCTCCGCCCGCTCCTCCGGAGAGGCCTTGGGGATGAGCTTGCCGAGCGACTTCTGCTCATTGCGCAGGTCGTCGAAGCGCATGCCGGAGGACCTGCGGCGCTCGTCGGCGGAGAGCAGTGCGTCGACGAGTTCGACGTCCTCTCCACGAGCGCGCTGCGAGGCGCGGACACGGTCAGGGTCTTCACGGAGCAGCCGGAGGTCAATCACCCCTCCAGGCTACCGGGCTGGGCTTCGCGGGATCACACCGATATCACGCTGCGTGTCGCTATGTCCTAATTGCGGAGAATGGAAAACTATGGCCGGCTGGCTGGAAGTGACCCTTCCCCGGCGGTCAATAAAAGCGCCCCATTCCCCGGAAAGGGGCACAACCGGGGTAACCGACCGCCCTCTGAGCAGGACGGGAACCCCGGCCTTGTCCACAGGAATTGTCCACCGGGGGGACTTGTCCACAGGCTGTGCGCCGGATCTGTGGACACGGAATTCGATCAATCCCCACCTCTGGCCCGCCTGGGGGAATCGGGGTTCAAACCACCCTCACACACTCATTCGGGTGGGAATGGCTCGCTCCAAAGAGTTGATCCGCGATGCAGAGGTGACGCCGTTCACCTTCCGCTCCCCAGCGCGAAACCTGGGTGGCCCGACCGATTTGTCGACCTTGGGGCGCCGTGATGTCGACTAGTCCACAGGTCGCCATCTCGGCCTGTGGATAACTCTGTGGACAACTGGGGACGGGCTACGCCCGGCCGTCGAGGCAGCGCGTCAGCCAGTCGGCAGCAGCCGTGAAATCGACGTCCGAGGTTCCGGGGCGTGGGGCGCGCACGTCACCCTGAGCGATGCCTGCGCGCGGGTAGGAGCCGAGGAAGCGGACCTGGGGGCAGGTCCGCTTGAGCCCCATCAGCGCCTCGCTGACCCTGCGGTCGGAGATGTGGCCCTCGGCGTCGACGGCGAAGCAGTAGTTGCCGATGCCCTGACCCGTCGGCCGGGACTGGATGAGCATCAGGTTCACCCCGCGGACGGCGAACTCCTGGAGGAGCTCCAGCAGCGCACCGGGGTGGTCGTCGCCGAGCCACAGCACGACGGAGGTCTTGTCCGCGCCGGTCGGCGCGGCCGGCCGGGCGGGCCGGCCGACGAGCACGAACCGGGTCTCGGCGTTCTCCGCGTCGTGGATCTCGGTGACGAGCGGGACGAGCCCGTACGTGGCGGCCGCGAACTCGCCCGCGAAGGCCGCGTCGAAGCGGCCCTCCTGGACCAGCCGGGCACCGTCGGCGTTGGAGGCGGCCGACTCCCACACCGCGTCGGGAAGGTGCGCCCGCAGCCAGTTGCGCACCTGGGGCTGGGCGACCGGGTGCCCCGTGACCGTCTTGACGTCCGACAGCTTGGTCCCGGGCCGCACGAGCAACGCGAACGCGATGGGCAGCAGCACCTCGCGGTAGATCATCAGCGGTTCCCCGGACGCCAGCTCGTCCAGGGTGGCGGTGACCCCGCCCTCCACCGAGTTCTCGATCGGCACCAGGGCGGCCGCGGCCTCCCCGTTGCGCACGGCGTCCAGGGCGGCCGGGACCGACACCATCGGGACGAGCTCCCGGGTCGCGGCTTCCGGCAGTGTGCGGAGGGCGGCTTCCGTGAAGGTGCCCTCGGGACCGAGATAGGTGAAGCGCGTGGCCGACATGTGATCAGCCTAATGCCGGGTCCCCGACCCCCGGGGCGCTGTTCATCCTTCGAGCAGCCGTTGCCCCACGTACTCGCCGTCGCGGGGGCCGGGCGGTACCGCGTAGAGCCCGCTGGACTCGTGCCGGATGAACGCGGACAGGGCGTCCCCGCGGTCGAGCTTGCGCTGGACGGGGACGAAACCGCGCAGCGGATCGGCCTGCCAGCAGATGAAGAGGAGTCCCGCGTCGGGGGTGCCGTCGGAGGCGATCCCGTCGTGGAAGGAGAAGGGACGCCGGAGCATGGCGGCCCCGCCGTTCTGTTCGGGGGCGGAGATCCGGGCGTGCGCGTTGGACGCGATGACCGGTTTGCCGTCGGGGCCGATCTTGTCGAGGGCCATCTCGGTGGTCTCGGTGCCGCCGGTCAGGGGCGCGCCGGTCGCCTTCGTACGGCCTATGACCTGCTCCTGCTGGGCCAGGGACTGCTTGTCCCAGTCGTCGAGGAGCATCCGGATGCGCCGGACGACGGCGTACGAGCCCCCGCCCATCCAGGCGTGTTCAGCGGGACCGGGACCGGTGGCGGGGACGAAGATCCGCCGGTCGAAATCGGGCTCCGCGGGCTTCGGGTTGCCGGTGCCGTCGATCTGGCCCATGAGGTTGCGGGCGGTCATGGGGGCGGCGGTGGCGCCGGGGGACCGGTTGAAGCCGTTCATCTGCCAGCGCACGCGGGCGGCCTCCCCGGCGTCCTTCTGGAGGGCGCGCAGCGCATGGAAGGCGACGAGCCCGTCGTCGGCGCCGATCTGGACCCACAGGTCGCCGTCGCTGCGCTGGGCGTCGAGCCGGTCGGCCGAGAAGACGGGCAGCGGGTCGAGGGCGGTGGGGCGGCGGGCGGCGAGGCCGGTGCGCTCGAAGAAGGAGTGGCCGAACCCGAACGTGATGGTGAGGGAGGACGGCCCGGCATCGAGGGCGATGCCGGAGTCCGCTGCCGGGGCGGCCTTGCCCGCCATCAGCAGGCGGGCGGTGTCGGACCAGCGCCGCATCAGAGCGGCGGCCTCCTTGCGGCCGGCCCCGGGGGCCAGGTCGAAGGCGAGGACGTGGCCCTTGGCCTGGAGGGGGGTGGTGATGCCCGCCTGGTGGTCGCCGTGGAAGGCGACCTGGGTGGCGCCGAGGGAGGCCAGGCTCCCGGCGGCTCCTGACGCGCCGGCCGGGGAGTCGGCGAGCGCGGAGTGCGCGAGGGCGCCGCCGGTGGCGCCGAGCGCGAGGCCGGCGGCGCCTGCGGCGCCGACGGTGCCCAGCAGTCGGCGCCGGGAGATCTCGATGTCGGGGTTGCTCTCGGTCACGCTGGTCAGCCGATCTTCACGTTCTTCTGCACGGTCGTCTGGTCGATGTCGGAGGTACGGACGGTCACGTCGATCCGCCATTCCCCGGCCAGCGGCAGCTGGACGCCGGATGCGCTCCAGTGTCCGGGGGCGGCGTGCTCCGGGACGACCGGCAGGGGGCCGATGTCCTTGGCGGGCAGGGTGAAGGCGACCTTGACCTCGGGGATGTCGAGCGGTTGGCCGTCGGGGTCGTCGACCCAGACGTGGAGCGCATTGGCGCCGACCCGGCCGGGATCGACCTCGACGCGGACCGATCCCTTGCCGTTCTGGCCGCCGGTGTCGAACGGCAGCGTGATCTTGATGGCTCGGTTGGGGACGGCGGTGGCAGCGGTGTCGCGCCCGCTCGCCTCTTCGGCTGTCCGGCCGGGTTCGGTGCTGGTGAGGACGGTGGTCACCGCGAGCAGGGCGATGGCGACCCCGGCCTCGGCGAGGACGGAGCGACGCAGGCCCGCCCGCGCCGGATCGGCGTCGCGGACCTGCTTTTCGCGGGCGCTCTCGCGGGCGGCACGCTGCCGGGCGAGCTGGGCCGCGCGCTTGGGGTCCTGCGGGACCGTCACGGCGGCGGGCCGTGTTTCACGTGAAACATCGCGTCGGCGCGGGACCTTGGCCGCCTTCCCTGCGGGGACCTCGGTGAGCCGTGCGGTCCACGAGCGGGAGACGTAGGCGATGCCGACCAGGACGGCGACGAGTCCGACCTTCAGCAGCAGCAGCTGTCCATAGCTGGTGCCGGTGAGGGCGGACCAGCTCCCGACCTGGCGCCAGGACTGGTAGACACCGGTGACGGCGAGGACCACGACGCTGACGAACGCGACCCGGGAGAACCGCTGGACGGCTTCGCGCTCGATCCCCGGAACCTTGTGGAGGGCGACGAGCAGGGCGGTGAGCCCGCCGAGCCAGGCGGCGACGGCCAGCAGGTGCAGGATGTCGGCGGGCATGGCGATACCGGGCTGGATGCCGGTCGAGGCGTGCTCGGACAGGGCCCAGGTGGCTGCGATGCCGGCGGCCACCACGGCTCCGCCGATCCCGAGGCCGAAGAGCAGGTCGTCGGTCTCCTTCTCGGCCCCCCCGTCCTTCTCCCTGCGCTTGCCCGGTCCCTTCGCTGCGTCCTCGGCGGTACGTCGGGCGTACGCACCGAACAGCACCGCGAGGAACAGCGCGGCGGCGCCGAGGAGGAGCAGCCGGGAGACGAGGGAGGCGCCGGTCTTGGTCTCCAGGACGGCCCTGAGACCGTCGAGGTCCAGCGCGTCGGCGAACTTGCCGGACCCGGTGTACGGGGTGCGGAGCACCAGCATCACGAGGGTGGCGGCGGTGAGTGTCACCCAGGCCCGCACGACGAGTTTCTGCAGCGGGCGCTGCGTCGCGCCGCGCCGCCAGCACAGGAGGATGAAGGCGGCGCCGCCGACGAGGACGGTGAAACCGGCGTAGGCGGCGTAGCGGGCGATGCCGTACGCGATGCCCACCGGTCCGCCGCCCACCTGCGCGGTGGGCAGGGCGACGCTGGTCGCCGAGGGGGCGCCGATGGAGAAGGTGAAGGCGCCGGAGACGGGGTGGCTGTCGGCGGAGACGGCCTGCCAGGCGACCGTGTAGGTGCCGTCCGGCAGCCCGGAGTGCAACGCCGTGCCGTAGCGGATGGTGGTCCCGCTGCACATGTCGCGCAGTTCGCCGGTGTCCACCCGCCTGCCCTGGGGGTCCATGACGCGGATGGAGTCGTCGCCCATGGCGACCTGCTCCGAGAAGGAGAGGGTGACCTGGGCGGGGGCCGTGGCGACCACCGCCCCGTCCTGGGGGTCGCTCGCGGTGAGTGCGGCATGTGCCGTGGCCGGGCCGGCTGCGGTGAACAGGGCTGCCAGCAGGGCTGCGAGGACCAGCGCGAACCGCGGCAGGAATGCCGGGGCCCGGACGCGGGCCGGGGAGGGGGCGATGGCCGTCATGGCGTGTCAGTACCTCGGTCCGTCAGTGGGCGCTGGTGGTCTGGGCGTTGTACGTCCGTTCCTTGACGTCCAGCTCGACCTTGACCGGGTCGGCCTTCTCGAAGCGCAGCTCCACGGTGACCTTGTCCCCGACCTTCGGCGTGTTCTTCAGGCCCATGAACATGACGTGGCTGCCGCCGCGCTCCAGCCTGAGTTCGCCGTTGGCCGGCACGTCCATGGCCGCGACCTGCTGCATCTTCTGGTCTTTGGTCTCGTGGATCTGCAGGTCGTCGGAGAGCGGGCTGGTGACGGCCGTGAGCTTGTCGGCCGTCTTGGAGTCGTTCTTGATGACCATGAACGCGCCGGCCATCTTGTCGTTCACGGGCTCGGGCATGTAGGCGCCGGTGACCGCCATCTTCGGCTTGTCCGCGCCGGACTTGCCTGCGGAGCCGGAGCCGGAGTCCGAGGAGCAGCCGGATATGGCGAGGGCTGCCGTCAGGGAGAGTGCGGCGGCGAGGGTACGGGTGGTGCGGGCGTTCACGGGTTCTCCCCCTTGATGATCTTCGGCAGGTCCTTGGTGTAGTTGTCGACGGTCGTGCCCTCGCCGTAGAGGAGGTACCCCTCGTCGGACTTGGGCGAGAACGCGATGACCTGGGCGCCGTGCATGGACACGATGCTGCCGTCGGCCTCCTTCTTCGGAGGGTCGATGCCGATGCCGAGCTTGCGCGCGGCGGCCTGGATGGTGGCGAAGTCCCCGGTCAGCCCGGTGAAGGACGGGTCCTGGGCCCTGAGCCACGCGCCGAGGGAGTCGGGGGTGTCCCGTTCGGGGTCGGTGGTGACGAAGACGACCTGGAGCTGGTCCTGGTCGGCCTTGGGCAGTGCCTTCTTGGCGACGGCGATGTTGCTCATCGTCAGGGGGCACACGTCGGGGCAGTTGGTGTAGCCGAAGTAGATGAGCGTCGGCTTGCCCTTGGTCTGCTCGCGCAGGTTCCACGGCTTGCCGGTGGTGTCCGTCAGGACCAGCTCGGGCTTGTCGAAGGGGCGGTCGAGGACGGTGGCGGCCCCGGCCTTGGACTGGCCGGTGATCTGGGTGACCGTGTTGGTCTTCGCGGGCTCGCCGCCGCAGGCGGTGAGCGTGAGCGCGGCCGCGGCCACGAGGGCGGCGACCGTCACACGTGTGGTGCGCATGAAGAGATGTCCCTGGGATCGGGTGTGCGTGCGTGCGGGCGGGCCGGCCGCGGGAAGGGCCGGCCGTCGCACGGAGAACGAGGGAGTGCGGCCCGGGGCCGCGGGGGATCAGGAGGCGCGGCGGCGCGAGGCGACACCGAAGGCGACGCCACCGAGACCGATGACGATGCCCGCGACGCCGAGGGCGCGCGCGGTCGTGTCGGAGGTCTTGCCCGTGGCCTCGTCGTGGCCCTTGTCGGCCGGGGCGGCGGCGCCCTTGTCATCGTGGTGGTCGTCCGTGGCGGCGGCCTTGGCCGCGGTCAGCTTCAGGACGGGAGCCGGGTTCTGCGGCTCCGCCGCGCCTTCCTTGGCCTCCTCGATCCAGCGGACGACCTCGTTGTTGTCGTACGTCTGGATCGCCTTGAAGACCATCTGGTCGGCGTTGTCGGGCAGCTTGCCGACGGCGACCGGGAACTGCTGGAACTTGCCGGGCTCGATCTTGCCGCCGCTCCAGGTCACCTTGGTGACGGCCTCGTTGACCTGCTTGCCGTGCACGGTGAGCGGCTTGTCGAGCTTGCTCTTCTCGACCGTCACGGTCCAGCCGGGGATGTCCTGCGGCATGACCGACGTCAGCGGCTGGTCGATCGGGAAGTTGACTTCCAGCTGGGTCGTCGAGGCGTTGTCGCGCTCGTTCGGAACCTTGAAGTTGATCGTCGCGTAGCCGCCCTTGACGGCATCCCCGGGCTGCACGCTGACGTGCGCGAACGCGGTGCCCGACAGGACGAGGACGGTGCCGGCGGCAAGGGCGGCGGCGAAGGAGACGCGAGAGGTCTTCATGATGGTGACAACTCCACGGAGGCAGGGTGACGGTGGTTCCGCGCAGCGGGTGCGCGCGGAGTTCGCGGCACCGTGCTTCCGCCGGGTGCTCCGGGGAGGGTGCCGCGTCAGGCTGCGAGGGCGAGCGCCGTACGGGGCGGCCCGCGCCTGATCACCGTGTGCTGGAGCGTCTCCCGGCCGGTGTAAGCGGCGGGTTCACCGGCTGTCCGGGCGGGCTGCGGGGTACCGGTGCGGGTTCCCGCGAGCCCGGTGCCGAGGGCGCGTACGAAGGCCAGTGCGGCGAGCAGCGGACGCACCGGCCCGGCTTCGGCGGAGGTGCGGGAGAGCTCCACGAGCCGGAACAGGGCGGCGTCGCCGCGTCCCAGCAGCCAGCCCGCGGCCAGCGCGGCCAGCAGGTGGCCGACGAGCATGCCGGTGCTGAACAGGCCGGTGGCGGGCGCCGCGGCGGCCTGCGCCAGGTGGGCGTGGCCCGCGTGGGCCTGGCCCGCGGCCTGGGCGGCCATGGCGGCCGGGTCCAGTCCGGCGGTCTCCAGGATCTTCCGGGCGTCGGCCGGGCTGAGCGGGACGGAGTTGCCTCCGCAGACCAGCCGGGCGGCGACCGCCGCGAGGGAGGCGTCGGTCGCGGCGGGTGCCTGGGCGGCGGCAGTGCTCTGCTGGCCGAGGCCGAACACCGCGTGCAGTCCGAGCTGGCCGAAGGCGAGCCCGGCGGCGATGCCGGGCAGCGACCGCCGACGGCCCGCGAGGGGCGCGGCGACCGCGAACACGGCGAGGAAGGCGATGACGAGGGCCCACCAGGGCACGGTGGCGCAGGACGCCAGTGCGTGCCCGGCCGCGGACAGCACGACGCAGACCGCGGTGAACACCGCGGCCCGGATCAGCCGGAGGCCGGCTCCGGCGGGCGTCGCGTGGGGGACAGTCATGGCCGGGCCATCATCGCACTGCCCTCACACCGCCCATACGGCAGGTCCGGAAGGTCGTGAGTGCCCCTGTACGAGGTCCCGGCTGAGCGGCGGCGGCCCGGGGCGCCGTCGCGCGTGCCGCCGTCGCATACACGCCCTCTTCGACGTGTCGCCATCGGCCGAATGAGGGCTGTGGCGGCCGCCAGGGGCTTACGCGCCGTCCCCGGCGGCAATACGTAACCGTATGAGCATCTGGTGGTCTCTCCACTTGAGGCGCGAAGCCGCGAGCGTGCCGCTCGCCAGGCGATTGCTGCTGGGGACGATGGAGACCGCGGGGGTGGACCCGGACATCTCCTTCGATCTGTCGGTGGCACTGAGCGAGGCGTGCGCGAACGCGGTGGAGCACGGCGGTCCGGCGGCCGAGGCCGGTGCCGGTGCGGAATCCGGTCCGGAGGCGTGCGCGGCCTACCGCGTCACGGCGTACCTGGACGGGGACTGCTGTCGCATCGAGGTGACCGATTCGGGTCCGGGCTTCCCCGCGTCGACGGTTGCGGGGCACAGACCCCCGCCGGCCGGCCCCTCCGAGCCGTCGGAGAGCGAGCACGGCCGGGGACTGTGGCTGATCGCCGAGCTCGCGGACCACGTCAGGCTCCGCAACCGGCCGGGGCGGGGCGCGGTGGTCAGCTTCGACAAGATCCTGAAATGGCGTGAGGGAGCGTTGCTGAAGGTGTCGTAGCCGACGGCGGCCTCCGCATACGCCGGCAGCGGCCCCGGCATCCGCCGGCGGCGGGACCCGGATACGCCAACGGCGCACCCGCATACGCCGGCGGCGGACCCCGGACACACCGATGGACGGGACCCGCGTACGGGATCCCGCCCACCGGAAGGCAGCGGCCCGGGGGCCGGGCCGCATCAGCCCTTGAGGCGCGCCATCCAGGCCTCGACGTCGGCCGAGGCGCGGGGCAGCCCGGCCGACAGGTTCCGGTTGCCGTCCTCGGTGACCAGGATGTCGTCCTCGATCCGGACGCCGATGCCCCGGTACTCCTCGGGCACGGTCAGGTCGTCGGCCTGGAAGTACAGACCGGGCTCGACGGTGAGGCACATGCCCGGCTCCAGGGTGCCGTCGACGTACGCCTCGGTGCGCGCGGCGGCGCAGTCGTGGACGTCCATGCCGAGCATGTGGCCGGTGCCGTGCAGGGTCCAGCGGCGCTGGAGGCCGAGCTCCAGGACGCGCTCGACCGGGCCCTCCAGCAGGCCCCACTCGACGAGCTTCTCGGCGAGGACGTGCTGCGAGGCGTCGTGGAAGTCGCGGAACTTCGCACCGGGCTTCACGGCGGCGATGCCGGCTTCCTGGGACGCGTACACGGCGTCGTAGATCTTGCGCTGGATGTCGGTGTACGTGCCGCTGATCGGCAGCGTGCGCGTGACGTCGGCGGTGTAGAGGGAGTGGGTCTCCACACCGGCGTCGAGCAGCAGCAGGTCACCGGAGCGGACGTCGCCGTCGTTGCGGACCCAGTGCAGGGTGCAGGCGTGCGGGCCGGCCGCGCAGATGGAGCCGTAGCCGACGTCGTTGCCCTCGACGCGGGCGCGCAGGAAGAAGGTGCCCTCGATGTAGCGCTCGGACGTGGCCTCGGCCTTGTCCAGGACCTTCACGACGTCCTCGAAGCCGCGGACGGTGGAGTCGACGGCCTTCTGGAGCTCGCCGATCTCGAAGTCGTCCTTCACGGCGCGGGCCTCGGAGAGGTAGACGCGCAGCTCCTCGTCGCGCTCCTTCGTGACCTTGTCGGTCAGTGCGGCCTCGATGACGGAGTCGTGGCCGCGCACGTTGCGGACGGGGCCCTCGGCCTCGGTCAGCTCGTCGGCGAGCTTGCGGACGTCCCTCGCGGGGATGCCCAGCAGCTGCTCGGCCTCGGCCAGCGAGTGGCGCCGGCCGACCCACAGCTCGCCCTGGCCCGACAGCCAGAACTCGCCGTTCTCGCGGTCGGAGCGGGGCAGCAGGTAGATGGTGGCGGTGTGGCCGGTCTCGCCCGAGGGCTCCAGGACCAGGACGCCGTTCTCGGTCTGGTCGCCGGTCAGGTACGCGTACTCGGTCGAGGCGCGGAAGGGGTACTCGGTGTCGTTCGAGCGGGTCTTGAGGCGGCCGGCGGGCACGACCAGGCGCTCGCCGGGGAAGCGCGCGGACAGCGCGGCGCGGCGGGCGGCGGTGTGCGCGGCCTGGGCGATCGGCTCCAGTCCGTGCAGCTCGGTGTCGGCCCAGCCCGTGCGCATGTTCTCGGCGAGTTCGTCGCTGACGCCCGGGTACAGCCCGTTCTTGCGCTGCTTGTGCTTCTTCTGGGGCTGCTCTTCTTCCGGGGTCTCCGGGGTGAGCTCGTCAGCCACGTCTTCTCCTCAGCTACGACAGGACCGGGTATGGACCGCATCCATCGTATGTGCGAGGGGAAGACGCCCGGCGGCGGGTGTGACTAATCAGTCAAAACGGGCAGCGAGCAGCACGATGTCCTCCACCCCGTCCTCGGTGGCGGCCATGGCGGCGGAAGCGGTCGTGGCTCCGGCGGGGCCGGCCGGTGCGGCGGGTGCGAGCGCCGGGTCGTCGGCGGGCAGGACCGTCCGCAGGATGTGGTCGCAGACGGCCGCCGGGTCGTCCCGGACGGCTCGGGGCACGCCCGCGGCGGCGGCGTGCAGCCGCGCGTACGCCCGGTCCATGGGGTCGCCGGTGCGCCGCAGCAGCCCGTCGGTGTACAGCAGCACCGTTTCTCCAGGTGCAGGTTCGATCTCCACGCTCGGCGCCTCCCAGCACGACAGCATCCCGAGCGGCGCGGAGAGCGTGGTCTCCACGTACTCGGTGCGGTGGTCGCCGATGAGCAGCGGCGGGGCGTGCCCCGCCCCGGCCAGGATGATCTTGCGCTGGCCGGGCTCGGCGTACGCGAACAGAGCCGTCGCGCAGCGCGCGGGCTCGGTCAGGCGCAGCAGCAGCTCCAGGTCGGACAGGACCGCGACGGGGTCCTCGCCCTCCATGACGGCGTATGCGCGCAGCGAGGCCCGCAGCCGTCCCATCGCGGCGACGGCGCTCGGCCCCGCCCCGGTGACGGAGCCGACGGCCAGACCGAGGGCGCCCTCGGGCAGCGGCAGCGCGTCGTACCAGTCGCCGCCCCCGAGCGGTCCGGTGTGGTGGCGGGCGGCGAGGCGGACGCCGGGGATCCGGGGGAGCCGGCTGGGCAGCAGTTCCTCGGCGACCGTGGCCAGCCGGCTGCGGGAGCGTTCCACCTCCAGCATCCGGGCCAGGTGTTCGGCGGCGTGCCGGACGTAGAGCCCGGCGAGATCGCGCTGGCGGTCGCTCGGCTCGGCCTGCTCGTCGTAGAGCCAGACGGCTGCGCCGAGCCGGCCGGTGGCCTCGGCGGTCAGCGGCAGTGCGTAGCTCGCGGCGTAGCCGAGCCGGGCTGCGACCTCGCGGTGACGGGGGTCGACGGGGATGCCGTACGGGCCCGGCTCTGTGCCGGCGCCGGGTTCGGGGAGCACATCGGATCCTCCCCGGGCGTCGGGGAGCCCGTCGAGGATGCGGCCGTAGGAGGTCGCGGTGCGCGGGACGGTCTCGATGTGCCCGAGGTCCGCGCGGCCGAGGCCGAGGCCGACCGTGGTCGTCGGGCCGAGCCCGTCGGAGGGTTCCAGGACGATCAGGCCCCGCCGGGCGCCGACGAGGGCCGCCCCGGCGCGCAGGAACTCGTGGAGCGAGGCATCGAGGTCACGGGCGCGGGCCAGGCGCTCGGTGAGCTCGTGGAGGGTGGTCAGGTCGGAGACCATCCCCGCCAGCCGGTCCTGGATCAGGGTGCTCGGTCCGGGCACCGCTGCAGGGTGTGGCGTGGGGGCGGTTCGGGCGGGCGTGGGCGCCGCAGTCTGCGGGACCGCGGTAACTGCTGGATCCATTCCAGCCACTTTCGGCAGATGCGGGGCGCTCATGGCGTCCGCCTTTCCACCTGGTGCGATTCGCCATATAGCATCGCAAACCCCCAGATCGTGCTGCGCCGCCATCAAGGAATCCACATCTACACGCACACGAGGATCGATGTCCAGCATTGCCCAGGTGGGAATCCTGGTGTCCGTGGGACGGCAACTCACTGTCCAGCCAAGGCTAGAACTTGGCTGGAAAAAGCCGAACGCGGACGGTTTTTGCGATCGACTGGTCGGGCGCTGGAGTGGCTCCGGGTACCTAATCGGTGGTGCCCGGGGAGAGTTGGCGCAACCCGGCGGTCGCCGGGAACCGCCCGGCACGGGCCGTCGTCCTTAGCGGCGGCAGCCGGTCTCGGCACCGGCGCGGGTCGCGTTCCGCCCCGCCGGACGTTTCATGGACCCGTAAGAAAACTGCACGAACCGTGTGAACCTGCTTCTGGCGGACAGTGACGCGAAACGTGTACGTGTGGTGAGACACCGGTTACATGGTGTGAAGTGGCCCTCGGCGTTCAACGGAAAGGAACGAGCGCTCATGCGCGAGATCCTCGGAAGGCGTCTCCAGCGGCTCCGCAACCGCCTGAAGTCCCTGCGGCCGGCCCCCGGCCGGAGCGGTGACCAGGCCCTCCTCGACGCGGCGCTCTCCTGCGCCACCGCCTGGCAGTGGCCGGTGCTGCCCGGCGTCGGCCGTTCCGGCGCCGACAGCAACCGGTGCGCCTGTCCCGACCCCGACTGCGTCGTGCCCGGCGCACATCCCTTCGACCCCGGGCTGCTCGCGGCCACCACCGACCCCCGGATGGTGGCCTGGTGGTGGACCAACCGGCCCACCGCTCCCGTACTCCTGGCCACCGGCGGGTCCGCGCCGTGCGCCGTGAGCCTGCCGGCCAACGCGGCCGCGCGGGCCGTCGTCCGGCTGGACGCGCAGGGCATGCGGCTCGGCCCGATCGTCGCCTCGCCCACCCGCTGGGCGCTGCTGGTCGCGCCGTACTCGCTGGAGCGGCTCGGCGAACTCCTCTACGCCAAGGATCACGTGCCCTCCGCGCTGCGCTTCCACGGCGAGGGCGGCTACCTGTTGCTGCCGCCCTCCCCCGCGTCCGCCGGCGGGCAGGTGCGGTGGGAGCGCGAGCCCGCGCAGACCGGCGGTCCGTGGCTGCCGGACGTCGAGGCCGTCGTGGACGCGCTGGTCGAGGCGAGCAGCGGAGCCTCCGGCGGGGGCAGCCGGCTCGCGTACTGATCACGCACGGTGCGCACGCCGGGTGCGCATTCGGCGGATGCGGCGGGTGGCCGTACCGAGGTGCCGGGCAGCCGCCGATCACTCGTACGGGTGTCAGCGCAACGAGTTTCCAAGGGAATTGGGCGCGGGGATCTCCGCGCCCCATTCCCGCATCGCTATCTTCGGCGAATGAATCTCCGCTTGATCGGTATCGGCGCCGGTGTGCTGGTCATCTTGTCGCTCCCACTGGCAGGAGCGATCGCCGGACCGGATTTCGCCGGTCAGGATGACGGAAAAGGCGGCGGGATCCTCTCCTCGCTCGGACTGGCCGATCCGGCAGCCGGATCCCGTACGGGGGAACCCGCTGCCGCACCCGCGCGAAAGGGGGGTCCGCACCCGTCCGGGCAGCATCAGGACGGCCCCCGGCAGGCCGCGGAGCACCCGGGCGGACGGCCGCAGCCGGGCCCGTCCGAGCAGCCGCGTACGGAATCCCGGTGCGGCCCCGAACTCTCTTCGCCACAAGGCCTGGAGGCGCAGACCTGTGTCCTCGTCGGCGAGGGCCGGGCGTGGGGGCGGAGCTACTACCGGAACACCAGCGGGCGGGCGCTGGAGGCGGTGTTGACGGTGATGGGGCCCGCGGGACGCACGGTGCAGATCCGGTGCGCGGTCGGGGCCGGCGACGAGCCGGGGCTGTGCGAGACGCCGCGGGAGGACGCGGCGGGGGCGCCGGACGCCTACTCGGCCGTTGCGGAGTTTGCAGTTCCGGATGATGAAGGGCAGCTGCTGCTGAGGTCCGGGAGCAACTCACCGGCACCGGCCGACGGTTGACCGACGGCGTAAATGGAAGGGCCCGGTCGCTGGCGACGGGGGATGCACCAGCGACCGGGCTACAAGAACGGTAACAAGAGATCGCCTGTTCGCAAATTCGATCTCTGATATTCAGACACCGATTTGCAGGCGATTAGCGGGAGTTGTGACCCCAGTCACCGCTCCTGTGCGGCCTCGGAGGTCAGCTGAGCGTGACCTGGCGGTTGGTGAGACCACCGCGCGCCCGGCGCTCCTCCGCGGTCAGCGGGGCGTCCGAGGCCAGGGCCGTGGCCAGCCGCTCCGCGAACTCGGCCGCCGGCTTCTCCACGTCGTCGGCGGTCATTGCAGTGGGCAGGTCCCAGACCGGGACCATCAGGCCGTGCGCCCGGAACGAACCGACCAGTCGGGTGCCTTCGCCGAGCGAGGAGGTGCCCGCGGCGTGCAGCCGCGCGAGGGCGTCGAGCAGCTTCTCCTCGGGGTGCGGCATGACCCAGCGCAGGTGGTTCTTGTCCGGGGTCTCGCACCAGTAGGCCGCGTCCACGCCGGCCAGCTTGACCGTGGGGATGGCGGCGGCGTTGGCGCGCTCGAGGGAGGCGGCGATCTCCGGGGAGGCGTTCTGAGCGCTCTCCGCATCCGGAATCCAGAATTCGAAGCCGCTGTGCACAACCGGCTCGAAAACGCCGTCCGTGTCCAGGAGATCCTGAAGTCGCGGGCCGTCGGCGGGAACCCGGCGGGCCGGAATCGGCGTACCCGGTTCCGCGACGAGTGCGCGCTCCAGGGTGTCGGCCATGTCCCGGGCGAGGTCCCCGGTGGTCGAGTCGTTCTGGAGGCCGAGCATGACGGACCCGTCCTCCCGGCGCAGCGCCGGCCAGGCCATCGGCAGGACGGTCACCAGCGTGACGGACGGGACGCCTTCGGGCAGGCCGCCCTTGAGCGTCAGGGGGATGGTCGCCGCGGGCACGAGTTCGCGCAGCGCCACCCAGTCGCACTCGCCGGGGAGGCCCTCGAAGGGGCGCGCCACGTGCTCGGTGACGGCGTGTGCGGCGGCTGCGCCGTGGCAGGCCTTGTAACGGCGCCCGGATCCGCAGGGGCAGGGCTCGCGTGCGCCCACCACCGGGATCTCCCCGTTCTCGATCTGCGGCTTTGCAGTCTTCGCTGCGGGGCGCTTCTTGGCCATCGTGGGTGTCTCCCGGTTGCGGCGGTACGGCGTGGTGTCTGGGCGCGAGCCTAGCCGTTCGTACCGCCACAGCCGGGAGGGTGCGGCCGGGAGCACGGTCGGCGTGCGCTCCCGGCGGCCGCTCGTTCGGTCGGCCGGAGTTGCTGGGTGCTGGTGTCGGTTACGGATGGAGGTCGTCGAAAGCCGTGCTGAAGTCGATCGCGGGGGGCGCAACGCGCGTAGCGAAGTCGTCGTGCCGGGGCCCGCACGCAACGGTCACCCATACGGTGACCTCGCCGGCCGCCCCGTCCCGGACGCCCCAGGCCTGGGCGAGGGCGCTGATGATGTTCAGTCCCCGGCCGCCGCGCGCGGTGACCGAGGGCGTGGCCGGTACCGGGCGGGTGGGGCCGCCGCCGTCCGTGACCTCGACCGTCAGCCGCCCCGTGGCGTCGATGCGCCATGCGGCGCGGATCTCCCCGGTGCCGATCTCCCCCGCGCCCAGCGGTCTGCCGTGCCGGCAGGCGTTGCTGAGCAGTTCGGAGAGGATCAGTACGGCGTCGTCGACGACCGCTTCGGACACCCCGCTCATACGCAGTTGCTCGCGCATGCGGCGTCTCGCCTCGCCCACGCCCGCAGGACCATGGCATACGTCCATGCACGAAGACGTGGGCACTTCCTGTGCCACCACCAACGCCACCCCCGGAACCTCCTTAGCCCACGCCAAGATCTGGATGCCCCAACGGCCTGGACCGGAAACCGGCCCGGCGGAGCACTCTGACGCATTCATGACGAGTGATTGCGGAGCGGATGCGCCGGTGCACACCCTGTCACGCACGGGACGTACGGGACGGGTGGGCAAATCAGGACTTCAGCGCCCCAGCTGGGACAGAACTTGCCGCGGCCTGTTCGTGATGATCGCCTCCACACCCAGATCAGCGCAGAGCTGAACGTCTTCCGGCTCGTTCACGGTCCAAACGTGTACGGCGTGGCCGGCGCCCTGGAGCCTGCGGATGAATCCGGGGTTGCTGCGCACGATGCGCATGCCCGGCCCCGCGATCCGGACCCCGGCCGGCAGCCGCCCGTCGCGCATCCGGGGCGAGACGAACTGCATCAGGTACACGGTCGGGACCGTCGGCGCGGCCGCCCGCACCCGGTGCAGGGAGCGCGCGGAGAAGCTCATGACGCGGACGGGGTGCGGGCCCTCGGCGGGCGGGGCGTCCAGTCCGAACCGCTTGAGGAGGAAGAGGAGGCGCTCCTCCACCTGTCCGGCCCAGCGGGTCGGGTGCTTCGTCTCGATGGCGAGCTGCACCGGCCGGCCCGCGTCGGAGACCAGTTCCAGCAGCCGCTCCAGGGTGAGCACGGAGGTGCGCTCGGGGTCGGCGTCCCAGTCGGGGGACTCCTCGCGGTCCTTCCAGGAGCCGAAGTCGAGGGCGGCGAGGTCGGCCAGCTCCAGGGCGGAGACGGCGCCGCGGCCGTTCGAGGTGCGGTTGACCCGGCGGTCGTGGACCAGGACCAGATGACCGTCGGCGGTGAGGCGGACATCGCATTCGAGGGCGTCGGCGCCGTCCTCGATGGCCTTGCGGTAGGCGGCCAGGGTGTGCTCGGGGGCATCCTCCGAGGCGCCGCGGTGGGCGACGACCTGGATGGGCGGCAGTGCGTGGGTCACCGGGTCATGGTGCCACCGGCAAGGCCTCCGGTGTCGGGCTCCGCCCTTGCGGAAGTGCCCTAAATGCCGGATATAAAGGAGGAGGGAGACGCACAGGTCCGGCTTACAGTGCTCTGACGGGTCATGGGGAAGGCTTTTCCCAGGAACTTGTGCGGCACGTCGAACGTTCAGTCGGGCCGAATGGACAGTTTTACCGAAGCCGTGTGTGACGAGGAGAAGAGCGCTGTGAGCACCGAGAACGAGGGCACCGCGGCCCCGAAGACCCCCGCGGCCCCGTCCGCACCCCCGGTGGCCGCTCCTGCCCCCGAGACGTCCGCGCCCTCCCCGGCCGGCGGGCAGCCCGCGGAGCCGGTCACCCAGCAGTTCCCGCCGCCCGCGCCCGGCACGGAGCCGACCCGGCCGATCCCGCCCACCCAGGCACCGGCCTACGCCCAGGCGCCCCCGCCGCAGACCCCGGCACCGGCCGCACACGGCGCCGAGGGCTGGCCGCCCCCGCCGCCCGCCGTCCCGGCGTACGGCGCCGGCGGCGACCACGGCGGCCACGGCGGCGCGGTGTGGGGCGCACCCCCGGCCGCCGGCGGCATGCCGCCCGCCAAGCCGAAGGGCAGGGGCGGCCTGATCGCCGCCGTGCTCGTCGCGGCCCTCCTCGCGGGGGGCGTCGGCGGAGGCATCGGCTACTGGGCCGCCGAGCGCAACGACCACGGCAGCATCGGCTCGACCACGATCACCGCCGGCAACACCCCCAAGGACCTGAAGCGGGAGGCCGGCTCGATCGCGGGCCTGGCCGCGGGCGCACTGCCCAGCGTCGTCACCATCGAGGCCTCGGCCGGCGACGGCGAGGGCGGCACCGGCACCGGCTTCGTCTACGACCAGCAGGGCCACATCCTCACCAACAACCACGTGGTGGCCTCCGCCGCGAACGGCGGCAAGCTCTCCGCGACCTTCTCGGACGGCAAGAAGTACGAGGCGGAGGTCATCGGCCGGGCCCAGGGCTACGACGTGGCCGTGCTCAAGCTGAAGAACCCGCCGGCCGGCCTCAAGCCGCTGCCCCTGGGTGACTCCGACAAGGTCGCGGTCGGGGACTCGACCATCGCCATCGGCGCCCCCTTCGGCCTGTCCAACACGGTCACCACCGGCATCGTCAGCGCCAAGAACCGCCCGGTGGCCTCCGGCGACGCCTCCGGCGGCAAGAACTCCTACATGAGCGCCCTGCAGACGGACGCCTCGATCAACCCCGGCAACTCCGGCGGTCCGCTGCTCGACGGGCGCGGCGCCGTCATCGGCATCAACTCCGCCATCCAGTCGGCCGGCAACAGCGGCTTCGGCGGCGGCCAGGCCGGCTCGATCGGCCTCGGCTTCGCCATCCCGATCAACCAGGCGAAGAACGTCGCCGAGTCGCTGATCAAGACGGGCAAGCCGGTCTACCCGATCATCTCGGTCTCCGTGGACCTGCAGTCCAAGACCGACGGCGCCAAGATCTCCGAGCAGGGCGCTCCCGCCAACGACCTGGTCGATCCCAACGGCCCGGCCGGCAAGGCGGGCCTCAAGCCCGGCGACGTGATCACCCAGTTCGGCGACAAGCCGATCGACAGCGGCCCGACCCTGATCAGCGAGATCTGGACGCACAAGCCCGGCGACGTGGTGAAGCTGACCTACGTGCGCGACGGCAAGTCGACCACCGTCGACATCACCCTCGGCTCGCGGGTCGGCGACAAGTAACGAGGACCGACCCGGCCGGGATCACCGGCTTGATGGTGAGGGGCCGTGGGCGTGAATACGCCTACGGCCCCTCCCAACGTCCGCTTATGCTTCCCTTGTGTTCGATTCGCGGCACATACGCACTTTCCATGAAGTGGTCGCCTCCGGGTCGTACTCGGCGGCCGCCCGCGTCCTCGGGTACACGCAGCCCGCCATCACCCAGCAGATGAAGGCGCTCGAACGCGCCGTCGGCACCCCGCTCTTCACCCGGGTCGGCCGGAAGATGCAGCTCACCGAGGCCGGCGAGTCCATGGCCCGGCACGCCGAGTCCATCCTCGGCAGTCTCTCCGCGGCAGAGGCCCAGCTGAAGGCGTACGCGCGCCTGCGTACCGGGCGGGTCCGGCTGTGCGGATTCCCCAGCGCCAACGTCACCCTCGTCCCCGAGGCCCTGAGCGACCTGGCCAAGGACCATCCGGGGATCCAGGTCGAGCTGCTGGAGGGGGAACCCCCGGAGTCGCTGCGCCGACTGGAACGCGGGGAGTGCGACATCACCCTGGCCTTCACCTACCCCGGGCTCCACGAGGAGATCCCGGACGAGGTCGCCGAGGTCAGGCTGATGGAGGACCAGCTGACGGTGCTGCTCCCGACCGGGCACCCGCTGGCCCGTCGGCGGGCCGTGCACCTGGCCGACCTCGCCGAGGAGCGGTGGATCGCCGGGTGCCCGCGCTGCCGGGCGAACCTGCTGCACGAGTGCGCCGAGCTGGGCTTCGTACCCGACATCCGGTTCGCCACGGACGACAACCTGGTCGTGCAGAGCATGGTCGGGCAAGGGCTCGGTGTGGCGATGATGCCCGCCCTCGTGCTGCCCTCCCTCTCCCTGAGCAAGGTGTGCGGGCGGCCGCTCCAGCCCGCCGCGCGCCGGCACATCGCCGCGTACGTCTACCGAGACCATCTGCGGATCCCGGCGACCTCCGTGGTCCTCGACGCGTTGAGGCAGGTGGCGGCGAACCGCGTCGGCTGTTGATCACCGACCGGTTCCTCCCTCGAATTCATAAGCACTGCTTGGGATTTCAGGTGAGAACTGTCGTTGGACGTGATGGGTCGGCTGTTCGACGCTGCCCGTATGACCACCACTACGCCGGCCCGTACGACCGCGAGGATGGCCGCCCTCGTCCGTGAGATCCGTACGGTCGTGGACCGGGGACTGGCCCCGGACCTGACCGCCTACCTCGTTGGCGAGCGCCTCGCCCCCCACCTGGGCACGCCCGACCTGCTCACCCCCGAGCAGCGCGAGGGTGACCCCGACCGGTACCGGCAGCACGTCCTGCACGCCGAGCCGGACGGCAGCTTCTCGGTGGTCGCGCTCGTGTGGCTGCCCGGTCAGGAGACGGCCATCCACGACCACGTCTCCTGGTGCGTGGCCGGGGTGCACGAGGGCGAGGAGAGCGAGCTCCGCTACCGGCTGGCCCCCGCGGCGGGAGAGTCCTGCGCCCGGCTGGTGGAGACCGAGCAGGTGGTGAACGGTCCCGGTGACGTCTGCGGGTTCGCCCCTCCGGGCGACATCCACAAAGTCCGCAACTCCTGTCGCACGACGGCGATATCCCTGCATGTCTACGGAGCCGATGTCATCCGCCTGGGCAGCAGCGTCCGCCGCGTCTACACGCTTCCCACCGGCTGATGGCGCTGCTGAACCGCCCGGTGCGCGGGGCGGAAGCCGTCGGCGACGAGAAGGCCGGCGCCGGGCCTGTTTCACGTGAAACATCCTCCTCCTGGCCGGGGTTGGGGATGGCGGCCGCCGGTGTGCTGGTGGCCTGGTGCGTGCACCGGCTGGTGCCCGCGGTGCCCATGCTGACCGCGTCGGTGGTGCTCGGTATCGCGCTCGCCCATCTCCCGGGCGTACGGGAGGTCGTACGCGGAGCAGCCCGCCCGGGCCTGTCCCTGGCGGGGCGGCGGCTGATGCGGATCGGCATCGTCCTGCTGGGCCTCGGCCTGGGCCTGGACCAGGTGCTGCGGCTGGGCTGGGCCACGGTGGCGATGGTGGCCGCGGTGGTGGCCGCCACCTTCTTCGGCACGCTCTGGCTGGGCCGCCGGCTCGGGCTCCCCGGTGACCAGCCGCTGCTGATCGCCACCGGGTACTCGATCTGCGGGGCCTCGGCGATCGGTGCCGTGAGCCAGGTGTCGGGCAGCGACGAGGAGGACGTGGCCGCCTCGGTGGCGCTGGTCACCCTGTGCGGGACGCTGGCCATCGCGGTGCTCCCGCTCCTCCAGAGTCCGTTGGGGCTCTCGGACCCGGCCTTCGGGCGCTGGGTCGGGGCGAGCGTCCACGACGTCGGCCAGGTGGTGGCCACCGCCCAGACGGCGGGACCGGGAGCCCTCGGAGAGGCCGTCCTGGTCAAGCTGATGCGGGTGGCGCTGCTGGCCCCGCTGGTGGCCGCCGTGGCCTTCTCCGTACGGGCGCGGCGGCACGGCGTGCGCATGCCCTCGGGGCGTCGCCCGGCACCTGTCCCGCTCTTCGTGGCCGGGTTCCTGGCGGCGGCCGCGCTACGGGCCACCGGCGTGCTCCCGGATGTGGCTCTCCAGTGGGCGCACACCGCCCAGGAACTGCTGCTGGCGGCGGCCCTGTTCGGGCTGGGCAGCGCGGTGGACCTCCCCCGGCTGGCGAAGACCGGCGGCCGGGCCGCGGTGCTCGGGCTCGGGGCCTGGCTGGTGGTGGCGGGGGTCTCGTACGCGGGCGTCCTGCTGACGGTCTGACCCCGCCGTCCCACGCCGTGGATCCGGCCGGGCCGCCGCCTCCCGCCTCCCGCCTGCTCTACGAGCGAAGGGAGTTGGCCAATTCCTGGCCGGAACCGACCGAACGTTCTGACCGTCTCCTGACTTCTCGTGCCGCGCGTGCGACCCTGCGGCCGATCCGCACCGACAGCTCTTCACCCCCACCCTGCCCGGTCCACCGGGACCGGGCACGGCAGAAGGAGTCCTGCGTGAATCGTCAACGCACGGCAGCATCGGTCCTCCTGACAGCGGGCGCCCTGATCGCAGGCGCGCTGACGGCAGCCGCCCCCTCGGCCGCCGCCGACTCCCCGGCCTCGTTCCGGCAGCAGCACAGCCAGGGATTCTGGACCGCCGAGCGGATGCGCAGCGCCGTCCCGCTGGACGTGACGGCGGCGCCCGGCAGCCAACGGGCGGCGGCCCCGGCCGCGGCCCGGCCCACGGCGGTCGCTCCCACGGCGGCGTCCTCCGCAGCCGCCTCCCCGACGTCGTTCCCGCAGGCGGGCGGCGCGTGGACGGGTGGCGGCGCGGTGGTCAAGACGTCCGGCCGGGTGTTCTTCACCTTCGGCGACCGCACCGCGTCCTGCTCCGGCGACTCGATCACCAGTGCCAACGGCAGCACGGTCATCACCGCCGGCCACTGCGTGAAGTACCAGGGCACCTGGCACACCAACTGGATCTTCGTTCCCGGGTACGAGAACGGGAACGCGCCCTATGGCCAGTGGTCGGCCACCAAGACCTTCGCCACCGACCAGTGGGCCGCCAGCGAGGACATGAACATGGACGTCGGCCTCGCCGTCGTCGCCCCGCTGAACGGGCAGACGCTCAGCCAGGTCGTAGGCGCCCAGGGGATCCTGTTCAACGGCGGCTACAACAAGAAGATGTACTCCTTCGGCTTCCCGGCGGCCGCACCGTACGACGGCACCAAGCTGGTCTACTGCAGTGGGAACACGAGCAAGGACTTCCTGCTGACCAAGGACCACGGCCTGGGCTGCAACATGACCGGCGGCTCCAGCGGCGGTCCCTGGTTCCAGGACTTCAACGAGGCGACGGGCCTGGGCACCCAGGTCTCGGTGAACAGCTTCGGCTACAACTTCCTGCCCAACCGGATGTTCGGCCCGTACCTCGGCAACGAGGCGAAGGCGGCCTACGACAAGGCCCAGAATTCCTGACCCGACCGCCCCCCGCCTGCCGGTACTCTGTACCGGCCAGGTGGGTTGCCCGAGCGGCCTAAGGGAACGGTCTTGAAAACCGTCGTGGCGCGAGTCACCGTGGGTTCAAATCCCACACCCACCGCATATGAACGGCCTCTGACCAGCGAAATCGGTCGGAGGTCGTTCTGCGCTCGACCCGGTCCGGAGCCTGCGCTGGGCCCTTCGAGTGGTGTTTGTCGGAAGATCGGCGCGCGTGGTGGGCGTCCTGCGGTTGCGGTCACATCATGACGAATGTATGCAGATCCGCCCGTCGGAACATCGCGAAGCGAAGGACCTCGTCATGGCTCACCGCATCACCGTCTCGTCGCTCTGGACCGCAGTCGTCGCGGCTCTCGTGGCGCTCCTCTCCTCCCTCGGTTTCGGCGCCGAGGCCGCCCCGGCCGCGGACGCCACCGTCTCCGCCCCGGCTGCCTCCCGCCGCGCGGCCGTCGCCGTACGCCGGCAGGTCCGGCCGATGGGCCGGCGGAGCTGGCGGGCGATGATGCGGGGCGGATCGCTCCCGCCGACCATCAAGCAGCGGATCCGCGCCGAGGCGCACGGCAAGGCCCCGTCCGTCCGCCGCTCGACCACGGCCGCTTCCCTGTCCGGGGGTACCGCCGGAGCCGGTCGCGACGAGCTCGCCCTGGCCGCTTAGCGCCCGTTCGGCCGAGGCGTGCCGCGTGCCTCGTGCGATCGCGGCGGGCAGCCGGGAGCGGTACCGGCGCCGGCACCGACAGCAGTAACCGCAGCACCGACAGCAGGAACCGCAGCACCGGCAGCATCAGTGGATACGGCAGCACCATCAGCAGGCGCTTGAGCCCGGTCGGCAGGACGCGACCGAGGATCGCGCCGGAGATGAGCCCCCAGGAGCGGGGGCACGGTGGGACGACCCCGGCGGGCGCCGGGGACGCGCAGGGGGCGTGAAGCTTGGCATCGCAGGGCCGAAGACCCGGGAGACGGTGGGGTTCCCGGACGCCGCGGCCCGCTGAGGCATGTTCGGTGAACACCCCTCGCCGTCGCCCTCTTCGGCGGTGTGGCCTCGGCCGGCAACGGCGCCCTCGCGAACGACGGATCGAATGCGAGCGTCGCCGGCACCGTCGGCACCGTCGGCACCGTCGGCAGCTCCCCGCTTCGACCTTGACATCGACAGTGAATCTGACGGACAGTCAGGTTCACTCGACGATGTGATGCCGGGAGGCCAGCGCCGTGCACCTCGCCCCGACCGAAGGCCAGTTGAGGCTCCGCGCCGAACTGCGCGAGTACTTCCACGATCTGCTGCCGGACGGGCTCCCCGAGGATCCCGCCGCCCAGCGCGCCCTGCTGCGCCGCATCGGCGCAGACGGACTGCTCGGCCTGGGCTGGCCCACCGAGTACGGCGGCCAGGGACGCGGCCCCGAAGAGCAGTTCGTGTTCTTCGACGAGGCGTACCGGGCCGGAGCCCCCGTCTCGATGGTCACCCTCAACACCGTCGGCCCGACCCTGATGAAGTACGGGACCCCGGAGCAGAAGGACTATTTCCTGCCCCGGATCCTGAGCGGCGACACGGTCTTCGCCATCGGCTACTCGGAGCCCGAGGCGGGCACGGACCTGGCCTCGCTGCGCACCCGCGCCGTACGCGACGGAGCGGACTGGGTCGTCGACGGTCAGAAGATCTTCACCTCCAACGCCCAGAACGCGGACTGGATCTGGCTCGCCTGCCGCACCGACCCCGACGCCCCCAAACACAAGGGCATCTCGATCATCCTGGTCCCCACCGACGCGCCCGGCTTCGCATGGACCCCGATCGACACGGTGGGCGGCCTCACCACCACGTCGACGTACTACGACGGCCTCCGCGTGCCCGCCGGCAACCTCGTCGGCCCCGAGCACGGCGGCTGGGGGCTGATCACCAACCAGCTCAACCACGAGCGCGTCGCCCTCGCCGCCATCGGCATGCAGGCGGAGGACTTCTACGAAGAGGCCCTCCGGCACGCCCGGACCCCCGACCCGGTCACCGGCGAACGCCCCGCCGACCGGCCCTGGGTCCAGTCCCGGCTCGCCGAGGCGCACGCCCGGCTGGCCGCCGTACGCCTCCTCAACTGGCGCCTCGTCCAGGACGTCGGCGACGGCACCCTGGCCCCCGGGGACGCCAGCGGCGTGAAGTTCCTCGGCACCGAGTCCACCGTGGAGGTGTACCGGATGTGCCAGGAAGCGGTGGGTGAGGAAGCGCTCGTACGGGGGCCGGCGGCCTTCGCCGGAGGCGAGCTGGAGCGGATGAACCGGGCCGCGCAGATCAACACCTTCGGCGGCGGGGTCAGCGAGGTCCAGCGGGAGATCGTCGCCATGATGCGGCTCGGCATGAAGGGGAGGAAGCGATGACCGCCACCGCTGACCGGGCAACGGGCGAGGAGGCCGCCCGGTTCCACGCGCTGCTCAAGGCCTTCGAAGGGCGGCCCGCCGCGACCGCGGGCCAGGGCAAGGACCCGGTCAACCTGCCCATGATCCGCCACTGGTGCGAGGCGATGGGAGACACCAGCCCCGACTACACCGGCCCGGACGCCATCGCCCCGCCCACCATGCTCCAGGCCTGGACGATGGGCGGCCTCTCCGGCCACGGAGACCGCTCCTGCGCCTACGACGAGCTCCTCACCCTGCTCGACGGCGCGGGCTGCACCTCCGTGGTCGCCACCGACTGCGAACAGGAGTACCTGCGCCCGCTGCGCCCCGGTGACACGGTCACCTACGACGCCGTCATCGAGTCCGTGTCCCCGCGCAAGACGACCAAGCTGGGCACCGGCCACTTCGTGACCACCCGCATGGACGTCCGCGCGGACGGCGAGCTCGCCGGGACCCACCGCTTCCGGATCCTCAAGTACGCGCCCACCGCCCCCCGGGCGAGCAAGCCCCCGGCCCGGCGGCCCCGCCCGGTGGTCAACCGCGACAACCAGGGGTTCTGGGACGGGGTCGCGGAGCACAGGCTGCTCATCCAGCGCTGCACCGCCTGTGCGACCCTCCGCTTCCCCTGGCTGCCCGGCTGCAACAGCTGCGCGAGCCTGGACTGGGACACCGTCGAGGCCTCCGGCGCCGGCACGGTGTTCAGCTACGTCGTCATGCACCACCCGCCCTTCCCCGCGTTCACCGCGCACGAGGATCCCGCTGCCGCGGGGGGTCCCTACGCGGTCGCGCTCGTCGAACTCGCCGAGGGCGTCCGCATGGTCAGCAACATCACCGGCGTCCCGTACGACAAGGTGCGCATCGGGCTGCCCGTGCAGCTGGAGTTCCTGCGCGTCGACGAGGACCTGGAGCTGCCGGTCTTCCGGGGGAACGAGGGCTGATGGACTTCCACCCCACCGACGAGCAGGCCGAGGCGGCCGCACTCGCCGCCCGGATCTTCCGCGACCTCGCCACCCACGAGCGCCTCGCGGCGGCGGGCACCGGCAGCGACGCCGAACTGTGGAAGGCCCTCACCGCCGCCGGACTGACCGCCGCCGTGGAGGACGTCGGCCTGCTCGGCCTGGTACTGCTGCTGGAGGAACAGGGCCGCACCACCGCGCAGGTCCCGTACGCCGCCACCTGCGTGTACGGCATTCTGCCCGTCGCCGCGCACGGCAGCGCCGAACAGCGCGCCCGGCTGCTGCCGGCCCTGGGCTCCGGCGAGGCGATCGCCACCGGTGCCTTCCCGGCACGCGGCCGGATCACCGCCTCGCCGGACGGCCGGCTGACCGGGACCGCCCCCGTCGTGCCCTGGCTGAGGGACGCCACGCACGTGCTGGTCCCGGACGCCGACCGGGCCCTGTGGCTCGTACGGACGGACACGCCCGGCGTCGGGACGTCGCAGGTGGAGACCACCGCACCCTGGTCGGCGGGGAGTCTCGTCCTCGCCGGGGCCGAGGCGGAACGGCTCGGGGGCGCCGCCGCCCACGACGCGGTCCTGGCCAGCGCCCGCACCGCCTTCGCCGGGCTCCAGGCGGGGGTCTGCGCGGGCTCCCTGGCCCGCGCGGTCGAGTACACCTCCACCCGCGAGCAGTTCGGCCGACCGCTCTCCACGAACCAGGGGGTCATGCTGCGTGCGGCCGACGCTCACATGGACACCGAGGCGATCCGGGTCACCGCGTACGAGGCGGCCTGGCGGATCGACGAGGGACTCCCGGCGCGCGAGCACGCCCTGACCGCGGCCTGGTGGGCCTCGGAGGCGGGCAAGCGGGTCGTGCACGCGGGCCAGCACCTGCACGGCGGGATGGGCGCCGACCTGGACCATCCCGTCCACCGGCACTTCCTCTGGGGGCGCCAGCTGGACGCGTACCTGGGCTGCGGCAGCGAACTGCTGGCAGAGCTGGGCGCGCTCCTGTCCGATCACGCAGCACCCGAGGGGGACCAGGCATGAACGTCGGCGACACACTGGCGCCGCTGGAGATACCGGTGACCCGCACGCTGATCGTCGCGGGCGCCATCGCCTCCCGCGACTACCAGGACGTGCACCACGACGCCTCACTCGCGCGCGAGAAGGGCTCCCCGGACATCTTCATGAACATCCTGACCACCAACGGCCTGGTCGGCCGGTACATCACCGACCGCCTCGGACCCGGAGCCGTCCTGCGCAAGGTGGCCATCCGGCTCGGCGCGCCCAACTACCCGGGCGACACCATGATCCTGACCGGCACCGTGATCGCCGTCGACGGGAGCCGGGTGGAGATCCGGGTCGTCGGCGCGAACGGCATCGGGCACCACGTCACCGGTACGGTCACCGCGGAGGTGGCGGCATGAGCGTCCGGCACCGTGACACGCTCGGCGGGCGGGCCGCCATCGCCGGCATCGGCGCGACCGAGTTCTCCAAGGACTCCGGCCGCAGCGAGCTGCGGCTCGCCGTCGAGGCCGTGCACGCGGCCCTCGACGACGCCGGGCTGACCCCCGCCGACGTCGACGGCATGGTCACCTTCACGATGGACACCAGCCCCGAGATCACGGTGGCCCAGGCCGCCGGCATCGGGGACCTCTCCTTCTTCTCCCGCATCCACTACGGCGGCGGCGCGGCCTGTGCCACCGTCCAGCAGGCCGCCCTCGCCGTCGCCACCGGCGTCGCGGAGGTCGTGGTCTGCTACCGCGCCTTCAACGAGCGCTCCGGCCGGCGCTTCGGCTCAGGGGTGCAGCAGCGCGAACCCTCGGCGGAGGGCGCGGCGCTCGGCTGGTCACTGCCCTGGGGGCTGCTCACCCCGGCCTCCTGGGTGGCCATGACCGCCCAGCGCTATCTCCACGCCTACAACCTGACCCCCGAAGCCTTCGGCCATGTCGCGGTCACCGACCGCCGGCACGCCGCGAACAACCCCGCCGCGTACTTCCACGGCAAGCCCATCACCCTCGCCGACCACGCCGCCTCGCGCTGGATCGTCGAACCGCTGCGGCTGCTGGACTGCTGCCAGGAGACGGACGGCGGCCAGGCGGTCATCGTCACCAGCACCGAACGGGCCCGGGACCTGCGCCACGCGCCCGCGGTGATCACGGCGGCCGCGCAGGGCGCCGGCCGCCGCCAGGAGGCCATGACCTCCTTCTACCGCGACGACCTCACCGGGCTGCCGGAGATGGACGTGGTCGCCCGGCAGCTGTGGCGGACCAGCGGACTGCGGCCCTCCGACATCGACGTCGGCATCCTCTACGACCACTTCACCCCGTTCGTCCTGATGCAGCTGGAGGAGTTCGGCTTCTGCAAGCCCGGCGAGGCCGCCGACTTCGTCGCCGCGGACGCGCTGCCCCTCAACACCCACGGCGGCCAGCTCGGCGAGGCGTACCTGCACGGCATGAACGGCATAGCCGAGGCCGTCCGCCAGCTCCGCGGCACCTCCGTCAACCAGGTGCCGGGAGCCGCCCGGGCCCTGGTCACCGCCGGTACCGGGGTACCGACGTCCGGACTGATCCTCGGCGCCGACGGCTGAGGCCCGGGCGGGCAGGACCGGCCCCCGGCCCGCCCCGGGGGCCCGGGGTCCCCTCCGCCCCCTCCACCTTCAGGAGGTGGGGAGGACCCCACCCCTACAACCTGAGATGGACCCGGCTTCGGCACTTGCGGCCGATCCCAGGCGCAGACCGCGCTTCTAGCGTGGAGCCATGACCACGCCTGTGTGCACGCTCGCCTCGAACCCGACGCCGTACCCGTCGTTCTCGGCGTACGTCCGGACCCGCGGCACGGTCCTGATGCGCACCGCACGCTCGCTCACCGCCAACCCGTGCGATGCCGAGGACCTGCTCCAGACGGCCCTCACCAAGACCTACGTCGCCTGGGACCGCATCGAGGACCACCGAGCCCTCGACGGATACGTCCGGCGGGCCCTGGTCAACACCCGTACCTCCCAGTGGCGCAAGCGCAAGGTCGACGAGTTCGCCTGCGACGAGCTCCCGGAGCCCGAGGTCACGCCGTCCTCGGACCCCGCCGAGGCACAGGCCCTGCGCGACGCGATGTGGCGCGCGGTCACCCGCCTGCCCGACCGGCAGCGCGCCATGGTCGTCCTGCGGTACTACGAGGACCTGAGCGAGGCGCAGACCGCCGAGCTGCTCGGGGTCTCGATCGGCACGGTCAAGAGCGCCGTCTCGCGCGCACTGGTCAAGCTCCGCGAGGACCCGGAGCTCACCCCGGTCCGCTGACGGCCCCGATGTTTCACGTGAAACGTCCACCGGGTCCCGTCCTGTGCGCCGTGCACCGCCGGTCCGTCCCCGTCCTGTGCGCCGTGCACCGCCGGTCCGTCCCCGTCCTGTGCACGATGCCACCCCACGCACCCGAACAGCGATTACCTGCCGTGTTTGTACCGCCGGGTAGTGACATGCCGACCGGTATGCGCGCAGAATCGGCAGCATCCGTAGCCGCCGCAGCGCCGCAGCGCCCACCGGGAGGACGCTTTGCTGAGCACCATGCAGGACGTACCGCTCCTCGTCAGCCGCATACTTCAGCACGGCATGACGATCCACGGTAAATCCCAGGTCACGACCTGGACCGGGGAGGCCGAGCCGCACCGCCGCAGCTTCGCCGAGATCGGTACCCGCGCCACCCGCCTCGCCAACGCCCTGCGCGACGAGCTGGGCGTCCGGCAGGACGACAGGGTGGCCACCCTGATGTGGAACAACGCGGAGCACGTCGAGGCCTACTTCGCCATCCCGTCCATGGGCGCGGTCCTCCACACCCTCAACCTCCGCCTGCCTCCCGAGCAGCTGGTCTTCATCGTCAACCATGCGGTCGACCGCGTCGTGCTGGTCAACGGGACCCTGCTGCCGCTGCTGGCACCGCTGCTGCCGCACCTGCCCACCGTCGAGCACGTGGTGGTCTCCGGCATCGGAGACCGCTCCGCACTCGACGGGCTGGACGTACGCGTCCATGAGTACGAGGAGCTCCTGGCGGGCCGCTCCGACCGCTACGACTGGCCGCAGCTGGACGAACGCTCGGCCGCCGCCATGTGCTACACCTCCGGCACGACGGGCGACCCCAAGGGCGTCGTCTACTCCCACCGCTCGGTCTACCTGCACTCCATGCAGGTCAACATGACCGAGTCGATGGGCCTGACCGACCGGGACACCACCCTCATCGTCGTGCCGCAGTTCCACGTGAACGCGTGGGGCCTGCCCCACGCCACCTTCATGACCGGCATCAACATGCTGATGCCGGACCGCTTCCTCCAGCCCGCCCCGCTCGCCGAGATGATCGAGCGGGAGAAGCCCTCGCACGCCGCGGCCGTCCCCACCATCTGGCAGGGGCTGCTCGCCGAGGTCACCGCCCACCCGCGCGACCTCACCTCCATGAAGCAGGTCACCATCGGCGGCGCGGCCTGTCCGCCCTCCCTGATGGCCGCCTACGACAAGCTCGGCGTCCGCCTCTGCCACGCCTGGGGCATGACCGAGACCTCTCCGCTGGGCACCATGGCGCACCCGCCGGCCGGCCTGAGCGCCGAGGAGGAGTGGCCGTACCGGGTCACCCAGGGCCGGTTCCCCGCGGGCGTCGAGCCGCGTCTGGTGGGTCCCGCGGGCGACGTCCTGCCCTGGGACGGCGAGTCGGCCGGCGAGCTGGAGGTGCGCGGCAACTGGATCGCGGGGGCCTACTACGGCGGCGCGTCCGGCGAAGCGCTGCGCCCCGAGGACAAGTTCAGCGCGGACGGCTGGCTCAAGACCGGCGACGTCGGCGTGATCAGCCCCGACGGCTACCTCACGCTGACCGACCGCGCCAAGGACGTCATCAAGTCCGGTGGCGAGTGGATCTCCAGCGTCGAGCTGGAGAACGCGCTGATGGCGCACCCCGAGGTCGCGGAGGCGGCGGTCGTCGCCGTCCCGGACGACAAGTGGGGCGAACGCCCCCTGGCCACCGTGGTCCTCAAGGAGGGAGCGACCGTGGACCACACGGGTCTGCACGTCTTCCTCAGCCAGTCCATCGCCAAGTGGCAGCTGCCCGAGCGATGGACGTTCGTCGCGGCCGTCCCGAAGACCAGCGTCGGCAAGTTCGACAAGAAGGTGATCCGCAAGCAGTACGCGGACGGCGAGCTGATCGTCATCGAGCTCGGCTGACGCGACGGGCGGTACCCGCTCAGCCCTGGCCGGACTTCGTCAGCCAGGGCCGCAGCAGCCTGCTGACGGCCGGCATCGCCAGGTAGGTCATCAGCGTGCTGAAGACGACGGCGAAGGCGGCTGTCCGCAGGACGAAGGGCAGGTTCACCAGGTACGGCCCGAGCACCGCGTTCCCGGCGAGCGAGATCGGGAAGATGGCCAGCCCCGAGCTGATCGCCATCTTCCAGCGCGGCGGCGCGGGACGGGTCGTACCCGGCTTCGCGAACCAGGTCTCCATGCCGTGCAGTTCGCGCCGGGCTATCTCGGTGTGGTGGTGCCCGAGGCAGTTGGAGAACCACTGGGCGCGCTCGGCGGAGTCCTGCCACCGCTGGAAGGCCGCCTGGTCCCGGAAGCGGTGGACCAGGAACCACGGCCCGCCGTCCGCGGTCGGCCGGAACAGCCCGTACCCCAGGTGCCCGGGGAACGTCGCGGCCGTCTCCAGGATGCCGTGGGCCCAGGCCTCGAACGCCTCCTCGTGCCCCGGTTCCACCTGCCGGGCGATGAGCAGGTTCACCTCGCCGTTGTCGGCGGGGACGGTCTGCTCACTCGCGTCGATGATGGCCATCGGGCCAGGATGGCTAGTTCGTGCCGATCTTGGCCAGCAGGTCCACGATGCGGCCCTGGACGTCCGCCGTGGTGGACCGCTCGGCGAGGAACAGCACGCTCTCCCCAGAGGCCAGCCGCGGCAGTTCGGCCGGGTCGATCCCCGCGGTCGTGTAGACGACCAGCGGCGTCCGGTTCAGCTGCCCGTTGGCGCGCAGCCAGTCCACGATCCCGGCCCGCCGGCGCCGGACCTGCATCAGGTCCATGACGACCAGATTGGGCCGCATCCGCGTTGCCAGCTCCACCGCGTCGGTGTCCGCACCCGCCCGGGCGACCTGCAGGCCGCGCCGTTCCAGGGCGGCCGTGAGCGCCGTCGCGATCTCGTCGTGCTCCTCGATCAGCAGCACCCGGGAGGGGTGCTGCTCGCTGTCACGCGGCGCGAGCGCCTTCAGCAGGACGGCCGGATCGGCCCCGTACGCCGCCTCGCGCGTGGCGTGCCCCAGCCCGGCGGTGACCAGTACGGGCACCTCAGCGGCCATCGCGGCCTGGCGCAGGGACTGCAGGGCGGTACGGGTGATCGGCCCGGTCAGCGGGTCCACGAACAGGGCGGCGGGGAACGCGGCGATCTGCGCGTCCACCTCCTCACGGGAATGCACGATCACCGGGCGGTAGCCCCGGTCGCTGAGCGCCTGCTGGGTCTGCACGTCGGGCGCCGGCCACACCAGGAGGCGGCGCGGGTTGTCCAGCGGCTCAGGCGGAAGCTCGTCGTCGACGGGCAGCGGTACGGGCCGGTTGACGACCTCGACGGCGCCGCCCGGGCCGTCCAGCGGCTCGGGGCCCTCGTCGGCTCCCGCCTCGGGGGCTCCTATCGCGAACGCCCGGCCCTGGGGCGCGGGCTCGGCGAGGCGGCGCCGACGGCCGGAGCCGCCCGCCCCGCCCGCGCCGTTGGTGCTCGTGGAGTCGACCGAGATGCCCTGGCCGAGGGTGCCGAGGGCGCGCACGCTGAACGGCTTGGGTGCGGCCTCCTCCGGAGCGTCCTGCGGCTGCCGGGCCCCGGGCACGGCCGCCTGTCCGGCGGCCTCCTCGTCCTCGGGAGCGGTCCTGGCCGCCGGAACCGGCCAGGCCGGGGTGGCGGGCAGAGCACGCCGACGACCGGTCGGTGGTACGGGCTCCTCCGCGCCCGCCGCGGGCTGAGCGGCGGGCGCCGCGGGTCCGCCGCCGGGAGCCCCCAGCACCCGGCGGCCGCGCCGCCCGGCCGGGGCGTCGCCCGCGATCTCGTCGGGGCCCGGTGCGGCGCCCGTGGCAGGGGCAGCAGCCGGGGCAGGGTTCGCCGGGCCCTGAACCGGTGCGGGAGCCGGTGCGGGAGCCGCCGCCGGGGTCGGGCCGGCCGGCAGCGCGAAGCCGCCCTCCGGGGCGATGGGCCGTGCGGGGGCCTGGGCGGTGGCCGGGACCGGGCCGAGGCCCGTCGCGGGCACGGGGCCACCGGGCTGCGGAGCGACGGCCGGGCCCAGTGCACGCCGCCGCCCGGCGGGATGCTCGGTCACCGGCACCGGCGGCACGGGCCCCGGCGGTACGGGCGTCGCCGGGCCCGGTGCCGCGCCGGGGCCGGGCGCCGACTGCGGCACGGGCGGGAGCGCGGGCATGGCCGCGTCCTGCGGGGTCACGGGCCGGCCGGGACCGCCCTGAGCACCCTCGCCGCCGGTTCCGCTTCCGTCACCGTCCCGGCCGCGGCGGCGCCCGGTTCCCAGGCCCGCCGGATTCACCGGGGACTGCGCGAGCTCGGGTGCGCCGCCGGGAGCGTCCGCTCCCGCCTCACCCGCCCGCCGCCGCCCGGACGGCAGCGCCAGCGCGCTCCCGCCTCCGGCTCCACCGTTCGCCTTCGCCTCTTCGCCGCCGTCCTCCAGGAAGGCGTCCACTCCCCGCCGGCCCCGCCGACCGGCGGGGCCCTTGCCCGCTCCCTCGGCGGCCGACGGCTCCTCCGCGGGCTCCGGTTCCGGTTCCGGTTCCGGCAGCGTCACCGTTCCGGCCCCGGCACCGAGCGGCAGTTCCAGTACGTACGCACCGCCGGGAGCGCCCGGCACCTCCACCGTCTGCAGCACACCGCCGTGCGCGGCCACGATGCCCCGCACGATCGGCTCGTGCACCGGGTTGCCGCCCTCGTAGGGCCCGCGCACCTCGATGCGTACGACCTCGCCGCGCTGGGCGGCGGCCACGACGATCGTCGAGTCGCTGTAGCCGCTGCCCTGACGGGTCTTGCCGGTGGCGTCCACCCCGGCGACGTCCGCGACCAGGTGGGCGAGGGCGCCGGCGATCCGCTCGGCGTCCACCTCGGCCTCGATGGTCGGCGCGTGCACGGCGAACTGCACGCGGCCCGGGCCGATCAGCTCGACCGCGCCGTCGATGCCGGCCGCGACCACCCCGTCGATCAGGACCTTCTTCTTCTTGAGCTTCTCGGCGCCGGCGTCGAGCCGCTGGAAGCCGAGCACGTTGTCGACCAGCGCGGTCATCCGCGAGTACCCGGCGGCCAGGTGGTGCAGCAGCTGGTTGGCCTCGGGCCACAGCTGCCCCGCGTCGTCGGCGGCCAGCGTGGCCAGCTCCCCGCGCAGCTCCTCCAGGGGCCCGCGCAGGGACTCGCCGAGGACGGCCAGCAGCTGGGCGTGGCGCGCGGCCAGTGCGTCGTAGGGCCGCCGGTCGGTGAAGGTCATCACGGCGCCGACGAGCAGTTCCCCGTCCCGTACGGGCGACGTGGTCAGGTCGACGGAGACGGGCTGTCCGGCCTTGTTCCACAGCACCTGGCCGCGCACCCGGTGCTTGCGGCCGCTGCGCAGGGTGTCGGCGAGCGGGGACTCCTCGAAGGGGAACGGCGAACCGTCGGCGCGCGAGTGCTGGATCAGCCCGTGCAGCTCGCGGTTGCCGAGGTCGGTGGCGCGGTACCCGAGGATCTGCGCGGCGGCCGGGTTGACGAGGACGACCCGCCCGTCGGTGTCCGTGCCGACGACGCCCTCGGCGGCGGCCCGCAGGATCATCTCGGTCTGCCGCTGCGAGCGGGCCAGCTCGGCCTCGGTGTCCACGGTCTCGGAGAGGTCCCGTACGACGAGCATCAGCAGCTCGTCACCCGTGTAGGGCTGGGGCTCGCGATAGGCGTCGCGGCCGTCGAGATGGGCGGCGGTCACCTCGACGGGGAACTCCGTGCCGTCGGTGCGCCGCGCGATCATCCGCTTGGGCTTGGCCCGGCCGCCCTCGTCCTCGCCGGGCCGGCGCATGGAGCCGGGGATCAGCTTGGAGTCGAACTCCGGGAGGAGGTCCAGCACGCCGCGGCCGACGAGGCCCGTGCCGGGGCTCTCCATCACCTCGAGGGCGATCGAATTGGCGTTGACGACCGTGCCGTTGGCGTTGACGAGCAACAGCGCGTCCGGAAGGGCATCGAGTATTGCTGCGAGGCGAGCAGCGCCTCGGGATGGCCTGCTGCTCACGACGAGCTTCCTCCCTGACCACAACTACCGGCATGTCACGGGAGGAGTCTAAGGGCACCGCCCCGGCCCGAGGTGGCGGATGTTCCGCGGATCCCGTGCATCCTCTGCATCCTCCCAGGTCAGGAGCGCCCTGCCGGAAGCACAGGTTCCAGGTCGTTCCAACGGGCGATCTCGCATCCGTTGGTCCGGCGGAACGTCGCGTCCACCTTGTGGCCTTGCCACGTTCCGGTGATGTGCGCCGTGGCCGGTCCGCCGTCCTGGAAGGTGCAGATCTGCCGCTTGGAGGCGGGGGCGAAGGGGTCTTTGCCCTGCTTCGCGAAACCGTCGAGGCGGGCGCAGGCCCGCTCGGCCTCGGGGTGGTTCCCGCCGACGGGGTCGCACTGCAGCAGGTACTCGCCGTCCGCCCGCGGGTTGCCGGTGGCGGTCACGGCGATGGTGAGGCGGTCGGGTGGTGCCAGCAGCCGGCCCAGCGGCGGCAGCGGGGGCAGCGGCCCGGCGCCCGTGACCGCGGAGGCGGCCAGGGCGGAGGTGACGGCGAAGGCGGCGAGACGCAGCATGGGCACTCCAGGTCGTCCGTACGTCGTACGCCTGACCAACGACGTGCGCCCGCTGACGTTGCGTACGGGGCCGCGTGCGTGCACGCGTACGGACGGCGTGTCCGGACGGCGTGTCCGGACGGCGTGTCCGGGGCCCTTAAGGCTTTGCTCTCGCGGCGGCTGTCCTTGTACCGTGGGAGCGGATTGGTGAGCGGCCCTGTGGCTGTGTCATCATCTGCACGCACCCTCGTACGCGGGGGTGTGCTGGAGGCGTCGCCTAGTCCGGTCTATGGCGCCGCACTGCTAATGCGGTTTGGGGCTTACACCCCATCGAGGGTTCAAATCCCTCCGCCTCCGCACCTGCCGAAGCCCCGGTCCTCACGGACCGGGGCTTCCGTGCTTTCCGGGTGATCTCCCGATCCCGACTCCGCTCCGACTCCACCGCGACCGGCCCGACCCCGGCCGCATTCCTGCGGACCCTTGCGCGCCGATCCATCCGGATGACCGCGCCGATCCATCCGGATGATCTCCGTCCAGGGTGTTTCCGCAGGTCAGACCAGGTTTGGCTAATGGATTTCGCGTCCCGGCGAGGTCCATGTATTGTTGTTCTCGCAAGGCCAACGGGGCGAAAAACCCCGGGAAGCCCAAGCACTCGTAGCTTAACGGATAGAGCATCTGACTACGGATCAGAAGGTTGCAGGTTCGAATCCTGCCGAGTGCACAGCAGGCCAGAGGCCCTCAGGAGAAATCCTGAGGGCCTCTGGTGTTTCCCCGCCGTGTGGCCAGGGGACGCGCGTTCTGCGATCCGGGCGCGCCGGGCCGTACGCGTGCGCGCGCACCTGATCACCGCCCGCGGGCCCGGGGGCCGCCGGCCACTGGACGGCCCGTCAGGTGCGGGAGCCGCCGGCCTCGGGCAGCCGCCCCTGAGGCGCGTGTCCTCCTTGGTGGGGAGGGGGACCCCGGGATCGTCCGGGTCGGGGATCGGTCCCGCGGGGGACGCCCGGACGGCGCCGGCCCGGATACGGTCCCGGAGGAGGTCCGCAACGGTTCGGGCCGACGGAGGGGGACTCTCGTGGGACTGTTCGGGAACGCGCACACGGTCGACCCGGTGTCGGCGCAGCGGGACTACGCACGGCTGCTCGGGCAGGGGGAGCAGGTGCACGCCGCGTACCTGTTGATCCGGGACACGATCCTGTTCACCGACCGGCGTCTCGTGCTGATCGACAAGCAGGGGCTCACCGGCAAGAAGGTGGAGTACCACTCGGTCCCGTACCGGAGCATCACGCACTTCTCCGTGGAGACCGCCGGCCACTTCGACCTGGACGCCGAGCTCAAGATCTGGCTCTCCGGGAGTGCGGCGCCGATAGAGAAGACGTTCACCAAGGGGGTGGACATCTACGAGGTCCAGGCGATCCTGACGCAGTTCGTCGCCCGCTAGCCGATCCGCCGGGGGCACTGGCCCTGGCCGCGGCCCTGCCGGACGCGCGGGAGGCCCGTCACCGAGCGGACCAGGGAGTACAGGGACGTGGTGGCGGTGATGAAGAGGCGGTTGTTCCTGGGACCGCCGAAGGCGATGTTCGAGACGGGTTCGGGGACGCGGATGCGGCCGATGAGCGTGCCGTCCGGGGCATGGCAGTACACGCCGTTCTCCATCGCCGCGGCCCACAGGCGGCCTTCGTCGTCGAAGCGGATGTTGTCCACTCCGGGGCACTGCGTGAAGACGCGGTCGTCCGTCAGGGTGCCGTCCGCGCCGACTGCGAACGCGCGGATGTGGCCCGCCCGGGTGTCCGCCGCGTAGAGCTCGCTCTCGTCGGGAGAGAAGACCACGCCGTTCGGGCCGAGGAACCCGCCCGCGGCGAGGCGCACCTCGCCGGTCGTGGGGTCGGCGCGGTAGAGGTTGCAGGCGCCGATCTCGCCCGGTGCGCGGCGGCCCTCGTAGTCGCTGGTGATGCCGAAGTCCGGGTCGGTGAACCAGACGGAGCCGTCCGAGTGCACCACCGCGTCGTTCGGGCTGTTGAGCCGTTTGCCGTCGAAGCGGTCGGCGATGACCGTGAGGGTGCCGTCCGGCTCGGTGCGGGTGACGCGCCGGTTGCCCTGCTCGCAGGTGATCAGGCGGCCTTCGCGGTCCAGGGTGTTGCCGTTCGGATGGCCGGCCGGGGAGCGGAAGACGCAGACGGCGCCGGTCTCCTCGTCCCAGCGCAGCATCCGGTCGTTGGGGATGTCGCTCCACACGAGCTGCCGCCAGGCCGGCAGGTACAGCGGGCCCTCCGCCCAGCGGCAGTCGTCGTAGAGGCGTTCGAGCCGCATGTCGCCGTTGGCGCAGCGCCCCGTGCGGAATCGTTCGTCCAGGACCTCGTACAGGCTGAGATCGGCTATGGCTGACATTCTTCCCCCTGAAAGGCTGTGTGCCGAATGGCGTTCGGTCTCGTGGTGAGATTGCAGGATCCTGTACCGTCAGCGCAAGAGATTCCAGGGGATGGGGAGGAAGATCGCGTGGACGACATCGACCGGGCGCTCGTCCTGCGCTTGCAGCAGGACGCGGGTCAGTCCTACGCCGCCCTCGGCGCCGCCGTGGGGCTCTCGGCCGGGGCCACCCACGAGCGGGTGCGCAAGCTGCGCGAGCGCGGGGTCATCCGGCGCACGACGGTCGAGGTGGACCCCGCGGCCGTCGGGAGCGGGGTGCTCGCGTACGTGATGGTCGACTCCAACGCCTGGATGGGGGACTCCGGCGCGGCCTTCGAGGCGATCGCGGAGATCCAGGAGGCGCACGTCATCGCGGGGAGCGCCTCCGTCCTGGTGAAGGTGCGCACGGCATCGACCGGACAGCTCCAGGACGTCCTGCGCCGCCTCTACGCCATCGACGGAGTCAGCGGTACGCACGCCACCGTCGTGCTGGACACCTTCTTCGAGCGGCCGCTCCCGCTGTGACCTGGTGGTGCACCGGAATCCGGTGGAGCGACGGCCACCCGGCCATCGGGTGGTGCGCCGAAGGCCGCGGTGAGCGCAGCAGCCCCCTCGCGTACGGGCAGCGGCTGGCCTTCGCGGCCCGGGGGGAACGGCGCTGCCTCGGGGTGTGGCGGGCCGGGCGGCGGACCCCGTGCCCCACGGCCGCCACCGTGCCGGGCAGGGCCGGCAACGCGCAGTGCCCCGAGTGCGCCCGCCTGGACCGGTCGTTCTCGGTGGCCGCCGACACCAACGCCGCCGATCCGCGCACCTACCGCGTCTACCTGGCCTGGTTCGGCCCCGGCATGGTCAAGGTCGGCATCACGGCCGAGGAGCGCGGCCCCGCCCGGCTGCTGGAGCAGGGGGCGGTGACCTGGACCTGGCTGGGGCGGGGGCCGCTGATGGCCACCCGCCGCACCGAGGAGCTGCTGCGGGCCGCGCTGGGGGTGCCGGACCGGATCGCGTACGCCCGCAAGCGCGCGGTACGGGGGCACCTGCCGGCCGCGGCGGACCGGGCCGGGGAGGTCGCCGAGCTGCACGCCCGGGCCGCTGCCCTGGCCGGCTGGCCGGAGTCGCT
The DNA here is from genome assembly GCF_044745505.1 of Streptomyces sp. NPDC086989. Taxonomy (NCBI): domain Bacteria; kingdom Bacillati; phylum Actinomycetota; class Actinomycetes; order Kitasatosporales; family Streptomycetaceae; genus Streptomyces; species Streptomyces sp. NPDC086989. The sequence continues at coordinate 534,828 of NZ_JBIVAL010000003.1, forward strand.
GGAGCGAATGGTGTGCGAAATCGCCGATCACGCCGGGCCGTTCGGGCTGGACGGCCTGCCGACTCCCGCCAGGGTGATCACCGAGATGATCCCCGGCGGAGCCGTCGTGGGCCGGCTGGCCGGTGCAGCCGGGCCGGACCTGCACTTCGCGGACGGTCTCGTGGTGGACACCCGGCTGCTCGCCGGCTGGGAACTCGTCGCCCCGGACGCGGGAGCCGCGAGCGCGGTGCCCGTCGCCGAGTTGTCACCGCCGGCCGTCCCCGGCGCCCAGGACGGGCTGTTCTGACCGCTGCCGCAAGGTGGGCGCCGCCCTGCGGTCCAAGGTCAAATCTTGGATCCCTTTGGGCTCCGGGGCCGCTTTCCGGTGGACATGCCGGGGGGCCGCCGCGGAGGGTGGTGGGCATGACCATCCAGCCCGTCCCCGCCTTCGAACCGCCTTATGTGATGGCGGTCTTCAGCAATGTCCGCACTCCCGACGACACCGGCTACCCGGAGACGCTCGACCGGATGAAGGAGATCGTGCACGCGAATCCGGGCTTCCTCGGCTACGAGTCCGCCCGCACTCCCGGCGGCCTCGGCATCACCGTCGCCTACTTCCGCGACCAGGAGTCCCTCACCCGGTGGCGGCAGGACCTGGAGCACCAGGCGGCCATGAAGCAGGGGCGCGCCGACTGGTACGAGAGCTACACCCTGCACGTCGCGACCGTCGAGCGGAGCCACGGCTTTGCCCGCAACGGCTGACGCGGTCCGCGCCTTCCGGGAGCGGCTCGGGGTGCCCGGACTGGTCGACGTCCACACGCACTTCATGCCCGAGCGGGTCCTGGACAAGGTGTGGGACTACTTCGACGCGGTCGGACCGCTGACCGGCGTCGCCTGGCCCATCACCTACCGGCACGAGGAGGAGCAGCGGGTCGCGCTCCTGCGGGAGTTCGGGGTCCGGGCCTTCACCTCCATGCTCTATCCGCACAAGCCGGAGATGGCCGCCTGGCTCAACTCCTGGTCCACCGACTTCGCGGCCCGGACCCCCGACTGCCTGCACACGGCGACCTTCTTCCCCGAGGACGGCGCCCCGGAGTACGTCCGGCAGGCCGTCGAGGCCGGCGCCCGGGTCTTCAAGGCGCACCTCCAGGTCGGCGCGTACGACCCGAACGACGAACGGCTCGACGCCGTCTGGGGACTGCTCGCCGACGCGGACATCCCCACCGTGATCCACTGCGGGTCGGGTCCGGTGGCGGCCAAGTACACCGGACCCGGGCCGATCGCCCGGCTGCTGGCCCGCCACCCCCGGCTGCCCTTGATCGTCGCGCACATGGGCATGCCGGAGTACGCCGACTTCCTGGACCTCGCCGAGCGCCACGCCGCGGTGCGCCTGGACACCACCATGGCCTTCACCGACTTCTCCGAGCGACTGGGCGGATTCCCGCCCGGCGAGCTGGGACGGCTCGCGGACCTTGGTGACCGCATCCTGCTCGGCACCGACTTCCCGAACATCCCCTACCCGTACGAGCACCAGCTGGAGGCCCTGGAGCGGCTCGGCCTCGGCGACGACTGGCTGCGCGCGGTCTGCCACGACAACGGCGCCCGGCTGTTCCGCCTCGACTGAGCGGGCCGCCCGGGGGCTCCCCGGGCCCCTCCAGTTCTCAGGAAATTCACAGGTAGGGACAAGAACGCTCTCAGAGGCCGCGGTCAGCGTGGTCGCATGACTGCGACGACCACCTCCCATGCGTCCACGTCCACCAGCAACCCCGGGGCCCTCGTCCGGCCCGACGGCGGCCCCTGCCGGGTGCTCGTCGTCGACGACGAGGCCTCGCTCTCCGAGCTGCTGTCCATGGCCCTGCGCTATGAGGGCTGCGAGGTCCGCAGCGCGGGCGACGGGGCCGGCGCCGTCCGGGCCGCCCGGGAGTTCCGGCCCGACGTCGTGGTCCTCGACGTCATGCTGCCCGACATGGACGGCCTCGCCGTCCTGGGACAGCTGCGCCGGGAGATCCCGCAGCTCCCCGTGCTGTTCCTGACCGCGAAGGACTCCGTCGAGGACCGCATCGCGGGTCTGACCGCGGGCGGCGACGACTACGTCACCAAGCCCTTCAGCCTGGAGGAGGTCGTGGCCCGGCTGCGCGGCCTGGTCCGCCGCTCGGGGGCCGCCCAGGCCGCGCGCGGGGGCTCCGTCCTGGCCGTCGGTGATCTGCGGCTCGACGAGGACAGCCACGAGGTCTCCCGCGGAGGCCGGGAGATCCACCTGACCGCCACCGAGTTCGAGCTGCTGCGCTACCTGATGCGCAACCCGCGGCGGGTGCTGAGCAAGGCGCAGATCCTGGACCGGGTGTGGTCGTACGACTTCGGCGGCCAGGCCAACGTCGTCGAGCTGTACATCTCCTACCTGCGGCGCAAGCTGGAGAGCGGCCCCGGTCTGCCCCCGATGATCCACACCCGGCGCGGCGCCGGCTACCTGATCAAGCCGGCCGAGTAGTGGCACCCCGCCCGCCGCGGCGCCTTCGCGTCCTGCGTCCGGTCCGCTCCTGGTCCCTGCGGGCCCGGCTCGTCGTCTCGGCGGTGGCGCTCATCGCCGTGGTGGGCACGGCCATCGGCGCCGTCACCACCCTGGCGCTGCGCTCGTACCTGGTCGACAAACTCGACCAGCAGCTCCACATCGCCGTGGACATGGCCACGCCCCGGAACCCTTCGCCGGCGAAGCCCGGGCGGGACGGCCTCTGGTTCGTCAGTGCCCCGGGCACCCCCCTGGGCGCCGCGGGGATCCGGTCCGAGCCGGGCGGCACCACCGAAGGCGCCCGGCTCGCCGCCATCGGCGGGCCCGGCCTGGAGACCCGCCGGCCGCTCACCCCGGCTCAGTCCCACGTCCTGGAGAAGGCCGTCGCCAAGGCCGCCGCCGAACGCGGCCGGCCCGCACCCGTGGACTTGGACCTGCCGGGCCTCGGCAGCTACCGGGTACAGGCCTCCCCCGAAGGGAACCTGGCTCTGGCCTATCCGCTCACCGAGGTCGACTCCACCGTTCAGACGCTGATCGCCGTGGAGGTCTGCGTCACCCTCGCCGGGCTGATCGCGGCCTCCCTCGCCGGGCAGGCCTTGGTCGGGGTCGCCCTGCGCCCGTTGCGCCGGGTGGCCGCCACCGCCACCCGCGTCTCCGAACTCCCCCTGCACAGCGGCGAACCCGCCCTCCACGAGCGGGTCCCGGACGCCGAGGCCGATCCCCGGACCGAGGTGGGCCAGGTCGGCGCCGCCCTCAACCGGATGCTGGGGCACGTCTCCTCCGCCCTCACCGCCCGCCAGCAGAGCGAGACCCGGGTCCGGCAGTTCGTCGCCGACGCCAGCCACGAGCTGCGCACCCCCCTGGCCTCCATCCGCGGGTACGCCGAGCTCACCCGCCGGGGCCGTGAGGAGCCCGGTCCGGACACCCGGCACGCCCTGGGCCGCATCGAGTCGGAGGCGACCCGGATGACCGGCCTCGTCGAGGACCTGCTGCTGCTCGCCCGGCTCGACGCCGGCCGCCCGCTGAGCGCGACCGACACCGACCTCGCCCCGCTCGTCATCGACGCCGTCAGCGACGCCCGGGCCGCCGGACCCGAGCACCACTGGCGCCTCGAACTGCCCGACGAGCCCGCGCCGATCCGCGCGGACCCGGCCCGGATCCAGCAGGTCCTGGTCAACCTGCTCGCCAACGCCCGTACGCACACCCCGCCCGGCACCACCGTCACCGCCGGTGTTTCACGTGAAACATCCGCGGTCCGGCTGCGGATCGAGGACGACGGGCCCGGTATCCCACCCGCCCTGCTCCCCCATGTCTTCGAACGGTTCGCACGCGGCGATGCCTCGCGCTCCCGGGCCGCGGGCTCCACCGGCCTGGGGCTCGCCATCGTCTCGGCCGTCGTCACGGCGCACGGCGGACAGGTGGACGTGTGGAGCGAACCCGGGTGGACCTGTTTCGAGGTCCTGCTCCCGCTCGCCCCGGAGCAACCGGCGATCCCCCGGGAAGCGGAATCGCGGAGGGACTCACAGACGGGGCACAGGCTCACCACACAGCGGTGACAGCCCACCCGGAGAAGGTCGGTGTATGCCAACCGACACCTCCTCCGGCGCCCTCCCGGCACGGGCGCACCTCGCGCCCGTGCCCGGCGAGCCCGTACTCGACGTGGTGATCCCGGTCTTCAACGAGGAGAAGGACCTCGGGCCGTGCGTGCGCCGCCTCCACGACCACCTGACCCGCACGTTCCCGTACCCCTTCCGCATCACGATCGCCGACAACGCGAGCACCGACCGCACCCCCGAGGTCGCGGCCGCCCTCGCCGCCACCGTCGACGGCGTACGCAGCACCCGGCTGGAGGAGAAGGGCCGCGGCCGGGCCCTGCGCACCGTCTGGTCCCGCTCCGAGGCACCCGTCCTCGCATACATGGACGTGGACCTGTCCACCGACCTCAACGCGCTGCTGCCGCTGGTCGCCCCGCTCATCTCCGGGCACTCCGACCTCGCCATCGGCACCCGCCTGGCCCGCTCCTCGCGCGTGGTGCGCGGCGCCAAGCGGGAGTTCGTCTCCCGGGCCTACAACCTGCTCCTGCGCTCCTCCCTCGCAGCCCGCTTCAGCGATGCCCAGTGCGGGTTCAAGGCCATCCGGCGGGAGGTCGCGCAGCGACTGCTGCCGCTGGTGGAGGACTCGGGCTGGTTCTTCGACACCGAGATGCTGGTCCTCGCCGAGCGGGCCGGGCTGCGCATCCACGAGGTGCCGGTGGACTGGGTGGACGACCCGGACTCCACCGTCCACATCGTCAGCACCGCCACCGAGGACCTCAAGGGCATGTGGCGGGTGGGCCGGGCCCTGGCCGTCGGCGCACTGCCGCTCGACCGGCTCGCCCGCCCCTTCGGCGACGACCCGCGCGACCGCAGCGCCCTGCCCGGAGTGCCGCGCGGGCTGGCCCGCCAGCTCCTCGGCTTCTGCGTGATCGGGGTGCTGTCCACGCTCGGCTACCTCGCCCTGTACTCCCTCTTCCGGCTCGGCGCCGGACCCCAGCTCGCCAACGCCGGCGCCCTGCTGGTCTCCGCCGTCGCCAACACGGCCGCCAACCGCCGGCTCACCTTCGGCGTCCGCGGCCGCGAACGGGCCGTCCGCCACCAGGCCCAGGGGCTCGTCGTGTTCGGCGTCGGACTGGCCCTGACCAGCGGATCGCTCGCCGCCCTCGGCGCAGCCACCCACCGTCCCGCCCACAGCACCGAACTGGCCGTGCTGATCACGGCCAACCTCGCCGCAACCGTGCTGAGGTTCCTGCTCTTCCGCGCCTGGGTCTTCCCCGAGCGGCGCGCCACTCCCGCGAAGGACGACACCCGATGACCACGGCCGTACCACCCATGGGCTCCCCGTTCCCGGAACGGGCCCCGACCAACGCCAGCGGTGCGGCCGACGCCACCGCCCCGGCCGCACCCGGCACCCCGCCCGCCGCGGCGGGTACCGCGACCGCGGGGCGCCCCCGCTGGGAGCGGCCCGCGTACGTGGCGCTCCTGCTGGCCACCGCCGTCCTGCTGCTGTGGAACCTGGGCGCCTCCGGCTACGCGAACTCCTTCTACTCCGCAGCCGTCCAGGCGGGCAGCGAGAGCTGGAAGGCCTTCTTCTTCGGTTCCTCCGACGCCGGGAACTCCATCACCGTCGACAAGCCCCCGGCCGCCCTGTGGCCCATGGCGCTGTCCGTCCGGCTGTTCGGGCTCGGCGGCTGGCAGATCCTCGTCCCGCAGGCCCTGATGGGCGTCGCCACCACCGCCGTGCTGTACGCGGCCGTACGACGTCACTTCGGGCCCGCGGCCGCACTGATCAGCGGCGCGGTCTTCGCGCTCACCCCGGTGGCCGCGCTGATGTTCCGCTTCAACAACCCGGACGCGCTGCTCGCGCTGCTGCTGACCGTCACCGTCTACTGCGTCCTGCGCGCCCTGGAGGGCGCCCACACCAAGTGGCTGGTCTGGGCGGGCGTCGCGGTCGGCTTCGCCTTTCTGACCAAGACCCTCCAGGCCTTCCTCGTCCTGCCGCCGCTGGCCGTCGTGTACGCCGTCTGCGCGCCCACCCGGCTGCGCCGCCGGCTCGGCCAGCTGCTGCTCGCAGGCGTGGCCATGGTGGTGGCCGGCGGCTGGTGGGTGGCCGTCGTGGAGCTCTGGCCCGCGTCCTCCCGCCCGTACATCGGCGGCTCCCAGACCAACTCCTTCCTGGAGCTGACCTTCGGCTACAACGGCCTCGGTCGGATCAACGGGGACGAGGCCGGCAGCGTCGGCGGCGGTGCCCGCCCCGGTGGCGGCGGTCCCGGCTGGGGAGAGACCGGCATCGACCGGCTGTTCTCGGCCAACGTCGGCGGGCAGATCTCCTGGCTGCTCCCCGCGGCCCTCGTCATGCTCGTCGCCGGACTGGTCGTCACCTGGCGGGCCCGCCGGGCCGCCGACTCCCTGGAGGGCATGGCCCGGGCGTCCTTCCTGGTGTGGGGCGGCGCCCTGCTGACCACGGCGCTGGTCTTCAGCTACATGCAGGGCATCTTCCACGAGTACTACACCGTGGCGCTGGCGCCGTATGTGGCCGCGCTGGTCGGCATGGGCGTGGCCGTCCTGTGGGAGGAGCGGGGCGGCAAGGCCGCCGCGCTCACCCTCTCCGGCACCCTCGCGCTGACCGCGTGGTGGTCGTACGTCCTGCTCGGCCGCTCGTCCGGATATCTGCCGTGGCTGCGCTGGACCGTCCTCGTCGCCGGTGCGGCCGCGGCCGCCGGGCTGCTGTTCGGTGCCCGGCTCGGCCGCCGGTTCGTGCGCGCTGCGGCGGCGCTGGGCGTGGCCGCGGCGCTGGCCGGCCCGCTCGCGTACTGCCTGACCACGGTGGATTCCACGCGCGGCGGGTCGATCGTGACGGCCGGGCCCGCGGTGTCCGGCGGCCGCGGCGGCATGGGCATGCGGATGTTCGCAGGCGGGGAGCTCCCGCCCGGCGCGCTCCCGCAGGGGCTGCCGCAGGGCGCCCAGCAGGGCGGACCCGGGGGCGGCGGTCCGCAGGGCGGTCCCCGGCAGTTCCCCGGTGGCCGGGGTTTCCCCGGCGGCCAGGTCGGCCAAGGCGGTCAGGGTCTCCCCGGCGGTGGCCCGGGCTTCCCCGGCGGTCGCGGCGGCGGTGCGCGCGGTGGGCAGAACTCCGCGGGCGGAGGTCCCGGCGGCCTGCTGGGCGGCACGAAGGTCGGTACGCAGGCCACGGCGGCCCTGCGCAAGGACGCGGGGAAGTACACCTGGGCGGCGGCCGCCGTGGGTGCGCAGAACGCGGCGAGCTACCAGCTGGCCTCCGGCGAGCCGGTGATGCCGGTCGGCGGCTTCAACGGCAGCGACCCGTCCCCGACGCTCGCCCGGTTTCAGGAGTACGTGCGCACCGGAAAGATCCACTACTTCGTCGGTGGGGGCGACCGTTCCGGTGGCGAGGGACAGGCCGCACGCGGAGGTCCGGGCGGTGGCCCGGGCGGAGGTCCGGGCGGTGGCACCAGCAGCGCCATCACGGCCTGGGTCAAGGCCAACTACCGGTCCGTCACGATCGGAGGGGCCACCTTCTACGACCTGACCGCCCCCCTGAACGGCACGTCCGCCCCGTCCTGAACCTGCCGGAACGCGAGGGGCACCCTCTAGCATCAAGTGGGCGGACCGGGCATTCCGGGCTGATCCAGCTGTTGTGAGGAGGGTGCCTCCATGGTGACCGCGGCCGATGCCGGCAAGACCCGGACCAGCGTGTGGCTGGCTCCCGGGCACACCGCACCCGCCAGACGTCGCAGCGAGGCGCCCTCCGGCCTCGACCGGGACCGGATCACCGGAGCCACCGTACGGCTGCTCGACGCCGAGGGGCTGGCCCGGTTCTCGATGCGGCGGCTCGCGGCCGGGCTCGGGGTCACCGCGATGTCCCTGTACTGGTACGTCGACACCAAGCACGATCTGCTCGAACTCGCCCTGGACCGGGCGCTGGGCGAGCTCCCGCTGCCGCGGACCACCCCGGCCGGGCCGGCCCGGGAGGGCTGGCCCGGCCGGTTGCGTTCGCTGGCCTGCGGCTACCGGCGGCTGCTGGCGGAGCACCCCTGGGTGGCTCCGCTGACCGCCGCGTACCCGAACATCGGGCCGCACGCCCGGGCCTTCGACTCCGCCCTGCAGCGGCTGCTCGACGCCACCGGCCTCGCGGGTGGCCGCCGGACCGGGGCGCACTTGGCCGTGTCGCAGTTCCTGCACGGCTGCGGCGGCACCGCCCGGCGGGCGCCGGACGGGGACTTCGCCCTCGCCCTCGACGTCCTGATCGCGGGCATCGAGGTGCAGGCCGCGGCCGCCCGGCCCGGCGCGGGCCCGGGGGCATAGCAGAGCCCCCACCGGGTGCACCCGCCCAGCCGAACAGGGGGGAGCACCCGACGGGGGCCCGGACCGTGCCCTCCGGTGCCGCGCGGTGTCGCTACTGCGCCGGGGCGGACGACGCGGCCGGGGCGTGGGCCGCCGGCTTGGACTTCAGCGCGACCTCCTTGATGAACAGCACCAGGACGAGTCCCAGCAGGGCGAACGGCGCCGCGTAGAGGAAGACGTCGCCGACGCCGTGCCCGTACGCGGACTCGATGACCGCGCGGAACGGCGCGGGCAGCTTGTCGAGGTCGGGGATCCCGCCGCCGGCGGCGCCGCCGTGGCCCATCGCCGCAGCCTTCGGGCCGAGCGCGGCCAGGCCGTCCTGCACGTAGTGGGTGACCCGGTTGGCCATGACCGCGCCGAGGGCCGAGACGCCCATGGCGCCGCCCAGCGAGCGGAAGAAGGTGACGACGGAGCTGGCCGCGCCCAGGTCCTCAGGGGCCACCTGGTTCTGCGTGGCGAGGACGAGGTTCTGCATCATCATGCCGAGACCGAGGCCGGTCAGCGCCATGTAGATCGCGATGTGCCAGTACGGGGTGTCGTACCGCAGCGTGCCCAGCAGCCCGAGACCGGCCGTCAGGAGGACGCCGCCGGAGACGAGCCAGGCCTTCCACCTACCGGTCTTGGTGATCACCTGACCGGAAACCGTGGAGGAGATGAAGAGCCCGCCGATCATCGGAATCGTGAGGATTCCGGACATCGTGGGGGACTCGCCCCGGGCCAGCTGGAAGAACTGGCTGAAAAACACCGTGCCCGAGAACATCGCGATACCGACGAACAGCGAGGCCGCCGAGGCGAGACTGATGGTCTTGTTGCGGAACAGGCGCAGCGGGATGATCGGGTCGCTCGCCCTGGACTCGACGAGGAGGAAGAGCAGGCCGAGCACGACGGCGCCACCGGTCATCGCCGCGGTGGTCCAGGAGACCCAGGCGTACGAGTCGCCGGCCTGCGTGACCCAGATCAGCAGCAGGGACACGGCCCCGCTGATCAGGAAGGCGCCGAGCCAGTCGACCTTGACGTCGCGGCGGACGACCGGGAGGTGCAGGGTCCGCTGGAGCACGATCAGGGCGATGACCGCGAACGGCACGCCGACGTAGAAGCACCAGCGCCAGCCGAGCCACGAGGTGTCGGTGATGACACCGCCGAGCAGCGGACCGCCGACGGTGGCGACGGCGAAGACCGCGCCGAGGTAGCCGCTGTACCGGCCGCGCTCGCGCGGGGAGATCATCGCGGCCATCACGATCTGGGCGAGGGCGGACAGGCCGCCGACGCCGATGCCCTGGACGACGCGGCAGGCGATGAGCATGCCGGTGTTCTGGGACAGGCCCGCGACCACCGAGCCGAGGACGTAGATCACCAGGGATATCTGGACGAGCAGTTTCTTGCTGAACAGGTCCGACAGCTTGCCCCAGAGCGGGGTCGCCGCCGTCATCGACAGCAGGGCCGCGGTGACGACCCAGGTGTACGAGGACTGGGTGCCGCCGAGGTCGCTGATGATCTGCGGCAGGGCGTTGGAGACGATCGTGGACGACAGGATCGCCACGAACATGCCGAGCATCAGGCCGGACAGCGCCTTCATGATCTGCGCGTGGGTCATGGGGGCGTGGGCGTGCGCGGATGCGGGGTCGGACGTGGTCTCCGACCGGCTGCCTCCCTGCACACCGGTGGGTGCGGTGGTCGCCATGTGGTTCCTTTTGTCTAGAAGCTCGATCGGAGCCGGGTCAGCAAGGTGTTGAGTACGTCGATGTCGTGGGCGGACCAGTCGGCCAGGGCCTTCTCCAGCGCGCCGGTGTAGCGCGCGCCGAGCTCGGCGAGGAGCGCGTGGCCGGCCGGGGTGAGCCGCAGGATCCGGCAGCGGCCGTCGCCGGGGTCGATGTCGCGGGTGATCCACCCGCGGTCGGCGACGTGGGCGACGTGGCGGCTGGTCACCGAGATGTCGATGGCCATGAGGTCGGCGAGGCGGCTGAGCCGCATTTCGCCGTGGCGGTCGAGCACGGTGAGGACGGCGGCGGAGCCGGCCGGGCAGTCCGGGGGGAGCATGCGGGCGAGGTCGCGCTTGACCGCGCCGATGCCGGTGAGCTGTCGGGCCAGCTCCTCGTAGCGGGTGGGGTGGGGCTGCGTCTCCGTGGGCATGGGCTCCGCCCTCCCTCCTCTGCTGATGTTGTTGCTTAGGGCAACCATAGAAGCGATTGGTTGCTACAGGCAAATGAATAGGGGGGTGGGCGCGGTAAAGGAATCGGAAAACCCGCTAGGGTCCTGCGCATGGCTGCGAACCACAACTCACAGGGCCCCGAGGGCAACTACGACCCCGCGGGCAGCACTCAGATGTTCCGGGCGTTCGTCGAGGAGGCGGCGCCGACCGGGCCGGGGGCCGGGGCCGGTCCGGCCGCGCCCGGATCCCGGCGGCGGCAGGCCCAGTCATCGGGGTCCGGGTCCAAGGCCGGACTGTGGCTGGGCGTGGGGCTCGGGGTCGTGCTGTTGGTCGGGGCGGTGTGCTGGCTCGCCCTGCGGTAGCCCTGGCCCTGGCCCTGGCCGGGTCGCTGGACGGGCTTCGGGGTGGGTGCGGCGCCGCCGCGGGGGCTCTGCCCCGAGCCACCGCGCCTCGGCGCCGGCGGGGCTGAGGGGTACGAGACCCCGCCCCGGACCCCGAGCCTCAGGCGGCGCCAAGGCCGAGGGGTGCGGGACTGCGCCCCGGGCCCCCGCGCCTCAAGCACTGGCGGGGCCGCACGAGCCCCGGACGCCAGCGGGGCTGGACGGGCCCGGACGGCGGGGCCGCGCCGGCGGGGGCTGTGGGGGCTTGCCCCGAGCCACCTCGCCTCAGGCGCTGGCGGGGCTGAGGGGTGCGGGACTGCGCCCCGGCCCCCGGGCCTCAAGCGGCGGCGGGGCCGCACGGGCTCGGGCGCCAGCGGAGCTGAAGCCCGGACGGCGGCGGAGGTGAAGGCCCGGACGGCGGCGGGGCCGGACGGGCCCGGACGCCAGCGGGGCTGAAGCCAGGACACTGGCGGGGCCGGCCGGGCTCGGGTGGTGGCGGGGCTGACGGCCCGGACGCCGGCGGGGCCGGCCGGGCCCGGGCGGCGGGTCAAGTCCAGGTGGCTGTGGTTTTCTGCGTTTCCACGTGCATGCCCAGGGGGACCCGCCAGGACTCGACGCAGACCGTGTACGTCTGCTTCCTCGTCGCGCCTCCGGGGATCGGGGCCGGAAGGGGCTGGGTCGTCGTGATCGTGGCCCAGTCGATGCCGAGGGCGCCGATGATGTGCGTCGAGAACGTGACCGTGCCCGAACGCGCCGCCGTGGTGCCCGTGTTGGTGAACGCCACCGTGACCTTCTCGCACCAGCGGTCCGCCGCCGGGGTGCGGGCCGGGGGGCCCAGCGTCAGGTTCGCCGGGGTGGCCGGCGCCGCCGGGGGTGTCGTCCCCGGCTTGGTCGTCGCGGGGGATCCCGGGGGCGGTGCGGGCGGAGCGGACCCGGGCGGGCTCCCGGCCGACGGGACGGTACCGGGCGGGACGGTACCGGGCGGGACGGTCGTCGCTTCGGCCCGGGCGGAGCCGGCAGGGCTCTGCGGAACCGGGGTGCCGGACGACGTACGCGTGGCGGAAGAAGGGGCTCCGCCCAGCTGCTGCAACTCCACCGGCCCTTCGGGCGCCACGTTGTCGCCCGCGCGCCGCTCCGGCCCGGGGGCCACGGCTCCCGCGGCCGCGTAGCCGTCGCGTGCCGGGCCGCCGCATCCGGTCAGGAGTGCGGCGGCCGTACAGCACAGGGCCACGAGGGTCGTCGCGCGGCGTTCCCTTCGCATCGCGGCAGTCTGGGTGACTGCCCGTCAGATCGGAAGGGGGTTGCGGCGATTATTCGTGGATCACTCGCCGATCAGGCCCATCCGGAGCTGCGCCAGGGTGCGCGTGAGCAGCCGGGAGACGTGCATCTGGGAGATGCCGACCTCCTCGCCGATCTGCGACTGCGTCATGTTCGCGAAGAACCGCAGCATGATGATCTGCCGTTCCCGGGGCGGGAGTTTGGCGAGCAGCGGCTTCAGCGACTCGCGGTACTCGACGCCTTCGAGCGCGGTGTCCTCGTAGCCGAGGCGGTCCGCGAGCGAGCCCTCGCCGCCCTCGTCCTCGGGTGAGGGCGAGTCGAGCGAGGAGGCGGTGTAGGCGTTGCCCACGGCGAGGCCGTCGACGACGTCCTCCTCCGACACCCCGAGCACTGCGGCCAGTTCCGGCACGGTCGGCGAGCGGTCGAGCTTCTGGGCGAGCTCGTCACTGGCCTTGGTGAGGGCGAGGCGCAGTTCCTGGAGGCGGCGCGGGACGCGCACGGACCAGGAGGTGTCCCTAAAGAATCGTTTGATCTCGCCCACGACGGTCGGCATCGCGAACGTCGGGAACTCCACGCCGCGTTCGCAGTCGAACCGGTCGATCGCCTTGATCAGGCCGATCGTGCCGACCTGGACGATGTCCTCCATCGGCTCGTTCCGGCTGCGGAAGCGAGCGGCGGCGTACCGCACCAGGGGCAGGTTCAGCTCGATCAGGGTGTCGCGTACGTACGCCCGTTCGGGGCTGTCCGCGTCCAGGCCGGCAAGTCGCTGGAAGAGGGAGCGGGAGAGGGTGCGGGTGTCGATGGCTTCCGAGCGGTCAGACGCTGCAGGTGCTGACGGCGCAGCGCTCTTGACGAGCGTGAGCACCTTGGAGCTGCCCTGGTCTACGGACATGCCACCCCCTTGAGGTCGCGGACGGTCGCGTACTGCGCGCCCGTCGGAGGAACGCAGCCTCCACCTGAATACCGGAGGCGGGGCTGCGGCAAACGCGGTTCCAGCAGAATGTCACATGTCGGCAACGCGCTGTAGCGCCATGTCGACATATATCTCCAGCGACAGAGCTGAATGAGCCCGTTCTGTGGGGAAACGGCGGAACGATCTCCACCCGTTCCAGCTACGCCTCGATCCTGTTTGCGGATCGGAGTCGAGCGAAGCTCCGGGCGAGCAGCCGGGAGACGTGCATCTGGGAAACGCCGAGCTCCGCGCTGATCTGGGACTGCGTCAGATTGTTGTAGTACCGCAGGAGCAGGATCCTTTGTTCACGTTCGGGCAGCTGTACGAGGAGGTGGCGGACGAGGTCGCGGTGCTCGACCCCGGCCAGCTCCGGGTCCTCGTAGCCGAGGCGGTCCAGCAGCCCCGGCAGTCCGTCGCCCTCCTGGGCGGCCTCCAGCGAGGTGGCGTGGTAGCTGCGGCCGGCCTCGATGCAGGACAGCACCTCGTCCTCGGTGATCCGCAGCCGCTCGGCGATCTCCGGCGTGGTCGGCGTGCGCCCGTGCAGGGTGGTGAGGTCCTCGGTGGCCGCGTTCACCTGGACCCACAGCTCGTGGAGCCGGCGCGGTACGTGGACGGTGCGGACGTTGTCGCGGAAGTAGCGCTTGATCTCGCCCACGACGGTCGGCATGGCGAAGGTCGGGAACTGCACCCCGCGGTCCGGGTCGAACCGGTCGATCGCGTTGATGAGGCCGATCGTGCCGACCTGGACGACGTCCTCCATCGGCTCGTTGCGGCTGCGGAAGCGGGCGGCCGCGTACCGGACGAGCGGAAGGTTCGCCTCGATGAGGGCGCCGCGCACCCGGTGGTGCTCGCTCGTGCCCGGCTGAAGGTCCTTCAGCTGCCCGAACAGGACCTGGGTGAGGGCCCGGGTGTCCGCGCCCCGGCTCTGCGGTCTCGGGGCCGCTGGAGGCTCCTCAGGGGCGTCGTGCTGGGGCGGAACCTGGGATTCCTGAGGAGGCTCCGGGTGCGCGCCCGTCTGTCGGCCCGGCTGCCCGCCCGGCTGCGGGCCCGGCGGGGGGTCCTGCCGGGCACCGGTCTCCTGCTCGGTCTCCTGCTGGGGTGGCACCTGAGGCGCAGTACTGGCCGGCACGGTCACGCCACCCCTTCATGTCAACTCATCCGTCAAAAGCGGTCATAGCATCACAAGACATGTGCACTGTGTGCAAGCACCGTATATCACCGTGTTGAGGGCAAGTTGGGCATAATGGGGTGTTTTGGATGAGGTCATTGTGGGGGTGCGGAATGAAAAGGCCGACGCGAAATGCGGCGCGGAAGCCCACGCAAAAAGCCCCCCACCCGTTCGGAGTGGGGGGCCGGTCGTTCCGGAAGTCGCGTCGGCGTACGGGTCAGCGCACCAGCTCGGTCATGAACGCGCCGATGCCGTGGGCCGCGTCCGATATGCCCTGGAACCCTATTTTGACGATGTCGGCCGCCTTGACCGGCTGGGTGATGATCACGAAGAGCACGAACACGACGAGCCCACCCATGATCATCTTCTTGGTGTCCATGTGCGGTGTCGGCCTCCCCAACCGGTCCTGCGAAGTCGGGTGAGTCTAACCGTTCGTCTTCGGACACTCATCAGGCCTTTATGGACCAATGGCCCGGGCGTCCGGGTCCTTTGCCGCAGCGCAGGCGGGTGCGCGTGACCCAGGATGGAAGACGAGCCCACCGGTTCTGGCAGGAAACCGGCGGGTGAGGGACAGGACCTCACTGCGGGGTCCGAGCCGCAAGCTTCCCCCTGACTGCGGCCCGGACTGGCAGGTTCCGTCCTCGTCGGGGGAAGTGGCTCGTCCCCCGACGCCACTTTCCCCGTCCCGTTACGCCGAAGGCCCCGACCCCGGTCGGGGTTTTCGGCGTATGCGGGGCCGGCGGCGTGTCCGCGGCGGGTCGGCTATTCGATGCCGCCGAGGATGCCCAGTACGGGCTCCACGGGGGCGATGACGGGCGTCAGCTGGTTCGGCAGCTCCGTCAGCTGGCCGAGCTTGTCCAGCTCGTTGAGCTTCGAGCCGATCTCCTGGACGGAGCCGGGCGTGGCCCCCTGCGGCATGCCCGGGGCGGCCTGCGGCAGGTCCGGGAGGGTGATCGGGGCCATGGGGGCGGCGGAGGCGGCCGGTGCGGCGAGGCCCGCGGCGGCCCCCGCGAGGGCGAAGGCGGCGAGCATGCGCTGGGTCTTGGTCATGCCGTGACAACGGCCGAGCGGGCGGGCGGTCACGCGGCCGTCATCCGGAGGGCCGTGTCGGGAGGCCCCGGATACGCCGAGAGCCCCGTCCCTTGCGGGGCGGGGCTCTCGGTCGAAGCGGTAGTGGAGGGATTTGAACCCCCGATGGGTTGCCCCATACTCGCTTTCGAGGCGAGCTCCTTCGGCCACTCGGACACACTACCGAGATGGATCCTAGCCTAAGGATCGGCATCAAATGAAATCGATGCCGCCGAGCCGCCTCAGCGGTCGCGGAAGAAGTCCGTCAGCTGCCGCGCGCACTCCTGCGCGAGCACGCCACGGATCACCTCCGGGCGGTGGTTGAGCCGGCGGTCGCGCACGAGGTCCCAGAGCGACCCCGCGGCTCCCGCCTTCTCGTCGTCGGCGCCGTAGACGACCCGGGCCACCCGGGACTGCACGAGGGCGCCCGCGCACATCACGCACGGCTCCAGGGTCACCACGAGGGTGCACCCCGGAAGCCGCCATTCCCCGAGCCGGGCGGCCGCCCGGCGCAGCGCCAGCACTTCGGCGTGCGCCGTGGGGTCGCCGGTGGCCTCGCGCTCGTTGAACCCGGTGGCGAGGACCTCGCCGTCCGGGCCCAGCACGACGGCGCCGACCGGCACGTCACCGGCCGGCACCGCCCGGGCGGCCTCCTGGAGCGCCAGGCGCATGGAGTCCCGCCACGGGTCCCGTACGGGATCGGGGCCGTGCAGGGGGTGGTGCGTGGTGATCACTAGCGGACGGCCTCCAGCACCTCGGTGGCGCCGAGGGACTCGGCGATCTCCGAGAGGGCGTCCCCGTCGAGGGTCATCAGTTGTTTGTGGCCGACCCCGAGGTCGTCCAGCAGCCGGGGGTCGCCGAGCGGGCCGGCCGGGACCGGTTCCGCGCCCGCCGGCTCCTCGTCGTCCTCCTCGTCGTCGGCACCGGTGAACGCGGCGATGGTGTCCTCCTCGCCGTCCTCGGTGCCGTCCAGGTCCAGTTCGTCGAGTTCGTCGTCCTCCTCGTCGCTGCCCAGCAGCTCTTCGGTCAGCATCGAACCGTAGGAGCTGCGGGAGGCCGCGGAGGCGTTCGACACGAAATACCGCGGGTCCTCCTCCCCGTCCACGCGGACGACGCCGAACCAGGCGTCCTCCTGCTCGATGAGGGCGACCACCGTGTCGTCGTCGACAGCGGCGGCACGCGCGAGATCGATCAGATCACTGAGGGACTCGACGTCGTCGAGTTCCATGTCGCTCGCTTCCCACCCGTCTTCGGTGCGCGCGAGCAGTGCGGCGAAGTACACCGTGACTCTCCCACTGGTCTTAGGCGTGCCGGTTGGAGGTCCCCCCGGCCGGAGGTGGGAAGGGTTGGAACGACTGTGCTGCTCGCCGTTTCGTGCCCCGCCCAATCGGCATCGTGGCAGAAACAGCGGCTTTGCGAGAGGTCTTCCGCGCTTGCGTCGTGCCGCGCCGCCTGTCGCGGGGGTCGTACGGGGGCTGCCCGGCCCCCCGCCGACCCCGTGCGCCGCCCACCCCGCGGGGGTCCGGGGCGGGGGCTCGTCACCAGCGGAAGGTGCGCATGCGCATTTGCTGGCGCATGCGGGCCGCGCGGGCGCGGCGCGGCTGGACGCGGTCGCGCAGGGCCCGCGCCTCCATCAGGTCGCGCAGGAACTGCGCTCTACGCGCTCTGCGCTGCGCCACGGTCTCCGGCGCGTCGTTCGGCTGCGTGTCGGGCATGGGCAACCACCCGTGGTCCGGTCGTCCTCCTTCGCCGGCGCGAAGCAGACCCCCCGCACCCCACCTTCCCCCGGACGGGCCGATTGATGCCACCCCTTCGCAGCTCAGGAGGCTGACAGCGTCGGAACGACCGCCACGGGACCGTGCGCGTGGTGGAGCACCGCATGGGCCACCGAGCCGATCGCCAGGGAGCCGACCGTGCGCCGCGGGTGGTGACGGCCCACGACCACGACGGCCGCCGACCGGGAAGCCGTCACCAGACGCTCCGCCGCGTCGCCCGGGACCGCCGCCTGCTCCACCCGCACCCCGGGCCACCGCTTCCGCATCGGCGCGAGCCGCTCCGTCTGGGAGCGCAGCATCTCCCGCTCCGCGGGCACCGCGTTCCCGTCGTCGGCCAGGCCCTCGGGCGGGATCACCTGGAACGGGCTGTCCACCGCCGTCGTCGGCGCCGGCGGGATCGCGTACGCGGAGACCACCTGGACGGTGGTCCCCCGGGCGGCCGCCTCCGTGAAGGCGAAGACCAGGACGTCGTCCGGGGTCTCCGCGGCGTGCAGGCCGAGCACCACCGGGCCGCCGGACGGATCCGCCGGGGCGTCCGGAGCCCTGCGGGCGTCGTGCGGGACCACCACCACCGGGCACGCCGCCGCGGAGGCCACGGCGCGGCTGTTCGAGCCGAGCAGCAGGGCCGCGAAGCCGCCGCGGCCCCGTGAGCCCATCACGAGCATCCGGGAGCCCTCCCCGGCCACCCGCAGGGCCTCGGGCACGGAGCCCTCCAGCGCGTCGTAGCGCACCTGTTCCGGCAGGCCGGCCGCTCCGGCGAGGACGTCCCGCACGTGTACGCCGACGGGGTCGGCGTACTCCTGCGGCTGCGAGGGGTCGGCGAGCGAGGAGCGGCGCGCCGCGTACAACTGCGCGCTGTCGGGCAGCACGTGTGCGACCACGAGAGGGGCCCCGTGCCGGAGCGCGGCGGTCCGCGCCCATTCCAGGGCCAGGAGGCTGTGATCGGATCCGTCGACCCCCACGACCACCGGTGCGTTGCTCATCAGTCCAGCGTGCTGGCCGCCCGGCAGGGCCGCATCCGCAGCCGCGCCCGCGGCGGCCCCCGGCCCCGGCCGCGGACGCGTCGGGGCGCGGCTGCCGGTCCGGACGCACGGGGGTGCGCGCACCGCGTAGCCTTTTGACCGTGGGTCGCGAAAGAGTGCGGCCGTTTTTGCAGGTCGCAGGTCGAAACCCGGCAGCTGAGCCTTGGAGGATGTTGTGCGTTTGCAGGTCGTCGATCACCCCTTGGTGGCGCACAAACTGACCACCCTGCGCGACAAGCGCACCGACTCCCCCACCTTCCGTCGGCTCGCCGACGAGCTGGTGACCCTCCTCGCGTACGAGGCCACCCGCGACGTGCGCACCGAGCAGGCCGACATCCTCACGCCGGTCGGCCCGACCACCGGCGTGAAGCTCTCGCACCCGCGGCCGCTGGTCGTGCCGATCCTGCGCGCCGGCCTCGGCATGCTGGACGGCATGATGCGGCTGCTGCCGACGGCCGAGGTGGGCTTCATGGGCATGGTCCGCAACGAGGAGACCCTGGAGGCCTCCACGTACGCGACGCGCATGCCGGAGGACCTCTCCGGGCGGCAGGTCTACGTCGTCGACCCGATGCTCGCCACGGGCGGCACGCTGGTCGCGGCGATCCAGGAACTGATCAAGCGCGGCGCGGACGACGTGACCGCCGTGGTGCTGCTGGCCGCGCCCGAGGGCGTCGAGGTCATGGAGCGCGACCTGGCGGGCACCCCGGTGACGGTCGTGACGGCCGCGGTGGACGAGCGGCTCAACGAGCACGGCTACATCGTGCCGGGCCTGGGCGACGCGGGCGACCGCATGTACGGCTCGGCCGAGTAGGACCCGCCGAGTAGCAGCCCGAGCAGGACCCGTAGGACCCGTACGGACAGCCGGCCGCCTTTCGGGCGGCCGGCTGTCCGCGTGGTCGGCGGGTGGTGGTCAGCAGGTCTTGGCGGGCGCGGGCTGGGGGTTGGCCAGCAGGGCCAGTTCCTTGTCCGCCGCCTCCTTCGGGCTGAGTTCCTTGAAGGCGTCGCCGAGGATCAGGTCGATGTCCCCGCTGTCGCGGGCGTCGGTCTGCTGCGTATCGCCTTCGAGCTGGGTGCCCAGTACGGAGAAGGCAGCCTTGTCGGTCTTGGGCGAGCCGAGCAGTATCCCCGTCCCGGGGACCTTCTTGTCGAAGTCGGCGGGCGCGTTTCCGACCTTGCCGACGACGAAGCCGCGCTTCTTGAGCTCGTCGCCGACCGCCTTGGCGAGCCCGGCGCGCGGGGTCGCGTTGTAGACGTTGACGGTGATCTCGCCGGGCTGGGGCAGTGCGACGGCCGGTCTGGCGGCGGCGCTGGCGGCCGCGGGGGCCGCCTCGGCGGCTGCCTCGGCGCCTGCCCTGGGCTTGGGCGTCGCACAGTCCTTGGCCGCCGCGTTCCGGTGCTTGCCGCTGCCGCTCTCGCCACGGAACACGTTCATGAGCTGCAAGGACCCGTAGCCGAGCAGGGCAAGACCGAGGACTGCTCCGAGCACGGTGAAGACGATCCGCCGGCGTCGCCGGGGCCGGCTCATGCGGGGGTAAGCCGCACCCGTGACGCGGTACTTTCCGCCCATGCCGGGGGGAGTGAGCATGCTCATGGGCGCAGCGTAATACCGCCCGCCGTTGATCCCCACCCAATGATCTGTTGATAGGGCAAGACCGACCCGAAAGGCGCAATCCTCGCGAACCGGAAGCTCAGGCGGGGAGCCCTTGCGGCAGCCGGGAGACGGGGCCGCCCACGGCGTGTCCCGCCGCCTCCTGGCGTGTTTTCAGCCGGTTCCGGCTCAGTAGTCCATTTCGAGGACGCGGGCGTGCAGCACCTGGCGCTGCTGCAGGGCCGCGCGCACGGCGCGGTGCAGCCCGTCCTCCAGGTAGAGGTCGCCCTGCCACTTCACGACGTGGGCGAAGAGGTCTCCGTAGAACGTCGAGTCCTCGGCGAGCAGCGTCTCGAGGTCCAGCTGGCCCTTGGTCGTCACCAACTGGTCGAGACGGACCGGGCGCGGGGCGACGTCCGCCCACTGCCGGGTGGTTTCCCTGCCGTGGTCGGGGTACGGCCGCCCGTTTCCGATGCGCTTGAAGATCACACGGAAAGCCTACCGGGCCGGTGCCTGCGGGCGCAGCCTTGCCGGCCTGGTGCAAAAGTGACAGACAGGGCTATTTCGGGAGTGATTCATGAGCGAGAGCACCGACCCCGCGTCTCCGGCAGGCCGGATCGCCGCCGGTTACGCCTTCACCGGACCCGCGCTCGAACTCGGGGCCCTGCTCTGGGACGGCACCTGCCTGCCCGACCGGCAGATCCGCATCCCGCTGCCGATGCTCAACCGCCACGGCCTGGTGGCGGGCGCCACGGGAACCGGCAAGACCAAGACCCTCCAGCTCATCGCCGAACAGCTGTCGGCGGCCGGAGTCCCGGTGTTCCTGGCCGACATCAAGGGGGACGTCTCGGGGATCGCCGCGCCCGGAACGCCCAACGAGAAGGTCGCGGAACGCGCGAAGGAAGTCGCCCAGCCTTGGGAAGGCGCCGGATTCCCCAGCGAGTTCTATTCGCTGGGCGGTATCGGACCCGGCATCCCGCTCCGGGCGACCGTGACGAGTTTCGGCCCGGTGCTGATGTCGAAGGTCCTCCAGCTCAACCAGACCCAGGAGCAGTCGCTCGGCCTGATCTTCCATTACGCCGACACCAAGGGCCTGGAGCTGATCGACCTCAAGGACCTTCGGGCGGTCGTCGCCTTCCTCGTCTCCGACCGGGGGAAGGCAGAGCTCAAGGGGATCGGCGGACTGTCCACGGTGACGGCCGGGGTGATCCTGCGCGCCCTGACCGCGTTCGAGCAGCAGGGCGCCGCCGAGTTCTTCGGCGAGCCGGAATTCGACACGGGCGAATTCCTGCGGACCGCCGCCGACGGGCGCGGGGTGGTCTCCGTACTGGAACTCCCGGCGGTCCAGGAGAAACCGCAGCTCTTCTCCACCTTCCTGATGTGGCTGCTGGCCGACCTCTACACCGACCTGCCGGAAGTCGGCGACCTGGAAAAACCCAAACTCGTCTTCTTCTTCGACGAGGCGCACCTGCTGTTCAACGGCGCCTCCAAGGCCTTCCTGGAGTCCATCACCCAGACCGTGCGGCTGATCCGCTCGAAGGGGGTCGGCGTCTTCTTCGTGACGCAGACCCCCAAGGACGTGCCGTCCGACGTGCTCGCTCAGCTCGGCAACCGGGTGCAGCACGCGCTGCGCGCCTTCACCCCGGACGACGCCAAGGCGCTGAAGGCCACCGTGAAGACGTTCCCCAACTCCGCGTACGACCTGGAGGAGCTGCTGACCGGGCTCGGGACGGGTGAGGCGGTGATCACCGTACTCAGCGAGAAGGGGGCCCCGACCCCGGTGGCGGCGACCCGGCTGCGCGCCCCGCAGTCCCTGATGGGTCCGATGGGGCCGGCGGCGCTGGACGCGGCGGTGAAGTCCTCGCTCCTCTACTCGCGGTACGCGCAGGCCGTCGACCGCGAGTCGGCGTACGAGAAGATCAGCGCCGAGCAGGCGGCGGCCGAGGCGGAGGCGGAGGCGGCCGCGGCCCGGGCGGCGGCCGAGAAGCAGGCCGGGGAACGGGCCAAGGAGACCGCGAAGGCGGAGCGCGGCGCCCCGAAGCCGGAGCCCTCGCTGGCCCAACAGGTGGTGGGGAGCGGGCTGTTCCGCTCACTGGCCCGCTCGGTCGGGACCCAGCTGGGGCGGGAGATCTCCCGCTCGGTCTTCGGGACGGCGAAGCGGCGCAGGTGACGCATTCTGCAGCCGGATCCGCGGCCGGGGTGCCGCCGGGGCCTTCCGCGCTGACAGACTTCGCCCCATGCGGACCGAACTCACCGACACCACGTCCAGCAAGATCGACCGGGCGCTGCTCGCCGCCCGCCGGGCGATCGGCAGCCCCACCATGGGCCTCGTCCTGACGCTCGTCATAGCGACCGACGAGGAGAACGCGTACGACGCCGTCCGCGCGGCCTCGGAGGCCTCGCGCGAGCACCCGTGCCGCATCATCGCGGTGATCAAGCGCACCTCGCGCGGCCCGCACAAGCTCCGCCAGACCCGCCTTGACGCAGAGCTGCGGGTCGGCTCGGACGCAGGGACCGGGGAGATCGTGCTGCTGCGCCTGCACGGGGCCCTCACCGAGCAGGCGGGTTCGGTGGTCCTCCCGCTGCTGGTGCCGGATGCGCCGGTGGTGGCGTGGTGGCCGGCCGAGGCGCCCGCCGACCCGGCGCGGGATCCGCTGGGCGCGCTCGCGCAACGCCGGATCACGGACGCCGAGGCGGCCGCCGACCCGGTGGCGGTCCTGGACGAGCGGGGTGCCTCGTACGCCCCCGGCGACACCGACCTCGCCTGGACCCGGCTGACGCCGTGGCGGGCGCTGCTGGCCGCCGCGATGGACCAGAAGCCGCTGCCGGTGACGGGCGGGGCCGTGGAGAGCGAGGCCGACAACCCGAGCGCCGAACTGCTGGCCCGCTGGCTGGAGGACCGGCTGGGGGTGCCCGTGGAGCGGGTCGTCACGGACGGGCCGGTGATCACGCGGGTCCGGCTGGAGGGCCCGGCGGGCACGATCACGGTGGACCGCCCCGACGGGGCGCTGGCCACGCTCCTCCTGCCGGGCGGCCCCGACCGCAAGGTGGCCCTGAAGATCCGCAGCAAGGCCGAGCTGATCTCGGAGGAGCTGCGGCGCCTGGACGCGGACGAGACCTACGCGTCGGCGTTGCGCAGGCGGCCGGCCCAGGCGGCGCTCTCCGCGTAGTGGTTGTCGTACGTGGGCTGGCTGTCGATGATGTCCTGGACGGTGGCCTCGCCCGCGCGGACCCGGCCGAGGAGCCGGTAGTAGTCGAAGCGGCCCATGCCGGGCGTGAAGCCGACGAAGACGCTCGCCGTGTGTCCCGGGGAGGGCGCGAAGGCGTGCTTCACGCCCGCCGGGACGGACAGGAAGTCGCCGGCGGTGAGGGTCCGGACCTCGTCGCCGACCAGTACGTCGAGCCGCCCGGCGGTGACGTGGAAGAACTCGGTCGCCTTGGTGTGGAAGTGGACGGGGGCGCCGGCCGCGCCCTCGTCGAAGGTGGCGGTGTTGCAGGTGAGTTCGGCGGTGTCGGTCAGCAGGGTGATGACGCTGCCGGGGCCGTCGGTGATGGTCTCGGCGGTGGCGGCGCGGGTCAGGATCTCGTTCGTCATGATCATGAATCTACGCCGCCATGTGACCGGTGACAGGGGCCAATCTGGACCTTCATATGCCGGTCAATTCCGGCCGATGGCGTAGCCGGTCCCGCGGCGCTGCCCGCAAGTACACGGCTAGCGCGGGGTGTTGTCGTCGGCCGTGAACGGCCCGCCGTGGCCGGGCACGATCAGGTCCGCCGCAGCCAGCACCCGCTCCCGGGAGGCGCGCAGCACCGCGCGGTCCGGGGCCACCGGGTCGTCCGCGGGGCCGTTCGCGTGCCACCACAGGTCGCCGGCGAAGGCCACCACGCCGGAGTCCGTGCCCGCGAGCAGGGTGATGTCCTCGTTGCTGTGGCCCGGGGTGCGGATCAGGCGGAGCGACGGGGTGAGTTCGTAGCCTTCGGCGTCCCGGTTCGTCCACCGGTCGCCCCGGTACTCGACCTTGTGGTCGTGGACCAGGGCCCGTCCGAACAGGCCCGCGTTCATGGTGTTGTCCGGGTGGTGGTGACTGAGCACCACGTCGGTGATGTCGTCGGGGCCGAGGCCCAGTTCGGCGAGCGGGGCGAGGATGTCGTCGTGGCTCGCCACCATGCCCGGGTCGAAGATCACGTGCCGTCCCGCGTCGTGCACGTAGGAGACGGTGGCGGCGACTCCGGGGCCGGTGGAGCCGACGTATCCGGTGGTCAGGACCTTGAATGCGGCGCTGCGGCCGAGCGGTGCGTCTGTCATGTCCCCCATCCTTCCGAGCCGGCCGGCCGGGTACGAGTGGCACAACTGCCGCTGATCGCAGGATTGGTGCCAGGCAGGCGTGTCGGGCGTGGCACACTGCGCCGATGTCCCCCTTCGCGACGGTCGCCGCGTACACCCCGCCCGGAGTCGGCATGCTCGCCGTCGGCATCGTCACCGAGGTCTTCGCCCCGCACGGTGCGTCGGCGCCCGGCTTCGAGCTCGCCCTGTGCACCGACCGGCCCGGGCAGGTCCCCACCGACGTCGGCGTGCCGCTCACCCTCACGCACGGCCTGGACCGGCTCGCCGAGGCCGACCTGGTGATCGCCCTGCCGTGGGCCGGTTTCCGTACGCCGCCCGCCCCGGCCGTGCTCGACGCACTGTCGGCGGCACACGAGCGCGGCGCCCTGGTCGCGGCCCACTGCGTCGGCGCTTTCGCGCTCGCCGCCGCCGGGCTGCTCGACGGGCGGCGGGCCACCACCCACTGGCGGTTCGCCGGGCTGCTCGCCGCCCGCCACCCGGAGGTCAGCGTCGAGGCCGACGCGCTCTACGTCGACGAGGGACGTGTCGTCACGGGCGCGGGGGCGGCCGCGGGCTTCGACCTCTGCCTGCACCTGCTGAGGCGGGAGTACGGGGCCGCGATGGCCAACGCCGTGGCCCGGGACGTGGTGCTGCCCTCGCACCGCGACGGCGGGCAGGCGCAGTACCTGGCCGCCCCCGTTCCCGAGGACTGCCGCGACGAGCGGCTCGCCGAGGTCCTCGCATGGGCCCGCGAGAACCTCCACGAGCCGCTCCCCGTCGCGGAACTGGCCCGGCGCGCCGTGATGAGCAAACGTTCCTTCGCCCGCCGTTTCACCGCTGCGACCGGCACCACCCCGCACGCCTGGCTGCGCAGCCTGCGGCTGAGCGGCGCCGAGGAGCTCCTGGAGACCACGGACCTGCCGGTCGAGGAGATCGCCCGCCGCGTCGGGTACGGGAGCGCGGCCGTCCTGCGCGAACAGTTCGTGCGCCGCCGCGGGGTGCCGCCCCGCTCCTACCGCCGCTCCTTCACCGCCACGCCGTGACACCGGGGACGGCCGGGCCGGGCCGCCGCGGTCACTTCCCGTCCTCGCCGGCCCCGGCAGCCTTCCCGGTCTTCCCGGCCTTGGCGGCGGCCTTCCCGTCCCCGCCGGCCCCGGCGGTCTTCCCGGCAGCCTTCCCGGCCTTGGCCGCGGCCTTCATCTCCTGCTTGTGCGCCCGAACCTTCGCCAGGGACTCCGGCCCGGTGATGTCGGCCGCCGAGCGGTAGACGCCGGCCCGTCCGTAGCCGCCGGCCGCCTCGCGCCAGCCCTCGGGGCGCACGCCCAGCTGCTTGCCGAGCAGGGCCAGGAAGATCTGGGCCTTCTGCTCGCCGAACCCGGGCAGCTCCTTGAGCCGCTTCAGCAGCTCGTCGCCGGTCGGCACACCACGCCAGACGGCCTCCGCGTCACCGTCGTAGTGCTCCACCAGGTACGCGCACAGCTGCTGCACCCGCTTCGCCATCGACCCGGGGTAGCGGTGCACCGCCGGCTTCTCGGAGAGCAGTGCGGCGAAGGCCTCGGGGTCGGCGGCGGCGATGGCGTGCGCGTCCAGATCGTCGGTGCCCATCCGCCGGGCGATCGTGTACGGCCCGGAGAACGCCCACTCCATCGGCACCTGCTGGTCGAGCAGCATGCCGACGAGGGCGGCGAGCCGGCTGCGGCCGAGGAGCTCGTCGGCCTCCGGCTGCTGGGCCAGCCGCATCGTGATGTCCATGGCTCCAGCGTCCCGCGCGGCCGCGTTCCCCGCGCGGTCGCCGCACCGTGGACCTAGCGTGAGAACCGCGCAAAACCAGACGAAACGACACAGGAGCCGATCGATCATGGCTGAGTTCCCGGAAGGCGCTCCGTGCTGGGCGGACGCGATGTTCAAGGACGTGGAGGGCGCCAAGGCCTTTTACTCCGACGTGCTGGGCTGGACCTTCGGCGAGGCGTCCAGCGAGTACGGCAACTACACGCAGGCCTACTCCGACGGCAAGGCCGTGGCGGCCGTCGTCCCGCCGATGCCGGGCGCCGAGGCTCCGTCGCAGTGGTGTCTGTACTTCGCCTCGCCGGACGCGGCGGCGACGGCGGAGAAGATCAAGGCGGCCGGCGGCGAGCTGATGATGGAGCCGATGCAGGTGGGGACCTTCGGCACGATGGTGATCGCGAAGGAGCCGAGCGGTGCCGTGTTCGGCGTGTGGCAGCCGGGCGAGCACAAGGGCTTCGAGAAGACCGGTGAACCGGGCGCGTACGCCTGGGCGGAGGTCTTCACCCGTGATCCGGCCAAGGCGGACGGCTTCCTGCCGAAGGTCTTCCCGTACGGCGTCCAGAAGATGGAGACGGGCGACGACCCCGAGACGGCCGGGATGGACTTCAAGATCTTCAGCGTCGGCGGCACGGGGAACCCGGTCCTGGGCCGGATGGCCATGGGCGACGAGTTCCCGCCCGAGATCCCCCCGTACATCCAGGTCTACTTCGCGGTCTCGGACTGCGACGAGGCGGTGGCGAAGGCGAAGAAGCACGGCGGCACGCTCCACTTCGGCCCGATGGACAGCCCCTTCGGACGTTTCGCCGCGCTGACGGACCAGCAGGGCGCGGCGTTCGCGGTGATCGACATGTCGAACACGACGGGCGACATGCCGAAGATGTCGGACGCGTAGCCGTGCCTCTCGGGGCGGGGCCGGCCATGCGGCGGCCCCGCCCCTACCCGTAGAGCGGTGGGCCCCCGTCGGGCCCCCGGGCAGGCCCTGGTGGGCCCCCATTGGGCGTGGTCCACTCGCCGAGGGCGACGTCCTCGCCGTACACGGAGTCCTTGCGCGTCGCGGCGCGTTTCGGTCCCGGCCTCCGGGGCGGGGTCCGGCCCCGGCCCGGCATCTGGCTCGGAGTCCGGCTCGGGCTCCAGGGCGGGCGCAGGCGCCGGGCCGGGGCCGGAGGCGGCCACTACGATCCCACCGAAACGATCGGCGCCCGCGCCCTACCGGCTCGCCGTCCACGGAGTGCTCCAGCCGGGCGGCAGCTGACCCGGGGCCCCGGCGCGCGGCCCGGCTTTCGTCCCGTGGGGAAGCGGAGGATCGTGGGGAGTGGAAGGGAGGCGCGTCATGCGCAAGGTCATGGACTGCAGGGAGTACCCCAGCGAGATCGGGTGCACCCTGACCATCACGGGTGAGGAAGACGAAGTCATGGGGGCGGCCGTCCAGCACGCCGTTTCCGTGCACGGGGAAGAGGACTCCCAGGAGTTCCGCGACGCTCTGCGCGGCATGCTGAAGCCGGAGGTGCCCCAGCACGCGTGACCCGTGGCAGCCGCAGAGGCGAGCTGCCCGGCACCGTCTCCGACGTCGCCACCGGCGGCGCCATGGCCTCCGTCAAGGTCGGCGTGAACGAGGGCGGGCTGACCGCGGCCATCACCAAGGACGCCGTCGAGGCGCTCGGCCTGTCCGCCGGCTCCTCCGTGGTCGCGCTGATCAAGGCCACCGAGATCTCGCTCGCGACCGCCTGAGCGACCGCCTGAAGCCTCACAACCGGCTGAAGCCTCGCAGGCCCGGGCAGTCCCTCACAGCCCCAGGCTCGGCGGTGACAGTGCGCCGAACCACACGTGCGTGACCGCGCTGACGTACCGCGCCCCGCACCGGTCCGACGGAACCACCAGCTGTGCGCCCGCCCCGTCGAGGTCCTCACCGTCGAGGCGGGTGGCCAGCAGCACCGCGCTGTCGCCGAAGTCCGCGTCGAGCTCGGCCCAGGACAGGACCGAGTGGTGCCCGTCCCCGCCGCTGACCGCCAGCAGGAACCGGCTGCGGTCCTTGCGCCGGCGGGCGTCGAACGACGGCCCCGCGTCCGCGACCACGTCGCGCAGCAGCGCCCCCTCGAAGAAGTGGTGCTGCGGGCCGTTCGTCGCGCAGTCGAACGTGACCTCGGCCCGGTGCTGTGCCCAGTCCCGCAGGTCCGCGACGCTCAGGGTCGCCGGGTGCTCCAGATCTCCGTGCAGCATGAGTTTGGCCATGCGCACATGATTCCCGGGTCCGGTCATTCCGGAACCTCATCTGCAAGGTGCATGGGCTGCAATGAGCTGCAAGTGCGGGAGGATCTAACGTTCCTCCCTCGCAGATCTTGATCGGCCGCCTGCTCCGCCAGATACCGGCTCACCTTCTGCCTGCCTGCCTGCCTGCCAGACGACGTCGCGCGTCACAGGTCTTTCGCCCAGTACCGCCAGTACCGGGTGCGCGCGGCGACGGACGGCGACGCCCTGGCCGAGGCGCTGGCCCACCGCCTGGAGGGGCTCCGGGAGGCCGGGATGTCGGTCTGCGGGCCGGGCGGCTGACGGGGGGGCGGGTCGCGGTCAGGGGAGGTCGACGTAGACCTCGGTGGACTTCACCCGGGCCGTGACGCTCACGCCGACCGCGATCCCGAGCTCCTCGACCGACTCCCGCGTCACGACGGACACCACCCGGTGCGGGCCCGACTGGATCTCCACCTGGGCCGCCACCTCGTCGAGCCGCACCGCCGTGACGATCCCGACGAAGGAGTTCCGTACGGAGGTTGCCGTGCCGGTCCCCGCCGGAGGCTGCGGCGCTCCGGCCCGGGCCTTGGCGAAGGCGGCCAGCGTCGCCCCGTCGACGGACCGGGACCCGTCGGGCGTGCGGCCGACGGGCAGCCGCCCTGCGTCGGCCCAGCGGCGGACGGTTTCGGGGCTCACGCCGAGCAGGCCCGCAGCCTGCCCGATCGAGTACGACGGCACGCCCGCACCCTACCGCTGCCCGGCGGCCGGGGCCTTGGCCTGGACGGCGGCGACGTAGCGGACGGTGAAGAGCATCGGGACGACGAACCCGGCGGCCTGGACGAGCGTCGCGGGCGTCGAGTGGCCCTGGCCGGCGTGGGCGAGGGCGGCGAGGGCCCCGGCGGTGACCGCGAAGGCGGCGGTCCACACGGCGGTGATGACGACGTTGGCCCGGACGAACGGCCGCAGGCCCCACACCTCGCGCGGGGTGGTGCGCTTGGCGATGCCCAGGGTGAACGGCCTGCCCACGAGCAACGAGCCGCCGGCGATGAGGGCCAGGACGGCCGAGGAGAGGGCCGCGGAGTAGCCGTGGACGGCCGAGTGCGGGTCGGCGAAGGCGATGGCCGTCAGGGCCGCGAAGAAGACCGCCGAGCCGATCTCGATGATCAGCGCGTCGAACCCGGCCCCGGCCCTGCGCTGCTGGACGGCCACGGCGACCGCCGCGACGAGACCGGCGAGCGCGCCCCACTGCCACTGCGCGGACGGGAGCACGGCGAAGACGATCCAGGGAAGGAAGGTGCGTACGTAAGACATCGAGGGGCCCCCCGGGCAACTGACGTTCCTGCTCTGACATGTCGAAAGTAGATGTTCCACTACTGACATGTCAAGGGAGGAATGTAAGGTGAGGGGCATGAGCCTTCGACACGCCCTTCTCGGACTCCTGTCAGAGCGCCCGGCCAGCGGTTACGACCTGCTCAAGCGCTTCGAGACCTCACTGGCCAACGTCTGGCCCGCCACCCAGAGCCAGATGTACACGGAGCTGTCCAAGCTCGCCGACGCCGGAATGATCAGCGTCTCGGCGGAAGGTCCGCGCGGCCGCAAGGAGTACACGCTCACCGACGAGGGCCTGGCCGAACTGCGCCACTGGCTGACCGAGACCAAGCCCCAGCGCAACACCCGCAGCGACATCCTGCTGAGGGTCTTCTTCCTCGGCGTCCTCACCCCGGACCAGGCGCGGGATTACCTGACGGGACTGGCGGAACTCTCCGAGCAGGAGCACGAGGACCTGCGCCGGCTCGACGCCTCCATCGACTGGGGCGACGACACCCTGTCGGTCCACGGCAGGATCGCCCTGGAATACGGCCTGCGCTTCAACGCGATGCGCCGCGAATGGGCTCACTGGGCCGCCACCCAGATCCGCTGAGCCGGGTGCCGGTCGGTCGGTGCTCCGCAGGCTCAGCGCGCAGGCGGCGTTCAACGGAACAACGCCGCGACGGCTTTGTGACTCCCGCGCCGCCCCGGCCATCCCGGGGCGGCGCGGGGCGCAGACCGGGAACTGCAACCAGAGCCGCCACCCCGGAACGACGAAGGACCCGGCCGCATTGCGGTCGGGTCCTTCGGTTGCCCCGAGGGGCAGAGGCGGAGGATACGAGATTCGAACTCGTGAGGGGTTGCCCCCAACACGCTTTCCAAGCGTGCGCCCTAGGCCACTAGGCGAATCCTCCGCCGCAAACAATACAAGACGTTGAGGGGTGCTCGCGAACGTGATCGTCCGCGGGGACTGCCGGCGGGGATCCGGGTGGGGGCGGGGCCGGGGGCGGGTCGATTCCGGGGGCCGGTATCCGCTAGGGTGGGGCCCAGCCCCTCACGTGGCGCTATCTCACCCAACTCCCCCAGGGCCGGAAGGCAGCAAGGGTAAGTGGGCTCTGGCGGGTGCGTGGGGGGCGCTTTGCGTTCCGGGGCGGTCGGCGGGACGTCTTTGTCGGTGGGCCCGGATAACCTCGTAGACGTGTCGTCCCTTGCGCTGTACCGCCGCTACCGCCCCGAGTCGTTCGCCGAGGTCATCGGGCAGGAGCATGTCACTGTCCCCCTGATGCAGGCCCTGCGGAACAACCGGGTCAATCACGCGTACCTGTTCAGCGGTCCCCGCGGGTGTGGCAAGACCACCAGCGCGCGCATCCTGGCGCGCTGCCTGAACTGTGAGCAGGGTCCCACTCCCGACCCCTGCGGCGAGTGCCAGTCCTGCCGGGACCTGGCGCGCAACGGCCCGGGGTCGATCGACGTCATCGAGATCGACGCCGCCTCGCACGGTGGTGTGGACGACGCCCGTGACCTGCGGGAGAAGGCCTTCTTCGGGCCCGCCTCCAGCCGCTACAAGATCTACATCATCGACGAGGCCCACATGGTCACCTCGGCGGGCTTCAACGCCCTGCTGAAGGTGGTCGAGGAGCCCCCGGAGCACCTCAAGTTCATCTTCGCGACGACCGAGCCCGAGAAGGTCATCGGGACCATCCGGTCCAGGACGCACCACTACCCCTTCCGGCTCGTGCCGCCCGGGACGCTGCGCGACTACCTCGGCGAGGTCTGCGGGCGCGAGGGCGCCATGGTCGAGGACGGCGTGCTGCCGCTCGTCGTGCGGGCCGGCGCCGGATCCGTGCGTGACTCCATGTCCGTCATGGACCAGCTCCTCGCCGGTGCCGCCGAGGAGGGTGTGACGTATGCCATGGCCACCTCCCTGCTCGGGTACACCGACGGGTCGCTCCTCGACTCCGTCGTCGACGCCTTCGCCGCCGGGGACGGGGCGGCGGCCTTCGAGGTCGTCGACCGGGTGGTCGAGGGCGGCAACGACCCGCGCCGGTTCGTCGCCGACCTGCTGGAGCGGCTCCGGGACCTCGTGATCCTGGCCGCCGTGCCCGACGCCGGGGAGAAGGGGCTCATCGACGCTCCCGCCGACGTCGTCGAGCGGATGCAGGCCCAGGCCTCGGTGTTCGGGGCCGCCGAGCTCAGCCGCGCCGCCGACCTGGTCAACACCGGTCTCACCGAGATGCGCGGGGCGACCTCGCCACGGCTCCAGCTGGAACTGATCTGCGCCCGGGTCCTGCTGCCCGCCGCCTTCGACGACGAGCGCTCCTTCCAGGCCCGGCTCGACCGGCTGGAGCGGGGCGGGTTCGCCGCGGGCCTGGCCGCGGTCCCGGCAGGCGCGCCCGCCATGGGGTACGTGCCCGGGCCCGAGGCGCACGGCATGGCCCCGGCCGGGCCCGCAGGGGGCGCCGCCGCCGCGCGGGCCGCCGCTGCCGCCGTACGGGCTCCCGAGCCGGCCGCCGCCGCGCCGGCCCCCGCTCCGGTCCAGGCGCCGACTCCGGCCCAGGCCCCTGCGGCCCAGGCCCCGGCACCTGCTCCCGAATCCGCTGCCGCTCCCGCGCAGGCCCCCGCCGCCGCGCCCGGGGCCTGGCCCGGGGCCGCACAGCCGGGCAGCGGCGCCGCCCCCGGCGCCTGGCCCGGAGCCGGCGCCTCCGCCCCGGCCGCTCCCGCCCCGGCCGCCTCTGCGGCCGGTGCCTGGCCCAGCGCCGCCGCACCCGGGTCGGGCCGGCCCGCGGCTCCGGCCCCCGCTCCGGCCGCAGCTGCTCCGGCCCCCACTCCGGCACCGTCCGCTGCCGCTCCGGCCGCCGCCCCGTCGCCCGGCATGGCCGCCGGCGCCGGGCAGGTCCAGGCGATGTGGCCCGCAGTCCTGGAGGCCGTCAAGAACCGCCGTCGCTTCACCTGGATCCTGCTCAGCCAGAACGCCCAGGTCACCGGCTTCGACGGGACGACCCTCCAGCTCGGCTTCCCCAACGCCGGAGCCCGCGACAACTTCGCGAGCAGCGGCAGCGAGGACGTACTCAAGGCCGTCCTGGCCGAGCAGTTCCAGGTCAACTGGAAGATCGACGCCGTGGTGGGCGGCGGAGGCGGCCAGCCCGCGGCCGCGTCCTCGTACTCCGCCCCCGCCGCACCCGCCTACAGCCCGCCGCCCGCCGCCCCGGCGCAGCCGGCTCCCGGCCCGCAGCAGCAGCCCTACCAGCCGCCGCAGCAGTCCCAGCAGTCCCAGCGGCCGCAGCACGGCGGTTCCGCGCCGCAGCCCCCCGTACAGCAGGCGCCCCCGCCGGTGGCGCCCGAGGACGACGTACCGGAGGAGGACGATCCCGACCTCGTCGAGAGCGCCCTGACCGGACACGACCTCATCGTGCGCGAGCTCGGAGCCACCGTTGTGGAGGAATACACGAACGAGTAGGAGCCCGTACTTGGGTGGCCGCACGAAGGGCGGCCGCGCGAGCGGGCTAGGCTGCAAGGCGTGAAGGTCCTCGTCATCGGCGGCGGCGCCCGCGAACACGCCCTGTGCCGCTCTCTGTCCCTCGACCCCGACGTCAATGCGCTGTACTGCGCGCCCGGCAACGCCGGCATCGCCGAGGTGGCGGAGCTGCGCCCGGTCGACGCCCTCGACGGCGCGGCCGTGGCCCGCCTCGCCACCGAACTCGGCGCCGACCTGGTCGTCGTCGGCCCGGAGGCCCCGCTGGTCGCCGGCGTCTCCGACGCCGTCCGCGCCGCCGGCATCCCCGTCTTCGGCCCGTCCGCGCAAGCGGCGCAGCTGGAGGGCTCCAAGGCGTTCGCCAAGGACGTGATGGCCGCCGCCGGCGTCCCGACCGCCCGCAGCTACGTCTGCACCACCCCGGAAGAGGTGGACGAGGCCCTCGACGCCTTCGGCGCCCCCTACGTCGTCAAGGACGACGGCCTCGCCGCCGGCAAGGGCGTCGTGGTCACCGACGACCTGGCGGCCGCCCGCGCCCACGCGCTGGCCTGCGACCGGGTCGTCATCGAGGAGTACCTCGACGGTCCCGAGGTCTCCCTCTTCGCCATCACCGACGGCGTCACCGTCCTCCCCCTCCAGCCCGCGCAGGACTTCAAGCGCGCGCTCGACGGCGACGAGGGCCCCAACACCGGGGGCATGGGCGCGTACTCGCCCCTGCCCTGGGCCGACCCGAAGCTGGTCGAGGAGGTCATGGAGACCGTCCTCCAGCCGACCGTCGACGAACTGCGCCACCGCGGCACCCCGTTCTCCGGGCTGCTGTACGCCGGCCTCGCGATCACCTCGCGCGGCGTCCGCGTCATCGAGTTCAACGCCCGCTTCGGCGACCCCGAGACCCAGGTGGTCCTGGCCCGGCTGCGCACCCCGCTCGCGAGCGTGCTGCTGAACGCGGCCAACGGCACCCTGGACGCCGAGCCGCCGCTGCGCTGGCGCGAGGACGCGGCCGTGACCGTGGTGATCGCCTCCCACAACTACCCGGAGACCCCGCGCACCGGGGACCCGATCGAGGGCCTGGCCGAGGTGGCCGCCGAGGACGGCCCCGACGCGTACGTCCTGCACGCCGGGACCCGGCGCGAGGGGGACGCGGTCGTCAGCGCGGGCGGCCGCGTGCTGTCGGTGACGGCGACCGGTTCCGATCTGGCACAGGCCCGTGAGAAGGCGTATAAGGCCGTCGCGCGGATCCGGCTGGACGGCTCCCAGCACCGTACGGACATCGCCGCCAAGGCGGCCGAAGG
Source organism: Streptomyces sp. NPDC086989 (assembly GCF_044745505.1). Classification (NCBI taxonomy): domain Bacteria; kingdom Bacillati; phylum Actinomycetota; class Actinomycetes; order Kitasatosporales; family Streptomycetaceae; genus Streptomyces; species Streptomyces sp. NPDC086989. The sequence continues at coordinate 568,994 of NZ_JBIVAL010000003.1, forward strand.
CCGCTGAGCAGCGGGGCTTGCGTGACGCGGGCCCGGCGCGCACCCCGGTGCGCCCGGGCCCGCGCGCGTGTCCGCGTGCGAGTGCATCCGGCCGCATTCGAACGCAGCCACCTTTACCCAAAGCCATTCCATCGGGTGATCGTCGCCCGGTCCGGCTGACTGCCGGTCGGTCCCCAACTAGGGTGCGATGCCAAGCATTCCGGCACTTGGCCCACCGGCATTGCGATGTCAGTGGCGGGTGTCACAGTGGGGGAGTGAGCGAAACCGCCGCAGGGCAGAGGGGGTGAGGTCCGGCCGTGTCCGGAACCGGTTCGATCGTGGAAGTGGGCGCGCCGTCCGCGCGCTCCCGGGCCCTGGCCGTGCTGCGCGTGCGCAGCCGGGCCCTGGCCCTCGGGCTGCTGCCCGCCGCCCTCGCGGTGGTGCTGCTGAGCGCCCGGATGACGGGCCGGCTGGCCGCTGACCCCTGGCCCCTGGTGACCCTCGTCGTGTGCGTGGTCGCCGTGGCGGTGCTGCTCGTCGGCGGGGTGTTCGCCGCGGTGGTGCTGCGGGCGGGCCCGGCCCTCACCCCGACGGTGCCGCTGGCGGAGTCCGCCGCGCCGGACCTCTACCGGCTGGTGCGGGACCTGGCCGACCGGATGGACGTGCCCGCGCCCTCCGCGATAGCCCTGACGCCGGACTGCGACAGCTGGCTCGAGGACCGTACGCACGCGGCGCACCGCCGCGGCGGCATAACCGGCGGGCGCGAGTCCGAGCCGGGTGCGGCTCCCGTGCTGGTGATCGGCTCGCCGTTCCTGTGGTGGATGCGGGTCGCCGAACTGCGGGCGGTCCTGGCGCCGGTCGTCGCCGGTACGGGCCCTTCCGCGCATCCGGACATAGCCGACGCCCGGGGTTTCGTGCGCGGGCTCGACGCCGCCGCGGACGTGGGCAGCCGGCCCGGCCTCGGCTGGATCGGCCGGCCGGCCCGGCTGTTGCTGAGGCTGTGCCAGGAGGACGCCGCCGAGATGGAGCGCGGGGTGGCGGCCGCCGCCTCGGACCGCGCACAGGGTGTGGACTACGCGCTGCGCATCGTCGCCCAGGAGCAGGTCGGCCTCGCCTATGCGGGCTGGGACCGGCTGCTGACCCGGGTCGCGCTGCCCGCCTGGCGGATGGGCCGCTGGCCGGCGCACCTCGACGCCGGGGTCGTCTCGGCGCTGACCGAGCTGTCCCGGCGGGACCGGCTGGCCGACGGGTTCACCTCCCGGCTCGGCGAGCGACCCGCGTGCGATCTGCTGGAGCGGCCCGGGGTGATCGACGAGGCGGCTTCGCTGCTGGCCGCGCGGCTCTTCCACGGCGGTCCGGCCGAGGCCGGTCCGGACTGGTCGCCGGTGGACTGGGCGGCGTATCCGGAAGAGGTCGTGGACCGCAAATGGCGGGCGGAGGCGGCCCGGCTGCACGCCGCACTGGACGCCCTCGCCGTACCGGCCGGACCGGGTCCGACGCTGGACCGGGTGCTGGGCCACCTCACGGACGCGGCGGGCGAGGGCGCGGCCGCGGAGGCGCTGGCCGGCCGGCTGAGCGGTGACCTGGCCAGGCAGGAAAGGTCCGGGGGCGCCGCGGTGGCGCGCGGGGTCGATGCCGTACCGCTGTTCCCGCTCCAGCCGCCCCGCAGCGGGCGGGACCTGCTCGCCGACCACGTCACGGCGCTGGTGTGCGCCGCGGCGGTCGACTCGGCCGATGCCGCGCCGGGGCTGGACTGGCTGGACGGCCCGGTGCTCCTGGTCGGCGGCGAACGGCGCGCGGACCTGGCACCCCGGGTGCTGAGCCTGGTGGAGGACGGCGACCCGGAGCCCCTGCGGGACTGGCTCGCGGAGCTCGGCGTCCGCCCGGAGAAGCCCGTCCGCCTGGTGTGACCGCGGCCGCCGCCGCCCGCCCCGACCTGTCTGCCCCGCCCCGCCCGACCGCTGCCCGGCCCGCCCCGGCCCCTACCTCAGGCCGGTGAACTTCGGGGTCCGGAACTCCGGATGTGGCGAACGGTGACGGAATGAGTGCGTTATGTGATGTGCTGGGACCGTCGCGGTTCGCAGTCCCGGAACCGCGAGGCGTCGGCGGTGGACAGAGACCGTTCGGGGGAGCGAGGGAGGGGAGCGGTATGGGTGCGGACCAGATCCGGCGGTGGGAATCAGGGGCGCTCGCGCACGCGGTGAACGATCCCTTCGGTCAGGGGCCGCTGCCGTGGTTCCGGGGCAGCGAGCTGTACTTCGACGACACCGGGCACGTCGTGCCCTGGTACGTGGACCCGGCCCTGGCGCCCGGCCAGAAGCCCCAGGCGCGCAGCGTCAGCGGCCCGCGCACCGCCGACGACGTGCACCGGCAGATCAAGGGGTTCGCCTCCACCGGGGCCGTCACGCCCGGCGAGGCCATCGACTTCCACATCACCGTGGACCCGCCCCAGCAGTTCTCCGTCGACGTCTACCGCATCGGCCACTACGGCGGCGACGGCGCCTCCAAGATCACCACCAGCCCCCGGCTCTCGGGGATCGTGCAGCCCGCCCCGCTCACCGCCGACCGCACCGTCTCCTGCCACCACTGGTGGCTGTCCTGGCGGCTCCAGGTGCCGTCCTACTGGAGCGTGGGCGCGTACGTCGCCGTGCTCACCACCGCCGACGGGTACCGCTCCCACATCCCGTTCACCGTCCGCGACGACCATCCCGCCGACCTGCTCCTGCTGCTGCCCGACATCACCTGGCAGGCCTACAACCTCTACCCCGAGGACGGGCGGACCGGCGCGAGCCTCTACCACGCCTGGGACGACGAGGGGCGGCTGCTCGGCGAGCAGGACGCGGCCATCACCGTCTCCTTCGACCGGCCCTACGCCGGCGCCGGCCTGCCCCTGCACGTGGGCCACGCCTACGACTTCATCCGCTGGGCCGAGCGCTACGGCTACGACCTCGCCTACGCCGACACCCGCGATCTGCACGCCGGCCGCGTCGACCCCACCCGCTACCGCGGCCTGGTCTTCCCCGGCCACGACGAGTACTGGTCGGGCCCCATGCGCCGCACCGTCGAGCGCGCCCGCGACCACGGCACCTCGCTGGTCTTCCTCTCCGCCAACACCATGTACTGGCAGGTCGAGCTGGGGCCCTCCCCGTCAGGGGTGGAGGACCGGCTCCTCACCTGCCGAAAACGCCGTGGCCCCGGCCGCCCCAGCCTCTGGCGCGAGGTCGACCGCGCGGAGCAGCAGCTGCTCGGCATCCAGTACGCCGGGCGGGTCCCCGAGCCCGCGCCGCTGATCGTCCGCAACGCCTCGCACTGGCTCTGGGACTCCACCGGCGCCGACGAGAACGACGAGCTCCCCGGCCTGGTCGCCGGCGAGGCCGACCGGTACTTCCCGCGCACCCAGCTCCCCGAGCACCAGGACCGCATCCTGCTCGCGCACTCCCCGTACCTCGACGGCGAGGGCGCCAAGCGCCACCAGGAGACCTCCCTGTACCGGGCCCCGAGCGGCGCCCTGGTCTTCGCGTCGGGCACCTTCGCCTGGTCACCGGCCCTCGACCGCCCCGGCCACGTCGACGAACGGGTCCAGCGGGCCACCGCCAACCTCCTCGACCGGATCTGCAAGCGGGACTGACCGACGGGACTGACGGGACCGAACCGCCGGGGACCCCCGGAGGCCGTGCATCGACCCCGGTACGGGACAATGGGGGTGCGCTCGTACAGAACCACAGGGAGACTCCGTGTCCGGATTCGTAGAAAAGCCCGAGCCGGTTCAGGTGCCCGGCCTCGTCCACCTCCACACCGGCAAGGTGCGCGAGCTCTACCGCGACGGAGACGGCAACCTCGTCATGGTCGCCAGCGACCGCATCTCCGCGTACGACTGGGTGCTCCCCACCGAGATCCCGGAGAAGGGCCGCGTCCTGACCCAGCTCTCCCTCTGGTGGTTCGACCAGCTGAGGGACCTCGTGCCGAACCACGTCATCGGCACCGACCTGCCCGAAGGCGCCCCCGCCGACTGGGCCGGCCGCACCCTGATCTGCAAGAACCTCGACATGGTCCCGGTCGAGTGCGTGGCCCGCGGCTACCTCACCGGTTCCGGCCTCGTCGAGTACGACCAGACCCGCACGGTCTGCGGACTCGCCCTCCCCGAAGGCCTCGTGGACGGCTCCGAGCTGCCCGCCCCGATCTTCACCCCGGCCGCCAAGGCCGAGGTCGGCGAGCACGACGAGAACGTCTCGTACGAGGAGGTCGCGCGCACCACCGGCGCCGAGACGGCGGCCCTGCTGCGCCAGACCACCCTGGCCGTGTACAGCAGGGCCCGGGACATCGCCCGCGAGCGCGGCATCATCCTCGCCGACACCAAGTTCGAGTTCGGCTTCGACAAGGACGGCACCCTCGTCGCCGGCGACGAGGTGCTGACCCCGGACTCCTCACGCTTCTGGCCCGCCGACGAGTGGAAGCCGGGCCGCGCGCAGCCCTCCTTCGACAAGCAGTTCGTCCGCGACTGGCTGACCTCCCCGGCGTCCGGCTGGGACCGCAAGGGCGAACTCCCGCCGCCGGCCCTCCCGCAGGAGGTCGCCGAGCAGACCGGCGCCAAGTACATCGAGGCGTACGAGCGGCTCACCGGCCTCACCTGGGGCTGAGACACGAAGAAGCCCCCGGTCGTGAGACCGGGGGCTTCCCGATGGAGCGGACAACGCGACTCGAACGCGCGACATCCACCTTGGCAAGGTGGTGCTCTACCAACTGAGCTATGTCCGCCTGCGTGGTAACGCGAGAACTACTATACCCAACCTCGCTCGCGTGCGAGACGCACTGCCGTGTGCCGGTTCTCCGCCCCGAGCTTCGAAGCCGCCGACGACAGGTAGTTCCGTACGGTGCCCTGCGAGAGGGAGGCGCGCTCCGCGATCTCCGCGACCGGCGCCCCGTCCCCCGCGAGTTCGAGCACCTCGGCCTCGCGCGCGGTCAGCGGGGAGTCCCCGGCGCTGATCGCGTCGGCCGCCAACTCCGGGTCCACGTAACGGCCTCCGGCGTGCACGGTCCGGATCAGCTCGGCCAGCCGCTGCGCCGACACCGTCTTCGGCGCGAAGGCCCGCACCCCGGCCGCGAGGGCCCGCTTCAGGTGCCCGGGCCGGCCGTGACTCGTCACGATCATGGTTTTGCAGTCGGGGAGTTCGGCCCGCAGTGATGTGGCGACACTCACACCGTCCGCCCCCGGCATCTGCAGGTCCAGCACCGCCACGTCCGGCCGGTGAGCCAGCGCCATCGCGAGGGCCTCCGGTCCCGAGGCCGCCTCCGCGACGACCAGCAGGTCGTCCTCCAGGGCCAGCAGTGCGGCGAGCGCGCCCCGGATCAGGTGTTCGTCGTCGGCCAGCAGCACGCGTACGGGGCTCATGCCCGCACCTCCAGTCCTCGCAGTTGTCCGCCCGGCAGCCGCGCCCGCAGCCGGAACCGGCCGTCACCGACCGGGCCGGCCTCCAGCGTGCCGTCCAGCGCCGCGAGCCGCTCCCGCAGTCCCGCCAGCCCGGAACCCGGCGGCCCGGCCGGCGTGTCGGGGGCCCCGTCGTTCTCCACCACCAGCGTCAGCGCACCGTCGGCGGGCGCCGTGAGCCGGATCACACAGCTGCGGGCGTCCCCGTGCCGCAGGACGTTCGTGGTCGCCTCCCGGACCACCCAGCCCAGCGCCGACTGCACTTCGGGGCGCAGCGCCCGGTCCGTCTCCACCTCGACGCGGCAGTCCATCCCGGCCGCGCTGAGCACCCCGCGGGCGCCCTCCAGCTCCACGGTGAGGTCTGCCGCACGGTAGCCGCGTACGACGTCCCGCACCTCGCGCTGCGACTCCCGGGCGATCCGCTGCACCTCGATCATCTGGTCCACGGCCTCCGGGCGTTCGCGCCGGGCCAGCTGGACCGCCAGCTCGCTCTTGAGGGCGATCACCGCCAGGTTCCGGCCCATCACGTCGTGCAGGTCCCGCCCGAAGCGCAGGCGCTCCTCGGCGACGGCGAGCTGCGCCTGGAGCTCCCGGGCGCGGTCGAGTTCGTACACCGTCTTCAGCAGCCAGGCGGAGAAGCCGCAGGCCAGGGTCAGCAGGGTGCAGGTGAGGAGGAGACCGACCCCGTAGCCGAGCGCGGCCGGCAGGGGCAGACCGGCAGCCGCCGCCGCGACGGCTGCGGCCACCGCAGCGGCGGGGGCCACGCACAGCATGTGCCACACCCGCGCCAGCGCCAGGGTCAGCGAGCCCGAGGCGAACGCGACGGTGTTGACCACGAGCGAGGGGCCCACGCCCCCGTGGGAGATGGCGCCGACGGAGCGCAGGACGAGTACGGCGACCGCCAGCGCAGCGGTGAGGACGGTCAGGCCCACCGCCAGGCGTACGGGGCGCTCCCGGCGGCCGAGGACCCAGTCCAGTGCCCTGGAGGCCAGTACACCGCTCAGCGCGACCTGGGCGCACAGGGGCAGCAGCAGGGCGCCGGTGACGGCGCCGGGACCCTCGGGAGTGAGGCCGAGGAGCACCGACAGGGCTTCGAGGGCCACGAAGAAGTGCAGCGACCAGCGGGTGTAGAGCTCGATCTTCGCCGCGCTGCTGCGGTCACGCCACCACCCGGTCAGTTTCGACACGGTCCCGGTCCCCCGATCAACGATCACCCTCCGGCGGTCGCCGCCGTGCACGACTCCAGCCTCGCGGCGGCCCGCGGGAGGGGACAGTGCGCGCCGTCATCACCACCGATGACATTTGTCAGCACCTATCGCACGGCATACGACAAAGGCCCTGATCGATGATCAGGGCCTTTGTCCTCTGAGCGGACGACGCGACTCGAACGCGCGACATCCACCTTGGCAAGGTGGTGCTCTACCAACTGAGCTACGTCCGCATGCTTGCGGCGACACGAATGTCGCTGCGATGCGTGCATCACTCTACCCGATCCACCGGAGTGGCCGGTAAAGCGTGCAGAGCGGGTGACAGGGATTGCACACTGCGCCTCCCCCCTGGAAGGGGGGTGTTCTGCTACTGAACTACACCCGCACGACCTTCGGGGCTTTGACCTGCGGTCTGGCCCCTCGGCGTGATCCACACACTAGCGGATCGGAGGGGGTGGATGGCAAATCCGCCCTAGGGTGCGCCTCAGTGGGCCTCGTTGTACGCCGCGTAGACCCGCTTCGGGATCCGGCCGCGCGGGGGCACGTCGAGGTCGTTGGAGCGGGCCCAGGCGCGGACGACCGCCGGGTCCGGGGCCAGCGAGGTGTGCTTGTACGTCTTCCCGGAACGGGCCTGCCGGCGGCCGGCCTCCACGAACGGCGCCAGGCTCTTCCGCAGTTTCTTTGCGTTGGCCAGATTGAGGTCGATCTCGTACGACTTACCGTCCAGGCCGAACGTGACCGTTTCCGCCGCTTCTCCGCCGTCGATGTCGTCGGAGATCGTGACTACTACGCGCTGCGCCACGGATATCGGTCCCTTCGCGCGACGCCGCCCACCCGTCGGGACGTGCGGTGATGTCGCCTGTGTGGATGTTTCGGAGCAATGCATCATTCCGCCGGAATCCCGGTGGAATCCTTTGTACCGCGATTCCCATTGCATTGCGAAGCCCAGTTAATTGTCTCCGCGCGTCCCGCCGCAATCCCGGGCGCGTGGTTTTCCGGTGGATTTTGCGAAGCGTTGGTGAAGCCGAAACCGCCGGGCGATCACGGGCCGCTGATATCTACCCGCGTAGAAATTTCGGCCGGGTACGCTGAGGGAACCGCCTTCGCACCAACCACCTCATCGGGAGTGCCAGTGGCACGCGTCGTAGTCGACGTCATGCTCAAGCCGGAGATCCTCGACCCCCAGGGCCAGGCGGTGCAGCGTGCACTGCCGCGCCTGGGCTTCGAGGGCATCGCCGACGTCCGCCAGGGGAAGCGTTTCGAGCTGGAAGTGGAGGGACCGGTCGACCAGGCCGCCCTCGACCGCATCCACAAGATGGCCGAAACGTTCCTCGCCAACACCGTCATCGAAGACTTCACCGTGAAGGTCGAGGCCTGACGGTGACCACTCGCATCGGAGTCGTCACGTTCCCCGGAACGCTCGACGACCGTGACTCGCTGCGCGCCGTCCGCCTCGCGGGGGCCGAGCCGGTTTCGCTGTGGCACCGCGACAAGGACCTGCACCAGGTCGACGCGGTCGTCCTCGCGGGCGGCTTCTCCTACGGGGACTACCTGCGCGCCGGAGCCATCTCCCGGTTCTCGCCGGTGATGGAGACCATCATCGAGCAGGCCAGGGGCGGCATGCCCGTCCTCGGCATCTGCAACGGCTTCCAGATCCTCACCGAGGCCCACCTGCTGCCGGGGGCGATGCTCCGGAACAACCACCTGCACTTCATCTGCCGCGACCAGAAGCTGCGGGTGGAGAACGCGGAGACCGCGTGGACCGGCGACTACACCGCCGGCCAGGAGGTCTCCGTACCGCTCAAGAACATGGACGGCCGCTACGTCGCCGACGAGCGCGTCCTCGACGAGCTGGAGGCCGAAGGCCGCGTGGCCTTCCGGTACGTGGACGTGAACCCGAACGGGTCGCTCCGCGACATCGCCGGCATCACCAACGCCGCGGGCAACGTCGTCGGCCTCATGCCGCACCCCGAGCACGCGGTCGAGCCGCTGATCGGGACGGGCCGCACCGACGGTCTCCCGTTCTTCACCTCGGTCCTGAAGAAGCTGGTCAGCGCATGAGCCTCGACACCGTCAAGAACGCCACCGAAACCCCGGACGCCTCCCAGCCCTGGAAGGAGCTCGGCCTCAAGGAGGACGAGTACGCCCGGATCCGCGAGATCCTCGGCCGCCGGCCCACCGGCGCCGAGCTCGCCATGTACTCGGTCATGTGGTCCGAGCACTGCTCGTACAAGAGCAGCAAGGTCCACCTGAAGCAGTTCGGCGAGAAGGCCCCCGAGAACACGGCCATGCTCGTCGGCATCGGCGAGAACGCGGGCGTCGTCGACGTCGGCCAGGGCTACGCGGTCACCTTCAAGGTCGAATCGCACAACCACCCCTCGTACATCGAGCCCTACCAGGGCGCGGCCACGGGCGTCGGCGGCATCGTCCGCGACATCCTCGCCATGGGCGCCCGCCCGGTCGCCGTCGTCGACCCGCTGCGCTTCGGCGCGGCCGACCACCCCGACACCAAGCGCGTCCTGCCGGGCGTCGTCGCGGGCATCGGCGGCTACGGCAACTGCCTGGGCCTGCCGAACATCGGCGGCGAGGTCGTCTTCGACGCCTGCTACCAGGGCAACCCGCTGGTCAACGCCGGCTGCATCGGCGTGATGAAGCACGAGGACATCCACCTCGCCAAGGCCTCCGGCCCCGGCAACAAGGTCATCCTCTACGGCGCCCGCACGGGCGGCGACGGCATCGGCGGCGTCTCGGTGCTGGCCTCGGAGACCTTCGACGACTCCAAGCCCACCAAGCGCCCCGCCGTCCAGGTCGGCGACCCCTTCCAGGAGAAGCTCCTCATCGAGTGCACCCTGGAGATCTTCAAGGAGAAGCTGGTCGCGGGCATCCAGGACCTCGGCGGCGCCGGGCTCTCCTGCGCCACCTCCGAGCTGGCCTCCGCCGGTTCCGGCGGCATGCGCGTCGAGCTGGACACCGTCCCGCTGCGCGACGCGACGCTCTCGCCCGAGGAGATCCTCATGAGCGAGTCGCAGGAACGCATGTGCGCGATCGTCGAGCCGCAGCACGTCGCGCGCTTCATGGAGATCTGCGAGAAGTGGGACGTCATCGCCACCGTCATCGGTGAGGTGACCGACGGCGAGCGCCTGGAGATCTTCTGGCACGGCGAGCAGATCGTGGACGTGCCCCCGGGCACCGTCGCCCACGAGGGCCCGGTGTACAACCGCCCCTACGCGCGCCCCGAGTGGCAGGACGCCCTCCAGGCCGACGACGCGGGCCTGCTGCCCCGTCCGCAGACCTCCGAGGAGCTCCGCGCGCAGGTCCTGGCGCTGGTCTCGTCCCCGAACCAGGCCTCGAAGTCCTGGGTCACCGACCAGTACGACCGCTTCGTGCAGGGCAACACCGTCCTGTCGCAGCCCGAGGACGCGGGCATGGTCCGCATCGACGAGGAGTCGAACCTCGGCGTGGCCATGGCCACCGACGGCAACGGCCGCTTCGCGAAGCTCGACCCGTACACGGGCGCGCAGCTCGCGCTGGCGGAGGCGTACCGCAACGTCGCCGCGACCGGTGCCAAGCCGCTCGCCATCTCCGACTGCCTCAACTTCGGCTCGCCGGAGGACCCGGGCGTCATGTGGCAGTTCGCCGAGGCCACCCGCGGTCTCGCGGACGGATGCCTGGAGCTGGGCACCCCGGTGACCGGCGGCAACGTCTCGCTCTACAACCAGACCGGTGACATCGCGATCCACCCGACCCCGGTCGTGGCGGTCCTCGGTGTCATCGACGACGTCAACCGCCGTACGCCGATGGCCTTCGCGGAGGCCGGCCAGCTGCTGTACCTGCTGGGCGACACGGCCGAGGAGTTCGGCGGTTCGGCCTGGTCCCAGGTCGTCCACGACCACCTCGGCGGCATGCCGCCCAAGGTGGACCTGGGCCGCGAGAAGCTGCTCGGCGAGATCCTGATCTCGGCGTCCCGCGACGGCATGGTCGACGCGGCGCACGACCTGTCCGACGGCGGCGTGATCCAGGCGCTCACCGAGTCCTGCCTCAAGGGCGGCAACGGTGCGCGGATCGTGGTTCCGGAGGGCCTGGACGCGTTCACCTTCCTGTTCTCCGAGTCGGCGGGCCGGGCCATCGTGGCCGTCCCGCGCAGCGAGGAGCTCCGCTTCACCGACATGTGCGGTGCGCGCGGTCTGCCCGCCACCCGCATCGGTGTGGTGGACGGCGAGGAGATCGAGGTCCAGGGCGAGTTCACGATTCCGCTCGCGGAGCTGCGTACCGCTCACGAGGCGACGATCCCGGCGCTGCTCGCCTGATCCCGTCTTCGCTCACGAGCCCCCGTCCGCGGTCCGCGGGCGGGGGCTCGGGCGCACCCGGCCGCTGCGGCGGGGCTGCGTCCGCAGGGCTGCGTGGCGGGGCCGTGCCGGTGTCGGCCGTGCCGGATAGGGTCGGGCCATGCCACCCGCCAAGAAGAGGGCGCGTACCTACGACGCCGCGAAGATCCGTGCCGCGGTCACCGCGCAGTTCGGGCATGTGGCCGACGCCGTACGGGAGTTGAGCGACGAGCAGCTCGCCCGCCCCAGCGGTGTCGGGGCGTGGAGCGTCGCCGAACTCGCCGCGCACATCGCGTGGATCGCCGACTCGCTGGCCGCCGGACTGGCCCGGCCCCCGGCCGCCGTGCCGGAACTGACGGCCGTCGAATGGCCCTCCGCCACCGCCTCCCTCGCCGGGAAGATCGCCGAGGCGGCCAGGGAGACCCTCGACGGTGCCCCGCTGCCCGAGCTGTACGAGCGCGCCGCCGCCCGCATGGCCCAGGCGCTGGCCGCCAACCCCGGCAGCCGGGTCCTGGACCTGTGGATCGGGGACATGACCCTGGCCGACTTCCTCGTCACCCGGACCGTGGAGCTGGTCGTCCACACCGACGATCTGGCCCGGGCCACCGGCGTGGACATCCCCGTCGAGCGGCAGGCCCTGGCCGCCTGCACCCGGCTGCTCGCCGACGCCCTCGCGCTCAAGGCCCCGGGCGGCTCGGTGGAGGTACGGATCCCGCCCTTCGCGGTGGTCCAGTGCATCGAGGGCCCCCGGCACACCCGCGGAACCCCGCCCAACGTGGTGGAGACGGACCCGCTGACCTTTCTCCGGCTGGCCACGGGCCGTACGCACTGGGCCACGGCCGTCGAGGAAGCGCAGGTCAGGGCCAGTGGCGAACGGGCCGACCTGTCGGCGCTGCTGCCCGTGATGAGCTGACCGGAGGCCTGCACGGTGGAACCGCTGACGAACCCGGCCCGTCTCAGGAACATGCCTACCCTCCGCCGCGTCCCGCCCGGTCTGGCCCTCGCATCGGCCCTCGCGCTCGCCCTCACCGCGTGCAGCGGAGCCGGGAAGGGCGAATCCGGCACGCTTCCCGACCCCAAGGGCTCGTGGGCCGTCGAGTCCCTGACGACCGGCGGCCGCACCCTGCACGCGCCCGAGAACGCCCGCGTCGACCTCACGGACAAAGACGCCACGGGCAACTACGGATGCAACGGGTTCACCGCGGGGGTTGCCTTCTCCGGTACCTCCGCGGTGACCGTCACGCCCGGCACCACGAGCCTGAGGTCCTGCCCGGCGATGGAGTTCGAGAAGGAGTTCTCCCGGCTCTTCAAGGGCCGGCTCGCCATCGACCGGGGGCCCGACCGGCTCACGCTGAAGACCTCCGACGGGAGCACGATCGCGATGAGCACGAAGCCCCCGGTCCCGAACGCCCCCTTCCACGACACCTGGTGGACGGTCGAGTCCCTCGTCACCGGCGACACCGCGGCCCCGCTGCCCGCCGAGGCCGCGGGCAAGGCGCGGTTCCGGCTGAGCGCCGGCCTCGCCGCGAGCGGCAGCCTGGGCTGCAACCGGTTCAGCGCCCAGGCCACCGGTGACGGCGCCCAGCTCACGTTCGGGGCGCTGACCACGACCCGGATGGCCTGTGAGGGCGCGGTGGGCGAGGTCGAGCGGAAGCTGACCGAGCTGTTCGCCGCCGACCCGCTCACCTGGGACATCGAGGGCCGCACCCTCACCCTCACCGCGCCCGACGGCCGGGGCCTGGTGGCGCAGGGGGCCTCGGCCACGGAATGACCGGGCGTGCGCCGCCCGGGGGATCAGGCCGGGTAGGGGAGCAGTCCCGCGTCCGTCCGCTCCCAGGCCGCGCGCAGCTCCGCGAGCCGGGCCGGCTCCAGGGCCGCCTTGTCGGCCTGCTCGCGCTGGTCCCCGGCCAGGTTGAACAGCTGGTCCCGGCCCGTCTTGCCGCGGTAGTACTTCCAGTCGCCGCGACGCAGGGCCCGCTCCCCGCGCACCCGCCAGAACAGGTTCCGCTCGGCGACCTCCTCGCCGCGCAGCAGGTATCCGGCCAGGCTCACACCGTCGAGGGGGTAGGCGGGGTGCGGGCGCGTCCCGGCCACCTCCAGCAGGGTCGCCGTCCAGTCCGGGCTGAACACCGGCAGCCGGCTGACCTGGCCGCCGTCGAGGCGGGCGGGCCAGCGCAGGATGTTCGGCACGCGGATCCCGCCCTCCTGGAGGGACGCCTTGTTGCCCGAGAGCGGCCAGTTGTACGAGAACCGCTCGCCCCCGTTGTCGCTGGAGAAGACGACCAGGGTGTCCTCCTCCTGCCCGGAGCGCTTCAGGGCCTTCAGCACCTCGCCGACGGACCGGTCGAGGTCCTCGACCATCTGCCGGTACTTCTCCACCGAGCCGCCGTCCTGGTGCCACAGCGCGCGCTGGTCGCCCGCCTTGATCCGCCGGACGATCTCGGCGCTCTCCGCGGTGTCCCCGTCGGCGATCCACGGCCAGTGCGGGGTGGTGAAGTTGAGGTTGAGCAGCCAGGGCTTGCCGTGGTGGTCGCGGGAGACGTACTCGCTCGCCCGCTCGGTGATGATCCGCGTGTAGTAGCGCAGGTCCTTGTACTCGGCATCGCCCTCGTAGAGGTCGTACTCGCCGGCCAGGCCCAGCTTGGAGTAGTACTCCAGGGCGCCGCCGAAGTTCCCGAAGAACTCGTCCCAGCCGGACCGGGTCGGGCTGTAGTCGGGCAGGTAGCCGGCGTGCCACTTGCCGATCAGCGCCGTCGCGTACCCGGCCGACCTGAGCAGCGAGGCCAGTGTCGGGTGGGTGGGTTCCAGGCCGACGCTCCTGTCGGCGATCGGTTCGGCGAGCCCGCCCCTGGTCCGGGCCGGGTAGCGCCCGGTGTAGAGGCTGAACCGGGTCGGCGAGCAGGTCGCGGAGCCGGAGTAGGCGTCGGTGAAGCGGACGCCCTGGCGGGCGAGCCGGTCCAGGTTCGGCGTCTTGATGTGCGGGGAGCCGTACGAGGACAGGTCGGCCCAGCCGAGGTCGTCGCCGAGGATGAAAAGGATGTTGGGCCGTCGGGACCGCCGGCCGCGGGCGGCGCGGAACTCCCGCTCCGGGGAGCCCGCGGAAGGGGCTCCGGCGGCCTGTGCGGGGGCGGTTTCCAGCCCGGTCGCGGCGGCGGCGACGGTCGCTCCGACGGCGCCCCCGAAGGCACGGCGGGACAGCTTGCTGTTGTGCGAAGACACAGGTACTCCAAGGCGCGGCTCGCCCGCCCGCCGCCGGCGGGGCGCGGGACGGCGCGCGGCACGGCGGGGCAGGCCAGGGCGGAGCGGAAACGTGAAAGGGGGAAGAAGAGTTGCGGCTACGCGGAACAGCGACAGATGGCGCTCGCGACACGGACCAGGTCCACGTGTCGGCGCTCGACGAGGGTGACGGCACGGTCACCGAAGGGCTGCATGGGGCGAGAGCCTGTACGAATGCCCTCGTAGATGTCAACAAATGATCCGAATAGCAAGACGGAGGCGTCCGGTCACCCTCTGTGCTGTGACATTTCCCGGCCGTCCCCAATTCGGACCAGTGGTCGATCTCGCCTACACTCGGAAGCGTGCCTCGTGGTGATGGACGACTCAACCACGACCTGCTCCCCGGCGAAAAGGGCCCCCAGGACGCTTGCGGCGTCTTCGGTGTCTGGGCTCCGGGTGAAGAGGTCGCCAAGCTCACCTACTTCGGACTGTATGCGCTGCAGCACCGTGGACAAGAGTCCGCGGGAATCGCTGTGAGCAACGGTTCCCAGATCCTCGTCTTCAAGGACATGGGCCTCGTTTCCCAAGTCTTCGACGAAACCTCTCTCGGCTCGCTCCAGGGTCATATCGCGGTCGGTCACGCCCGCTACTCGACCACCGGAGCCTCCGTCTGGGAGAATGCGCAGCCCACTTTCCGCGCGACCGCCCACGGCTCCATTGCCCTGGGTCACAACGGCAACCTGGTGAACACCGCCGAGCTCGCCGAGATGGTCGCCGACCTCCCCCGTCAGGACGGCCGCGCCACCCAGGTGGCGGCCACCAACGACACCGACCTGGTCACCGCCCTGCTGGCCGGCCAGACGGACGACGAGGGCAAGCCCCTGACCATCGAGGAGTCGGCCGCCAAGGTCCTCCCTCAGGTCAAGGGTGCGTTCTCGCTCGTGTTCATGGACGAGGGAACCCTCTACACCGCCCGTGACCCGCAGGGCATCCGCCCGCTGGTCCTCGGCCGCCTGGAGCGCGGCTGGGTGGTCGCGAGTGAGACCGCCGCCCTCGACATCTGCGGCGCCAGTTTCGTCCGCGAGGTCGAGCCGGGCGAGCTCATCGCGATCGACGAGAACGGCCTGCGCACCTCCCGCTTCGCGGAAGCAAAGCCCAAGGGGTGTGTGTTCGAGTACGTCTACCTGGCGCGCCCGGACACCGACATCGCCGGCCGGAACGTCTACCTCTCGCGTGTCGAGATGGGCCGGCGCCTGGCCAAGGAAGCCCCGGTCGACGCCGACCTGGTGATAGCGACGCCGGAATCCGGCACGCCCGCCGCCGTCGGCTACGCCGAGGCGAGCGGGATCCCGTACGGCTCCGGCCTGGTCAAGAACGCCTACGTGGGCCGGACCTTCATCCAGCCCTCGCAGACGATCCGCCAGCTGGGCATCCGCCTGAAGCTCAACCCCCTCAAGGAAGTCATCCGGGGCAAGCGCCTGGTGGTCGTCGACGACTCGATCGTCCGCGGCAACACCCAGCGCGCCCTGGTCAAGATGCTCCGCGAGGCCGGCGCGGCCGAGGTCCACATCCGGATCTCCTCGCCGCCGGTGAAGTGGCCGTGCTTCTTCGGCATCGACTTCGCCACCCGGGCCGAGCTGATCGCCAACGGCATGACGGTCGACGAGATCGCCACGTCGCTCGGCGCGGACTCGCTCTCGTACATCTCGCTCGACTCGATGATCGAGGCGACGACCATCCAGAAGCCCAACCTCTGCCGTGCCTGCTTCGACGGCGAGTACCCCATGGACCTGCCCGACCCGCAGCTCCTGGGCAAGCAGCTCCTGGAGAACGAGCTCGCGGGCGGCTCCGACGCCGCCGACGCGCTCCGGCGGCCGTAGCCCGTAGCCCGTGGGCCGGCCTCCGGGCCGGCCCGGCTCCACCTGCGCCGGGCGCTGTCTTTGAGGCTTCTCCCAGGGCCCGGCACCACACGCAGCAACGACACGAAAGCTCTCGCCTGTCATGACAGAGAAGACCACCGGTGCCAGCTACGCAGCCGCCGGCGTCGACATCGAAGCGGGCGACCGCGCCGTCGAGCTGATGAAGGAGTGGGTGAAGAAGACGCAGCGCCCCGAGGTCCTCGGCGGCCTCGGCGGATTCGCCGGCCTCTTCGACGCCTCCGCCCTCAAGCGCTACGAGCGCCCCCTGCTGGCCTCCGCCACCGACGGGGTCGGCACGAAGGTGGACATCGCCCGCCAGCTCGGCGTGTACGACACCATCGGCCACGACCTGGTCGCGATGGTCATGGACGACATCGTCGTCTGCGGCGCCGAGCCGCTCTTCATGACCGACTACATCTGCGTGGGCAAGGTCCACCCCGAGCGTGTCGCGGCGATCGTCAAGGGCATCGCCGAGGGCTGCGTCCTCGCCGGCTGCGCCCTGGTGGGCGGCGAGACCGCCGAGCACCCGGGTCTGCTGGGTCCGGACGACTTCGACGTGGCCGGCGCCGGCACCGGTGTCGTCGAGTACGACCGCCTGCTCGGCGCGGATCGCATCCGTACGGGTGACGCCGTCATCGCGATGGCGTCGTCCGGCCTTCACTCGAACGGGTACTCGCTGGTCCGGCACGTCCTCTTCGACCGTGCCGGCATGTCGCTCGACCAGCACGTGGACGAGCTCGGCCGGACCCTCGGCGAGGAGCTGCTGGAGCCCACCAAGATCTACTCGCTGGACTGCATGGCCCTCACCCGTACGGCCGAGGTGCACGCGTACTCGCACATCACCGGCGGCGGACTCGCGGCGAACCTGGCCCGGGTCATCCCGGACCACCTGCACGCGACGGTCGACCGTTCGACCTGGACCCCGGGTGCGGTCTTCGACCTGGTCGGCAAGGCCGGTCGGGTCGAGCAGCTGGAGCTGGAGAAGACCCTGAACATGGGCGTCGGCATGATGGCCGTGGTCCCGCAGGAGTCGGTGGAGGTGGCGCTGACCGCGCTGGCCGACCGGGGTGTCGAGGCCTGGGTCGCGGGAGAGATCCTGGACCGCGGCGAGCACACCGAGGGTGCGACCCTGACCGGCGCCTACGCGAGCTGAGGCCTCCGGGAACAGCACCGGACAACACTGAAACCCGGTCCTGGGGCGAGGCCCTGGACCGGGTTCATGTGTTGTTCAGCCGGGGTCAGCCGGGGCTGCCACCTGCTTGTGCAGACGCGAAAAGAGACGCGAGAGCGTCAAGCGCCGCGGCGCTGCTGCGACGGGCCGGACTCCTCGTCCTCGTCGTCGTCATCATCGCTGTTGTACAGATCCGCGTACCTGGCGTACGGGTCGTCGTCGTCCAGATCGTCATCGACTTCGACCGGCTCGCTGACAGGCAGCAGCGGTTCCGTCGGCGATGCGCCCAGCTCATTGGCCAGACGCGAGAGGTCAGTCCCGCCGCTGTTGTACTTCAGCTGGCGGGCGACCTTTGTCTGCTTGGCCTTGGCCCGGCCGCGCCCCATGGCTCGACCCCCTCGGTGACGGGGCTCGACGGCCCCAGAGTCTGACACGCGTTCATGGTTCGGAGCGGGCTCTCCGTGGAGAGACCGTCCGTAGGGGTTTAACGGTACCTGCTTCCGCGGCCATACGGTACGCCGCCCGCATGACGTGCCACGCTGCAGGACCAATGAGGCGCCCCGTCCTCGCTGGTCAGCTGCGATTTTAACCCTTTCCTGGCGCACGACCCGCCGAAGCGCAGTGAGTTCCGTCTCGCCGCAACCCCGGCGGGCGCACGTCAGGGGCCGTTACGACGGGTCGACGGCCGGGGCCGAGCCCTTCGCGGCCTTGGCGGCGCGGGCGTCCGCCATCCGCTGCTCGGCGATCCGGTCGGCCGCAGCGGCCGGCGGAATGCCATCCGCCTTCGCACGAGCGAAGATCTCCAGCGTGGTGTCGAAGATCTTCGTGGCCTTGGCCTTGCAGCGGTCGAAGTCGAAGCCGTGCAGCTCGTCGGCGACCTGGATGACACCGCCCGCGTTCACCACGTAGTCGGGTGCGTAAAGGATTCCGCGGTCCGCGAGGTCCTTCTCCACGCCCGGGTGGGCGAGCTGGTTGTTCGCGGCGCCGCACACGACCTTGGCGGTCAGGGCGGGCACCGAGGCGTCGTTCAGCGCGCCGCCGAGGGCACAGGGGGCGTAGATGTCCAGGCCCTCGGTGCGGATCAGCGCGTCCGTGTCGGCGGCGACGGTGACCTGCGGGTGCTTGTCGAGGACGCGGCGCAGCGACTCCTCGCGGACATCCGTGATCACGACCTCGGCGCCGTCCTCCAGGAGGTGCTCGACCAGGTAGTGGCCGACCTTGCCGACGCCGGCCACGGCCACCTTGCGGCCGCGCAGGGTCGGGTCGCCCCACAGGTGCTGGGCGCTGGCCCGCATGCCCTGGAAGACACCGAAGGCGGTGAGGACCGAGGAGTCGCCGGCGCCGCCGTTCTCGGGGGAGCGGCCGGTCGCCCAGCGGGTCTCGCGGGCCACGACGTCCATGTCCGCCACGTACGTGCCGACGTCGCAGGCCGTCACGTAGCGGCCGCCGAGGGACTCCACGAACCGGCCGTAGGCCAGCAACAGTTCCTCGGACTTGAGGACGTCGGGGTCGCCGATGATGACGGCCTTGCCGCCGCCGAGGTCGAGACCGGCGAGGGCGTTCTTGTACGACATGCCGCGCGAGAGGTTCAGCGCGTCGAGGACGGCTTCCTCGTCCGAGGCGTAGGCGTGGAAGCGGGTACCGCCGAGGGCCGGGCCCAGGGCGGTGGAGTGGATCGCGATGACGGCCTTCAGGCCAGTGGCTCGGTCCTGGCACAGCACGACTTGCTCGTGGCCGCCCTGTTCCGAACGGAACAGGGTGTGCAGGACGCCGTCGGTCATTTCGGTCACGGTGGTGACTCCCATGGGAGAGATGCGGCGGAATGACGCCCGCCCTGCGGGTGGGGGAGGGCGTGCTGGGAGCAGAGTAAGACCTGTGGGGCGTGCGCAGGCGACCTGTCCGGAGATCGGGACACTCCCGGGGTACGGGCGGCCCCGGCGGCGGGGTCGGCGGGGCCCGGCGAGTAGCTCGCGGCGGTGCGGGGGAGTACGAGGACGTGAGCGAATCCTCCGAGCCCAAGCTGCCCTCGGCGCGCTCCGCGCCGACCGTCCCGTACGCCTCCTACCTGCGCGTCTACGAGCCCCTGGCGGCGTTCGCGGAGCCGGAGCGCAGCCACTGGGCCTCGTACGCCCGGCGCGGGGTGGTGCCCACCGCCCAGGACGAACTGCGCCGGTCCCTCTCCGATTTGGTCCGGGTCCCGGTGGTCGGGGTGCCCGCGCACGAGAGCGCGGACGCCTTCACGGCGGAGGTGGACGGGGTGCTGCTGGTCTGCCCGTGGCGGACCAGACTGCGCGGCTGGCTGGCGCTCCAGGAGCTGGCGGGCCAGTTCCCGCTCCCGGTGCTGGACGCCGCCCTCCCGCCGGCCGCGCGGCGGCGGGCGGCCGAGGAGTACGAGCGCTGGCGCGAGCGGAACCCGGATGCGCGCCCGTGGATCCGCACCGCGGTGTGGCAGGTGCCGCTGCGCTGGTTCGTGCTGGTGGCCGACGACGAGCGGGAGTACGTGCCGGGCGAGCGGCTGCGCTACCGGACGCCGATGGTGCAGGCCCGGCGCAGGCTCGCGCGGGGGCTGCGGATCCTGCGCGGGGCCGAGGGGTACGCGGGGCTCGCGGAGGGGCTGGTGGACGTCGGCAGCTGGCTGGAGGAGTTCCACCCGCGGTCGATGGTCGAACTGGACTACGGGGGGCTGGTCCACGCGCTGCCGGCGGACCGGCTGCGCGCCGACCGCTCCGCCCGGGACGTGGCGGTGGGCATCGCTGCGCTGCGCGCCGGGGACGGGGCCGGGGCGGCGGAGGCGTACGAGGAGCTGGCGGAGCGCTGGCGGGAGGTCCGGGAGAGGCTCTTCGCGAACTGATCCGGTGGCGGTGGAGCGCGGCGGCACGGACCTCGCGTACCGTGCGTATCGGCTGATCTGCCATAAACAGCAGATCAGAGGCCTGATCATCCCATTCGGGTCTTAGTGCCAGGACCTACGTCCCGATACGGGCCATTGGCCCAAGCGTGACGGACCGCACTAACCACACCCTTGCGCCCTTCCCCTACCCTCGTGCCAAAATAGGACAAGGAGTCCGGGGAGGGTTCCTTCCGCCCAACTAAGGGCGGAATGCTCGGCATTGCACTCTACGGGGGGTCCTGACGACTCCTGATCGCTCTGTGACTGATCGTCACAGTGGGGTGACTGTCCGTTATGGGACGGTCCATCGGCTTCCGCCGCTGATGAACACCTCGGAGGGCAATTCCATCGGTTTGGCCGTCGAGGCTGGACGGATGGTGTAGTTGTAGTGCCGAGGACAAGCCGTTCGTCCTATAACCGACTCGGCCCGCGTATGTCCATTTCGGGCAACGCGGGCCAAGGTGCAGAATTTAGAGGAAAGAACCGAGATGGTTCGGTTCTCCCGAGGAGGCCGCTCATGACCGCTCGCACCCCTGATGCCGAGCCGCTGCTGACCCCGGCTGAGGTTGCCACGATGTTCCGCGTGGACCCGAAGACGGTCACCCGCTGGGCCAAGGCTGGCAAGCTCACGTCCATCCGCACCCTGGGTGGACACCGCCGTTACCGCGAGGCCGAGGTTCGCGCTCTGCTCGCGGGAATTCCGCAGCAGCGCAGCGAGGCCTGAGGTCGCGCAAGCACGTAAGCACCCCGCTTTACCGGGCTTGAATCGGGTCCCCCAATCCGAGGAAACCCACATGGCTTCAAACGTCTGGACCTGCCCCAACAGGTTCCCGGCGTTCGATCGCGCTGGACTCCGCCGGGTCCAGCGCGATCTTTTTTATGCCCGGGGGCGGGCTGGAATCGGGCTGGTGCGGAGCGCCGACGGGGTAGGTGCCATTGCACATATTAAATCGAGCACGCGTATGGGTGCGATAAAAGTGCGAGTCCCAAAAACTCATGTGGTGACTCCCGTCACAGGCTGTCACTCTTGTCGAACGCTCAATGCACCCGTAAGGGGACGTGCGTCGCAGAGTGCCTCATGCGGACGGGGGATTCTCGCGGCCGGGCTCGTCCCGGAGGTTGCTGCGGAGTGACGCCCGCCCCGCCCCGAGGTGATCACTCCTCGCCGGATGGCCCCGGTGCGGGCGCCCGCGGCCGCTGGCGGGCCCTCAGAAGCCCCTGGAAGGCGCGGGGGAGGTGGCGGGGGGCTCCCGCCGCAGGGGGAGCGTGCCCGGGACCGTGCGGGGTCCCTCCGGCGCGGCGGGCCGCGGACAACGCAACAGGGCCCGCATCCCTGGGGATACGGGCCCTGCTCTTGTTGCGATCCTGACGGGACTTGAACCCGCGACCTCCACCTTGACAGGGTGGCGAGCTAACCAACTGCTCCACAGGACCTCGTTCGCAGCCGAATCGGCGTGGCTGCGAAACAGACTGTACAGCAGCTCAGGGGGTGCGGTCGAACCGGCCGCCGGGCCCGTCACGGAGCGGCCGCGTCCACCGCCTTCACGATCCGCTTGTCGGAGATCGGGTACGCGGTCCCCAGGGCGTGGGCGAAGTAGCTGACCCGGAGTTCCTCGATCATCCAGCGGATGTCGGTGACCGCGGCCGGCACCGGCCGGCCCTTCGGCAGCTGCTCCAGCAGCCACGCGTACTCGTCCTGCATCTCGTGGACCTTCTCCATGCGCGTGGTGTCGCGCTGGGCGCCCGTCGGCATCTGCTGGAGCCGCCGGTCCACCGCCACCAGGTAGCGCATCAGGTCCGGCAGCCGCCGCAGGCCCGTCAGGGTCACGAAGCCCGCCGGCACGAGGGCCGCCAGCTGCGTCCTCACGTCCTGCACGTTCGCCACCAGGGCCAGGCTGTTGGTGGCCTTCAGACGGCGCTCACAGGCCTGCCAGGCGGCCAGCACCTGCTGCACCTGGGCCACCGTCCGCACCGTCGTGTCCACGAGGTCTGCGCGCACGGCCTCGTAGAGCTTGCGGAAGCCCGCCTCGTCCCAGGCCGGACCGCCGTGGTCGGCGATCAGCTTGTCGGCGGCGGCGGTCGCGCAGTCGTCGAACAGCGCCTGGATGGAGCCGTGCGGATTGCGGGACAACGCCAGCTTCTGCTGGTTCGTCAGGTGGTCCGAGGCGAACTTCGCCGGGTTCACCGGGATGTTCAGCAGGATCAGCCGCCGGGTGCCCAGCCACATCGCCTGCTGCTGCTCCGCCTCGGTGTCGAAGAGCCGTACGGACACGCTGGCGCCCTCGTCCACCAGCGCCGGATACGCCTTCACCGGCTGGCCCGCCCGCCGGGTCTCGAAGACCTTCGTCAGCGTGCCGATCGTCCAGTCGGTGAGCCCGGTGCGCTCCACCGACTCCCCGCCCGCCCGCTCGGCCGTGGCCGCGGCGGCCTTGGAGAGCGCCTGGCGGGCCTTCGGCTTCAGCTTCAGCCGCAGGGCCTCCAGGTCCTTGTCCTCGGCGAGGTTCTTGCGACGCTCGTCGACGATCCGGAAGGTGATCTTCAGGTGGTCCGGGATCCGGGACAGGTCGAAGTCCTCGGCGGAGACGGGGACCCCGACCATCCGCTGGAGCTCGCGCGCCAGGGTCACCGGCAGCGGCTCCTGCAGCGGCACCGCCGTGTCCAGGAAACGGCCCGCGAAGTTCGGCGCGGGCACGTAGTGCCGGCGGATCGGCTTGGGCAGCGAGCGGATCAGCTCGGTGACGACCTCCTCGCGCAGGCCGGGGATCTGCCAGTCGAAGCCCTCGTCGGTGACCTGGTTCAGCACCTGGAGCGGGATGTGGACGGTCACGCCGTCCGCGTCCGCACCGGGCTCGAACTGATAGGTCACCCGGAACTTCAGCTGCCCCTGCCGCCAGGAGTCCGGGTAGTCGGCCTTGGTGACCCCGGCCGCCTTCTCGGTCAGCAGCATCTCGCGTTCGAAGTCGAGGAGCTCGGGCTCCTCGCGCCGCTTGTGCTTCCACCACGAGTCGAAGTGCGCCCCGGAGACCACGTGCTCGGGGATCCGCTGGTCGTAGAAGTCGAAGAGGGTCTCGTCGTCGACCACGATGTCGCGGCGCCGCGCCCGGTTCTCCAGCTCCTCGACCTCGGTGAGCAGCTTGCGGTTGTCGGCGTAGAACTTGTGGTGGGTCCGCCAGTCGCCCTCGACCAGCGCGTTGCGGATGAACAGCTCGCGCGAGACCTCGGGATCGATACGGCCGTAGTTGATCTTTCGCTGGGCGACGATCGGCACGCCGTACAGCGTGACCTTCTCGTACGCCATCACCGCCGCCTGGTCCTTCTCCCAGTGCGGCTCGCTGTACGTGCGCTTGATCAGGTGCTGGGCGAGCGGCTCGACCCACTCGGGCTCCACCTTGGCGTTCACCCGGGCCCACAGCCGCGAGGTCTCCACCAGCTCCGCCGACATCAGGAACTTCGGCTGCTTCTTGAACAGCGCCGAGCCCGGGAAGACCGCGAACTTGGCGGACCGCGCCCCCAGGTACTCGTTCTTGTCGGTGTCCTTGAGCCCGATGTGCGAGAGCAGACCGGCCAGCAGCGAGATGTGCACGCTCGTCTCGGGGGCGTCGGCCTCGTTGACGTGGATGCCCATGGTCTTGGCGACCGTGCGCAGCTGCGAGTAGATGTCCTGCCACTCGCGGATCCGCAGGAAGTTCAGGTACTCCTGCTTGCACATCCGGCGGAACGAGGACGAGCCGCGCTCCTTCTGCTGCTCGCGGATGTAGCGCCACATGTTCAGGAACGAGAGGAAGTCGCTCGTCTCGTCCTTGAACCGGGCGTGGTGCTGGTCGGCCTGCGTCTGCTTGTCCGAGGGCCGCTCGCGCGGGTCCTGGATGGACAGGGCCGCTGCGATGACCATGACCTCGCGGACGCAGTTGTTCTTGTCGGCCTCGACGACCATGCGGGCCAGCCGCGGGTCCACGGGGAGCTGGGAGAGCTGGCGGCCCATGGGCGTGAGCCGCTGCCCCTTCCTCCCCTCCGGGGAGGTCTTCTCGCCCGCCTCCAGCGCGCCGAGTTCCTGGAGCAGCTGGACGCCGTCGCGGATGTTGCGGTGGTCCGGCGGGTCGATGAAGGGGAACTTCTCGATCTCGCCGAGCCCGGCCGCGGTCATCTGGAGGATGACGGAGGCCAGGTTCGTGCGCAGGATCTCGGCGTCCGTGAACTCGGGACGGGAGTTGAAGTCGTCCTCGGAGTAGAGGCGGATGCAGATGCCGTCCGAGGTGCGGCCGCAGCGGCCCTTGCGCTGGTTGGCGCTGGCCTGCGAGATCCGCTCGATGGGCAGGCGCTGGACCTTGGTGCGGTGGCTGTAGCGGGAGATCCGGGCGGTGCCCGGGTCGATCACGTACTTGATGCCGGGGACGGTCAGGGAGGTCTCGGCGACGTTCGTGGCCAGGACGATCCGGCGCCCCGTGTGCTGCTGGAAGACGCGGTGCTGCTCGGCGTGCGAGAGGCGCGCGTACAGGGGCAGGACCTCCGTGAAGCGGAGGTTGCGCTTGTTCAGGGCGTCCGCGGTGTCGCGGATCTCGCGCTCGCCGGAGAGGAAGACCAGGATGTCGCCGGGCCCCTCGGACTGGAGTTCGTCCACGGCCTCGCAGATCGCCGTGATCTGGTCCCGGTCGCTCTCCTCGGAGTCCTCCTCCAGCAGGGGCCGGTAGCGGACCTCCACGGGATACGTGCGGCCGCTGACCTCGACGATCGGGGCGTCTCCGAAGTGCCGGGAGAACCGCTCCGGGTCGATCGTCGCCGAGGTGATCACGACTTTGAGGTCGGGGCGCTTCGGCAGCAGCTGGGACAGGTAGCCCAGCAGGAAGTCGATGTTGAGGGACCGCTCGTGGGCCTCGTCGATGATGATCGTGTCGTACGCGCGCAGCTCGCGGTCCGTCTGGATCTCGGCGAGCAGGATGCCGTCGGTCATCAGCTTGACGAAGGTCGCGTCCTGGTTCACCTGGTCGGTGAAGCGGACCTTCCAGCCGACGGTCTGCCCGATCTCGGACTTCAGTTCCTCGGCGATGCGCTCCGCGACGGTGCGGGCGGCGATGCGGCGGGGCTGGGTGTGCCCGATCATGCCCCGGACCCCGCGGCCCAGCTCCATGCAGATCTTGGGGATCTGGGTGGTCTTGCCGGAACCGGTCTCACCGGCGACGATCACGACCTGGTGGTCGCGTATCGCCTCGGCGATCTCGTCCTTCTTCTGGCTGACGGGCAGGTTCTCGGGATACGTGACCTCCGGCATCCGCGAGGCACGGCCGGCCAGTCGCGCGGCGGCCTTCTCGGCCTCCGCGGCGATCTCGTCGAGCACGGCCTGCTTGGCCTCGGGCTTGCGGATGCGGCGGGCGCCTTCGAGGCGGCGGCCGAGGCGGTGCGCATCGCGGAGGGAGATCTCACCGAGAAGCGTCTGCAGGGCGGCGAAGGAAGTAGACATACCTGATCGAGGATCTCACCCGCAGGTGCCGGGTGGCGAACGCATTTGTGCCCCCTCCCCGTACCATTTCGGGACGAGATCACCTGAACCGTCCCGCCGAC
The DNA here is from genome assembly GCF_044745505.1 of Streptomyces sp. NPDC086989. Classification (NCBI taxonomy): domain Bacteria; kingdom Bacillati; phylum Actinomycetota; class Actinomycetes; order Kitasatosporales; family Streptomycetaceae; genus Streptomyces; species Streptomyces sp. NPDC086989. The sequence goes on from NZ_JBIVAL010000003.1 coordinate 594,683, forward strand.
CGAGTGAGAGGCCCGTCATGTCCCGCCTGCGTGCCGTGGTCGCCGCGCTGGCGATATGGGCGACGGCCCTGGCCGGAACCGGTACCGCCGCCGCGGCCCCCCGCCCCGTGGCACGGGCCGCCGCAGCCGCTCCCACGCCCGCGGCGGCCGCGACCTCCGGCCCCGCGACTCCGGCGGCCGTGCGGCCGGGCGTCCCGGCCCCGGATCTCCAAGCCGGGGATGGCGGCCCGGCGCCGTCCGTTCCGGTGGGGGTGGCCGGGCGCGCCGGTGCGCAGTCCCCGCCCGGGCCGGGTGCAGCGGTTGGGCGTGCCGGCCCGGGGCGGGTGGATGCCGGCGTTCCGGGCGGGCGGGGGCCCGGGTGTGAGCCCGGGTCGCAGCGGCCGCAGGTGCCGGTGGGGCCGGTGCGCGGCGAGCACGGGCACGTTCCCGCCGGGCGGCCCGCGGTGGAGCAGCTCTGGGGCGACCGGACGCCGCCCGCGCGGGTGCGCGCACGGGGGCCCGACCGGGTGGCGCCGGGGCCGGTGGAGCTGTCCGTGATGCGGGTGTAGAGGACCGGCCCTTCCGCCGGTCCCCCCTTTCCACACCCGTATCTCTGGAGCACCCGTATGTCTTCCTCCTCCTCTTCCTCCTCTGCCGCTTCCGTCCGCAAGCGGCTGCTGGTCTCCGCCGGGGTCGCGGTCGCCGCCGTCACCCTCGGGATCGTGTCCTGGCAGGCCACCGCCCCCGCCGACAAGGCGTCCGGCCGGTCCGGCGGCACCTCGGGAGCCACCCCCGGGGCCCGCGCCGACGCCGCCGCCGGGCTGAAGGCGCTCGCCCGCCGCGAGTCCGGCGACAAGCTCGCCGCCGGCCGGCCCGACGCCCCCGTCGTGCTGATCGAGTACTCCGACTTCAAGTGCGGCTACTGCGGCAAGTTCGCCCGCGACACCGAGCCCGAGCTGGTCAAGAAGTACGTCGAGGACGGCACCCTGCGCATCGAGTGGCGCAACTTCCCGATCTTCGGCGCCGACTCCGAGGCCGCGGCCAGGGCCGCCTGGGCCGCCGGGCAGCAGGACCGGTTCGCGGCGTTCCACGCGGCCGCGTACGCCGACGGCTCCAAGGAGAAGGGCTTCGGCCGGGCCCGGCTGCTGGAGCTGGCCCGCGAGGCCGGGGTACCGGACCCGGAGCGCTTCGAGAAGGACATGGACGGCGAGGCCGCCGCTGCCGCCCTGCGCAAGGACCAGGAGGAGGGCTACCGCATCGGCGTCACCTCCACCCCGTCCTTCCTGGTCAACGGGCAGCCGATCGCGGGCGCCCAGCCGCTGGACGCCTTCGCCGCGGCCATCGCCAAGGCCAAGGCGCAGGCCAAGGCCCAGGCCGAGCCGCAGGCCGCCCGGTGACCGACGTCGGTGACATCGGCTACCTGGCCGCCCTGCTCGGCGGCCTCCTCGCCCTGCTCAGCCCGTGCAGCGCGCTGCTGCTGCCCGCCTTCTTCGCGTACTCGATCGACTCCGCCTCGCGGCTGCTGGCCCGGACCGGGATCTTCTACGCGGGCCTGGCCAGCACCCTCGTCCCGCTGGGCGCGGCGGGCTCGTACGCCGGGCGCTTCTTCCACAGCAACCGCGACGGGCTCGTCCTGGCCGGCGGCTGGCTGATCATCGCGCTCGGGATCGCGCAGATCCTCGGCCTCGGCTTCGCCTCGAAGCGGATCTCGGAGCTGTCCGGGCGGATCAGGCCCACGACCGCCCTGTCGGTGTACGCGCTGGGCGCGGTCTACGGGCTGGCCGGGTTCTGCGCCGGCCCGATCCTGGGCAGCGTCCTGACGGTGGCGGCGGTCAGCGGCAGCCCGGTCTACGGCGGCCTGCTGCTGGCGGTGTACGCGCTGGGCATGGCCGTGCCGCTGTTCCTGCTGGCGCTGCTGTGGGAGCGGTTCGACCTGGGCCGGCGGCGCTGGCTGCGGGGGCGGGTCGTGCGGGTGGGCCGTTTCGAGCTGCACACGACCTCGCTGCTCTCGGGGCTGTTCTTCATCGCCCTCGGCGCGCTGTTCCTCGCGTACGACGGGGCGAGCGCGCTGCCGGGGCTGCTCGACGTGGACGACTCGTACGCGGTGGAGCAGCGGGTCCGCGTCCTCGCGGACGCCGTCCCGGACTGGGCGCTGCTCGGGCTGGTGGCGGCGGGCGCGGCGGCGGTCGGTGTGACGCAGTGGCGCCGCGCCGGGCGTGCGGAGCATGCGGAGCGTGCGGAGCGGGAGACCGGGTGACCGGGTGACGCAGAAGGCCCCGTCCGATGGACGGGGCCTTCTTGTGGTGGCTGGGGCCGGGGTCGAACCGGCGACCTATCGCTTTTCAGGCGATCGCTCGTACCAACTGAGCTACCCAGCCACGAGACCGTTTCCGGCCTCAGCGATCCTGACGGGACTTGAACCCGCGACCTCCACCTTGACAGGGTGGCGAGCTAACCAACTGCTCCACAGGACCTTGCAGTGTGCGAGACAAGTCTTGCACACGGTAATGCGTACCCCCAACGGGATTCGAACCCGTGCTACCGCCTTGAAAGGGCGGCGTCCTGGGCCACTAGACGATGAGGGCTAAAGGCCCGCCGGGCACTTATTCAGCGCGTCGGGGACGTGAGAAGCATATGGGATCCGGGGAGGTATCGCCAAAACGGTTTCTCCCCCATGTGGGGAGTGGCCCCGCCGGAGGGACAATGGCCCGGTGCTGGAGATGACGCGCGAGGAGTTCGAGGAGCTCGTCGCAGAGGCCCTGGACCGCATCCCGCCCGAGCTGACGCGGCTGATGGACAACGTGGCGGTGTTCGTCGAGGACGAACCGCCGACCGACGACCCCGGGCTGCTCGGGCTGTACGAGGGGACCCCGCTGACGGACCGCGGCGAGTGGTACGCCGGAGTGCTGCCGGACCGGATCACGATCTTCCGCAACCCCACGCTGCGGATGTGCGAGGACCGCGAGAGCGTGATCGCCGAGACGGAGGTCACGGTGGTGCACGAGATCGCCCATCACTTCGGCATCGACGACGACCGGCTCCACGCGCTGGGCTACGGGTGACCGGCCCGCAGCCCGGTCTCGGCGCCGGCGCGGACCCCGGCGCGGACCCCGGTGCCGAGGCGATCGACCCGGACGTCGACCTCCATGTGCCCGGGCAGCGCGCCGAGCGGCCCGGGCACGTGCTGGCCGCGATCGCCGCCGGCGGCGCCCTCGGGGCCTCGGCGCGGTACGGGGCGGCGCTGCTGTGGCCGGCCGGCGCGGCGGACTTCCCGTGGACGACGTTCTGGACCAACGTGATCGGCTGTGCGCTGATCGGAGTGCTCATGGTGCTGATCAGCGAGGGCGGCCGGACGGCGCCGCACCCGCTGGTCCGGCCGTTCTGCGGGGTCGGGGTGCTCGGCGGGTTCACCACCTTCTCGACGTACGCCGTGGACTTCTCCCGGCTGCTGGACGCGGGGGAGGCCGGGGCGGCGCTGGCGTACGCCGGGCTCACGGTGGTGGGGGCGCTGGGTGCGGTGTGGGCGGGGGCCTCGCTGACCCGCCTGGCGACGGGCCTCCCGGTGCGCGGCGGACCGAGGAGGCCGGTGTGAACTGGCTCCCGGTGCTGCTGGGCGCGGTGGTGGGGGCACCGCTGCGCTATCTGACGGACCGTGTGGTGCAGGCGCGGCACGATTCGGTGTTCCCGTGGGGGACGTTCGTGGTGAACGCGGGCGCCTGCCTGGTGCTCGGGCTGCTGACGGGGGCGGTGCTGGCCGGAGCGGCACCCGCGTGGCTGCACCTGCTGGTGGGCCCCGGGCTGTGCGGGGCGCTGAGCACGTACTCGACGTTCTCGTACGAGACGCTGCGGCTGTACGAGCGCGGTTGGCGGTTCCTGGCGGCGGCGAACGTGGCGGCCTCGGTACTGGCCGGGCTGGGCGCGGTGACGCTGGGGGTGCAGGTGGGGCGGCAGTTGTTCGCCTGAGGTGGTTGTTCGCCTGAAGTGGTGCCCACCGCGCCGGTGGGTGCCGGGGTGCCGCCGGGCGCGGCGGCGGATTGCGGACAGGCGGTGTCCCCAAGGGCGTGTCTCTTGCGGGGCAAAGGGAGTTGGGCACATTGACCCGCTCATGCGGACCCTGAACCGCCCTCCCCCGGCTGCTGCCGGGGAGACCCCCAGGAGGTGCCCCGTGCGCCAGTTGTCCGCCTCCCTCCGGCTGGCCGTCTCCGCGCTCGCGGTCGCGGCGACCGCGGGCTGCATGAGCGTCGGCGAGGGCGCCGCGAAGCCCGGACCGTCCTCCTCCGCAGAAGGCAAGGCGGCCGCCGAGGCGGGAGGTTCCGTACCCGGCAGGGGTGCGGGCGCCCGCGGCGGCGGCCACGGCTCGAAGCCCGGCGCGGCGGGCGAGGAAGGCAGGCCGGCCGAGGACGGCAAGGCCTCCGGGGCCGTCGGGGCCTCCCCCAGCCCGGGCGCGCCCGCCGGACGGCCCGGGGCGCCCTCGCCGTCGGCCGGTCCGGGCGGCGGGGCCGGCGGCCAGGGACCGCAGCAGCCCACCTCGGGCGGATCCGGACACAGTGGTTCCGGTGGGACGCAGGTCACACCGCCGCCCGTCACGCCGCCGAGCCCGCAGCCGCCCGTGACTTCGCCCACTCCTGCGGACCCGACGCCCCCAGCTCCGGAGCCCAGTCCCTCGTCCAGCTCCTAGCCCCGGGCGGCCCGCCCGGGGGTCCCCGGAGCCGGATCCGGCTCCCCGGGATCGGGGGATCGTCGCAGGTCAGGACGGATCGGGCCGGAACGACTTGCCAGACCCCCGGGAGGGTGCGTATGGTTATAGATCGTTTGATCCCATTGCCCGGCGCCGAATCCGAAGAGCGCCGTGTGGCGCGTACTCTCCCTAGCCGTGGCTGACCGCATTGAGGCGGTCGATTTGCGATTCACGGAGTTTGGGCGCGTGCCGAGACTCCGGAAGGTTTCGCATTTCGCATGTCCATTTCCAGTTCTGACCGTGCCGTCATGCCCGAGAACGACTCGAACGAGATCGTCGACGCCGTCGAGGCCCTTGTGGTCACCGAGGCGATCGAGGCCGCTGAGGCGGACGAGATCATCGAGGCTCTCGAAGCCGACGTGACGAACGACCGGTCCACCGACGCCGACGCCGAGCCCACCGTCACCTTCGGCGACCTCGGTCTGCCCGAGGGCGTCGTGCGCAAGCTCGCGCAGAACGGCGTCACCACCCCCTTCCCGATCCAGGCCGCGACCATCCCGGACGCCCTGGCCGGCAAGGACATCCTCGGCCGCGGCCGCACCGGCTCCGGCAAGACCCTCTCCTTCGGTCTGCCCACCCTGGCCCGCCTGGCCGGTGGCCACACCGAGAAGAAGAAGCCCCGCGCGATCATCCTCACGCCGACCCGTGAGCTCGCGATGCAGGTCGCGGACGCCCTCCAGCCCTACGGCGACGTGCTCGGCCTGAAGATGAAGGTCGTCTGCGGCGGTACCTCCATGGGCAACCAGATCTACGCCCTGGAGCGCGGCGTCGACGTCCTCGTCGCCACCCCGGGCCGTCTGCGCGACATCATCAACCGCGGCGCCTGCTCCCTGGAGAACGTCGAGGTGGCCGTCCTCGACGAGGCCGACCAGATGGCCGACCTGGGCTTCCTGCCCGAGGTCACCGAGCTGCTCGACCAGATCCCCGGCGGCGGCCAGCGCATGCTCTTCTCCGCCACCATGGAGAACGAGATCGGCACCCTGGTCAAGCGCTACCTGACCAACCCCGTCACGCACGAGGTCGACAGCGCCCAGGGCAACGTCACGACCATGACGCACCACGTCCTCGTCGTGAAGCCGAAGGACAAGGCGCCGGTCACGGCCGCCATCGCCGCCCGCAAGGGCCGCACCATCATCTTCGTCCGCACCCAGCTGGGCGCCGACCGCATCGCCGAGCAGCTCGTCGAGGCCGGCGTGAAGGCCGACGCGCTGCACGGCGGCATGACGCAGGGTGCCCGTACCCGCGTCCTCGCCGACTTCAAGGACGGCTACGTCAACGCGCTCGTCGCCACCGACGTCGCCGCCCGCGGCATCCACGTCGACGGCATCGACCTGGTCCTGAACGTGGACCCGGCCGGCGACCACAAGGACTACCTGCACCGCTCGGGCCGCACCGCCCGTGCCGGCAAGTCGGGTGTCGTGGTCTCCCTGGCCCTGCCGCACCAGCGCCGCCAGATCTTCCGCCTGATGGAGGACGCGGGCGTGGACGCCTCGCGCCACATCGTCCAGGGCGCCGGCGCCTTCGACCCCGAGGTCGCCGAGATCACCGGTGCGCGCTCGCTCACCGAGGTCCAGGCCGACTCCGCGAACAACGCCGCCAAGCAGGCCGAGCGCGAGGTCGCCGACCTCACCAAGCAGCTGGAGCGCATGACGCGTCGTGCCGCCGAGCTGCGCGAGGAGGCCGACCGTCTGGTCGCCCGCTCCGCCCGTGAGCGCGGCGAGGACCCCGAGGCCGCTGTCGCCGAGGTGGTCGAGGCCGCCGAGGCCGAGGTCGCGGCCGCCGTCGCGGCCACGCCGGTCGCCGACGAGCGTCCGTCCTTCCAGGCCCGTGACGAGCGGGGCAACTACGAGCGCCGCGACAACCGTCGTGACGACCGCGGTGACCGTGGCGGCTTCCGCCGTGACGACCGTGGCGGCGACCGTGGCGGCTTCCGCCGTGACGACCGCGGTGACCGTCCCTCCGGCGGCTTCCGTCGTGACGACCGTCCGTCGGGCGGCTTCAACCGTGACGACCGCGGTGGCGACCGTGGCGGCTTCCGCCGCGACGACCGTCCCTCGGGTGGCTTCCGCTCCGGCGGTGACCGCCGTGACGACCGTGGCGGTGACCGCGGTGGCTTCCGTCGTGACGACCGTCCGTCGGGCGGCTTCAACCGTGACGACCGCGGTGGCGACCGTGGCGGCTTCCGCCGCGACGACCGTCCCTCCGGTGGCTTCCGCTCCGGCGGTGACCGTCCCTCCGGCGGCTTCCGTCGTGACGACCGTCCCTCCGGTGGCTTCAACCGTGACGACCGCGGTGGCGACCGTGGCGGCTTCCGCCGCGACGACCGTCCCTCCGGTGGCTTCCGCTCCGGCGGCGGCGACCGCCCGTACGGCCGCCGCGACGACAACCGCCCCTCCGGCTCCGGCTCGACCGGTTCCTTCGGCGGCCGCCGTGACGACAAGCCCCGCTGGAAGCGCAACGGCTGACGGCTGACGGCCCCGAGCTGACTGCCCGACAGGGCCCCCACGACACCGTCGTGGGGGCCCTGTCCGCGTTTTGTGGGCCGTGACGGGGCCGGTCGGTCGATACTCGATCGGCCTGCCGTTGGTCTCCGGCTATGCTCTGGGGTGAGCACGTGAGGGCCATTAGCTCAATTGGCAGAGCAGCGGACTTTTAATCCGTTGGTTGTCGGTTCGAGTCCGACATGGCCTACCGCTCACAGGCGAGGGACACATCCTCTGACCTGGTGCTCAGGGGCCACCTATCGATGTTGGTAGGTGGCCCCTGAGTCGTTGTGCCTTGAGTCCCCACTGCTGGAGCAACTCGGCGGAGACCCCAGCCGCAGCCGCCTCCGCGGCCAGCGCCCGATGCAGATCCCTCGGTGGACCCCGAAGCACCCACTGAACGGGATGCTCCTCCTGCTCCGTCGAGCCAAGCGGAACGTGCCGCCCAACGACTTCGACCTGGCTGTCGAGAAGCAACTTGGCCGCTATGGGATAGCTGTCTTGGGACGTATCCTCCGAAACCAGGGCATCATCGACGGTGCCGGTCCCAGTCCGCATCCGCCCACCGTTCTGGATCCCGAGCCCGACGAGCCCACGCACGCTGTGATGACCACGGCGGCGCACGTGCTCGCTGAACGCCTCTGGCCGCACAGCTCGAGTTCGCATCTGCTGGCGCGGGGACGAGTACAGCTGGCCGTTCTACGCGACGGCGCCCAACGGCGAGACCAGCGGCCGCAGCGTGAGCAAGCAGCCTGTGGACCCGAACGACCCGCTGTCCGGGTACAAGCAGGGCGGGCTCGGTGCCAAGGCGTACGACGTGAACGGCATCGACACGCGCATCAAGTACGACAGCAGCCGCAACCCGCCCTTCACCGTCATGACGTCGATGCCCTCGAAGTCCTAGCGGTCCGCCGAGAAAGGCCAGCACCACATGTCCGTCGACCAGACGTCCTGGGAAGCCGCGGTACGCCACCTCTACGAGGATGCGTACCCGTACGACGCCACCGGCCCGCGCCTCCACGAGGACTGGATCCTCGACATCCTCGCGCTGATGGCCCGGGTCCCGGACCCGCGGGGCTGGGCCGGTCTCGACGACGCGGCGCAGGCGCCGGAGCGCGAGGGGTTCCCCACGTACCCCTTCGCCGCCCACCCCCCGGAGTACGTCGCGGAGCGTCTCCAGGAGATCGACCGGGACAGCGCCGAGAGCCTGCTCCTGGCCCTCACGGACGACAAGTGCACCCTCTCCAACCTGGGGCGCTTCACGGACAGCGAGGAGGAACTGCGGGCCATGGCTCGCACGGTCCTCGCGCGCTACGGGGACGCGGCCCGCTATCACACCAACGTCAGCAGGCCCGGCCACGTGCGCGGCACGCTCGACTTCACTTCGTCCGGCTGGGCGTACAGCCCGCTGAGCATCTACCCGGAGGACTACGGCCTGATCGTCGTCTCGGACACCGAAGTGGGCATGTTCTGGAACTTCTCCGACTACTGAGCGGATGCCCCCGTGCTAACCCGTTCCGCTTCTTATCCCGACCGGGAGACCGCCCAACCAGCCTCGCTGCTGCGTACAAGGGGTAACGAGAGCCCGGGTCGGCGCCGCCGCAGGCGTGAGCGATGCGTGAGGGGACGTGCTGGCACGGCCCGGCATGATCTGCCTGGACTTCTATCCGTTGGTTGTCGGTTCGAGTCCGACATGGCCTACGTCGTGTGGAGCGCCCCGTCCGGCACTGCCGGGTGGGGCGCTTCGGCGTCTACGACCAGCCCGGGTCCTGGGGGGTGGGGGTGACCACCGACCAGCCCGGGTCCTTCGGACCGGCGGCGAGCTCCTGGGCCTGGCCGGCGGTGCTCGTGCCGATCACGGCGATCAGAGCGGCGGCGGTGACGGTGATGAGGGTGATGAGCTTGCGACGCATGGTGGGGATGCCTCTTATCGAGCCGGTGGGGAGCGGGGCGGATGGCCGGATCTCTCGTTCCGGCGTGCCGCCATCGTGCCGAGCACGGCAGGGCCGTGTCGCCGGTTTCCGCTGGCACAAACAGCTCTGACATAACCGTGCCAGCGGGCCGGTTTCCAGGGCGAGTTGGCCGTCCCGGCTGTCCGCGTGATGGACGGTGTTTGTGCAGACGACGGCTGGTATGGACAATCCAGGGTGCAAGATCGGCCCTCGGAGGGCCGCATGCCGCCAGCGTTGTCGGTCCAGCTGTGCTGCCGCTCCGAACCGCGAGCTGGGGGGCTCCTTTGTTGGTTTCGCTTGGGCTGACGGAGCGCTCCGACGCGCTCTACCGCCTCATCCTGAGACGGCCGGATCTCGCCGTCACCGATGTCGCCGCCGAACTCGCGCGGTCCGAGGACGACGTACGCGCGGACCTGGAGGAGCTGACCCGGCTCTCCCTCCTCGCGCCGTCCTGGCGGACCGACGGACGGCTGCGGGCGGTGAACCCGAAGGCCGCGCTCGATTCGCTGCTCGCCCACCAGCAGGCGGAGATCGCCCAGCGCCACCGCGCCCTCGCCGAGAGCCAGGCCGCCGCGAGCGCGCTGCTGTCGCAGTACGCCGAACTGCATCCGGCCCAGCCCGCGCACGAGGCCGAGCGGTTCCTCGGCGTCGACGCGGTCCGGGCCAAGCTGAGCGAGCTGTCCGCCCGGACCCGCCGCGAGTCGATCAGCTTCCACCCCGGCGGCCCGGTGCCCGCCGCGCAGTTCAAGGCCAGCGAGCCGCTGACCGAGGACCTCATCGCGCGTGGCGTGAAGATCCGCACCATCTACCAGGACGCCATCCGCAACGACCCGGGCAGCCTGGAGCACGCCCGCTGGCTGACCGAGCGCGGCGGCGAGGTGCGGACGGTGCCCTCACTGCCGATGCGCATGGTCATCACCGACCGGGAGTTCGCGCTGATGCCGATCGACCCGGCGGACAGCGCACAGGGCGCGGTGCTGCTGCGCGAACCGGGCGCCGTCACCGCCTTCTGCGCGCTGTTCGACTCCGTGTGGGAGACGGCCACCCCGTTCGGCGAGCCGCCCCGGCGCAGCCTGGAGGACCCCGGCTCGCAGCCGCGCGAGCTGCTGCGCCTGCTGGCCCAGGGCTACACGGACGAGGCCGCCGCCCGCCGGCTGGGGATCTCCCTGCGCAGCGAGCGGCGGCTCATCTCGGAGCTGATGGAGAAGCTGGACGCGCAGAGCCGATTCCAGCTCGGGCAGCGGGCCGTGGAGGAAGGCCTGCTCTGACGCGGTTCAGCAGCCGCAGGCGGCGCCCGCCGCGACGGGGGCCGTCAGCGGGTCCGGCGCCGACCGGCGGGTCCCGGCCGAGTCCTCCACCGGGAAGCCCTCCCGGGACCAGTACTCGAAGCCGCCGAGCATTTCCTTGACCCGGTACCCGGCGCTCGCGAAGGCGTACGCGGCCCGGGTGGCGCCGTTGCAGCCGGGGCCCCAGCAGTACGTGACGACCACGCTGCCCGGCGGTACGAGTGCGGCGGCGCGGGCCGCGATCTCGTCCGTGGGCAGGTGCACGGCGCCGGGGACGTGGCCCTGCTCCCAGGCCTCGGCGCTGCGGCTGTCGACGAGCACGAAGCCCGCGGCGCCGGATTCCACGTCCGCGTGCACGTCGGCGACATCGGCCTCGAAGGTGAAGCGGCGGTGGAAGTGGGCCGCGGCGGTCGCCGGGTCAGCGGGCGGCACGCGCAGCACCTTCGAGGACGGGGGCACGGTCCGGGCGGTCGCGGTCGCGGTTGTGGTTGTGCCCGTCGTGGTCGTGGTTGCGGTCGGGGCCGTCGTGGTGGTCATGGTCGGTGTTCTCCTGAGGACGGGGGCGGCGCAGGGCCGCCACGGCGATGAGGGTGTACAGGGCCGCGGTGGCTGCACCGGGGCCGAGGAGCAGGACGGACACGCCCCCGTGGGCGGCCCGGCCGAGGATGAGTGCCCCGAGGGCGATGAGGGCCGCGGCGAGGAGCCCGCCCCGCCGGGTCCGGCCGGTGAGTTCGGTCCAGCGGGCGGCCGTGGCCCGGAGGTTGGTGCGTACGTACGTCCAGCAGACCGCGGCGGAGCCGAGCCCGAGGGCGGCCGCCGCGACCGGGTGCGCAGCCGGCGCGGAGGGCTGCGGCGCCGGCAGTACGGCGTACAGCGCGGCCGCCAGCGCGATGCCCAGCAGCGTCCCGCCGAACGCCCGTCGCCGCGCCAGGGCGGGCACCGCCCCTTCGAGGCCGACCCAGCCGAACAACAGGGGCACGGCCACGAGCAGCGCGGCCCGGCCGTCGGTCCCCGCTCCGGGCAGGGGCCCGCCCAGGGCCCGCCACGCGAGCGCCAGGGCCAGGACGGCGGCCAGCCGCAGCCTCTGCCCCGCGGGGGACGGCGGACGCGGGACGCACCAGGCGTACACGGCGGCGGTGCCCAGGACGGCGGCGGCGACCGCGTACGAGCGCCAGCCCGAGTCGCCTCCGGCGGCCGCGCCGGCCCCGTGGACGCCCGCCGAGGCGAGCGCACCGGCGGCGAACTGCGCGGTGCCCAGTGCCACCGCCGCCTGCCCGGTGGCGAAGCCGCCGAAGTAGAGCGCGGTGACCGCCCGGGCCGGTCCCGGGCCGAGCCGCCGCCGTACGAAGGCCACGGGCCCGGAGTGCGCCGTACCGCCCGCGGCGGCGACCAGCAGGCACCAGCCGGCCAGCACGGCCGCCACGGCGATGCCGGTCCGGGAGGCGGACGCCGGGGCGAGGGCCGCCGGGAGGAGCAGGGTTCCCGCTCCCAGGACCGCGCCCAGTGCGTTCGCGGCCCCGGCGGCCCACCCGTCACCGGCTCCGGGAGCCGGACCCGCAGCGCGAGCCGCGGTCCGGTCCGGCATCACGACAGCTCGTGGAAGAACAGCGGGGTGGCGGCCGGCAGCGTCGTGCCCTCCGCCAGGAGCCGCCCCTCCACGCCGGCCCACTCGGGCATCCGCGTGCCGAGGTCCACCGGCAGGCCCAGGTGCCCGGCGAGGAACGCGGACCAGCCCGGCATCAGCGGCGCCGCCGTGACCGCGACCGCGGCCAGCAGCTCCACGTGCGCGGCGAGCCGGCCCGCGTACTCCTCGCGCGGCCCGGACACCCGCAGCAGGGCGAGCTCCCGCAGATCGGCGTCGGCCCGCTCGATCACGGTGGCCAGGACGTCGGCGGCGCGCTGCGGGGAGAAGGCCTCCGCGCCGAGCGCTGCGGCGATCTGACCGGGCAGTGCGGCGCGTTCGGCGGCGAGCGGGCCGTCCGCGGGCCCGGCGGCCGGCACGACGGAGTCGAAGTCCTGGGCGAGCAGGTCCAGTACGGTGTCGGTCCAGCGTTCCAGGCCGCCGGCGAGGACGGTGCTGAGGGTGTCGGCGAACTCCTTCATGGAGAAGTTGTTCTGCGCCCGCTCCGGGCCCGTCAGGCACAGGTGGAAGCGCAGTGCGTCCGCGTTGACCCGGCGCAGGAACTCGCCGCCCCAGATGGCGTGTCCGCGGCTGGTGGAGAACTTGTCGCCCTCCAGCCGGTAGAACTCGTTGATGACGACCTGCGCGGGCAGCGTCAGCTCACCCTGGGCGAGCAGCAGCGCGGGCCACAGCACGGCGTGCGAGAACGAGCAGTCGAAGCCGATGAAGTTGACGATCCGGGTCTCGGGGTCGGTCCACAGCCGCTCCCACTGGGAGCGGTCGCCGTTCGCCTCGGCGACGCGGGCGGTGCCCGCCGCGTAGCCCCAGATGCCGCTGAACCAGGTGTCGAGGACGTGCCCCTCCCAGCCGGGCAGCGGGACCGGGATGCCGTAGTCCGCCTCGCGGCTGATCGCGGTGTCGGGCAGGGCCCGCTCGAACAGGCCGTCCAGGTACGAGATCAGCCTGGGCCGCCATTCGGCCTTGGCCTGCGCGTCGGCGTAGTAGGCCCGGAGCCGGTCGCGCCAGCGCTCCAGCGGGAACACGATGCGGCGCAGGGTCGTGGTCCGAGGGGTGTTCCAGCAGGCGGTGCAGCGGGGGGCGGCGAGCCCGGCCGGGTCCTGGGGCAGGCCGCAGGCCTCGCAGTACACGCCGTCGGACGGCTCGGCGCAGAACTGGCACTCGCCGCGCACCTCGGCCTCGTACAGGTACCGGTCGCAGGGCGCGCAGTGGAAGACGGGCAGCTCCTGCACCTCCAGGGCGCCGGACTCCCACAGTTCCAGGAAGAAGCGCTGGACGAACTCGGTGTGGGTGGAGTCGGTGAGCGGGCGGGTGAACCAGTCGTGGTGCATGGCGCCCAGCGACAGGGTCTCCTCCATGCGGTCGCCGAAGAGCTTGGCGGTCGGGTACGCGGTGGAGCCGATCTCGGCGGCCCGGCGCGGTACGTAGCAGGAGTGCTCGTCGGAGTAGCCCACGTAGCGCACGTCGTGGCCGCGCTGGCGCAGGTGCCGGGTGAGGACGTCGGCGCCGAGGAAGGGGCCGGAGAGGTGGCCGAGGTGGAGGTCGCCGTTCGGGTTCGGCGGGGCGCTGGTGACGACGTAGGAGGTCATGACGCGTGGGTTCCTTCGGGGAGGATCAGGGCGGAGGAGTCGAGGGCCGCGGCGTCCGCCGGGGCGGCGGTGTCGAGCGGCGGCAGGGCGGCGGAGGCGGCGGCGACGACGCGGCTGCGCGGCGGCAGGTCGTCGAGGACGACCGAGTGGGCGCCGATCCGGGAGTCGGCGCCGATGGTGACCGGGCCGAGGACGCTGGCGCCGGTGCCGATGACGACGCGGTCGCCGACGACGGGGTGCCGGCGGGATCCGGAGGGCCGGCGCAGGTCCTTCCACCAGCCGACCGAGCCGAGCGTGACCTGGTGGTAGAGCATCACGTCGTCGCCGATCCGGACGGTCTCGCCGATGACGACGGCCGTGCCGTGGTCGACGAAGAAGCGGCGGCCGATCCGCGCCCCGGGGTGGATCTCGATGCCGGAGACGGCACGGGCCAGCAGGGACAGGGCGCGGGCGAGGACGCGGTGGCCGCGGCCCCACAGCCAGTGCGCGAGCCGGTAGGTCCACAGCGCGTGGATGTGCGGGTAGAGCAGGACCTCGGCGCGGGAGCCGGCCGCCGGGTCCTTGTCGAGGACGGTCTGCACGTCCTCGCGCAGCACCTCGCGCAGCGGCCGCCGGTCCTCGAACGGTTCGTCGTGCGGCTCGTCCTCCCGGAGGCCTCCCTCCCGGAGCGCGTCCTGCGGGCTCGTCTCACATGTGGTCATACGGCGCCTCCGGGCGGATCGGGCGGCCCGCGAGGAAGCGCTGCGGCCGGTACGGCTCCAGCAGTTCCTGGACGGCCTTGCCGGGGACGGCACCGCCCTCGACGATCTCCTTCGCGGCGAGTTCGGCGACGGCGGGCGCCAGCTTGAACCCGCCGCCGCTGAAGCCGAGGGCCAGGTACAGCCCGTCGGGGCCGGCCGCGCCCACGACCGGGCGCTTGTCGGGGGTGTAGCCGTCGAGGCCGGAGCGGGTGCCGGCGAGCGGGGCGGTGGCGGCGGCCGGGACCCGGTCGGCGATCGCGGCGATCGCGGCCTCCAGCTCGCTCTCGGTCAGCGGCTCCACGTCGCGTCCCAGTTCGGTGTCGGGCTTGCTGGGGACGCCGAAGTAGAAGCGGTCGAGGCCGTCGGGCCGGAAGTAGCTGCCGGTGGTGTCGTCGATGCAGGTCGGTACGGAGGCTGCCGATCCGCGCCGGCCGGCGCCGGGCAGTTCGGCCTGGGCCAGGCCGATCCGGCGCGCGGTGACGGGGATGTGGATGCCGAGGTACTCGGCGGGCGCCGAGCCCCAGGCTCCGCCGGCCAGGACCACCAGCGGGGCGTCGATGCGGCCGATGGAGGTGAGGACGCCGGTGACGGTCCCCGCCTTCTCCAGCACCTTCACCGCGCGGATGCCTTCGGAGGGGGAGACCCCGAGCCGGTAGGCGGCGGTGAGCAGCGCGTGGGAGGCGGCCATCGGGTCGGCGTAGCCGCCTTCGGGCTCGTATGCGGCGAGCCCGATGCCTTCGGTGCGCAGGCCGGGGTAGATCTCCTTCAGCTCGGCGGCGTCGATGACCTCGACGCGGCGGTATCCGGCGGCGTCCGCGGACGCGGCGGCGTTGTAGCGCAGGTCGTCGGCGTGGTTCTCGCCGACGATCATGACGAAGCCGGTACGGCGGTAGCCGCAGCAGCCGCCGATGATGTCCGACCACTGCTCGAAGACGGGCAGGCTGCGGGCGGCGAGGCGGGTGTCGGCGACGGAGGTGTGGTGCAGCCGCAGCAGTCCGCCGGAGCGGGAGGTGGCGCCCTGGGCGTTGACCCGGCCCTGGTCGCACAGGACGATCCGGCCGACGCCGGCGAGGGCGAGCTGGTGCGCGATGGCCGCGCCGATCACTCCGCCACCGACGACGATGGCGTCGGCGTGCGCGTGGACGATGGGGCTCATGCCACGACCTGCCGGGGGTCTGCGGGGGCGCTCGGTACCGCGGGGCTCCCGGCCGGTGCCGCGGGCCTCCCGGCCGGTGCCGCCGCTGTTGCCGGGTCTGCCGCGGGGCCCGGGTCCGTGATGCCGAACTCGGCGGCCCACTTGGCGCGGTCCCGGGCGACGGCGTCGGAGCCGCCCCACCAGATGGTGACGAAGCGCAGCCGTACGTCGCCGTCGTTGGTCAGGTCGTGGTCCTGGAAGGGGGTGATGAACACGGTCTCGCCGGCGCGGACCCGGCGGGTCTCGTCGCCGATCCGCATGACCCCGCTGCCCTCGACGATGAAGAACATCTCGTTCTCGTCGTGGTCGTGCGGGGTGGAGGTGGCGCCGGGCGCCACGTCGACCCAGGCGCCGCCCCAGTTGGGTTCCTCGACGGCCTCGGGCCAGGGGAAGATCCGCCGGCCGCTGACGTTGTACGGCTCCTCGAAGACCATGTCGTCCTCGTGGGCGGTGAAGATGTGCATCGCGTACGGGTCCAATCAGGCGGCGACGGGCTGGCGCAGGCGGGCGCGCAGGTCGCGGTGGATGGTGTCGGCCTTGGCGGCCATCTGGCTGAAGGAGGTGGCGCTGCCGATGCCGTGCCGCCACTCGGTGAGCCCGTCGAGGTAGATCCCGACCTCGCAGTCGTCGGTGGTGAGGGCCCGGTAGGCGCGGGTGACCTCGGGCCGGCCCTGCGCGTCGAGGCGCAGGTGGGGGACGAACGCGGCGAGCTGACGGGGGAGGGCGGCCTCCCGGTAGCCGGTGCAGACGATCACGGCGTCGGCCTCGATCAGGCCGGCCCCGCCGGTGAACACCTCGGCGGTGCGCAGCAGCACCCGGCCGTCCGGGGCCCGGTCCACGTCGGTGACCTCGGTCCGCTTGTGCATGTGCAGGCGCTGGCGGCCCGTGAACCGGTCCTGGTAGACGGCCTGGTAGAGGGCGGTGGAGACGTCGGGGTCGACGGCCGCGTAGTTGGTGGCGCGGGCCTGGTCGAGGGCGCGCTCGCGCTGGTCGCCCTCGAGTCCGTAGAAGTAGTCGGTCTCGTCGGGGAAGTACACCTCGTTGCTGAAGTGGCCGAGTTCGTACATCCGGAAGCCGGCGTGGCGCACCACCGAGTGGATCTCGGCGTCGGGGTGCTGCGCGGCCAGGTGCAGCACGATCTCGCCCGCGGTCTGCCCGGCTCCGATGACGGCGATGGAGCGCAGCGGCCGCTCGCCGAGGGCGGCCAGGCCGGGCAGCAGCTTCGAGGCGTGGAAGACCCGCTCGCCCAGGTGCGGTCGGAAGAGCTCCGGTACGTAGGCCTCGTGGCCGGTGGCGAGGGCGACGTTGCGGCCCTCGACGGTGTGCAGGGAGCCGTCGCGGGTGTCCCGGGACAGGACGCGGGCGGTGCGGACGCGGCCGTCGGAGCCGGTGACGGGTTCGACGCTCAGCACTTCGCGGTGGTAGTCGACGGCGCCGCGGACCTGTCCGGCGGCCCACTGGACGTAGTCCGACCACTCCAGGCGGCTGACGTAGCCGCCCATCAGCGTGAACGGGTAGAAGCGGCCGCTCTGCTGGAGGTAGTGGGGGAAGGTGAAGCGGGAGCGGGCGTCGCGCGGAGTGGCGAAGTCGCGCAGGAAGTGGTGCTGGATGTCGGTGCCGGGCAGGACCAGGTTGGGCTGCCAGGCGGAGTCGGCGGCCTTCTCCAGGTAGCGGGCGGCCAGCGGGGCCGTGCCGGCGGCGTCGTCGTGGTCCTCGACGGCGGCGGCGAGCGCGATCCCCGAGGGGCCGAAGCCGGCCACGACCAGGTCCTGGACGGCTGTGTCGTGCCTGGTCACCGGGCACCGCCCGCGGGCAGGCCGAGCGCGGCCAGGGCGGCCGTCAGGGACTCGCGGATGATCCGGCCGGCCTGGTCGATCTCGCGGGCCGAGCAGTTCAGCGGCGGCAGCATGCGCACGACGCAGTCGTCGCGGCCGCCGAGCTCGATGATCAGGCCGCGGCTGACGGCCTCCCACTGGACCCGCTTGGCGAGGGTGTCGGCGGGCAGCCCGGTCTCCGGGTCGGTCAGCTCGACGCCGGTCATCAGGCCGAGGCCGCGCACGTCGGCCACGTACGGGGTGATCTCGCGCAGGCCCTGGAGGTGGACCATCAGCTGGTCGGCGCGGGCCCGGACGTTCTCCAGGACGCGCTCGCGCTTGACGACCTTCATGGTGGCGACGCCGGCGGCGAACGCGGGCTGGTTGCCGCGGAACGTGCCGGAGTGGGCGCCGGGCTTCCACACGTCGAGCTTCTCGTCGTAGAGGATCACGGAGGCGGGCAGGCCCATGCCGGACAGGGCCTTGGAGGCGCACACGACGTCGGGCTCGATGCCGTACTGCTCGAAGGCGAACCAGGTGCCGGTGCGGCCGCAGCCGCTCTGCACCTCGTCGACGATCAGCGGTATGCCGAGCCGTCGGGTGACCTCCCGGATCCGCTGGACGAACTCGACCTCGGCCGGAATGACCCCGCCCTCGCCCTGCACCAGCTCCATGATCACGGCGGCGGGCAGGGTGATCCCGCCGTTGACGTCGGTCAGCGCCTTCTCCAGGAACGCCGCGCAGTTGACCTGGCAGTTGTCCCGCTTGAGGCCGAGGGGGCAGTTGTGGCAGTTGGAGTACGGGAAGAAGTGCACGCCCGGCATCCGGCCGCGGACCGGCTCCTTCTGCTCGACGAGCCCGGTGACGCTCAGCGCGGCCAGGGTCGCGCCGTGGAAGCCGCCCTGGAAGGTGATGATCTCCTCGCGGCCGGTGGCGGTCTTGCACAGCTTGAGGGCGGCGTCGACGGCGTTGGCACCGGTCGGCCCGCAGAAGTGGATCCGGGTGCGCTCGCGCATCGGCTCCGGCAGCATCCCGATGGTCAGGTCGGTGAACTCGTCCTTGACCGGGGTGGGGAAGTCCAGCCCGTGCACGAACTCGTCGAGCTGACGGTGGGCGGCGGCGAGCGGCTCGGGGTGGTTGTGGCCCAGGGAGAGCACGCCGGCGCCGCTGAGGAAGTCGAGGAAGACGTTCCCGTCGAGGTCCTCGACGTACGAGCCGCGGCCGCGGCGGATCGCCATCGGCAGTTTGCGCGGGTAGGAGCGGGAGTTGGACTCGCGGCCGGCCTGCCGGTCCAGCAGCTCGGCGCTGAGCGGCCCGGGCAGCGGGCCGTTGATCACGGGGGCCGTGTAGGCCAGCGGGGCCGGGACCGGGGTGTCGATCGTGGCGGTCATGGGAAGCGGGGACCTTTCCGGTCAGGCGGCGGCGAGTACGGCGCTGCGGTCGGCGGCGATGGTGGCGGCGCCCGTCAGGCGGGCGGTCAGGGCGTCGGTGAGGGTCGCGGCGCGCAGCGACAGGAGGCTGAAGGAGCCCGCGTCACCGATGCCGTGGCTGGACTCGCACAGGCCGTTCAGGAAGAGCGGCGGGGTCCCGTCGGCGACCGGTTCGAGCGCGTAGTCGGCCGACACCTGGAGGCGGCCGTCCGGCTCGGTGGCGAAGAGCTCCGCGAGCGGTGCCATCAGCGGCGGGCACAGCTCCTCGTGCGGGCCGGGACCCATGTTGCGGAAGCCGGTGGCGAGGACCGCGAAGTCGACGACCTCGCTGATCCGCTCGCCGGTGGTGCGCTCGACGAAGTCCAGGGCGATCCGCTCCCCGGTCTCGGGGGCCACGCCCACGGCCTCGTGGTTGCCGCGGACGAACACCTTCTGGTCGCCGTCGAGCTCCTGCTCGTAGATCGTCATGTAGAGGTCGCGCAGCACGTCGCCGTCGGCGGAGGAGTAGTTCGTGCCGTGCATGTACGCGTCCAGGGCCTTCTTCCCCTCGCGGGACGCCCGGAAGTAGTAGTCGGTGAACTCGGGGAAGTAGCCCTCCTCGCTGAACGGGCTGGTGTCCTTCAGCCGCAGTGAGTGCGAGCGCGTGTACGTGGTGACCTTGGTCCGCGGGAAGCGGCGGTGCAGGTCGAGGGCGAGCTCGACGGCGCTCTGGCTGCCGCCGATGACCGCCACCGACTCCGGGGCACGGCCCTCCCCGGCCAGTTCCGCGAGCTTGGGCAGGTACTGGGTCAGGTGGAAGATCCGCGGGGTGCGCAGCGTGTCGTACGGGGCCGGGACGTACGGGGTGCGGCCCGGACCCATCACGAGCGTGCGGCCCAGGTAGCGGCTGCCCGACATGGTGGTGACCTCGTAGACGCGCTCGCCGTGCTCCTCGACGATCTCGACGCGGGCCGCCCGCTGGTTGCAGTCGACCAGGTGCGAGAAGAACCCGGCGGCCCAGCGGATGTAGCCCGCGTACTCCTTGCGGAGCGGGAACTCCGAGGGGAGGTTGAGGTGGCGCAGCAGCCGGCCCTGCTCGTGCAGGTAGTTCAGGAACGTGTAGCGGCTGCGCGGGTTGCGCAGGGTCACCAGGTCGCGGCTGGGGTGGTTCTGGATGTCGGAGCCGTCCAGCAGCATCCCGGGCTGCCACTCGGGGCTCGGACGGGCCTCCAGGAAGCGGGCCGTCAGCGGCGACTCGCGCTCCTCCAGGGCGATGGCGAGGGCCAGGTTCGCCGGCCCGAAGCCGATGCCGAGGATGTCGTGGACGGGAGTCGTGCTCGCACTCATCGGGTGGTCTTCCTTGCCTTGACAGTGGTGAGGGTGGGGTTTCCGTCGAAGTCGATGCGCAGGCCGGTGATCCGGCCGGCGGCGTGGACCCGCTGGTCGGTCCGGTACCAGAGCGGGATCAGCGCCAGGTCCGCCATCGCGGCGCGGTCCGCGCGGCGCCAGGCGTCGGCGCGCTCCGCCGGGTCCGTCGAGGCCCGGGCGCGCGCCAGCAGGGCGTCGAACTCCGGGTTCACGTACCGGCCTTCGTTGTCGCCGTGGGCGGTGCCCTCGGCGTCGGGCGCCGTGCACGAGGAGTGCAGCAGCGGGAAGAGCATGTTGTCCGGGGTGGGGTAGTCGCAGGCCCAGCCGGCCCGGCAGAAACCGGCCGCCGCGATCGAGGTCCGGTGGTCGACCAGCCCGCGGGCGTCGGTCCGCAGCAGCTCGATCCGCCAGCCCAGGACCTCCTCCAGGCCGCGGGCCAGTGCCTTGACCCAGTCGTCGTGCCCGGCGCCGGTGTTGTACGCGAACTCGACGCGGCTGCCGGGGCCCAGGCCCGCCCGCAGGGCCGCCGCACGTGCCCGCTGCGGGTCGTATCCCGACCAGCCGCCGTCCGGATCCGCGGCCGCCTCCGCGAGCGGGGTGTGGGCCTTGCCGAACCAGGGGGACAGCAGGGAGTGGGCCGCGCTGCGCCTCCCCTGGAAGTAGGTGTCGATCAGCGCCTGCCGGTCGATGGCCGCGGACAGGGCCCGGCGGGCGTCCAGCGAGTCCATCGGCGCCTGGTGGCAGAACGGGATCAGGTAGAAGAGGCCGGCGCCCTCCTGCTCCAGGAAGCCGTCGAGCGCGGCCGCCTCGGCGGTGCGCGCCGGGGGGATCCGGGCGTAGTCGTACACGCCGGTCAGGAAACGTTCGTACTCGTCGTCCAGGCCCGTCACCGCGTCGAGGATGTCGATGTGCACCTCGCGCACCTCGGGCGCGGGCCCCGCCCACAGGTCGTTGCGCTCCAGCCGGATCGCCGTTCCGTGCTCCCAGGGTCCGGCCATCTTGAACGGGCCGTTGCCGACCGGGAGGTCGTTGTACACCGGGTTCAGCGCCGGGCCGGCGCACTCCGGCACCGGGCTGAAGATCGGCTGGAGGGTCTTGAGGTCGAACTGCACGTCGGGCTCGGACAGCTCGACCACCAGTGTCGTGTCGTCGACCGCGGTGAAGGAGCGCACGCCCGCCAGGTGGTACGCGGTCTCCGTGTTGGCCTGGGGGTCCAGAGCCCGCGCCCAGCCGCGCACGAAGCTGTGCGCGGTGACCGGCTCCCCGTTGCTGAAGACCGTTCCGGCACGCAGCGTGAAGGTCCAGGTGGTGGCTGTAGGATCGCTCTCCCACGACCGGGCGGTGGCCGGGATCAGGGAGCCGTCCCCGTCGAGGGCCAGGAGCCCGGTGAACAGGGCCTTGCAGACGAGGATCCCCTCGCCCTCCTGGGCCTTGTACGGGTCGATGGCGGTGGGCTCCGTGATTCCCATCCGGAACACGGGGTCGTTGGCGTGCACGTGGGGCTCTTTCCGCGTCGGTGGAGTGTGGTGGGGAGGGGCGCCGGGCGAAGTCCGCGAAGACGGGCCGATGTTTCACGTGAAACAGTCGAAGTCCGGTACATCGGGCGATGTTTCACGTGAAACATCGCTTCGGGCGGGCTGCGGCACGGCTCAGGCGGCCGGTACGACGACCACGTCGAGCCGCTCGTCGAGGTCGGCGGCGATCCGCTCCACCCGGTCGATGTCGGCGGCGCTGCGGTAGGGCGCGGCGACCGCGAGCGAGCCGGCGATCTCGTACCAGCCCTCGGGGGCGCGTCGCAGCCGGTCGCCCGGCTTCGAGGCGGGGATGTACGAGCGGAAGTGGGGGGAGTGCGTCGCGTCGCCCGGGTTGTTGCGGACGAGCGTCCCGGTCCGGTACGCGAACTTGATGCAGGTGGCGGCGCGCGGGGCCGCCGCCCGCTGCACCTCGCCGTCCAGCAGCGCGGCGAGGGAGTCCGCGTCGTCCCCGGCCAGGACCGCCTTGGCGTAGAGGCGGACCGCGTCGATGCCGTGGACCTCGCGCAGGTTGCGGTAGTTCTGGCCGCCGCTCATCCGGGTGGCGAACTCCACGACCCGGTAACGGCCCTCGGAGTCCTGCCGGAACTCGGCGTTGAACAGGCAGTGCCGCACGCCCAGGCCCGCCACGATGCCCTCGGCGACCGCGACCAGCTCCGGCTCCTCCTCCGGCGTGCGGAACGGGAGGGTGTAGAAGTCCTCCTCGAAGTACGGACCCGGCATCTGCATCTTGTTGGTGACGCCCACCAGGTGGAACGTCCCGTCCAGGACCACTCCGTCGAGGGTGACCTCCTTGCCCGGCAGGAACTCCTCCAGCAGGGCGATCTCGGGACCCTCGCTCGGGAAGTAGCCGCCCCACTCCTCGGCGAGACGGGCGACGTCGGTCAGCGCCCGCTCCAGCTCGGCCCGGTCGCGGACCAGACTGACGCCGATGCTGGCGGCCAGCGCGCTCGGCTTGACGATGAACGGGTACGTGAAGGACTCCGCCGCGGCGAGACCGGCCTCGACACCGTCGACGCCCGCGAACTGCGGTCCGGGCAGCCCGTGCCGCTCCAGGAAGGACCGCTGGAGCTGCTTGTCGCGGGATATCAGGTCGGCCTCGGGTCGCGGCCAGGCGTGCCCGAGCAGCCGGTTGACGGTGGAGGTGACGGCGATGTCGCTGTCGTAGAAGGTGATCGCCGAGGTGATGCCGAGCCGGCGGGCCGCGGCGGCGCAGAAGTCGGCGAGTTCCGTGCCCTCCAGTTCCTGCGGGATCGGCACGACGTTCGCGAACCGGCCGTCGTCCGCGGCCTGGGCGACCCGCGTCGCCAGGTGGATCTCCAGGCCCATCCGCTCCAGGGTCTCGATGTGCTCGCGGTGCCACGCGTACGTGTTCCGCATGATCAGCAGGATCTTCATGACGCGGTCTTTCCATGGGAGGCGTGCAGGGGGGTGGTACCGGGGGTGCCGGTGGTGACGACGGTGACCTTCTCGGTGAGCCGTTCCGCCGTCGCGACGGCCGCCTCGGTGTCCGCGCCGGTGACCAGGACCTGACCGACCCGGTCCCAGTTGCCGCGCAGCTCCCCGACGGTGTCGCCGGGCCGCACGGTGGTCTCCACGTCGATGACGTCGGCCAGCGCCAGGGCCTCGTCCGCGCCCTGGATCTCCACGACCGTTCCCGGCTCGGCGGACAGGAAGCGGGTGGCCGCCGCATGGCGGGGGGCGGGGCGCTCGGTGAGCGCCGGGATCAACCCGAACTGCCAGGCGACGATCCACTCTTCGAGGTCGATGCCGTAGGCGGAGTTCAGCAGGTCGAAGATCCGGTCGCCGCCCATCCGGTTGTGGCTCTCGATGATCTGCGGGCCCGTCGGGGACAGTCGCAGCTCGGTGTGCGCGGCCCCGTCGGTCAGGCCCATCGCGTCCAGGAAGCGGGCGACGGCCTCCTCGATGCTCCGCTCGTCCACCGGGTCGAGACGGGCCGGCAGGGCGTGGCCGAGCTCGATGAACCCGCCGCCGGTGAGCTTCTCGGTCACCGCCAGGACGATGTGGCGTCCCGCGAAGGAGAAGCTCTCGACGCTGTATTCGGGGCCGGGGATGTACTGCTCGGCGATGAACCGGCCGATGGTGAAGAACGCACCCCACTGGAGGTCGGTGCGGGCCCGCAGGGCCTCCACCCCGGCCCAGGCCGCGGCGGCCTGCTCCGGTCCGTCGATCCGTACGACACCCAGGCTGGCCGTGGCGTCGGTGGGCTTGAGCACGAACGGGTAGCCGTGCTCGGCGCCGAACGCGGTCAGCGCCTCGACGCCGTCGACCTCGGCGGCGGCCACCGACAGGGCCCGCACCTCCGCGGAGGGGGACGCGGCCAGGTGGCGGCGCATCGCGTGCTTGTCGCGCAGCAGCTCGGCGACCTCCTCGGAGGTGTTGCCGAGCCCCAGGTGGTCGCTGATCCGGCCGGCCGGGACCAGGCCCGGCTCGGTGATCGAAGCCACCCGGGTGAAGCCGTACGCCTGCTGCGCGGCCTCCACCAGCGGACGGGTGACGTCCCAGTCGGTGTAGTCGGCGATGAGGACGGCCTCGGCGAGCCGGGCGGCCTCGGGCACGAACTGGTCCCTGTGCTGGATCAGCACGAAGCGGATTCCGAGGGCAGCCGCCTTGCGCAGCGTCTGTATCCGTCCGCCGACGACGAGAAGCTTGTGTTCGGTCATGGCCAGAACTCTGCAGCAGAATTCCGGCCCGGAAAATGGATTCGGGCTGGCACAACCGTGCCCGGCACGAATGACGCAGCCAGCGCCCGTCGGTGATCTTGGAATGGGCGGCGGGCAGGAATGTGCCAGCCTCTTTTGTGCCAGCACTCAGCTCTGGGCAGGGCCTTGACCGGTGGGTTTCATGGTGGATGCCACCGCATCCACGCATCACCCCCCGATCCAGAAGGAGCCCCCCATGGCCGGCGAGGACCCCTTGCGCCGACGATTGCAAGACCTGCCCAGAAGCGCCTGGGTGATCTTCTCCGGAATGTTCCTCATCAAATTCGGCAATTTCCTCAACGTATTCCTCGTGCTCTTCCTGGTCGCCCAGGGATTCTCCGCATTCCAGGCCGGCGTGGCCCTCGGCGTCGTCGGAGTCGGCGCGTTCATCGGGAACGCCGTCGGCGGCACGGTCGCCGACCGCTTCGGCCGGCGCACCGCCATCGCCGTCTCCATGTTCGGCAGCAGTGCCGCCACCGCCCTCGTCCCGCTGACCCACGGACTGATCGCGACCACCGCGCTCGTCGGACTCGTCGGCGTCTTCGCCCAGCTGTACCGGCCCGCGGCCGGCGCACTGCTCGTCGACGTGGTCCCCGAGAAGCAGCGGGTGACGGCCTTCGCCGTGCTGCGCCTCGCCATCAACGTCGGCATGGCGGTCGGCCCGCTCGTCGGCGGCCTGCTCAGCGGCGCCTCGTACACGTACGTCTTCCTCGGCGACGCCCTGTTCTCCTTCGCCTTCGGCGCGCTCGCGCTGTGCACGCTGCCCGGCGGGCGCCCGCCGGTCGAAACACCCGCACCGCAGGCGGCGGCCAAGGGCAAGGGCAAGGGGGGCTACCGCGAGGTGCTCTCCGACCGCCCGTACCTGCTCTTCCTCGGCTCGATGGTCGCCGCGACCTTCGTCTACGGCCAGTCCACCGCGACCCTGCCGCTGCACGTGACCGACGCCGGCTTCGACAACAAGGTCTACGGCCTGCTGCTCGGTCTCAACGCCCTGCTCTGCGTGGTCATCGAGCTCCCGCTCACCAAGCACACCGAGCGCCGCAACCCGCGCCGGGTGATCGCCGCCGGTCTGGCCCTGCTGGGCATCGGCATGGCCCTCACGGGCGCCATGCAGGCCGTCTGGCTCCTCGCCCTGACGGTGGTGGTGTGGACGGTCGCCGAGACGGTCTACACCCCGATCGCCAACGCGTACCCCGCCGAGTTCTCACCCGCCCACCTGCGCGGCCGCTACCAGGGCGCCGAGGGCATCGCCCACACCCTCGGCGGGGCTCTCGGCCCGGCCGTCGGCGGCCTCCTCTACAGCATCTCGCCGCCGCTGCACTGGACCGCCTGCGCGGCCGTCGCCGCCCTCGGCGCCCTCCTGATCCTGGGCGCCGACCCGGGCGACCGCACGACGACGACCCCCCAGCCCACGGAAGCCCCCGAGCCGGTGCCGGCCGCCTGAAAGCCCCCGTCGGCGCCCGAGACCGCGGCGCCCGAGACCGCGGGGTCCGGAGACGGAAACCCCGAGAGCCCCCCGTGCAACCGCACACCCGCCCCGACGACCGCACACCCGCCCCGACGACCGCACGCCCGCACCGACGACCGCACGCCCGCACCGACGACCCCACCGACGACCGCACGCCCGCCCCGACGACCGCACACCCGCACCGACCCCGAAAGGCACCCCCGCGTGACCACGAACACCGCACAGACCGCCGCCGCCACCGTCCACCGCATCGACATCCCCTCCGCCACCGAGGACCCCGCCGCCTACGTGGCCGCCCTCCTCGAAGTCGCCGGAGACCGCGACGCGTTCGACGTCCTCGCCAAGACCCCCGTCTGGGCCGCCCGGCTCTTCGCCGACCTGCCGACCGACCTCGCCGAGACCGTCCCCGAGCCGGGCGAGTGGCCCGCCGCCTTCATCGTCGGCCACCTCTTCGACGTCGACATCGTCTACGGCTTCCGCTGGCGCCTGGTGGCCACCGAGGACAACCCCGTCTACCCCGGCTACGACGAGCAGCTGTGGGCTCCGCTGCCCCGGCTCCCGTTCCGCCAGATGCTCGACGCCTGGACCGGCCTGCGCGCCTCCAACGTCGCACTGCTGGCCACGCTCACGCCCGAGGACCGGCAGCGCACCGGCCGCCACGGCGAGCAGGGCGGCGAAACGATGGAGGTCATGATCCGCAAGGTCATCGGCCACGACATCGCGCACATCAACCAGATCTACCGGGCCATCCGCCTCGTCCGCGAGGCCGCCGGCCTCGACGTCGCCGAGCTCGACGCCACGTACGAATCGCTGGGGCTGCGCTAGGTCCCGTCTTCCGCCGGGCGCGGCCGTCCGGCCTCCCACCCGCCCGGCCCGCCGCCCCGGCCCGTCCGCTGCACCCCGTCCCTCCAGAGAGAGAACACAGCCGTGACCACCGTTGCCCGGATCCCCGCCCCCGACACCATCACCGCCGTCGGTCCCGACCTGCGCGACACGCTGCGCGAGCAGCGCTTCGCCCTCGTGTCGGCCTCCGACCTGAACCTGTCCCCCGAGCTGGCCGCCGCCTTCGACGGCCTCCAGGCCTCCTGGGGCCGGCTCACCCCCGACACCCATTTCGGCGGCGGCGACCGCGCCGTCCGCACCCGCCGCTACAGCGACTTCACCTACGTGCCCGCCACCGGCGAGCTCGCCCCGCTCGACCACGTCGCGTACTACCAGAGCGAGGCCATGAACGCCTTCGTCGGCGGCATCGAGCGCCACTTCGGCGACGTTGAGGAGGCCACGTACCGCAACCCGCTCTTCCAGGCCCTGGTCCGCTACGACTTCGACAACCTGCCGATCGAGGACGAGTACCGCGACCGCGCCTGGGTCTGCCAGATCCACCAGATCCGCATCGAGATCAACCCCGGCAAGTACAACGAGCTGGTCCCGGAGGGCATCCACTCGGACGGGTACCCGTGGGCCGGCCTGCACCTGATCTCCCGCGTCGACGTCGAGGGGGGCCACAGCACCGTCTTCACCTGGGACGAGGAGCCGCTCGCCAAGGGCACCTTCCGCACCCCGCTGGACTCCCTGATCTTCGAGGACCGGGCGATGAAGCACCACGTCACGGGCCTCAGCGCGGCCGAGGACAAGGGCGGCTACCGCGACGTCCTCGCGATCTCCTTCTCCCTGCCCGGCTCCCCGTACGAGACGCTGGTCTGATGAGCGCCGCAGCTCTGGCTCTGGCGATCGATGAGCCGCACGTACTGGCCGGGCCGTACGAGCCCCAGGCACCCGCCGCCGCTCCCGCGGCCCCGGCGGTGTCCGCACCCATGACGGCGGCCGACGTCCCGCAGGTGATCGAGCTGCTGCGGGCCGCACCGCAGGCCGCGTACTGCGAGTGGGAGGACGAGCGGCTGCTCTCCGGGCACCTCGCACACTCCTCCGATCTGTGCCGGGTGATCCGCACCCCCTCGGGCCGGGTCGTCGCGGCACTGCTCGCCGGCTCGTTCGGCGTACGGGGCAGCATCAGCCATGCCGTGGTCGACCCCGGCCACCGCCGGCTGGGGCTGGCCCGGGTGATGGCGGTCGACACCCTGGCGGCCTTCCGCCGCCGGGGGGTCAACCGGATCTTCCTCGCCGTCCTCGACGGGAACGAGGCCGCGACCGCCCTGTGGACGGGCGTGGGCTTCCGTCCGGCCCTGGGAGAGAGGACCTTCGAGTGCGATCTGTAGCGACCGACTCCCCGGCCCCGGCGCACCACGCCGCGGCCGGGGCCTCCGGGGCGGGGGCCGCCCGACCGGCCGCCCCCGTCCCGGCCGCCCGACCGGCCACCCCCGCCCCGGCCGCCCGACCGGCCACCCCCGCCCCGGCCGCCCGACCGGCCACCCCCGTCCCGGCCGGCCCGGTCCGGGGAGCCCGGGCGGCGTGGGCGGCGGGCTTCGGCCAGGCCGTCCCGGTGATGCTCGGCTACGTGCCGGTCGCCTTCGCCTTCGGCGTGCTGGGCCACACCGCCGGCCTGCCCTGGTGGGCGATGGTCGCCATGTCGGCCTTCGTGTACGGCGGCTCCTCGCAGTTCGCGGCCCTTCAGCTGCTGGCCGTCGGCGCCGCCCCGTACGCCATCGTGCTGACCACCTTCGTGGTCAACCTGCGTCACCTGCTGCTGTCCGCCGCCATCGCGCCCCGGCTCGCCGGATGGCGGCGCCGCGAGCAGGCGCTGTTCGCGTACGAACTCACCGACGAGGCCTTCGCGGTGCACTCGGCCCAGTACGCGGACCGTGCGGAGCGCCCCAAGGCCGAGGTCTTCACCTTCAACACCGCCGTCCACGCCTCCTGGGTGGCGGGCACACTCCTCGGCGTGCTGGCCGGGGACCTGGTCACGAACGTCGAGGCGCTGGGCCTCGACTACGCCCTGCCCGCCATGTTCATGGCCCTGCTGGCGGCCGGGATCATCGCCGACCGGCGCGGGCTCGCCGTGGCCGTCGTCGCGGGCGGCGGAGCGGTCGGGCTGACCCTGCTCGGCCTCCAGTACTGGGCCGTCCTCGCGGCGGCAGCCGTCGCGGCCACCTTCGGCCTGGCCATCGCGCCCCGCGAGGAGCGGGCAGAACACGAGGAACAGACAGAAGAGGCGGAACACACAGCACACACAGAACACACGGCACACGGGGCGCACACGGCACACGCGGCACACGGGGACCACGCGCACGCGGAAGGAGCAACGAGCCGATGAGCCACCTCACGCTCGCCCTGACCATCGCCGGCATGGCGGCCGTCACCTTCGGCCCCCGCCTGGTGCCCACGCTCTTCCTCGCGGCGGCCGCCCTGCCCCGGCCCGTCGTGGTCTGGCTGCGGCAGGTGCCGCCCGCGGTGATCGCCGCCCTGCTCGCCCCGTCCCTGTTCGCCCCCGCCGGCGCGCTGGACCTCGGCCCCGGCAACTACGGCCTCTGGCTGGCCGTGCCGACCCTGCTGCTGGCCTGGCGGACCCGGAACTTCTACCTGACCATCGCGTTCGGGATCGGTTCCCTGGCCCTGCTCCGCCTGATCACGGGCTGACGCAAGCCGTCTTTCCGGCCCTCGGTATGCGTCTGACCTGCGGATTCATCGGTTCTGCGGGCGGCGAGAGGGCTAATTGGCGAGAGTCCGTCCCCGGATGACGTAGAGTTGTGTCTACCGACGCGGGGTGGAGCAGCTCGGTAGCTCGCTGGGCTCATAACCCAGAGGTCGCAGGTTCAAATCCTGTCCCCGCTACTCAGTACGAGGCCCGGTTCCCTTGGGAACCGGGCCTTCGTCGTTCTCCGCCGCGCCCTCACCCGGTCGGCCCGACCGGGTCGCCGTACGGTCCCCCTGCCTGCCAGCCTTGAGGGGCGAAGCGGCGGCGGCCCGCCCCCGCGTGAGGGACCGGGCAGGAGAACAGCGTGGCGCGGCTGGGGCGGCAGGGCGGCGACGAGTGCGAGGCGTACACGGCGGACACCGGCCGCGGCGCGGCCCGGACGGTGGTCCGGGCGTTGCCCGCCGTGCTGATCGCCGTCGGACTGGCCTTCGACCTGATGACCCCGCCCAGCTACACGGGATCCCCCTTCTTCTCGGCGGCCCCGCTGATCGCCGCCCCCGTGTCCTCGCTGCGGGGCACCGTCGTCACCGGGGTCCTGGCCTCAGTGGCCGTGCTCCTGCTGCACCTCCTCAACGGCACCACCTGGAAGGTCGAGGCACTGACCGAGCTGGTGACGGTGATGACCGTCTCCGGGCTCGCCGTCCTGATCAACCGGGTCGTACGGCGCAGCGGAGAGCGCCTCGCCTCGGCGCGCGGCATCGCGGAGGCCGCCCAGCGCGCGGTACTGCCCACGCCCGCCGAGCGCATCGCCGGGCTGCACGTCAGCGCCCGGTACGAGGCCGCGCAGGCCGACGCCTTCATCGGCGGGGACCTGTACGCCGTCCAGGACACCCCCTACGGGGTGCGGCTGGCGGTGGGGGACGTACGGGGCAAGGGGCTGGAGGCGGTGGAGGCCGTGGCCGTGGTCCTCGGGGCCTTCCGGGAGGCTGCGGAGACCGAGCCCACGCTGGAGGGCGTGGCGCAGCGGCTGGAGCGGGCGCTGACCCGCGAGGGCACCCGCCGCGACAGCCTGGACTCGGTGGAAGGGTTCACGACGTGCGTGCTGGGGGAGATCCCGATGGGCGCGGGCGTGCTGCGCCTGGTCAACCGGGGCCACCCCGAGCCGCTGCTGCTGCACGCCGACGGGCGCCTGGCGGTCCTCGCCCCGGCGGAGCCCGCCCTGCCGCTGGGCATGGGGGAGCTGTCCGCGGTCTGGGCGGACCGGGCGCAGGAGTGGGCGTTCCCCGTCGGAGCCACCCTGCTCCTCTACACGGACGGGCTGACCGAGGCCCGCGACGCGGCGGGCGACTTCTACGATCCGGTGGCCCGGCTCAGCGGCCGGGTCTTCCCCGGGCCGGGCGAACTGCTCGGCGCCCTCAGCGGCGATGTCCGCCGGCACACGGGTGGCGCGGCGACGGATGACATGGCATTGCTCGCGCTGGGCCGGCCGGGGGCGGGCGAGCCGGAGCGGCGACGAACCGTTCCCGTGGTCGCTCCGTGACAATGGGTGACGGAACTGATGCGCTACGCAAGGTTTATGACGCCACGTCAAGAGGTGGGCCTGGCCGAAGAGATAGTGATCTTGCCTAATTTTTGCCCGTGTTGCTCCCGCTATGTGGCATTAGTGATGGCCAAAGCTGAGCAGAGGGTGGCCGATTGCCTCTAACGATCAATCGCAACAGCTTGGAATCACTCCCCTCCGTCTATTACCGTTCGATAACGCAGCGCGGTCGTCCCAGCCGTCGCAAGAGACGGCGCCGTGCGCGTGCGCGTCCCCCTGAGGAGTGTGGCCCGGTGGCCTCCAACTCGCCTGCCCCCGAAGGCACAGAGCTCCAGGAAGTGCCCACCGCGGGCGCCTGGGGCGAGTGGAACCCCACCGAGGACTCGGCCCGCCCGCCCCGCGGCAAGCACCGTGTCGTCAAGCAACGCGGGGGACTTGCCCGCAGCTCCACCGTGCTCGGCGTCGGCGTCATCGCGGCCGTCGGCGCGGGCGGCATCGCCACCGCCCAGGACCGGCCCCAAGTGGCGATCTCCATGCCCTCGTTGCCCGACTTCGGCACCGGCATCGGCGGCGGCACGCAGCACGCACAGGACGGACACCACGCGGCGGACACCGGGACCTCCGCCGGGTCGACGGGCGTCATCGCCCAGCAGGCCGCGCAGCCCGCCGACGCGGGAGCCACCCTGGTCGGCCGCATCCTCCAGCAGGCCGAGTCCCAGGAGACCGCCGCCGAGGCCCAGGTCCGGGCGCAGGCCGAGCGCGCCGCCCAGGAGGCCGCCGCCGCGGAGGCCAAGGCCAAGCGGGAGGCCGCGCAGAAGGAGGCCGACGACGCCCGCGTGGCCGCCGAGAAGGCCGCCCAAGAGGCCAAGGAGGCGAAGGAGGCGCAAGAGGCCGCCGACGCCCGGGCCGAGCAGGAGCGGGCCGCCGCGCCCGCCGGCAGCTACTCGCTGCCCACCTCCGCCTACACCCTCACCTCGCACTACGGCGACGCCGGTTCCATGTGGTCCTCCGGTCACCACACCGGCCTCGACTTCGCCGCCCCGACCGGCACCCCCGTCAAGGCCGTCGCCGCCGGGAAGATCACCTCGGCCGGCTGGTCCGGGGCGTACGGCTACCGGATCGTGCTGCAGCTCGATGACGGCACGGAGATCTGGTACTGCCACCTGTCCTCGATGTCGGTGACCTCCGGCTCGGTCGGCGCCGGCGACACCATCGGCCGCGTCGGCGCCACCGGCAACGTCACCGGACCCCATCTCCACCTGGAAGTACGCAAGGGCGGATCGACGTCGGACCCGCTGACCTGGCTGGAGTCCAAGGGCCTGAACGTCTAGCCGGCGGTACGCGGACCGGCTCCGGCGCCTCCAGCGGTTCCCGCGCCTCCAGCGGTTCCCGCGGTGCGAGGGGGCCGCACGGCACGGGCCGCGGCGGAAGGAGCTCCTCCAGGACCGCGGCCCGGGCCAGGGCCGGCCCCGCCGTCGCCCTGCGCAGCCACATCCGGCGCAGCAACTCCCGTTCCCGGAAGGCGAAGTCCGGCTCCTGCGCCGGGCCGCCGTGCCGGGCCCGGTGCCGCAGCAGGCCCAGTGCGGCCGCATCCGCCTCGTACAGGGCGACCGCCCGGCCCGCCGCCCGGCCCCCGGTGCTCCGGGCCAGCGCGCGGGCCAGTGACCGGGCCGGCATCGACACCAGCGCCGGCACCTCCGCCGGACGCAGCCAGCCCGCGGCCGCGTACACCGCCAGCTCACCGGCGACGGCCCGCAGCCGGCGCCGCCTTATCAGCGCGGCCAGCCACACCAACAGCCCGAACACCGGGACCATCACGCAGCCGTAGACCTCGTAGAACCCGTACTCCCCGAACCGCGACGAGCTGTTCCACAGCGCGTGCAGGCCCATCGCGGCCAGCAGCCCGAGCAGCGGAGAACCGATCCGCCGCAGCCGTCCGCCACCGAGCGCGGCCGCGCCGAAACCGAGCCCGGTGAGCACCGTGAACAGCGGATGCGCGAACGGCGAGACGACGATCCGCACGAAGAACGTCGCGGCGGTCACCGAGTCCAGCGCGGCGGCGCCGCTGCGCACGTCCTCGCCGAACGCGTTGCCGAGATAGAGGACGTTCTCGGTGCAGGCGAAGCCGGTCGCGGTGAACCCGGCCACCACGAACCCGTCCGCGGGCCCGGTGAACTGGCGCCTGCGGAACACGAACACCAGCAGCAGCGCCGCCGCCTTGGCGCTCTCCTCCACCACCGGGGCGACCGCCACCGAGCCGAGCCGGTCGGCCGCCGAGGCGTCTGCGGTGGCCGCCGTTATCCACTCGGTGGCGAAGTTGTTGGCCAGTATGGCGATCAAGGCCGCGGTGCAGGCGCCCCAGCCGAAGCAGAACAGCAACTGCGCCCAGGGCCGGGGCGCGGCCCGGCCGAGCCACCGGAACGCCGCCATGAGCGGCGGCACCGGCAGCACGGCCAGCCCGAGGCCGACGAAGAACCCCGCGGTACCCGTCTGCTCCCGCACGAGTTCGAGGATCGCCAGCCCAGACAGCGACAGCACGGCGAGCACGCACGCACGGACACCAGGGAGCGCTCGGAACACATGATGACTCTAGCGAGCCGCTCTGACACGGGGAGTGAGGAAAGGGGTTGTCTACACGTTCGGGCGGCGTGCGAACAACAGGTCGTGCACGACGTGCCCCTTGTCGAGCCCCTGGCCCTCGAACCGGGTCAGGGGCCGGAAGTCGGGCCGCGGCGCGTAACCGCCGTCCGCCTGGGTGTTCTCGAACATCGGGTGCGCGGTGAGCACTTCGAGCATCTGCTCGGCGTACGGCTCCCAGTCGGTCGCGCAGTGCAGCACGGCCCCCGGGGCCAGGCGCGTCGCGGCCAGGTCGAGGAACTCGGGCTGGATCAGGCGCCGCTTGTGGTGGCGGGCCTTGGGCCACGGGTCGGGGAAGTACACGCGGAGCCCGGCGAGGGAGGCCGGCGGCAGCATCTCGCGGAGCAGGATGATGGCGTCGCCGTTGGCGACCCGGACGTTGGTCATCCCGCCGCGCTCGGCCAGCGCGAGCAGGTTCCCCTGGCCGGGGGTGTGCACGTCGGCGGCGAGGATGCCGGTCGTCGGGTCGGCTGCGGCCATCTGCGCGGTGGCCTCACCCATCCCGAAGCCGATCTCCAGGACGACGGGCAGTCCGTCGAACAGCTGGTCGAGATCGATGACGGAGTTGCCGTCGATGTCGAGCCCCCAGGTCCCCCAGAGCCGCTTCAGGGCTTCGCCCTGCCCGGTGGTCACCCGGCTGCGCCGCGGCTGGAAGCTCCGGATCCGCCGCTCGTGGTGCGAGCCGGCCGGATCGGGGGAGGGCCCGTCGGGGAAACGCGGCTCGGTCCGCCACTTCGGGGGCACGTAGGAATTCGCCTCCGGCACGGCTTCCGGGACGCTGGGCTGGGGGTTAAGGGACTCAGACACAATCCCCGGATTCTACGCCGCCCGCCGCCCCCGCCCCCCGACGAGCGGGCCGCCACCCCCCAGGGCCGGGGTCCGGGGCGGCGCCCGGCCGGATCCGGCGGGCCCGGTCCGCCCTGCATGCCCTGCATGCCCTGCCTGCGTGGTCCGCCCGGTCCGCCCTGTGTGCCCGAGCCTCCCTTGGTCCGCCTGGTCCGCCCGTCCGCCCCGGGGGCGGGTTACGACGTGCGCAGCGTCGTCAGGGCGCGGCGGGCGATTTCCCGTCCGATCGGCAGCGAGGCGGTGGCCGCGGGCGACGGCGCATTCAGCACGTGCACCGCCCGCGCCCCCTCCTTGATCAGGAAGTCGTCCACCAGCGTCCCGTCCCGCAGGACGGCCTGTGCCCGCACCCCGGACCCCGCCGGGGTCAGGTCCGCCGGCGAAACCCCCGGCAGCAGCCGCCGGACCGCCTCCGTGAACGCCTGCTTCGACAGCGACCGGTGGATCTCCCCGGCCCCGTACCGCCAGTGCCGCCGGGCCATCCGCCAGGATCCCGGCCAGGCCAGCTCGTCCGCCACGTCCCGCGGCCGGATCACGCCCCACCCGTAACCCTCGCGGGCCAGCGCCGGCACCGCGTTGGGCCCGACGTGGACGCCGCCGCCGATGCCGCGGGTCAGGTGGACGCCGAGGAAGGGGAACGCCGGGTCGGGGACCGGGTAGACCAGGCCCCGGACCAGCGAGGGCCGCGCCAGGTCGTAGTACTCCCCACGGAACGGCACGATCCGCATGCCCGGGTCGTCCCCGGCCAGCCGCGCGACCCGGTCGCACTGCAGGCCGGCGCAGTTCACCAGCACCCGCGCCCGCACCACCAGCCCGGCCGTCGTCCGCACCGCGATCCCGCCCGGCCGCCGCGAGATCAGGTCCACGGCCCCGCCGTAGACGATCTCCGCCCCGGAGGACTCCGCGAGCTGCCGCGCCACCTGCCCGTAGTCCACGATGCCGGTGGTGCCGACGTGGATCGCGGCCAGGCCCTGCACCTCCGGCTCGTACTCCGAGATCTGCGCGGGGCCCAGCTCGCGCACCGGGATGCCGTTCTCCCGGCCCCGCTGCACCAGCGCGTGCAGCCGCGGCAGCTCGTCCCGCCCGGTGGCGACGATCAGCTTTCCGGTGACCTCGTGGTCGATCCCGTGCTCGGCGCAGAACTTCACCATCTCGGCGGCCCCGCGCACCGCGAAGCGCGCCTTGAGCGATCCCGGCCGGTAGTAGATCCCGCTGTGGATCACCCCGCTGTTGCGGCCCGTCTGGTGGCGGGCCGGGCCGGACTCCTTCTCCAGCACCACCACCCGCGTCCCCGGGGCCAGCTGCGTCAGGGCGTGCGCCGTCGACAGGCCGACGATGCCACCGCCGATCACCAGCACATCGCAGTCCACCCTGCCCACGCTGCCCATGCCGCCGCCCAAGCTGCCACCTCCCACCCCTGCATACTGCACCCCGCCACTGACAAAGCGGCTACGCGGGGGTCACCAACAGCGGCCGCGCCCGCTCCCGCAACTCCGCCACGCGCGGTTCGTCCCCGTACGGTTCGAGCCGGTGCAGCAGGTCCCGTACGTACTCGGTCGTCCGCGCCGAGGAGATCCTGCCCGCGACCTCCACCGCCCGGGTGCCGGCCGCGCACGCCGCGTCCAGATTGCCCGACTCCAGCTCGGCGACCGCGCTCACCACCAGCCGCAGCCCGTGCGAGCGCACGTACTCCTCCGTCGGCCGGGACAGCGCCTGCTCGGTGAAGCGCCGGACCTGCCGGGGCAGCTTGAGGTCCCGGTAGCATTCCGCCGCATCCGCCGCGAACCGGTCGTACGAGTAGAAACCGAGCCAGGTCGGATCCGGATCGCCCGCCCGCGCCCGCTCCAGCCAGCCCTCCGCCGCCCGCAGCGCCGCCCCCGCGGCCGCCGAATCGCCCGCCTTCGCGTGCGCCCGCGCCTCGACGAGCCGGAAGAAGCTCATCGTGCGCGCGGTGGCCAGGCCGCGGTTGCGCTCCACGGCCGCCTGCGCCAGGTCCACGCCCTCGTCCGGGAAGTCCCGGTACGTGGCCTGCAGCGACATGGAGGCCAGCACGTACCCGCCGAGCGGTACGTCCGCCGCCGCGCGGGCGAGGCGCAGCGCCTGGATGTAGTAGCGCTGGGCCGCCTCCTGCTGACCGGTGTCGAAGGCCATCCAGCCCGCCAGCCGGGTCAGTTCGGCGGTCGCCCCGAACAGGGCCCGGCCCACCTCGTCGCTGTACGAGCCGAGCAGCAGCGGCGCCGCGTCGACGCGCAGGCACTCCGGCACCATCGACGAACGCCAGTCCCCGCCGCCGTACTTGGAGTCCCAGCGGCGCGCGTCCTCGGCCGCCTCGCGCAGCTTGGTCACGTCGCTGTGGCCCACGCGCTGCGGCGACGGGTCGTGCAGTCCGACGGCGGCGGCGGGCACGGACGGGGACGCCGACGGGGACGCGGGCCCGGGCGCGGGACCGGGCGGGGCGTGCGGCGTTTCACCGGAAGACTGTGCGGGCAGACCCGTTGACGAGGACGACGACGAAGCCGGCGACGCCGTCGGACCCTGCGCCGGGGCCGCGGGCAACGCCGTGTTCACCACCGGCTCGCGCGACGCCACGGTCTCGCGTGCCGGGGCCGGCTCGCGCGCCACCGAACCGTCCGCCGGAGATATCAGCCAGCGCGAAGCGGGCGTCGCGTACGCGGACACGGCGAAGGAACCCGCGAGCGACTGCCAGATCCCGCCACCGCCCCTGCGGCCGACGAGGTCGAGCCGGTACAGATCGGTGGCCGAGCGCACCGCCTCGCCCACGTCCCGCGGGAAGGCCAGCCCGACCTCCGGCGCCGGGTCCGCGTCCGCCAGCCCGATCTCGTGCAGCGGCACCGGGCGCCCCAGCTTCGCGCCGATCGCGGCGGCGATCAGGTGCGGGGCCGCGCCCTGCGGCACCATCCCCTTCGACACCCACCGCGCCACCGAGGTCTTGTCGTAGCGAAGCGTCAGGCCGCGCTGTGCGCCGAGGTCGTTGACGCGCCGGGCCAGCCCGGCGTTGCTGATGCCGGCGAGGGCGAGGACGGCGCCGAGCTTCTCGTTGGGCTCGCGGAGCTCCCTGGACATGCGCCACCCCTCGTCACACGCGGAACGCACACAACGCATACGCCGCCGGGGCATAGTTGCCCGGCATTTCGTAAACCCAGCGTAGTTCCCCGCCTCCCAAGCGTTAAGGCCTCGACTTCCGTATGGCGGGATTGTTGTCCGCCTGCACAGTCGGGCCGGGGCCCGCGCCGCGGGCGCACGCCCCCCTCCCGTGCTCCGTGCGTGTGGCCGTGCGCCCGTTCGTGCGCTCTGGCCGGTCAGCGGCCCCGGCGATTCGATGTGCCGTGCGTGGGTCGGCCCGCTGCGTGGATCCGGCGGGCCGGGGATGCCGCTGCCCCCATCCCCGCGGGTGGCGGAACGGTCCGGGGGGCGGAGCCCGTCTCCCGGACCGCGCCCGCGCGCCGCCGCGGTCGGGCGCCCCAGGGCGTGCGACGGCGCCCAGTACGGCCTCAGTGCGGCCTCAGTACGGCCGAAGAATGGCCGAAACCGACCTATGGGGCGGTGGGAACGGAACGCCAAATACCGTGTGACCGAGGCGTGTTCGTCGGCACGTGCGCCCTCCTTGGGCACTCTCGCACGCCCGTCTCGTGGCAGCATGGACCCCGAGCCACCCGGGGCCCCGGCGGTCGCGCCCTCAGCGCCGACCACACCGTTCACGCCCCGGTCAATTGCCCACGGGCTGGGGAGGCGGCGGTGCGCTGGTTGGTGGGCTGGAGCAGTATCGCCGCGAGCTTCGGCACAGCCGGCCGCGTCTTCGACCAGGGCGGATCCGGCCCCGACGGACCCCTGAACGGCGGCCTCGCGGACGCCGACCACCCGGACGACCCGGCCGCGCAGGACGCGGACCGCACCGTCGTGCCCGTCGGCGCCCAACTGCTCTGGGGAGACCCCGACCCGCTCTGGGCCGTCGGCGACTGGCGCCCCGACGAGATCCGCACCCTCGCCGCCGACCCCGCCGCTCCCTTCACCCGGCTCGCCGTGCTCGGCTGCTGCGGCGCCACCGACGCCGAGCTGCGCAACGCCCTCCTCGCCGCCCGCGGCGGGGCCCTGCGCCACCTCACCCAGTGGCCCGGCAGCTACACCGCCGTCGTCCAGACCGGCCGCCGGATCACCGTCGTCGGCGACCTCGCGGGCGCCCGGCCCGTCTTCTACACCCCCTGGGCCGGCGGCACGGCCTACGCCACCGCCGCACTGCCCCTCGCCGACCTCATCGAGGCACAGCTCGACATCGGCCACCTCGCCGCCCTGCTGGCCTGCCCCGACAGCCCGGAGGCACTGGGCGACGGCACACCGTACGTCGGGGTACGGCGCATTCCGCCCGGGCACGCGCTGATCCTGCGCGAGGGCTCCCGCGAGATCACCGGGTACGAGCCGGTGGCCTCCCTCGCGGTCGCCGCGCCCGCGGCCGATCCCGAGCGGGCGGTCGAGGGCGTACGCGAAGCTCTGGTGGATGCCGTGCGCGCCCGGCTCACGGCGCCGCGGCATGCCCCCGACACGCTGCCCCACGACCCCGGCCCCGTGCCCGGAATGGGACCCGCCGACCGGCGCGCGGCGCGGGGCGCACCCGCGCCCGCACCCGGCGTGGGCGCCGATCTCTCCGGAGGCAGCGCCTCCGCGACCCTCGCCCTGCTCGCCGCCGGCCTCCCCGGCGCACCCGGCACCATCGTCAACCGCACCGGCGAACGCCTCCTCGCCGTCACCTTCAACGACCTGGCCACGCCCCAGGGCCGCGAGGCCGAACTCGAACGCGCCCGCGCCATCGCCGCCAACCCCCGGCTGCACCACGTGGTCGTCGCCGCCGCCGAGGAAGCCCTCCCGTACGCCGAACTCGACGGCCCCCTCACCGACGAACCCGGCCCCTCCCTCGTCACCGCCGCCCGCGAGCGGCGCCGGCTGGCGGCCGGCTCGGCGGACCACTTCGTCGGCCACGGCGCCCGCCAGGTCCTCGACGCGCACCCGGCCCGCCTCGCCGACCTCCTGATGGACCGCCGCCGACGCCACCTGCTGCGCCCGGTCGCCGCCCTGGCCCGCTCCGCCCCCGGCGACTCCGCCCTGTCCCTCCTGGTCCCGTTCTCCGTCTACTCCGCCGCCCGCCGCCTCGCCCGTACGCCGTACCGCGCGGGCATGGAGGCCGCGGCGGCCCGCCTGCGCGAGGGAGCCGTCGCGGGCGCCGCCTCGAACCCGGTCGACGCCTCCCTGGCCGCCCTGACCTGGTCCCGCCCCGGACCGGCGGCGGCCTGGTTGACCGGCGAAGCCCTGGCGGAAGTATCGATCCGGCTCGGGACCGCCGCGGGCCGCCCCCCGCTCTCCCTGCGCCCCGGCGAGGCGCGGGCCCGTGCCGCACTGACCCGTCACGCGGCCGACCACCGGGTCTTCGAACAGGCCGTGGAGGTCCGCAGCCAGCGCCTGCACGCCCCGTTCCTCGACAACCAGGTCGTGCGCGCCGCCCGGGCCCTCCCCGAATCCCTGCGGGTCCAGCCGGGCGCGCGGGCCGCGATCCTGCGCACCGTGCTTTCCTCGGCCGGCGTACGCGAACTCCCGCCCGGCTGGGGCGCCCCCGCCCACATCCCGAACGAGACGGCCACCCGCGTCGGCCTGCGCGCCGCCCTCACCTCCCTCCTCGCCCTGTTCACCACGCCTCTGCTGGCGGACGCCGGCCTGATCGAGGCCCGGGTGGTGCAACAGGCCCTGCTGGACGCGGCGGAGGGCCGCCCGGTCCCGTTGGACGGACTGGCGGAGCTCGTCTCGATGGAACTGTGGCTCGGCCGCCTGCTCGCCCGCCGCGGCACGTGCTGGACGGGCACCTCCACCCCCCGCCGCCGAGCGGTCCCCAAGGGCGTCCCCACCCGCCGCCCAGCCCTCTCCTGACCCCACCCACCCCCGCCCGAGCCCAACCATGCCCCGGGCCAACCCCGGCCCCGGCCAACCCGGGCCGGCAAACCCGGGCTCCGGCTTACCGCGGGCCCGGCTTACCGCAGCCCCGGCCAATCCCGGCTCCGGTCAACCGCGGCCCCGGCCTACCCCGGCTCCGGCTTACCGCGGGCCCGGCCTACCGCCGCCCCGGCCGATCCCGGCTGCGGCCAGCCGTGGCTCTGCCCGGCACCGCGACCGCGCCATGGCTGGGCGATCTTGGCTCCGGCCAACCGCGACCCCGCCGTGGCCGGGTGATCGCGGCCCCGGTCAACCGCCGCTCCGGCCAACCCCTGCTCCGGCCAGCCGCGGCTCCGCCCCGCACCGCGGGCCGGTCCGCCCCGGGCTCCGGCCGGTCCCGGTGCCGGTCAACCGCCACCCCGGTCATACGCGGTTCCGGCCTAC
Organism: Streptomyces sp. NPDC086989; assembly: GCF_044745505.1. NCBI lineage: Bacteria > Bacillati > Actinomycetota > Actinomycetes > Kitasatosporales > Streptomycetaceae > Streptomyces > Streptomyces sp. NPDC086989. Next base: position 635,528 of record NZ_JBIVAL010000003.1, read on the forward strand.
AGCCGCCCCGGCCGACCCCGGCCCCGGTCAACCGCCGCGCCGACCAGCCGCGGCTCCGCCCCGTACCGCGGCCCGGCCGCCCGGGCTCCGGCCGACCCCGGCCCCCGCCAACCGCCGCGCCGGCCGCCCCGGCCCCCGCGGGCGCCAGGGCGATCCGCAGGGGACACGGTCCCGCCGGTTCCGAGGCGCGGGGACCGGGGCGGAGCCCCGCAACGGTGCGGCACGGCACCCGGCAAGGCCATCCCGGCCCCGCCGGGATGACCCCGGCACCTCCAGCCCCGCCGGCGTTCGAGGCGCGGGGGTTCGGGGGCGGGGCCCCCGGAACGGCGCCGCACCACGGCCCACCGGCAGCCGCTGCCCGCACCCTCCGGCGCCGCCGCCCCCGGTATCTCCGCCCGGCCAGAGCAACGACAGGGCAGAATTGCCCGGTGCGGTATCTCATCCTTGGCGTTACCGAGGCCCGTGACGAGACCGGCGCCCCCCTCCCCATCGGCGGCGCCCGCCTGCGCGCGCTCCTGACCGCCCTCGCGCTCCGCGCCGGCGGTCCGGCCGCCGTGCCCGTCGCCGATCTCGTCGACGAGGTCTGGGGCGACGACCCGCCCCAGGACGCCCCCGCCGCCCTCCAGGCCCTCGTCGGCCGCCTCCGCCGGGCCCTCGGCGGCCGGGACACCGTCCCCGCCGACCCCGCCGGCGGCTACCGCCTCGCCGTCGCCGACCGCGACGACGTCGACCTCCACCGCTTCACCCGGCTCGCCCGCCAAGGATCCGGGCAGCTGGCCGCCGACCCCGCCACCGCCGCCGGAACCCTCCGCACCGCACTCGCCCTCTGGCGCGGCCCCGCCTTCGCGGACCTGCCCGAGCCCGCCCGCAGCGCCCACGCCGCCGCCCCCGAGGCGCACCGCACCGCCGCCCTCCGCGACCGGATCGACGCCGAGCTCCGCAGCGGCTGCGCGGATCCGGCGTCCCTCCTTCCGGAGATCGAGGCGCTGATCCGGGAGCACCCGTACGACGAGCCGCTGCGCGCCCGGCAGCTCCGGGCCCTGCGCGCGGCCGGCCGTCCAGCCGACGCCCTCGCCGCGTACGAAGCCACCCGCCGCACCCTCGCCGACGCCCTCGGCACCGACCCCGGCCCCGAACTCACCGCCCTGCACGCGGAGCTGCTCCGACCCCCACCCGCCACACCCGCCACACCGTCCGCCTCCGCCACACCGTCCATACCCTCCGCACCCTCCACACCCGCGGCCCCCTCCGCCCTCACCGCCCCCGCCAGGGAATCCGCCCCGCCCGCCGGGAACCTCCGCCCTCGCCTCACCTCCTTCGTCGGTCGTGAGCCCGAGCTCGCCGCCCTCCGCTCCGACCTGGACCACTTCCGCCTCGTCACCCTCACCGGCCCAGGCGGTTCCGGAAAGACCCGGCTCGCCGAGCACACGGCCGCCGCCCACCCCGAGCCGGCCTGGCTCGTCGAACTCGCCCGCCTCGACCACCCCGCCGCCGTCCCCGGCGCCGTCCTCAGCGCCCTCGGCCTGCGCGAGAACGCCCTCGTGGCCCGCGAGAAGACCCCCGCCGACGACCCGGCCGCCCAGCTCGTCGAGCACTGCGCGAACCGCCGCCTGCTCCTCGTCCTCGACAACTGCGAGCACGTCATCGGCGCCGCCGCCGAACTCGCCGAGCACCTCCTCACCCACTGTCCCGGCGTCCGGATCCTGGCCACCAGCCGCGAACCCCTCGGCGTGCCCGGCGAAACGGTCCGCCCCGTCGACCCCCTGCCGCCCGACCCCGCGCACCGCCTCTTCGCCGACCGCGCCGCCGCCGTCCGCCCCGGCTTCACCCCCGACGAGGACCCGGCCGCCGTCGCCGAGATCTGCGCCCGCCTCGACGGGCTGCCGCTCGCGATCGAGCTGGCCGCGGCCCGGCTGCGGCTGCTCACCCCGCGCCAGATCGCCGACCGGCTCGACGACCGCTTCCGGCTCCTGACCGGCGGCGCCCGTACCGTACTGCCCCGCCAGCAGACCCTGCGCGCCGTCGTCGACTGGTCCTGGGAGCTCCTCGACGACCGCGAACGCACCGTGCTGCGCCGCCTGTCCGTCTTCGCCGGCGGCTGCGACCTCCCCGCCGCCGAAGCCGTCTGCTCCGGCGCGGCAGCCGAGGACGTCGCCGACCTCCTCGGCTCGCTCGTCGACAAATCCCTCGTCGTCGCCGCCCCCGGCCCCGACGACACCGGCATGCGCTACCGGATGCTGGAGACCATCCACGAGTACGCCGCCGAACGCGCCGCCGCGCACGAAGCCGACCGGGCCGCCGTCGCCGACCGCCACGCCGCACACTTCCTGGCCCTCGCCGAGGAGGCCGAGCCGCTGCTGCGCGGCGCCTCCCAGCTGCCCTGGATCCGGCGCATCGAGACCGAACTCGACAACCTCCGCGCCGCGCTCCTGCACACCACCCGCAGCGGTCCCACCGAGAACGCCGAACGGCTCGTCCTCGCCCTCGGCTGGTTCTGGTGGCTGCGCAACTACCGCATCGAGGGCGTGGAATGGACCGCCCGGATCATCGAGCTCAGCCCCGTGCAGCCGCCCGAGGGCACCCCCGCGTACTGGCGCTTCATGCGCGCACAGATGCTGCACGTCCTGCTGCTCGCCGAGGGCCACTCGCCCGAGGAGTTCCGCACCCCGCAGAACATCGCCCTCGCCGACCGCATCCAGCAGGTCTTCCGGGGCGCAGGTCCCGAAACCGCCGGCTTCCCCGGCATGCTCTGGCCGATGACGACCTTCCTCACCGGCGAGACCCGCGCCGTCCTCGAAGGGCTCGACGAGACGGTCGACAACTGCCGCCGCCACGGGGGCGACTGGGAACTGGGCATCACCCTGCTGCTCCGCACCCACGTGGCCATCGACTTCACCGGAGGCCTGTCCTCCGTCACCGCCGACCTCGCCGAACTGCACGAGATCGCCCACCGCGTCGGCGACCGCTGGCTGCGTGCCCAGGTGGCGAGCGCGGCCGGGGAGGTCGCGCTGTCCCGCGGCCGGTACGACTGGGCCCGCATCGAGTACGAGGAGTGCCTGCGCCTGGCCCGGGAAGTCGGAGCCCACATCGAGGTGCCGTTCGCCATGGCCCGGATCGCGGAGTCGGCCTTCTGCTCCGGGGACTTCGCCGGCACCGAGAAACTCCTGGCGGAGGCCGCCCTCGAAGTCGAACGCTACGGCGGGGTGTACGACGCACGGGCCTACGGCGGCATGCTCACCGCGCTCCTCGCCCTCGTCCGCGGGGACCTCGAACGGGCCCGTACCGAAGCCCGACTCGCCCGCATCGCCTGCGGGAAGATCAACGCGCCCCCGCAGCTCACCGCCGGGCTGGACAACATCGACGCCATCCTCATCGCCCGCGAACAGGGCCCGGAAGCCGGCCTCTCCGTGCTGGCCCCGGCCCTGGCCACGGCCGTCGCCGCGCACTGCGCCGAGCGGATCCTGGCCGGTCTCACCGACACCGCGGCCGTGCTGCTCGCCGACGCCGGCCGGAACACGGAGGCCGTACGGGCGCTGGCCGCGGCCACCGCCTGGCGGGCGGGGCACCCGCGCTCGGTCCCCGAACAGGCCGCCGTGGCCGCGCTGCCCGAGGCCACCCGCGCCGCGCTCGGACCCGACCGCCACCGGGCGGAGGAGACGGCGGGTGCGCAACTCTCCCCGGGCGAGGTCGCTGCCCTCGTCACCGCCGTCGCCGCCGTCACCGGCAGCTGATCACCGCGTCGGCCCAGCTGGCCAGCGTCGGCAGGTGACCCTGACCGGCCTGCTCCACCACCAGCCGCAGCGTGCTGCGCCCGGTCAGGGAGACGTCGACGGCGGCGGCCGGGTCGTCGAACCCGAGCTCGCCCGACCGCCACAGCCGCTGACCGTCGGCGTACACCGAGAACCGCACCGTGCCGTCGGTGAACAGGGACAGGCCGTCCACCCCGGCCCGCGCCGAGAAGGCGGTGCACTGCCGGTTCAGGGTGATCTCCACCGATGAACGGGAGTTCACGGTGATCCCCTGCGCGAACCGCCGGTCCGCGATCCGCAGCCCCCACCGCTGCCACACCCAGCTGCTGCGCCCGGTCTCCAGCTCGGGACCGGCGTGGTCGCCGAACGCCGAGTGTCCGAGCCCCGCCAGCTCGAAGCCATGCGGCGGCTTCGGCACGGGCCGCGACGGGGTCGGGGAAGGCGAGGGCCCGGCCGGGCTCCGGCTCGGCGCCGGGCTCGGAACCGGGCCCGGCGTCTGCGGGGGCTTCGGCGCCGGGGACACCGGAGCCGGCGCCTTCGGCCGGGAGGGGCTCGGCGCGGGGAGAGCGCCGGGTGCCTCGGCCGGTACGGGGCCCTGCGCGTCCGGCGGCTGCGCACCGGCCGGCTCCGGTGTGCGCGGAGCCGGGACCAGCGGCACCACGGGCGCCGCCACACTCGGCGCGGGCTGCGCCGAGGCCCCCGGCTCGGGATCGTCCCCGGCCAGCGCGAACACCACCCCGGCCGCCGCGGCGACGGCGATCCCGGCCGCGATGGCGGCCTTGGCGGGCAGCCCGAGCCCCTCGGACACCACCGCCCCGCCGAGCCCGGATCCGGCACCTCCGGCGCCACCCCCGGCCCCGGCGGCCCCCGCCCCGGCCCCCGCACCCGCGGTCCCACCGGCGGCTCCGGCACCGCCCGCTCCGACACCGGCGGCACCGGCACCCGCCCCGGCGGCCGACCCGCCCGCGGCCGCGGCGGCCGCCCCGGCACCTCCGGCGGCGACGGCCCCGCCGGCCACCACCCCGGCCGCCTTCGCCGCGTACCCGGCGGCGAACCACCCGATGACCGCGACCGGCAGCAGCGCGGGAATGCCCGCGTTGACGTCCTTGAGCTCCCCGGCGGCCAGCCGGCACTTCGCGCATTCCTCCAGGTGCTTGCGCAGCCCCCGCTCCGCCCGCATCCGCAGCCCGCCGCGGGCATACGCCCCCAGCCGGTCCGCGTACCGCGCGCAGTCCCCGCCCGCACTCAGCGCCGAGCTCACATGGGCCTGCAGATAAGCCTGCTTAAGCCCCTCCCGCGCCCGGGAGGCCAGCACGGCGGTCGCGTTCGCGCTCAGCCCGAACAGCGGGGCGATCGCACTGGGGGAGGCGTCCTCGACGGTGGTGTGCCACAGCACGGCCTGCCACCGCTCGGGCAGGCTCCGGAACGCCTGCATCGCCAGCGACTGATCGGCCTCCCGCATCGCCCGCACGTCCGCGCCCAGTTCGAGGGTGTCGTCCCGCGACAGCCCGGACAACCCGGCACCGGTCTCGGATCCCGCGGCCGCCTGTTCCGCGAACACCGCGAAGTCCTCGACGAGGTGCTCACGCCGCGACGTCCTCGCCCACGCCGCCGCGACCCGCCGCACCGTGGTCAGCAGGTACGCGCGCACCGACTGGTCCGGCCCGGCCCCGCCCCGTACCGCCTGGAGCGTGCGGGCGAACACCTCGGCGGTCAGGTCGTCGGCCGTGTGCGCGTCGCGGCAGCAGGTCCGCGCGTAGCGCCGTACGGAATCCGCGTGCCGCAGGAACAGCTCCTCGTACGCACCGTCGTCGCCCCCGCGCATCCGGGCGATCAGGTCCCCGTCGGACGGCGGCAGCTCGCCGCCGGCGTGTCCCGCCGCCGCGTGGCGCCCGCGCCGCGGCCCGCGCTGGGCCGGGACCTGGCGTGCGACCGGGCTCTCCGCCGCGGCCTCGCCGCCGGTACCACCGAGCGGCTCTTCCCGACCGTCAACGCTCATCGCGGAAGCCCCCGCACGACACACTCAACCGGTACACCGTTCAAGCCTGTCACACGGGGGGGCGCGCGCCGAGCCGCTCTCCACACCATCCACTCGTCCGTGCGGCACCCGGTGAAATCGCGTACCGCTCCTCACCCTTTCGGGCGAGGAGCCCGTTCGGGGGACCGCTCGACGAGCCGACCAGCCGACGAGCCGACCAGCAGCTGGGAAAGCAGCCGGGCGCACCCTTGCAGGAGCTTGCGCGAGGACCGTCTCCCGTAGGGGGGCCGGCGGATCAGGGCCGGACACCCCCCATCGCTCAGACCGTCCGGGAGCGCAGCCCTTCGAGCAGGATGTCGAGGAGCCGCGACGACGCCGCCGCCTGCTGCGCCGCGTCGGGCAGTGCCGGAGCGGCCGTCGCTATCACCAGCAGGACATCGGCCACCGTGACGTCTCCGCGCAGCTCACCCGCCTCCCGGGCGCGGTCCACCAGTCGGCCGACCACCTCGAGCAGCGCACCCGCGCCGGCGTCCTCCGAGGGCTCGTCCTCGAGGGGGATCCGCGAGCCCACGACGCGCAGCTCGGGTGCCCCGCCGCCGGTCACGCCGGCCTGGCGCTGGTGCGGAACCCGCGCCGTCTCCGCCTCGTCGACGCCGTCCTCGCCCGCCGAGCCGACCCGCAACACCTGCGGCGGCAGCAGCCGCCCGGCCCCCGAGGCCACGGAGGTGCGCAGGAAGCGCGACAGCGCCTGCCACGGCTCCTCCTCCTGGCCCAGCGCGGCCTCGGCCTGCTCGGTCAGCCGGGCGGTCTCCTCCTCGGCTATCCGCCGGACCAGGACGTCCTTGCTCGGGAAGCGCCGGTACACGGTGCCGACGCCGACGCGGGCGCGCCGCGCCACGTCCTCCATCGGAGCCCCGTAGCCGAGCTCGCCGAAGACCTCGCGCGCCGCGCGCAGCACGTGCTCCAGGTTGCGCTGGGCGTCGACGCGCAGCGGCGTGGAACGGCCCACGCCGTGCGTGGTGCCGCCCGTCATCAGGCGACCGTTGCTCTCGGCCGAGAGCGCGGTCGCAGAACCATGGAAATCGGAAATGTTCATATGTATCCCCCGGTGATCATTTGTCTCCCCCCGGAGACATTCCCCGCCTTCGTGTCGAGGTGGGCCACGGTCAGGTGGGCCCCGGTCTCACTCCTCGACGAGATACGAACATAGTTGAGCCAGAGTCAATTCAGAAGAGGCAGCCCCGGACGGACCACCGCCCGATCGGAGCATTCCTCCCCACTTTTCCGGTCCAAGCCTCCGGAATCACCCCTTCCGCACCACCTGACCTGCGGAACTCCACCCCCACTCAAGCCACCCGGCAGCCTCGTACTGGCACTCCCTGCGGTCACACAATGTGTCAGGCCTGTGGACAAACTCCCGGCCACGTTGCGTCATGGGGTGGTGAAGGCTGCTAACTCCCGGGGCGCGGCCCCCGGTACACCGCCCCGTACGCGCATCCTCGTCGTCGGCGGGGGTTACGTCGGCATGTACACGGCGCTCCGGCTCCAGCGAAAACTCAGAGCCGGCGAAGCCGAGGTCACGGTGGTCAGCGCCGAGCCCTACATGACCTACCAGCCCTTCCTGCCCGAGGCGGCCGCGGGCTCGATCTCCCCGCGCCACGTCGTCGTCCCGCTCCGCCGCATCCTCGACAAGTGCCGCGTCGTCATCGGCGAGGCCCAGGCGATCGACCACGCCAAGCGGACCGCCACCGTCGCCACCCTCGCCACCGAGGACGAGGGCGCCGGCCCCCTGGAAATCGAGTACGACGAACTCGTCCTCGCCCCCGGATCCGTCTCCCGCACCCTGCCCGTCCCGGGCCTCGCCGACTACGCCATCGGCTTCAAGACCGTGGAAGAGGCCATCGGCCTGCGCAACCACGTCATCGAACAGATGGACATCGCCTCCTCCACCCGCGACCCCGCCCTCCGCGACGCCGCCCTCACCTTCGTCTTCGTCGGCGGCGGCTACGCGGGCGTCGAGGCCCTCGGCGAACTGGAGGACATGGCCCGCTACGCGGCCCGGTACTACCACAACATCAAGCCCGAGGACATGAAATGGGTGCTGGTCGAGGCCAGCGACCACATCCTCCCCGAGGTCGGCCCGGAACTGGGCGTCTACACCGTCCGCGAACTGCGCCGCCGCAACATCGACGTCCGCCTGGAGACCCGGCTCGAATCCTGCGAGAACCGCGTCGCCGTCCTCAGCGACGGCGCCCGCTTCCCCACCCGCACCGTCGTGTGGACCGCAGGCGTCAAACCGCACCCGGTCCTCGCCGCCTCGGACCTCCCGCGCACCGAACGCGGCCGCCTCCGCTGCACCTCCTTCCTCACCGTCGACGGCGTCGAACACGCCTGGGCGGCCGGCGACGCCGCCGCCGTCCCCGACATCACCGCGCAGGAGAAGGGCCGCGAGTGCGCCCCCAACGCGCAGCACGCCGTCCGCCAGGCCAAGGTCCTCGCCGACAACCTGCTGGCCTCCCTGCGCGGCGAGCTCCTGACCGAGTACGCCCACAAGTACGCGGGTTCCGTCGCCTCCCTCGGCCTCCACAAGGGCGTCGCCCACATCTACGGCCGCAAGCTCAAGGCCTACCCCGCCTGGCTGATGCACCGCACCTACCACCTCAGCCGGATCCCCACCTTCAACCGCAAAATGCGCGTGCTCGCGGAATGGACCCTCTCGGGCCTCTTCAAACGTGAGATCGTCTCCCTCGGATCCCTCGAACACCCCAGGGCAGAATTCGAACTCGCCGCCGGACACGGCCACAAATTCCCCCCGCCCCCGCCCGCCCCCAATCCCCCGAAGGACAGCCAGGGCTGACGTTGTCAGTGCGGTCGGCCACACTGGACGTGTGACCATAGGTGCGCTCACCCCTGCACACAGTGACATTCACGGTGGCTTCCGCCGTGACCCACCGAGCGACACCGGCCAGCGATCGACCACGAGAAGCACAGCGACCACTTGCGACACCACGAGGCTTGAACGCAGTGAACTTCACGCGCTGGAGCGCCCGTTTTCCCGGAACGCAGCGCCGCGCCGCCGCCCGGTCCGAACACGCCGCGGCCCAGGCCAAGCGGGGTGAGGGCGCCGTCCCGGCAGCCCGCGCCGCCGCCGCCCGCCCGGCCACGACCGCCGACGACGCCCCCGCGGACCCCACGGTCTCCGGCACGGGCACCGGCGCCGGCCCGGGCAGCGGCCCCGGCCTCCCCGCCGCCGTGCCCTCCCCCGACGAACTCTCCGTACGAGAGGTCCTCGGCCGGCTCCCCGCCCTCGTCGCCCTCGTCCACGGCCCCGAACACCGCGTCGCCTACGTCAACGACGCCTACACCGCCGGCTTCGGCCCCCGCCCCGCCGGCGCGCCCGCCCACGAGGCCCTCCCCGAACTCGGCGAGCTCGGCCTGCTCCCCCTGCTCGACCAGGTCCAGCGCAGCGGCAAGCCGCGTACCGCCAAGAACCGCACCACCCCCGGCGGCGCCAGCTCGTACACGGTCACCTGCACCCCCGTGGAATTTCCCAAGGCCCCCGCGGACGGCGACACCGACCACCACCACACCGGGGTCCTCGTCCACCTCGCCGACGTCACCGACCACGCCGAAGTCGTCGAACGGCTGCGCGCCAGCGAACGCCGCCAGCGCGAGGCCGCCGTCACCCTCCAGCGCTCCCTCCTCCCCCAGGAACTGGAACAGCCCGACGACCTCCGCATCGCCGCCACCTACCAGCCCGGCGGCACCGAGGCCGCCGTCGGCGGCGACTGGTACGACGTCATCACCCTCGGCGCCGGCCGCACCGCCCTCGTCATCGGCGACGTCATGGGCCGCGGAGTCCGCGCCGCCGCCGTCATGGGGCAGCTGCGCACAGCCGTCCGCGCCTACGCCCGCCTCGACCTGCCCCCGCACGAGGTGCTCCAGCTCCTCGACGGCCTCGCCGCCGAGATCGACGCCAGCCAGATCGCCACCTGCGTCTACGCCGTCCACGACCCCAACGAGGGCCTGCTCGCGTACGCCTCCGCCGGCCACCTCCCGATCCTGGTCCGCGACGAGGACGGCACCGTACGCCGCGCGGCCGACCCCACCGGCCCGCCGCTCGGCACCGGCGGCTGGCTGCACACCTCGGGCACCATCGCACTGGGCCCCGGCTCCACCGCCGTCCTCTACACCGACGGCCTGGTCGAACGCCGCGGCGAGGACATCGACGAAGGCGTCGCCGCCCTCGAACGCGCCCTCTCCGGCGCCCAGGGCACCCCCGCCGTCATCTGCGACCGCCTGATGCGCGCCCTCGGCGTGGACGCCGACCACGACGACGACGTCGCCGTGATGGTCCTCCAGCAGCCGAGCCGCACCGGAGCCGACGCCGAGCTCTTCCACAATGCCGCCCTGGAACTCCTCGGCGGCGTCGAGGCCGCCCCCCGCGCCCGCGCCTTCGCCTCCGGAGTCCTCGCCTCCTGGCGCTTCCCGGTCGAACTGTGCGACCTCGGCGTCCTGGCCGCGAGCGAGCTCGTCGCGAACTCCCTCCAGCACGGCACCCCGCCCATGCGGCTGCGGCTGCGCCGCACCGACCGACGCCTGATCATCGAGGTCACCGACGGGGACGACCACCTCCCGCGCCGCCGCCGCGCCGAACCCGCCGACGAAACCGGCCGCGGCATCTCGATCGTCGCGACCATCGCCTCCGCCTGGGGCTCCCGCCGCACCCCGGGCGGCGGCAAGGCCGTCTGGTGCGAGTTCGCCCTGCCCGACAAATAACCGGGCCCGCCCATGCGAAAGGCCCGGTCCACCAGGACCGGGCCTTCCTCTTGTACTGCTTGTACTGCGCGTCCCGTACGGGGCGTCCGCTACGCGGGAACGCGCTCCGGCTCGGCAGCCGGCACGACCACCGCCACCACGTCGCCCTTCAGCAGCGACGGCTTGTCCTGCACCGGGCTCAGCTGCCCGCCGAGCCGCAGCGCCAGCCCCGCGATTCCCAGCGACACCGCGATGAACACCCCGATGTAGAGCATCGGCACTCCCGCACCCAGCGGCACACCCAGCGGACCCAGCGCCAGCGCCATCTGCTTGACCAGCGCGAACGCAGAGTTGTACTGGCCCACCGAACCCTCCGGCGCCAGGTCGGCCACCAGCGGCGCCAGCGTCGGCGACAGCATCGCCTCACCGATTCCGAAGAGCGCGTACGTGGTGATGAACGCGGCGGCGGCCATCATCGCGCTGCCGTGCCCCAGCCCCGAGAACCCGGCGATGACCCACGCCACGGTCCAGATCAGGCCGACCAGCGCGATCACCCGGGACCGGCGGCGCTTCTCGACCAGCCTCAGCACGACGAACTGCGCCACGACGATGGCACCGGTGTTGGCGGCCAGCGCGAAACCGAGCGTGGACGGGGTGATCCCGGCCGCCTCGGTGCCGAACGCGGCGAGACCCGACTCGAACTGCCCGTAGCAGGCGAAGAAGATCACGAAGCCCAGCACCAGCAGCTTCACCATGGCCTTGTGGCCCAGCAGCCGCTTCCAGGCACCGCCCGTCCCGGACTCGCCCCGCGGCACGGCGTCCTTGATGCTCGGAGCGTGCGGCATCCGCACGGTGAGGATGACCCCGGCCAGGACCAGGAACATCACGGCCTCGATGCCGAAGAGCAGGGTGAAGCTGGCGGGCCGGCTCTCGTCGACGATCTGACCGCCGATGAGCCCGCCGATCCCCAGACCCAGGTTCTGCATGAAGAACTGGAGCGCGAAGGCACGCGTCCGGGTGCCCGGCGTCGAGCACCACACGATCATCGTCGCCAGCGCAGGCTGCATGACGGCCTGCCCGGCGCCGAGCGCCAGGGCGGACAGCAGGATCGGCACGATGCCGGTGGACAGCCCGAGCGACAGCGCGCCCACCGAGGCGGCGACGGCCGCGCCGATGACCACGGGGACGGGACCCCGGCGGTCGATGACCCGACCGGTGAGGGGCAGCGCGACCAGGGCACTCACGGCGAAGGCCACGAACGCGCTCGTGGCCGCCATGGAACCCAGACCTCGCACCTGCGCCACGTAGATGTAGAGGAACGGAACCGTGAAACCGATGCCGAACGCGGTCAACGCGTTGCCGGCCTGGATCCGCCGCATCGCAGCGCCCATCACCTTGGTCACTTCTCACCTGCCTTGAGAACTGAAGCCCGAAGACTTCACACCTAAACTTCGATGCTTAACTCTACACATCGAAGGAGTTAGACGCCAACGAGCACATGCGATACTTCGAACATGGGTGACACCCCCGACGGCACCGCGCCCGTCCACGAGCCGAGCCTCGACGAGCAGATCGCCGTCTATCAGCGCGAGTTCCAGGACCTCGATCCGCAGGTCGAGAAGGTCGTCTCGGCGCTCAGCCGACTGAACCGCCGCATGAACGTCGCGTACGGACGCCAGACCGCCGCTCTGGGCATCAGCAATGCGGAGTGGGAGGTCCTCAAGGCCCTCGTCATCTCCGGAGCCCCGTACCGGATGGGCCCGAGCGAGCTCGCGAAGCAGCTGGGCCTCACGCCGGCGGCGATGACCCACCGGATCGACCGCATGACGGCGGAGGGACTGGTGACGCGCGAGCGGGACGAGTCCAACCGGGTCCGCGTGATCGTGGAGCTCACGGACGAGGGCCGCAGCAAGTGGCTCGACGCGATGCGCTCGGCCACGGTCTTCGAGGAGGACCTCCTCCAGGACCTCTCCACGGCGGAGCGCGGCGTGCTGGGCGACATGCTCACCCGGCTCCTGGACCGCGTCGAAGACCTCCAGTCGCCGAGCTGACCAGGCCGTGAGCGGCGGGGTTGACACGGACTCCACCAGTCCGTAAGGTTCTTCGAGTTGTCCCAGAGCCGGAAGGTTTTGGCGACGGCGCATCCCGCCGCCTCGTTGCGGCACCCAACTCAGCACGATCTCCCACCGGGAACGTATTCGGCATGCCCGAATGAATTTCCGAAGGCCGATTATGAATCAGCCGGGAAATCCACTAGAGTTCTGGGAGTCGGAAGGGCCCAACAGCCCGGAAGACAAACCCCGCTGACTGGGGGTCAGGCCCGAAAGAGTCTGATAGAGTCGGAAACGCAAGAAAGAAGAACGAAAGCCCGGAGGAAAGCCCGCGAGGGTGAGTACAAAGGAAGCGTCCGTTCCTT